>NZ_JAIQDI010000001.1:1277865-1916798 GCF_020034665.1 Niabella beijingensis | reverse complement strand
ACATACCATTTTTCAGTGCCATGTATCTTCCAGCCGGTGAGGTCTTTACCGTTAAAGAGGGTTGCTGCTTTTTTCTTTTGAGCGTTTGCCCCAAGAAATACCGCGCAAAGCAGGAATAATAAGAAACCTTTTTTCATTTTCAATAAGTTTTAAATTTAGTAAGCGATCGAAAACGTCTAAAATAATCGAAATAATGAATGGAACCTTGAATTTGGTGTTGTTTTTATTAAAAGCCCGGGTCGGGAATTCTGTTAACAAACGAAAGTTCAGTTCCGGAGATCAGGCTTTTGCAGCCATTATATTCTCCACGGCCACTACTTCCAGTTCTTTCAGTCCGGACGGCATCTTCCAGGAAACGGTATCGCCTGTTCTGAATCCGATGATAGCTGCCGCCATGGGAGTGAGTATGGATATTTTTTTTGCATGGATGTCTGCTTCCGCCGGCATCACGATCTGAAAATCTTTTTCCTTCCCCGTCTGAATATCCAGGATACGGACGGCAGACCCGATGCGGATGGTATCGGCCGGTAGGGCCTCGTCCTTAACAACAACGGCCCTGCTTAATTCGTGGGCAAGGGTATTGCCCTGTTCTTCTGTTTTTTTGTCCGGGGCAACTATGGCTGTAAGTTTTTTATAATCGGTTTCGCAAAGAATAACCGGGTTACTGTTCGTACTCATAATTAAAAAGATAAATGATTAGAAAAAATAATGCAAAACGAAGCGCCGGAAAGCTGTTACAGGAGCTGACCAGCGGGGCACAGGAGATAGGCCTTTGTATGTATAAAATACAGATGCATCGGGGCAAAGTTACCTCAAAACCGGGAGGTCGCCAAATCAGCAGGGTTTTATACCCCGCAGACTGCACCGATCAGGCGCAGATGAATTGGTGCTGATCAGCGGATCATCCGGGAAGACCGGCAGGAAAAAATATGCGGAAATTGGCAGGAAAAGCCCGGCTACTCCGCCTTCAGCAACTGCTGATACGCCTGGTGTACTGCCTCAAAATCAAAGGATGCTACGGTTTGCGTCATCAATTGACGGATCTGTTCCGTACATAAATTCTGGATGCTTCCTTCATGCGGATTATTGATGGCAGATTGTTCCGGTACCTTATAGGTACCGTCTTCTACAGATTTCCCCACCTGGATATAGGCATCACGGAAGGGAGTACCTTCCAGCACCAGCTGATTAACCAGGTCCACGGTGAACAGGTATTTGTATTTTTCGTCTTTTAAAAGATCGGGCTTCACTTCGATATTGGAGAACATCAGGCCTGCCATCTCGATGCAATCTCTTAATATGCTGAACGCAGGGAATAAATGTTCCTTCAGCAATTGCAGGTCGCGGTGGTAGCCGGACGGAAGGTTGGTGGTCATCAGGGTGATCTCGTTGGGCAGGGCCTTGATGCGGTTGCAATGCGAACGGATAAGCTCAAATACATCCGGGTTCTTTTTATGCGGCATGATGCTGCTGCCGGTGGTGAGCTCCGGCGGAAAACTGATAAAGCCGAAGTTCTGGTTCAGGTATAAGGTAGCATCCATGCTCATACGGGAAAGTGTGTCTGCAATGTTCGCCAATGCCTGTGCCACCACCCGCTCGGCTTTCCCGCGCCCCATTTGTGCATATACCACATTATAATTGAGCGTGGCAAATCCCAGTAATTCTGTTGTAAGCGTACGATTAATAGGGAAGGAGGAGCCATATCCCGCAGCAGATCCCAGCGGGTTCTTATTGATGATATCATAAGCCGCCTTCAGACTGATGAGGTCATCCACCAGACTTTCGGCATAAGCGCCAAACCAGAGTCCGAATGAGGAGGGCATGGCCAGTTGCAGATGCGTGTAGCCGGGCAGCAGAAAGGTCTTATATTTTTCGCTCTGGGTCTGCAGCAGCTCAAAGAACGGGAGGACCGCTTTAACAGTGGTTTCTATTTCGTCGCGCAGAAATAGTTTCAGATCTACCAGAACCTGGTCGTTACGGCTCCGCGCGCTGTGTATCTTTTTGCCGGCCTCTCCGATGCGTTGGGTCAATAAGAGCTCCACCTGCGAATGAATGTCTTCCACATCCTCCTGCAGTTCAAAATCCCCTTTTTTGATATCGGCATAGATGCCGCGCAGGGCGCCCTGCAACCCGGCCAGCTCTTCTTTTTTTAACAGTCCCACCGATTCCAGCATCTGGATATGTGCCAGCGAGCCCAATACATCAAAAGGCGCCAGGTACAGGTCCATTTCCCTGTCCCGGCCTACGGTAAAGGTTTCTACCTCTTTTAAAGAGTCGGTATTTTTTTTCCAAAGCTTCATTCTGAATTGCGAATTATGAATTAAGAATTATGAGTTCTGTACTGCGAATTTATGCTTTCCTGCCCTGAAGCGTAATGATTGATGCAACAATAATTGATAGGATCTCATTTCCTTCTTTCCAAATAATCTCTATTTGTTCTTTTTTATTGGCATTAAATTCGGTCAACAGCTCGAGAAAATACAAGGTTTCATCCGTTTCTTCTTCGACAATTTTGAGTTTGTTGATAAAGTCTGCTGTTGACTTTGCCCTGCATGCAGCACGATAGTTTGCTCCGGTTGAACTTGAACTTCGAATAATTTGGTTACCGTAATTCTTATTGATGGCATTATAAGGCAGGTCAATTGCAAGTTTGGCCACGGCTATCGAAAAATCTTTGGTCCTTCTTTTTAAAGCCTCTTTATCAAAGCTGCTCATAGTAATAGTAAGGAAGTTTTTTATTTTAAAGAATGGTGTAACAAATTCGTAATTCTTAATTCCAAATTCAGCTCATAACTCTTCCCACGATCTCAATATAATCCTTAATGCCACCTTCGATTTCGTGCAGGTAAATGTATTCATCTGCGGTATGACTGCGGGCGGAATCGCCGGGCCCCATTTTCAATCCGGGGAACGGCATCAGTGCCTTATCGGAGGTGGTGGGTGAGCCGTAAGTGGTTTTTCCCATGGCAATGCCGGCCTGTACGATGGGATGGTCCAGTGAAATAGCAGTGGAGCGCAGGCGGGTAGACCGGGGCTTTACTTCGCTGGAAACATTTTGCCGGATGGCATCCAGGATCTCTTCAAAAGAATACAATTCATTCAAACGCACATCCACTACATATTTGCAGGAGGAAGGCACTACATTGTGCTGTTTGTTCTCGGTTTCGATAACCGTACAGGTCATGCGGCTGTCTCCCAGCAGTTCCGATACTTTTTCAAAGCGATAGGAGTGAAACCATTCGATGTCCGTAAGCGCTTTGATGATGGCATTTTCACCTTCATTACGGGCGGCATGACCGGCTTTTCCGTGTGCGGTGCAATCCAGCACCATCAGTCCGCGCTCCGCTACTGCCATTTGCAGCTTGGTAGGTTCGCCTACAATGGCGAAGTCAATAGCCGGGAGGATGTTTACTGCAGCTTCAATGCCGTTATAGCCGGATATCTCCTCTTCGGCACTGGCTACGAGCATCACATTGTAGTTGAGATTTTCTTTTTCGTAGTAATAGATAAAGGTGGCGATCAGTGATACCAGGCAACCGCCGGCATCATTACTGCCCAGCCCGTAGAGTTTTCCCTCTTTTTCAATGGCTTTAAACGGATCCAGGGTATACTTGGGATTGGGTTTTACGGTATCATGATGCGAGTTCAGCAACAGCGTCGGCCTGGCTTCATCAAAATGTTTGTTCTTGGCGATGATGTTATTTCCCAGCCGTTTGGTGGGGATCCCATACTTGTCCAGATAAGCAATGATCAGCTCCGCAGTCTGGTCTTCTTCCTTACTGAAACTGGGCGTTTCGATCAGTTGTTTTAAGAGTGCGACTGCTTCCTGGTAAAGTTGTTCCTGCATAAAATAAAATTATAGCCCTGGGGCCTGTTTAGAAAATCAATGTTCCTTCGTTATTGTCCGTGGTATTTTTAACCAGGTCGCGGGCATGGCCGATCAGCACCTGGAATACACCGGCGTCAATGGCCGCAAAGGCATTGTCTATTTTAGGAAGAATGCCTTCGAACAGTTTTTTTTCTTCTTTGAGTTGCTGATAGTAGTTGCGGTCCAGCCGGCGGATGACGGAAGCGTCGTTATTAACGTCTTCCAGCACGCCTTTCTTTTCAAAGCAGTAAATGAGCCGTACGTTAAACCTGCCGGACAATGCTACTGCCAGTGATGCTGCAATGGTATCCGCGTTGGTATTTAAGATATGCCCGCTGTTATCATGTGTAAGCGGCGCAAAAACCGGGGTGATCGTATTTTCAAGAAAGAAGCTCAGTGTTTCCGCTCTGATGTTGGCTGTTTCCACATCACCCACCCATCCGTAATCGATCGTTTTTACCGGCCGTTTTTTGGCGGGAATAATATTGGCATCGGCACCGGTAAGCCCGATCGCATCAGTACCCAGTGCCTGCAGCTGTGCCACGATCTTTTTATTTGCCAGTCCGCCATATACCATGGTCACCAGGTCGATGGTGGCATCATCCGTAATCCTCCGTCCGTCTACATAGTTCGACTCGATCCCCAGTTGTGCCCCGATCTTTGTGGCGATCTTCCCGCCCCCGTGCACCAGTATCTTAGCTGCTTTTATTTTTGAGAAGTCTGTCAGAAAGGCTTCCAGTGCAGCAGGATCGTCAATGATATTGCCTCCGATTTTTATGATAAAGAGCTGATCGTTCGTATCCATAACTTATAGAGCAGGGACTCAGATTTTTTGTAATAACTCACTTAATACCGCCTGGGCCGCCCATACGCGGTTGCCGGCCTCCCGGGTTACAATACTATGAGGGCTGTCCAGTACTTCATCACTCAGCTCCACATTTCTCCGCACAGGCAGGCAGTGCATCACTTTTGCATTATTGGTGGCTGAAAGCTTGTCCAGTGTCAGCATCCAGGAAGGGTCATTGTTATAGATCTTGGCATAGTCGTTATACGTGCTCCAGTTCTTCACGTACACATAGTCGGCATCCTTTAATGCCTCGTCCTGATCATGCAGAATGGTGGCCTTTCCGGCAAATGCCGGGTCGAGCTCATAATCTTCCGGATGCGTGATCACAAAATCCACCTCGCCCCAGGCATTCATCCATTGTGAGAAGCTGTTGGCCACACACTGGGGCAGGGGTTTTACATGCGGCGCCCAGGTAAGGACTACTTTGGGTTTCCGTTTTTCCTGAAAGGTCTCTTTAATGGTAATGACATCCGTAAGGCTCTGCAACGGGTGCAGCGTGGCCGTTTCAAGGCTCAGCACGGGGATACCGGAGTATTTGATGAACTGGTTTACATAGAGCTCGCTGTAATCATCTTCTTTATTGGCCAGCGAGGGAAAGGTACGGATAGCCAGGATATCAAAATATTTGCCCATGATCGGCGCTGCATCTTTTACATGCTCTGATGTAGAGCCGCTCATAATGGCTTCTTCTTCAAATTCCAGTTGCCAGCCTTCTGAACCTACATTAAAAACAATGGGTTCCATCCCCAGGTTCTGCGCGGCGATCTGGGTACTTAGCCGGGTGCGCATACTGGGGTTTAAGAACAGGCAGCCGATCCTTTTGCCGGCCCCCAGGGTCTTATCTTTAAACGGGTTGCTTTTATAATCCAGTGCTTTGTTCACCAGCGCCTCAATGTTGGTAACATCGTCCGCACTTATAAAATTTCTTGTTTTTAAAAGAGACATTTTATGCGATTGATTCTTATTGGTTCTTGGTCGTTGATAAAGGCCGGTGCAGCAGTAACCCACACGCCGGCCGGGTCCGGCGCTTCCAGACTTCCGGAACGGGAGCCGGCTAAGCGGTTTCGTGGATGGCGGCGATCTCTTCTTTTACTGCTTCAATAAATTCTTCGGCATCCTTTTTTTTGAGTGCCAGCGAGGGCAGCAGGCGGATCACGTTGGGTTTGGCCTCACCGGTAAAGATCTTGTGCTTTGCCAGCAGGTTCTTTTTTAATGGCCCCAGCTCTTCCGGTACATCAAAGCCGATCATCAGTCCGCGGCCTCTTACATTTTTTATTTCCGGTATGGCCGACAGTTCCTCCCGCAGGTATTTACCCACCATAACGGCGTTGCCCATCAGCTTTTCTTCCCGGATCACTTCCAGTACGGCCAGTGCTGCGGCACAGGCAAGATGATTGCCGCCAAATGTAGTGCCCAGCAGGAAGTGTTTGGGCTGGATATGCGGTGCAATGATAATACCCGCTACAGGAAATCCGTTGCCCATGCCTTTGGCCATGGTGTAAATGTCAGCATTTACACCAGCAAAATCATGACTGAAAAATTTTCCGCTGCGGCCATAGCCACATTGTACACTGTCTGCGATGTATACGGCACCATGCTTCGTGCACAGCGCGCGGATCAGTTTTAAAAAGGATTCACTGGCCACATTGATACCGCCCACACCCTGTATGCCTTCGATGATCACGGATGAAACTTCTTTTCCGTGTTTCTCGAAATAATCTTCCAGTGCTGTTTCATCATTGAAAGGAAGGAAGACCACATTGTCGGTCTCATTAACAGGAGCCACGATATTCTTATTATCGGTAGCGGCTACCGCCAGCGAAGTTCTTCCATGAAAAGCCTTATTAAAAGCAATGATCTTTTTCCGGCCATTGTAAAAGGAAGCCAGTTTTAACGCATTCTCGTTGGCTTCTGCGCCTGAATTGCAAAGGAAAAGCTGGTAGTCTTCCTTCCCGGAAACCTCACCCAGTTTTTTGGCCAGCTCCTGTTGCAGCGGTATGCGGATGGAGTTGGAATAAAATGCAATTTTTTCCAGTTGCGCTTCAATTCGTTTTACCCAATGCGGATGTGTGTGTCCGATACTGATAACGGCATGACCGCCGTAAAGATCCAGGTACTGATCGCCCTGGTCGTCCCAAACATAAGACCCTTTTGCTTTAACAATTGTTACATCGTTCAAGGGGTAAACATCAAATAAATTCATTACCGTTGGTTTAAAAAAAATATGCCTGTAAACAGGCAAACAAGGGCATAAAAATAAGCAAAATAGTTCATAGTTCGCAGTGAATGATGAGGAGTACCCATCGCAGCGCTGCTGCAATTCCTGAACCATGAACTATTTGCCGTGAACTAATTCAGCAATCCCGGTTCCTTCACGATCTCAGCCCGGGGTTCCTCCTTTATTTTTTTCCATCCCCCCGCCACGTTCCTCAGGTTATGAATGCCCTGCCGTTTCAGCACGGATGCGGCTATTACGCTGCGGGTTCCGCCGCCACAATGGAGGTAGAGGTTGTCTTTTTCCTCAATTGCGGAGATCCGCAGCGGGTCGTTCATATCAGTAAGCGGCAGGTTCACGGCATCTTTCAGATGCCCTTCTGCAAATTCGATGGGTTTACGGACATCCATTACGATCAGGTGTTCGTCGAACGGGATATCCATCATCAGCTCGTCGGCTTCCACATCAATGATCATATCCGGAGTGCCGCCGGCATTTTTGAAAGATTCGTACCCGCCGTTCAGTGTACCGGCAACGGTATAGCCCATCCGGCTCAGCCGGGTTTCCGTCCCGGCGGCATCATCTGCCGCTATCAGCAAAACCGGGATCTCCTTTTCCAGTACTGCTGTAACCCATTCTTCAAACTGCTTGGCACCTGCCGGTACATGAATGCTGCCGGGTATAAAACCTTCTTTAAACTGTTCGGTAGTTCTTGTGTCCAGTATTACCGCACCTTTTTGTGCGGTGTCTAAAAAATCATTCAACGCTAACGTCTTCATTTTTTTTCTAATGTTTCTGCAAAGTTATGGGTAAAAAAAAGTACCGCTCCGTTAACGGAGGGTACTTCAATAAGATCTCTTTACGTGTTAACCCAGCAGATCTGAAACGAAACGGTTCAGATCCTTCATGCGATCGGTATTTACGGTGTAGTAAATAAATTTTCCGTCGCGTTCTGTGTTTACAAATTCCGCCTTACGGAGAATCGCAAGGTGTTGTGAGGCTACCGACTGTTCGATACGTAGTTTTACGTAAATTTCAGTAACAGTGATTTTGTCCTGGGTGTCGATCAGCTTCAGAATCTGTTGTCTTAATTTGTGGTTAAAGGCTCGAAGGATCAAGGCGGCTTTTTTTACATTAAGTGTATCAACAGTGATGTGGCTACTGTTTTCTTTTTTTAATGTAAAAGAAATCTGGTAATTGCTCATTGTTCTGTATAAATAGAGTTTATTTGAATGGCCAACAAAGGTATATATCCATTTAATTTATTTGATATTTAACCCTGCCAAAAACGTATATAAATTTCCTTAATTTAATTTTTGTTAAAATACACGGCCTTCAGATAAAAAGGCTCCGTATATGAAAGATCATCAAACTGCTGCTCAACGTATTGCTTAATCGTTAAAACCGGCATGTTGGCCGCGGTATACCGATTGTTGCTAAAGATTGCGTTTGAATGTTTTATGACCTGCTGAAGCTTGGGTACCCCATTGCCGGTGAACAATACACGGCTGCCGTCCAGTAACGCTGCATAGCTGGTGTCATTTACAATAAGGGCTTCCGGTGGTGTCCGAATTGTTAAATCTTTTTCATACACCGCCGTATAAACTTCCATCCTCCGGGCATCAATAACAGGACAGATCAGGTCGGTATCGGCATCGCACACCGCACTGGCCATAATTTTCAGCGTATTGAGACAGATCAGGGGTTTATCCAGGGCAAAACACAGGCCTTTTGCTGTTGCCAGGCCGATGCGAAGACCGGTGTAGGATCCGGGTCCGTTACTAACAGCAATGGCGTCTAAATCATTCATTGAGAGCTGGTTTGAGGTAAAGAGGTTTTTAATGGCATTGCCGATCCAGGAAGCGTGGGCGGTGGGAGTGGGATGTTCCGTATAAGCCAATACGGTTTCATTTTTTGAAATGCAAATAGAAGCACCATCTACAGCGGTATCGATGTTGAGTAACAAAGCCATTCCACAAAAATAACACAAACAGCTTTTTGTACATAAAATCCATTAAAACTATATTCGTTCTCAAAAATCAGCAATGGAAAAAAAAATTGTGAATACAGATAAGGCCCCGGCCCCTATTGGTCCGTACAACCAGGCCATTTTTGCAGGAGATACACTTTATATTTCCGGGCAGGTGTGCATTGATCCTCAAACCGGGGATCTTAACAACGAAAGCCTCGAAGCAGAAACGCACCAGTGTATGCTGAACCTGAAGGCCATCCTGGAGACGGCGGGGCTGGATTTCTCCCATGTGGTAAAATCAACCATCTTTATTACGGATATGAACCGGGTTGCAGCCATCAACAGCGTTTATGGCCAATACTTTACATCGGATTTCCCGGCAAGGGAAACAGTTCAGGTGGCGGCGCTTCCTAAATTTGTAAATGTGGAGATCAGCATGATTGCTGTGCGGTAGGAGCTGTCAGCTTTCAGCCGTCAGCCCTCAGCTTTTACAGGAGGCCCTGCTTATATAGCTAACAACTGGTAGCTGATATTAACCAATGGCCTTCAGCCTGCCATCCATTTTTACAAATTCATGGTAGTACCTCCGGGTAAACTGTTGTACCTTTGCATCCCAATAAATTTTGATATGATTCGAAACCAGGAGGTGCTACAGGATGTAGTCATCAAGTTTGCAGGAGATAGTGGCGATGGTATGCAATTAACCGGAACGCAGTTTACAAATAATACGGCTTTATTAGGTAACGATCTTTCTACTTTTCCGGATTTTCCGGCGGAGATACGTGCTCCGCAGGGCACCCTTCCGGGGGTGAGCGGCTACCAGCTGCGTTTTTCATCAGACAGTATCTATACACCGGGTGATAACTATGACGTATTGGTGGCCATGAATGCCGCAGCGCTGAAGGCCAACCTGGGCGCACTGAAAAAGGGCGGAAAGATCATCGTGAATACCGATGGCTTTGATTCCAAAAACCTGCGTCTTGCCAATTACCCGGAAGGTGAAAATCCCATAGCGGACGACAGCTTACAGAGCTATGAGGTCATAAAAATGGACGTGACCAAAATGACCCGGGAAGCGCTGAAGGAATATACGATGGGTACCAAGGAAAAGGACCGCGCCAAAAACATGTTTGTACTGGGCTTTTTATACTGGATGTACGACCGGAATATGGAAAGCTCTGTTGACTTCTTAAAGGAAAAATTTGGCAAACGTCCGGAGATACTCGACAGCAATATAAAAGTATTACAGGCAGGATATAATTACGGGGAGACCACGGAAACATTTACCACCACCTACAAAGTGGAAAAGGCGCGTATGGACCCCGGAACCTACCGCTCCATTATGGGCAACCAGGCCCTGGCGCTGGGATTGATCGCTGCCTCTCAAAAAAGCGGGTTGCCCATGTTCCTGGGCACTTACCCCATCACACCCGCCTCGGATATCCTGCATGAATTGAGCCGGCATAAGAATTTTGGCATACGTACGTATCAGGCGGAGGATGAGATCGCTGCCATCAGCGCCGCAATCGGTGCTTCCTATGGCGGGTCACTCGGCGTGACCACTACTTCCGGTCCGGGAATGGCCTTGAAAACAGAAGCCATGGGACTGGCAGTAATGCTGGAGATACCGCTGCTGATCATTGATGTACAGCGGGGCGGGCCCTCTACCGGACTACCCACCAAAACCGAACAGTCAGACCTGTTGCAGGCTTATTATGGTCGTAACGGGGAATGTCCCATGCCCGTGATCGCCGCTTCTTCCCCGGCGGACTGTTTTGATGCCGTATATGAAGCTGTAAAGATCAGTGTGCAGCACATGGTGCCGGTGATCTTCCTGAGTGATGGTTATATCGCCAACGGGGCAGAACCCTGGAAATTCCCGACAGAGGATACACTGCATCCCATCCATGTACAGTTCAAAAAAGAGCTGGGGCATCATGAAGATAAATTCCAGCCCTACATCAGGGATGAGAACCTCGTGCGCCCCTGGGTGGTGCCTGGAACAAAGGGGCTGGAACACCGCATCGGCGGAATTGAAAAACAAAATATTACCGGCAATATCAGCTATGATCCTGCCAATCACCAGCAAATGGTGAAGATCCGGCAGGAGAAGGTGGATAAAATTGCAGCCTTTATACCCGAACAAAAGGTGGATACCGGAAAACCTGAGGGAGATGTGCTGGTGCTGGGCTGGGGTTCTACTTATGGTGTCATCAAATCCGCTGTGCTGGAATTACAGTCCCGCGGAAAATCGGTAAGTCATGCACATTTACGGCACCTGCGCCCGTTCCCCAATAACCTGGGTGATCTGTTGCGGCGGTTTAAGACCGTGCTGATCCCGGAGATCAACAACGGACAGCTTATAAAGATCATCCGTGACCAGTTCCTGATCGATGCAAAAGGCTACCATAAGATCATGGGCATACCGATTACCAAGCAGGAGCTGGTAGAAGAGATCGAAAACTATTTATAAAAAATCCGGGTTAAAGGAAAAGGCGGCTGTTGCAAAAATGCATTCCAGCCGCCTTTTCTTTTCGTAATACCCGGTCAATTATCTGAACCGGTACCCTAAGGTGATCCCAAATGCGCTATAGTGGGCCTTTACATCCTTTACTGCCTTTGTAAGACCCAGGTCCCCGTTCAGGTTTAAGGACAACCCGTTTCTCAATTCGTATCCGATCAGGAGTTTTGCACCGGCGTCGGTTCTCTGGAATCCTTCACCGTCCACATCGCTCCAGTCAGCTTTTTCCGACATATTGCCGGAACTGGCTTTTACCTTTCCTATCCCGTAGGAAATATATGGCCCTGCAGCCAGAATGACCTTGTTCCCACCGCTTACTTCCGGGTTATATTTAAAAAGAAGCGGCAGTTGTAAAAACGGCAGGTTTAGTTTTAATTCGCTGCCCGAATTATTATCAAAGGTCCCGGTTGTTTTGAGCCCGTTTTGCAGGTAATTCAGCCCGGGCTGAAATGAAAATTCGTCGGACATTTTAATGTCATAATTAATGCCTACCTGAAACCCTGTTTTTAACTTGGCTCCCGAGACGTCTTTTCCTGTAATATTGGAAAAATTAACGCCGGCCTGAACCCCAAGCCCTGTTTGCGCATTCATAGCTGCTGTGCTCAATAAAGCAAGAAATCCCAATGTAAGATTCTTCATATGCATGTTGTTTTGATGTTTGAAAAATTGCTGCAATATACAGCTTATAGCTGATTATCAGATGTATTCAACGGTTCATCAGTATAAAAAGGCACGGATTGGCAATTCCTTTAAAGGATTTCCGCCATCAATAAACAGCCGCCCTTTTTTTGTCAGCGCCCTGGCAATACAGGTCAGTGCACTTGCTTCCAGCTGCGGATGACGACCGTCCAGCGCTCCCACACGTATGGCAAAGGCAATATCAAAAAGAGGCATGCCGGCGGGCAGTTCAAAATCTTCCACTGCAACCTGCAAAAATTCCAGTTTACCCGTTTTTACTTCAGCTGCAGCATTTTTTTCAGACTGCTGAATGGCTTTGGCTGAGCGGTCGATACCCAGCAAAAAGCCATGCCCGATCCGCTGTACAATTTCTTTTGCCGCAACTCCGGTTCCGCAGCCGATCTCAAGTACCCTGATACCCTCATGAAGCGGCAGCGCATTTACAACGGCATTTAAACGGGGCGATAGGTTCATAGCGCCGGAATTAGGGGTGATACTACTTCTGTTGCGATCACCGGCTGATCGATGATCCAGAGCCAGCTTCCATCGGATTGTTTCCGGGCTACTTCTGCAGTTACGGCGCCGTTGATCAGCCGGGAGGAAGTGAGGGCAATATCACCATTGACGAGTGTCAGTTGTTGTGTACCTCTTTCAAATCGAGGCCGGGTCTCCAGTAATGCTTTGTAAAAACGCTCAATGGCCGGAAGTCCGTGCGCGGTTTGACCGGTAGCGGGATCAGTGATCAGCACCGCCTGTTCGTCGTATAATGACAGCAGCCCATCGAGACGCTGTGTATTTACATATGCAACAAAAAGGTCGGCTATGTCTTCAGGATTAAACGCTTTCTGCATGATGTATATTGTTTTCTGTTTGAAAGGCCTTTTAAACAGTGCGGCTCTTTTTCCCGGAAAGCTGAGGTATGGTACAACCGTTAAAGGGGAAAAGGCATGATCAAATATAGCGATTTTAAAAGAAGTCGGGGGAGATGGCGTATCTTTATAAGGATCATTTTACGAAACAGCAGCACCATGGGCTCCTCTAAAAAATTAACAGTAAATGATTTCCTTTATAGTCCGAAAGTGCTGACCCAGCTGGAAAAATTAAAGGCGGCTTTTGGCGAAAACGGCAACCGGCTGATCATTTCCGACACGCTGGATAAAGACGGCAACCAGTATGTGAACCTGGTTCAGAAAGGCGGAGGTGTGCTGGGAGTGGCCCTGGTTGGATATACCTATATACTCGAACAAATGGGCATCCGTTTTATGCGGCTGGCGGGTACAAGTGCCGGTGCCATCAATACGGCGCTGCTGGCCATTACCGGGAAAAAGGAGGCATCCAAATCTGTAAGGATCCTGGAGGCGATCACCCGCCTGGATTTTTTTGACCTGGTAGACGGACATCCGGCCGCCCGATGGCTGATCAAACGGTTCATCACCAAGACCGGTTTTTTAAAAAAGCTGAAGAATGGTGCAAACGGCCTGGGTATTTTTTATGCCGTACTGCTGGCAACTACATTTGTTTGTTTATGGCTGCTGCCGCATAATACGCCGATGGCACAGCTCACTCAAACACTTGTTGTGGTGCTGCTTGCTGTTACCTTGCTTCTCGGGGTGCTGGCCTGGTATGTAAGCCGCCTGCTGAAACGCCTGCGCCAGAGTGGCTATGGCATCAATCCCGGTGACTTTTTTTACGACTGGCTGAAACAACAGATGAAGGAAAGCGATGTCGACAGCCTGGACGCATTTAACAAAAAGGCCTGTCAGCCCATAACGGGGCTTCACCTCCGCCACGAACATCCGGATGGTCTTGCCGGGCTGGCCCCAGATGTAACCGTGATCGCCTCTGAACTGATCACAGAAAATAAAATTGAATTTCCAAAAATGTGCAACCTGTTCCGGACCGCTGACCGCATCGGGGAACTGCACCCTGCCGGCATGGTACGGGCCTCCATGTCGATCCCGCTTTTCTTTGAATCGTATTTCATTTACGGCATACCCAACTCGGATGCTGAAATAAAAGAAGCATGGATGGCCGCTTTTGGAGAAAAAACCCCACCGGTGGAAGCGCGTTTTGTGGATGGAGGCATTCTTTCCAATTTCCCGATCAATATTTTTTATAATCCCAAAGTGGTGGTGCCGCGCCTTCCTGTTTTCGGCATTGACCTGGATGACAGCAGTCCGGGTGACACCGGTAAGAATGCATCGGCCTGGACCCTGAGCGGTTATTTTTTCCGGATATTCAATACGGTAAGAAATTATTACGATAAGGACTTCCAGTTAAAGAACAAAGTATATTCCCGGGGAATCGGCCGTATTCCGCTGCCGGATTTTAACTGGCTGAATTTTTTTATTACGGACGCCGAAAAGCTGGCATTGTTCGAACGCGGGGCAGAAGCGGCCACAGAATTCTTACTTGGTTTTGACTGGAACGCCTACAAGCAGGAAAGAAGCAGTATGCAGGCAACGCTTGAAAAGAAAGAACAGCAGCCATAGGCTGAGCTTGAGCTGTCAGCCGAAAGCCCTGAGCCTTCAAGTCTCACCTCTCAATCCTCAGGTCTGAGATTGTCAGATCATTCAAAAAATCGTAATTTCAATTCAAATTCCATTTTATGAGCGCCTCTGTCAACTGGCCTAAGGCCGTCCAACCGCTTTTAAAAAAATATAAATCCACCAAACACCCCCTTGACTATAAAAATACCTACCAGCTATTGGTAATGGTGGTACTTTCCGCACAGGATTCCGACCGGCATATCAACCAGATCGCTCCGGCTTTTTTTAAGGCATTCCCTACGATGACCGCATTGTCGAAAGCCACTGCAGCCGCTATCAGCGGGCAGATCAGCGATGTGCGCAATTTCGGCAACAAAGCTGCATGGCTTTCGGAAATTGCCGGCACACTAAAAAAGGACGCTGCTATCCCCATGAACCTGGAAGCATTAACCGAATTGAAAGGCATCGGAAGAAAATCAGCAAATGTAATCCTCCGTGAAAGCGGTAACCCGCCCGAGGGCGTGATCGTAGACCTGCATGTGGTACGGGTAGCTCCCCGCCTGGGGATCGCCACCGGTACCGACCCGAAGAAGATCGAAAAACAGCTCATGGACGTTTTGCCTCAGAAAGACTGGGACGCCGGTATGGCGATGTCCTTTTTAGGAAGGGAGATCTGCAGGCCCACCAATCCGAAATGTGAAGTTTGCGTGATGAATACCGTCTGCAGCTTTTATAACAGTAATTAAATGGCCGGGGGAAGATTCCCTTTTCAGGGTTCATATTATATGATGGCAGGAGTGCGCCCACTCCGCCGGTAAATGCTGATACATGACACAGCAGGATGGTTCAACCCCTGTTATCATCTATTTTTGAAATGGACGGGGCCCTTATGGACATAATAAGGATAGCCGGGTTCTGGAATGAATGATCACTTTTGAAAAAATTATTATGGATTGCCGCTTGAATTTTGAAAGAAATTTTCCATAATTTCCATCGCTCATAATCAGAGTTAATATTTTAAAGGGTTGGAAATTTCCTGGACAGGTATCGAAGTTGGGGACAAAGACGCTTATTCTGATGCGTACAGGCAGCTGTATGAACGTTTTTATAATTACGGTGTAAAACTGGTGAAGGACGACGGGCTTGTGGAAGATGCAATCCAGGAGGTCTTATTATTGTTATGGGTGAACCGGGAGGGACTGCGGTTAATAAAAAACCCTGACGGATATTATTATGTGCTTTTCAGAAGAGCACTAGGCAAGCGGGTTGAAGCGCTGACAAAAACCAAAACCATTGACGGTACGGAATTCGATCCTGAATTTCCGGCAGATGTTGTTATCATTAAGCAGGAAACGGACCAGGCGCTCCGGGAAAAACTAATTACAGCGATCAATACACTTTCATCCCGGCAGCGGGAGGCGCTGTTCCTGCGTTTTTATGAGGGATTCTCTTATGAAGAAACCGCAGCCGTTCTGGGTATTTCAGTAAAAGCAACTTACAAACTCATGGCAAGAAGCCTTCTTGCCCTGCGGGAACGGGTTTCAGTTCCCCTTGTTTACATTTTTTTCTTATTAAAGGAAAATTTTAATGAATGGATGGGGTAATTTTTTGTTTTATTGACTCATCTGTACAAGGGGAATGAAGAAAACGGAAAAATACAGGCAATATGTGCTCGGGGATTTTTTAGACGATAATTATTTCCAGGATTGGATACGGAAGCCGGATGAAGAAAAGAATGCTTTTTGGGAAAAATGGCTGCAGGACAACCCGGATAAAAAAAAGGAGATCGGCTTAGCGAGGGAAATCTTATTGAATATTGATTTTAAGATCAGCCGGCCGGATCCGTTAAAGGTTGAGACCTCCCTGAACCAGGCATTGGCCACTATTGAGGGATTGGAACAAAAACCCGCCCGCTCACGCGGCCTTCTGATAATGGCCAGACGCTGGAGGGTAGCTGCTGTTTTAATTCCGTTGCTGATGATCACCTCCTTGTTTTTTTGGTGGCTGAAAACACCGGAACTGCGTGCCATTAAAACCGGGTATGGAAAAATTTCACGGCTGGTGTTGCCGGACAGTTCCGTTGTGGTATTAAATGCCAATTCATCCGTGAAGTATGAAAAAAAATGGAACAGGGATGCACCAAGGGAGCTATGGTTGAACGGGGAAGCTTTTTTTGATGTCAAACATCTTGACAGCGATCATAAAATAGAAAATCACGAGCGGTTTATTGTTCATACGGAAAACACGGTTGTGGAGGTATTGGGTACGTCATTTGATATCCGGGAAAGGAGGGGGAGAACAGAGATCGCTTTACAAAAAGGTGCCATCCACGTGCTCTTTTCAAAAGCCGGAAGACAACCGGTAATTATGAAGCCGGGAGATATATTGCTGGTAGATTCGGCAAATGTGATCCATCGCACTTCAAATATTGAACATGCGCTGAATGCATCTTCCTGGAAGGAAAAAAAACTGGTGCTTTCCGATCCGACCCTGTCGGAAATTTTTAAGTACCTGGAAGATACTTACGGCAAGTCATTTATCCTGGAAGATCCGGACCTGGCCCGGAAAAGACTGAATGGCCCCATATTAATAGATTCACTGGATGACGCACTTTTTGTGATGTCAACTGCTTTAAATATATCATTCACTAACGAGGGTGATAGCATAAGAGTAAACTTCAAATAGTTTTTCACTTATAATAAATGTCCATATGTTAAAAAAACGCTTGTTGCTTATTGCATCCCTATGCCTGTTGGGGTGTATGTTCTACTGTCCGGCTGTAATGGCACAGGCCGGAGGCAAAAAAGTTTCCATTGAGGAGGCCTTAAATCAGGTAAAAAAAAGGTTTGGTACGCAATTCGTGTATGATCCTGATCTGTTAAAAGGTAAGACGACCAGCTATCCCCTGGATCAGTTAAAATCAAGGGATGTAGAAGATGTACTGAAAGGAATATTGTACCCCAGTAACCTGGTTTTTCTGTATGTAAAAAAGAATTATTATACCATTGTGCCAAAAGAGCGGCTCGGTGCGATTCCCGCTGAAAAACCGGCTGCTGTAGAACGGGAACGGGATGTGGCGCCCGCCATGGAGTCGAGGACGGTTTCTGGGGTCGTGCTATCCGATGCGGGCAGCCCTGTTGCCGGAGCCAGTATTACAGCCCGGAACACAGGGAAGGGAACTGCCACTGATTCAAAAGGGGCATTCACCATTGGTGTAAGCGGCCGGAATGATGTACTGACCATCTCCAATGTCGGATTCAAAACACAGGAGATACCCGTTGGCAGTCAGGCTACGGTAAAAGTGAGTTTGTCTGAGGAAACCGCACAACTGGATGAGGTGGTCGTGATCGGATATGGTACCGCAAAGCGTAAAGATTTTACGGGCGCTGTTACCTCCGTAAAAGTAGAGGATGGGCCGGTAGGCATGCTGCCCAACTCAAGCCCCCTGGATGTGTTGAAGGGCAATGTTTCGGGTTTAAACATAGGAGTGGCAAACGCTGCAGGCAGCCAGCCCTCGATGCTTATAAGAGGACAGAACTCTATAAACGGAGATACCAACCCGCTGATCGTGCTGGATGGGGTTATTTTCCTGGGCAGTCTCAATGATATCAACCCCAATGATATCGCCTCTGTGGATGTGCTGAAGGATGCGGTTTCTGCCTCCGTATATGGATCAAGATCGGCGAACGGGGTGATTGCGATTACCACCAAAAAAGGTAAAAAGGGCAAGCCCTCTATTAACCTGAATGCATCCTACGGTATACAGAGCTGGCAGAACAGACCGGTAATGATGAATGGAGCGCAATGGATTCAATCTGTAAACGACCGGAATAACTATACTCCGGGTTCTACAAACTGGATGAAGACCGGAGAGCTGGAAAATTACAATAACGGCAGGGAAATCAACTGGCTGGATGCGATTACCCGCACCGGTAGTTTTGAGAACTACCAGGCGGCTGTTTCAGGGGCTTCTGAAAACGTAAATTACTACCTGTCTTCTTCCTATAACAATAATAAAGGTATTGTAACAGGCGACCGGTACGATCGTATTTCTGTTTTAAGTAAGATAAATGCCAGGGTTACCAAATGGCTGGAACTGGGACTTGACGGGGCTTACAACGTACTGGACTATTCGGGCGTATCGGCAAATGTACTTTCTGCAGAACAGATGTCGCCTTATGGCGTTATGTACCGGAACGATGAGGGCCAGCTGGAAAAGTATCCGTATACCCAATCGGCAGTAAACCCTTTATGGGGTGTAGGGGATGGTACAACCGACAATCTGGACCGAAGGCATAATTTCAGGTTAAACACCTATGCCGTGGTTTCAGTACCCTGGGTAAAAGGATTAAGCTACCGGTTAAATTATTCGGCGAACCTGGATAAGAATCAATCCGGGGCTTTTTATCACGAGAATTATTATATAGCGGAAGGAGAAGGAATTGAACGATACAGCACCGCTGCAGTTAACGGCTTTCTTTCCAAGGCCAATGGCAACCTGCGGAACATGACCAACTTTAACTACGTTATTGACAATATCCTGAATTATAAGAACCGGTTTGGCCAGCACAGCATCGACCTGACAGCAGTGGCCACAAGAGACTTTACAAGGAATGACAGTGCCAACATCATCGGCTCCGATTTTGCCGCGAACGGCAACTCGTTATTGGGCATCTGGGGCTTGTCGAACGCAACAGTGCAACAAAACGTAATGAACGTAACACAAAGGGCTAATATCGGCTATCTCGCCCGCCTCAACTATGAATATGCCGGTAAATATATGCTGAATGCTTCTTTCAGGAGAGATGGGGCTTCGGTTTTCGGGTCGAATACAAAATGGGGGGATTTTGGTGCCGTAGGCCTTGCCTGGCGCATTTCGGGCGAAGATTTTATGAAAAATATTTCGCTGTTCAATGATCTTAAGTTAAAACTTTCCTGGGGACAAAACGGGAACCAGGGCATCAGCCCTTACGGAACCCTGGCCAAGGTGGTCAATGGTCTTGCCGGCGGTTACCGGTATGAATTTTCCAATACGGGAGGCAATATTTTTTATGGCCTGGCTCAATCCACATTGGGTAATAACGACCTGGGCTGGGAAACAACGGCTGCCTGGAATTTTGGCATTGAGGCTGCGTTGCTGGACAGAAGAATACTTTTTGACCTGAACCTGTACACCTCGAAAACAACAGATCAGTTGTTTGTCCGGGAAATTCCCATCATGACCGGTTTTAAATCCATTAATGCGTCGATGGGCGAAGTGGCGAATAAAGGACTGGAACTATCTGTTACAAGTTTAAATATCCAAAGAAAAGATTTTAACTGGTCCACTACGGTAAACTACTGGATCAACCGGAATAAACTGGTGCATCTTTATGGTACGGATGGAAACGGAGATGGAAAGGAAGATGATGATATCGCCAACAGTCTTTTTATCGGCAGATCCCTGGGTGCCATTTATGGCTACGAGCAAATCGGGATTGTGCAGGAAGCCGATAAGGATTATATAGCATTGAATGGTGCTGCCCCCGGCGATCCTAAGTACAATGACATCGACGGTGTTCCCGGAATATCTGTGAATGACCGGAAAATTCTGGGCTACACCAAAGAAAACTTCAGAATGAGCATCAGCAATACGGTGTCCTACAAAAACTTTGAACTGTATGCCCTGGTTTCCGGTATATTCGGCGGAAACGATTTTTATGTTAACCGCAATACGGGGGCTTACCTGTCACGATCCAACCGGTTTAATGATAATTCCATATATGTTCCTTACTGGACACCGGAAAACCCGGGCAATGTCTATCCTTCGGCCACCTATTCCGCCGATTCAAGATTTTTGGGGCTGCAGTCAAGGAGCTTCGTCCGGTTGCAGGATGTAGTGCTTTCCTATACATTCCGGCAGCCCTGGATGGAACGCCTGCGTGTATCCAATTTACGGCTGTTCTTCTCCGGAAAAAACCTGGTAACGTTCACCCGCTGGGACGGTGGTGATCCGGAACTGGGGAACACAGTAAGAGATAATATCATCCCCGTGCCTACCACTTATTCAGTTGGATTCTCTGCAAGATTTTAAATTCATTTAAACTGATTATCATGAAACAGTTCTTACATATTTTAACAGGATTATTTATTTGTTTTTTAGTGCACTCCTGCAAGTCGGATAAGGATTTTCTTACAGAGAAACCCGAGACCTTCTATACGGTGGATAATGCCTTTTCAACTTCAGCACAGGTGGATCAGGTGCTCATCGGTATTTACTCAAATATCCGGGAGGCCTGGACCAACCCCGGTGAGCAGGCCTGGATGTTCATTTTTAAAGGCAACGGAACGGACGAATTTGATGTGCCCAGTATCAGAAGAGGCGGTACCTTTAACAACTATGCCAATATCAACCCGGACAATGCCAGCTTTTATGATATATACAGTTTTTGGTATGATCTGATCAGTAAAGCCAATTTGGCCATTTATGCGGCCAATCTGCCACAGATAAAGTGGAACTCCGATGAGGAAAAAAAATATGCCCTGGCACAGGCGCGCTTCTTCAGGGCATTTGCCTACAGGAACCTGGGTGAAGAATTTGGCGGTGTGCCGATTGTTACTGAGGTTTCGACCACGCCCAAATACAATTTCACCCGCTCCACCCGGATTGAGACTTACGATTTTGCAATTACAGAAATGGAAGCGGTATTAAATGATTTACCTGCTACCACAGTGGCCGGGGGACGTTTGGTGAAGGGGGCGGCGCAGCATAATCTTTGTGAACTTTATCTTGCAAAAGGTATCGAACTGGAAGCAACATCAAAGACAGGAGAAGCGCAGGACGCCTACACCAAATCCATTCAGTATGGAAATGATGTAATCGACGGAGGCGTTTATTCATTAATGCAGGACCGGTTCGGGAAACGGGCGAGTGAAGCAACCATCAGCATCCCGGTATATAAAGGAGGACTTTACAGTACCGCAAGCATTGTAGACACGGTTCAGCAGACGACCAATGTTTTCTGGGACCTGTTCCAGGAAGGAAATGTCAATTACCAGGAGGGTAATAAAGAATGTATCTGGGCCGCCCAGGTCGATTATGCCGCTTATCGAACGGGAGACGGGGAATCGAAACTGCCGTATTCCAGAACCTATGGGCCCGTATTCAGGGATGGTTCTTCCGGTAATTTAACCGGAACCAATGAGGATGTAGGCGGTCGCGGCATTTCACAAATGATGCCCACATTTTATGCAAGGGAAGAAATATTCAGTTCCAAATGGGGCAACGACATGCGCAACAGCGATGCGGCGTTCCGCCGCAGGTTTAAAAGCAATGTGGTGGCTTCCTCCTATTACAGGAAAGAGGTGCCCTGGAGTGTTTTATACAATGGCAGTTCAGATAATACAACCAATATAAATAACAGAAGCCTCTGCTATCCCATTTCCTGTAAAATTGCTACCGATAAATATACGGGCATTCCCGACGGGGAGAATATGAGCAACCTGTTTCGCGATGAATACATTATCCGCTTGCCGGAAACCATTCTGTTACGGGCCGAAGCCAAACAGCGGAGCGGGGATAAGGCGGGTGCTGCCAGCGATATCAACCTGCTCAGAACCCGTGCACAATGTAGTTACAAGGTTACGGCAGGAGACATGGACGATAACTTCAATTTAATTCTTGATGAACGGGCGCGGGAGCTGATCTATGAAGAGTGCCGGTGGAACACGTTGTTGAGAATGGGCAAGGCCATTGCTGTTGAGCGGATTAAAAAGTATGCTTACTGGCCGGAGGCACAGGCTACGCTGACATTTAATTTCAACCTTTGGCCCATTCCGCAAAAGGTTATTGAAACCAATAAAGATGCGGTAATAGCACAGAACCCTGATTGGGTGAATAAATAAACCGGAAATAGTACCATTCTATAAAATACCTTTAATAAAAATGATACGCAGCATTTTTTTCCTAAGTATTTATTTGATCGTCGGAACGCAAATCCTGAACGGACAGCCGGGTGGTTATGATCTGCACACCACTAAAAATCTATCTGTCGATCAGATCAAAAAAGGGTTTACCATACCACCTCCGGAGGCAAGATTACGCTGCTACTGGTGGTGGCTCAACAGCATGGCCACCAAAGCCTCCATTACACGGGACCTGGAGGAGATGAAGAAAAAAGGATATGGAGGCGCCTCCCTGGTGGATGCCGGCAGCTCCAGTTATAACGAAGCGCGCAAGACCGCGGCAGGGCCCGTTTTTATGAGTCCGCAATGGATGGAGCTTTACCGGCATGCTGTAAAGGAAGCCGACCGGTTGGGTATTGAACTGAGTGTGAACATCCAGAGTGGCTGGAATCCCGGCGGGCCATTTGTTACGCCGGAATACGCACTCAAAAAAATGGTTACTGCAGATACCCTGATCAGCGGAGGAAGAAAGCTTTCTTTAGCACTGCCGCAGCCGCCCGCAACAATCATGTACCGGGATGTGCTGGTGCAGGCCATCCGCAGGCCCGCAGGCAATGTTCTTTTGAAAGATGCAGCGATTGCCGACTGGTCATTAAAAACATTCAACCGTTCGATGGGCGGTGCCGGCATCTACCCGCTGTATAAATTCCGGGCGGGCTTTGATACCGTATCCGGAACAACACCTTTGCAGCAAAGCACGATCGTCGACCTGACAAAGTACTTTGATGGAAAGCTGCTCAAATGGGAGGCTCCGCCGGGGGAATGGATCATTATCCGCTATGGCTGGACCAACACGGGCGTAATGACCTCTACCACCAGCGATGGCTGGAACGGATTATCGCTGGATCATCTGAACCCCGCTGCCTTTGACCTGTTCAACCGTTCAGTGATTTCCCCGTTGATCACAACGGCAAAGACTGCCGGAAATAGCGTACGCTATCTTCAGACAGACAGCTGGGAGATGGGCGTGGTTAACTGGACACAGGATTTTCCCGCGGAGTTCCGCAAACGCAGGGGGTACGATATCAGCCGGTTCATGCCGGTGCTGGCGGGTTACCTGGTGGAAGACCAGGGACTGACCAACCGCTTTTTGTACGACTTCAGAAAAACCGTGGGAGACTGCATCCTGGATAATCATTACCGGCTGTTTTACAAAACGGCACATCAGAACGGGATGGGGATACATCCGGAATCCGGTGGTCCGCATTCAGCCCCGATAGACGCATTGCAGGTAATGGGGATCAATGATTTTCCCCAGGGCGAATTCTGGGCTATGGCCAATACGCACCGGGTTTCGGATGCGGCCCGCCTGATCGTAAAACAAAGCGCCTGTGTGGCGCATACCAACGGGAAACGTTTTGTTGCAGCAGAGGGCCCTACCAGCATCGGCCCGCAATGGGAGCGTGCTCCAAAGGATCTGAAAAGTAATATCGACCGTATCTTTTGTTCCGGTGTCAACCGCATCGTGTGGCATACCTTCACCTCATCACCAAAAGAATACGGCCTGCCGGGCAATGAGTATTTTGCCGGCACCCATATGAATCCCAATGTTACCTGGTGGCAGGAAGCGGGCGCTTTTCTATCCTACCTGAACCGCGCCAGCTACCTGCTGCAGCAGGGATTATTTACAGCGGATGTGCTGTATTATTACGGAGATGATGTGCCCAATTTTGTTTTCTTAAAAGAAGAATTTCCACAGCTTCCTTTTGGTTACGACTGGGATAAATGTTCCAGGGATGTAGTGTTAAACCGGCTCAGCATAAAAGACGGCAGGATCCTGCTGCCCGACGGCATGCAATACCGGCTGCTGGTGCTTCCGCCGGAGCAGGCGATCAGTCTGGACGTATTAAAGAAAGTGGAACTGCTGGTAAAACAGGGGATGACCCTGTATGCTCCGCGTCCCGGATCTGCAACGGGTCTTACAGATTATCCCGGAAGCGATAAAGAACTCCGCACTGTTGCAGACCGCCTGTGGGGCAGGATCGACGGAGTAGCTGTAACGGAAAACCGGTACGGACAGGGCCGGGTCATCTGGGGGAAACCCCTTCCCGATGTGCTTGCTTCCATGCAGGTAACGCCGGATTTCAGCTTTACGGCTGCGGATCCGGGGGCTTCCTTCGATTATATCCATCGCTGTTTAAATGATGCTGATATCTATTTCTTATCGAACCGGTTTGAGCACCGGCAGTACAATGATTTTGAATACCGCTATCTTCCAACAGCCCCGGATCGTTATGAACAGATCGAGGCCAGTTTCCGTGTTACCGGAAAGGTTCCGCAACTCTGGGACGCTGTAACGGGTGAGGTGACGGAACTTGCGGTATACCGGGAAGAGAACGGCCGCACCATCGTCCCGCTTCATTTTGAGCCGGGCGGGTCAAAATTCATCATGTTTAAAAAGCCGGATGCACCCCATGTTCATATTACAGCGGCCGAATATGAAGGGCAGGCAATTTTCCCCGGCAATAAAATGACGGCGAAGACGTATCCGCAGGCACAGTTTTACCGGAAGGGCCAGCAAGTCATTGCCGACTTATATGAAGCAGGGACCTATACCCTTACCTGGTCCGATGGAAAGAAGACAAGCCTGGATGCTCCGGGCAGGAAGGAGCTTCCGGTGGATAAGCCCTGGAAACTGAAATTCGATCCTTTATGGGGACCTGCAAATGCTTTATCACTTGATACATTGAGGTCCTGGACCGCGCTGGAAGATCCCAAAGCAAAATACTATTCCGGAAAAGGCGACTATACCACTGCGGTTGAGCTGCCGGCAGCGGCATTAAAGAGTAGCCGGATCTTTCTTGACCTGGGGAATGTTCAGGATCTTGCTGCTATAACCGTTAACGGGAAGCAGCTGCCTGCAAACTGGTGTTTCCCGTTCCGTGCAGACATTACCAGTCTGGTTAAGGCCGGCCGCAATGAAATAAAAGTAGCAGTGGTGAACCTTTGGACGAACCGGCTTATCGGCGACAGCAAACTGCCTGAAGCAGCACGAAAGACCCGGACCAACGTGATCAAATTTGAAAAGGACGGCGCAGAAACACTGCTGCGGGTATCCGGTCTGCTGGGCCCGGTGGTAATAACGGCCGTGCCTGAAATAACACTGCCACAGCCCTGATGAATGCAGCTTGCTTTTCTGATAAACGGTAATCTAATTAAATCTCAAATCTCAAAATCCAAATCTCAAAACCCAAATCTCAAATCTCAACTTGCAAAACCTTAAATCCCAGCAATCAAGTCGTACCTTTGCCCACTATGACAACGGATAAAAAAGTACGGGTACGTTTTGCACCCTCGCCCACGGGCGGTCTGCATCTGGGCGGTGTAAGAACTGTGTTATACAACTATTTGTTTGCCCGTCAGCACGGCGGCGATTTTATTTTACGGATCGAAGATACCGATCAGACCCGCTTTGTGCCGGGTGCAGAGGAATACATTTTTCAATGCCTGGCCTGGGCCGGCCTGGAGCCGGACGAAAGCGTAAAGCACGGCGGTGCGTACGGTCCTTACCGGCAGAGCGAACGCAAAGAGCTTTATCGCAGCTATGCAGAACAGCTGGTGGAAAATGGCAGGGCCTATTATGCATTTGATACGCCTGAAGAGCTGGAACAGATGCGCCGGGATTTTAAAACAGAACAAAACCCTTCCCCGCAATATGATCATCAGGTGCGCGGCAAAATGCGTAATTCGCTGACACTGTCAAAGGAAGAAGTAGCGCGGCTGCTGAAGGAAAATACACGGCATGTGATCCGCATCCGGATGCCGGAGAATGAAACCATCGGTTTTACGGATATGATCCGGGGCGAAGTGAACTTTAATACCTCCCTTGTGGATGATAAGGTACTGCTGAAAGCAGATGGAATGCCGACCTATCACCTGGCGGTAGTGGTGGATGATTATTTAATGAAGATAACGCATGCATTCCGCGGGGAAGAATGGCTGCCCAGTGCGCCGGTGCACATCCTGTTGTGGCAATACCTGTTTGGTCTGGAGCAAATGCCGCAATGGGCACATTTTCCGCTGATCCTGGGGCCCAGCGGAAAACTGAGCAAGCGGGACGGCGCTAAATACGGGTTCCCTGTATTTGCAATGAACTGGACCGACCCCAAGAGCGGCGAGCTGACGGAAGGGTTTAAAGAAAAAGGATTTTTACCTGAAGCATTTATCAACCTGCTGGCAGTGTTGGGATGGAACGATGGTACCGAACAGGAAGTATTTTCGCTGGAAGAACTGATCCGCAAATTTTCAATGGACCGGGTACACAGTTCCGGGGCCAAATTCGACTATGAAAAGGCAAAATGGTACAACCACGAATGGATCAAAAAACTGGCACCGGAGGACCTCACACAACGCGTGAAGGAAATGCTGATTGCAAAAGAACTTCCGGTTACGGATGACGGGGCACTACAGCAGATCGTGGAAATGGTAAAGGACCGTACCACGTTACTACCTGACTTCTACGAGCAGACAGCTTATTTTTTTCAAACGCCTGAAAATATTGATATTGCAGCCATTCAGCCCAAGTGGAATGAGGCCAAGCAATTATTTTTTACAGAGCTGATCCGCAATTATGAACTTACCGATACCTGGGAAGCGGCAGTGCTGGAGAATAGCTTTAAAGAGATCGCTGCAGCCAGTCAGCTCAAGCCCGGAGAAGTGATGTTGCCATTGCGCATCATGCTGGTGGGTGGAAAATTTGGTCCGCATGTGTTTGATATCGCTGCGATCCTGGGGAAAAAGGAAACGATGCAACGCATCCGGCATACATTAGGGTTGTTGAATTAAGCAATTAGCTGTCAGCAAGCAGCATTCAGTAACCAGCACTGGTCTGACAAATGAATGCGGAATGCTGACAGCTCCAGTCTCACTTCACTTCCTGCATTTCCACCAGCTTTTTATAAAACCCGTTCTGTTCCAGCAGGCTGTGATGAGTACCCCGCTCCACGATCTTTCCTTTTTGAAGTACGATGATCTCATCCGCGTTCCGGATCGTACTCAGGCGGTGGGCAATCACGATGCTGGTCCGGTGCTGCATCATTTTATTGATGGCATCCTGCACCAGCCTTTCGCTTTCCGTGTCCAGCGAAGAAGTCGCCTCATCCAGGATGAGGATGGGTGGGTTCTTTAGCAGCGCCCGGGCGATGGTAAGGCGCTGGCGCTCTCCACCGCTCAGCTTACTGCCGCGGTCTCCGATATTGGTGGCATATTGCTGTTCCTTGTGCATAATAAAATGATGGGCGTTTGCAATTTTTGCTGCCTGCTCAATGGCTTCGGCACTGGCGCCCACTTCACCCAGCGCAATATTGCTGGTGATGGTGTCATTAAATAAAATGGGCTCCTGTGTTACAATACTCATGAGGCTCCGGACGGAGTGCAGGGAATAGTCCTTTATATTGATGCCATCGATCAGCACGGCGCCTTTTGTGGCATCATGAAAACGCGGTATAAGGTCGGCCAGGGTAGATTTGCCGGAGCCGGAAGAGCCCACCAGGGCAATGGTCTGGCCTTTCTTTATGGAAAGATCAATATCCCGTAAGATAATATGCTCGTCATAGGCAAAGGTTACGTTTTGAAAAGTGATCGCTTCTTCAAACTGTTTCAGCTCAATGCCGTTGGGGTTCTCATCAACCGTTACAGGGGTGTTCAGTACCTCTTCGATCCGCCGGATGGCCGCGGCTCCCTTATTTAAATTGCTGAAGGAGGTGGAAAGCGTTTTGACCGGGTTGATAAGATTGTAAAACATGGCCAGGTACGCAAAAAAATCGGGGGCTTCCAGGTCTATGCGGTCAGAAAGGATCAGCCGGCCTCCAAACCAGAGGATGCCTACAAATACCATAACCCCCAGGAATTCGGACATGGGCGAGGCCATATCGCGCCTGCGGCTGATGCGGTTCTTGGCATCGGTCAATGCATCATTCACCGCATCGAACCGTCCTCTTAAAAGGTTTTCGACATTAAAGGCCTTGATCACCCGCAGACCATTCAGGGTTTCATCCAGGATCGACAGGGATTCACCTAATTTGATGGCGGCCTCATTCGACTGGCGTTTCAGAGCTTTTGAAATGCGCCCCAGTATAAAACCGATCACCGGAATGCACAGGAGTATGAACCCTGTAAGGACAGGACTGATCAAAAACAATGCAATAAGTGTAAAAATAATATTGAGCGGATCCTTGATCCAGCCTTCCAGTACGCCGATCACTGATCCCTCCACCTCGTTCACATCATTGGTGACCCGGCTGAGGATATCGCCCTTGCGCTGTTCTGTAAAATAACCGATCGGTAATAGCAGTATTTTGTCATAAATATCCGACCGGAAGGTGTTTACGATCTTATTCTTAATCGGATTTAATACATATGCGGAGAGGTAAAGAAAAAGATTCTTTAAAAAGATGGCAACGATCAGCACCATACAGATGGCACCCAGCAGCTGCACCGCCGTCAGATCTGTTCCATTTACCAGCGCGATTAGAAAACCTTTGAGATTTGTTAAAATATTGGGAGCTGTCTCTGCAGCAACTGCCGGCTTTTTATCGCCGTAAAAGATGATATCAAAAAAGGGCTGCAGAAGGGCAAAGCTGAACAGCGCAAAAACAATGGACAAAACAGTGAACAAAAAAAACAGGAAAATACCGCCTTTGTAGGGGCGCAGGTAATATAAAACCCTTGAATATTTCTTCATTCCTTAAGGTTATGGTCACTAAAACCTGTAAAGTAACTAATTTTACACAGAACAGAAAGAGAAGATTATGCAGGAAAGTAAACGTCAGAAGCAGGTGGCCGCACTGCTCAATGAAGAGATGAACGGCATTTTTCAAAAGCTGGGTCTGAATATGATCGATGGGGGAATGGTGTCTATTTCAGGCGTTATGATAACGCCCGATCTGCTGGAGGCCCGCTTTTACCTGAGTTTTTTCCAGGTGAATGATGCCGGAGCGGCACTTCATAAAATTGAGGAGCGGCATCATGAGATAAAAAAAGAGCTGGCTGCGGCCGTAAGACATCAGCTGCGCAATATTCCGGTATTGAAATTTTATGCAGACGATACCCTGGACCACGTGTTTAAAATGGAAGAGCTGTTTAAGAAAATCGAAGAAGAACGGAAGCAGAACGGAAGGCCGGAATAAAGCGTCAGGCATCAGCGATCGCTTTGGGTATTATCAGCCGCTGGCTGTAAAAGGATCTTAAAGCCGGATGCGGATAACGGCGTTGATTTCAGCAGCTACCTGATAGCTGAAAGCTCAAAGCTGACAGCCAGCAGCTCAAGCACATAACCAACCATCAAAATCATATAAATTGCAGTTTCTATTTGCGTGGCGTTATTTCAGGGCCAAGAAGTCGACCAATGTGATCAATATTATCGCCTGGATCTGTATTGTGGCCATTATGATCGGAACGGCGGCGCTGATCCTGGTGCTGAGTGTGTTCAATGGTTTTGAAGGCCTGGTAAAATCGCTTTATTCCTCTTTTTATCCCGATATTAAAGTAACACCCGCCTCGGGTAAATTTCTTACGCTGAGTGAGCAGCAGCTGCAGCAATTAAGGGGCGTTAACGGATTACGGAATTACTCACTGGTAGTAGAAGAAAAAGCGATCCTGCGGAATGGTGACAACCAGGCCCTGGTATCCCTCAAGGGTGTGGACGACCGGTTCCGTAATGTGAATAATATCGCGGGCCATATCGTAAGCGGCCGTTTTGATATCGGAACGGCAGACCATCCCAGGCTGGTGGTGGGTGGTGGTATCGAGGGGTCACTGAGCATACGCGCCAATCCAAATGTAGAGCCGATCAGTATATATATCCCCCGTAAAAGTGAATCGGAAGAATTTGATGCGGTCAATAATATTACACCCGACACCATAAGAAGTGCGGGTACTTTTATCATCCAGCAGGATTTCGACAACAAATATGCCATTACGCAGATCCGTTTCCTGCAGCAGGCAATGGGAATAAACCCCAATGAATTCAGCGGGATCGAGATCGCCGTTAAGGATCCGGCTGCTACGGCTAAGGTTCAGCAGTCCATTCAGCGATTGCTGGGCAATGCTTTCCGGGTCCAGGACCGTTACCAGCAGAATCAGAGTTTATATGCGATCATGAACCTGGAACGGTGGGTATTCTATGCCATTCTCAGCCTGATACTGGTGGTGGCGGCATTTAATATGGTAGGTGCACTTACCATGCTGGTGCTTGAAAAGCAAAAGGACATCAGTGTGCTGAACGCCTTGGGTGCTGACCGCAGGTTTATTCTGAGGATATTTCTTAATGAAGGTTTTTTACTGGCTTTTATCGGGGGAGGCATGGGTATGTTGCTGGCATTATTACTGGTGCTGTTGCAGCAGCAGTTTCACCTGGTACCCTTACAGGGTGGTTCTTTTTTGATTGATTATTTTCCGGTAACACTAAAGCTGAGAGATTTCCTCCTGGTGGCGGTAACGGTAATGGTGATTGCTTTTATTGCCTCATGGGCACCGGCCTGGAAGGCTTCAAGAAAAGAGTTCTCTCTCAAAGCAGAGTAGACAATAAAAAAGGCTACCGCTTATGAATGCTGTAACCTTTTATTGTTCTTTCAATTTCTTATTTCTGCGAGGTTCCGAATGCCGGACTTCTTGCCCTTCAACTTTTCACTTGGGAATCGTATACAGATCAGCAGTATTCAGACAGAACCTGTAATCTGCAAGCTGTAACGCTTAGTAATCTCCCAGCGTTTCCGGCAATTGTGCCAGGGCTTTTGCCAGCTGTTCGTCATTGGGTGCGATACCGTGCCAACCGTGATCATTCTCCATAAAATCAATCCCCTTGCCCATCACGGTGTGCATCATGATAGCGATCGGTTTTCCGTTACCGGTAGCGGCTTTGGCTTTTTCAATAGTGGCTACCACTTCGTCCATATCGTTTCCGTTCATCTCCATCACTTCCCAGCCAAATGCTTTGAATTTTTCGGCAAGGTTACCCATGTTCAGCACTTTATCCGTAGGACCATCGATCTGCTGGCCGTTCCAGTCCACGGTGGATATGAGATTGTCTACTTTATGTGCCGCGGCAAACATAATGGCTTCCCAGTTCTGTCCTTCATTCAGCTCCCCGTCTCCGTGCAGTGAGAATACCAGGTGCGGATCCTTGTTCATTTTTTTGCTTAAAGCAGCGCCGATGGCAACACTCATTCCCTGTCCGAGCGACCCGCTCGCTACCCGTATACCCGGAAGGTGCTCGTGTGTGGCCGGGTGTCCCTGCAAACGGCTGTCTATTTTTCTGAAGGTAGCCAGCTCTTTTATATCAAAATATCCCGAGCGGGCCAGCACCGAATAAAATACGGGGGAAATATGGCCGTTGGACAAAAAGAAAAGGTCTTCATTGATACCATCCATATTAAAGGAGGGATCATGTTTCATTTCCTTAAAGTACAGGGCTGTTAAAAAATCAGCGCATCCAAGAGAGCCTCCGGGGTGGCCGCTGTTCGCTCCGTGAACCATTCGTACAATATCACGCCTAACCTGTGATGCAATTTCCTGTAAACTTGCCATAATCTGTTTTTTGAACAGCAAAAGTGCGCTTTTTTTTTGATAATTCCTGTTCATTAGCAATGAATTCTGGACTTCCCGGTTTTTGTTCCGGAATTAAAATCTGTATAAAAATTGGTATCTTGGTGATAAAGCTTACTTTTGTCGTCGTAAACCTTATTTGATGCTTGAAATTCTGGTGACAGCTGTTGTAGCTTTTACAGTTGCGTTTCTCGCAATTCCTGTAGTAATGCTCATTGCGGATAAGAAAAAACTCTATGATATCCCGGATGAGCGTAAGTTACACACCCATGCAATAGCCTCTCTTGGAGGTGTCGGTGTTTTTATCGGCTTTCTTTTTGCTGGTTTGCTTTGTCTTAATTTTACAAACACACCGGAGATCCGTTATTTTTTTGCCGCCGCTACCCTGACCTTTTTTATCGGACTGAAGGATGACCTTATTGCATTATCCGCCACAAAGAAATTCGTGGCGCAGATCATTGCGGCAGCCATTATCATCCACCTGGGCGGCATCCGTCTGGAAAGCATGCACGGTTTTTTGGGAATGGAGACACTGGATCCTATGTACGGCGTTCCATTGACCTATTTTACTATTATCCTTATCATCAATGCGTATAACCTGATCGACGGAATTGACGGGCTTTCCGGAAGCCTGGGGCTGATGGCCACCCTGCTTTTCGGAACCTATTTCCTGCTGGCGAAAATGTACCCTTATGCAGGTTTTTCATTTGCACTTTCCGCCGCTTTAATGGCATTCCTTATTTTCAATTATCACCCGGCAAAGATCTTTATGGGCGACTCCGGTTCTTTGCTGGTGGGTATGGTGGTATCCATACTGGTATTGAAATTTATTGATGTGGCCAGCCAGCCGGGAGCAGCCTTGCCCATTACCTCGGCAGTTGCCGTAGGTGTTTCGGTGCTGATCGTGCCATTGGTGGATACCATACGTGTTTTTGGAAACCGGATCCTCAGGGGAAGGTCGCCTTTTTCACCAGACCGGAACCATGTGCATCATTTGCTGCTGGATCGTGGCCTGGGGCATTCCACTGTTACATTGATTTGTGTTTCTGCAAATATATCCCTGATCCTGATTACTTACCTGACCCGCAACTTTGGGAATACGGCTCTTATCATAGCTCTTTTTGGCACCTCATTCCTGGCATTGGCCTTTCTTTACTATACCCTGCCGAAACGGAAACTGGTTATTCACCGGAGGTATGTGGTCAATCAAAACCGGCAGCAACGGGCAGCTCCGTCTGCACAATCCAAGGTTATCAATCTCCAGACCAAAGAAAAAGTTCAGGATAAGGTGCATTAAGCCATTGTAATTTATTCATTTCCGGCCGGGTTTTCCATTGTTTCGGTTCCTTTCATTAGATTTGCGTCTTTAAATTTTTTGATTTTATGCAGGAACAAGTAAGTAAGCTAATTGAATCATCGGAAGAGGGTATGAAGAAAGCCATTACGCACCTGGAGGCAGGACTGGCAAAAATACGCGCCGGAAAAGCAACACCACAGATACTGGATGGGATCTTTGTCGACTATTACGGATCCGCTATGCCGATTAACCAGGTGGGAAATATTACCGTGCTTGATGCCCGTACCATCAATATTCAGCCCTGGGAAAAAAATATGCTGCAGCCTATCGAACGGGCAATCATCGCTGCCAACATCGGCCTGAATCCCCAAAATGATGGTGTCAATATACGCCTGTTCCTGCCCCCCCTTACAGAAGAACGCAGAAAAGAACTGGTGAAGAAAAGTTTTGCTGAAGGCGAAAACTCAAAAATAGGAATCCGCAGTGCCCGCCGGGAAGTAATTGAAGGGATTAAAAAACTGCAGAAGGAAGGATTGAGCGAAGATGGCATGAAAGACGCAGAAGCAGTAGCCCAGCAACTTACAGACAAGTACATTGCCACTGTTGAAAAATACCTGGCTGTAAAGGAAAAAGAAATAATGGCCGTTTAACGTACATTATTTGCCCCGAAATATCAATAATCCAATCACTATTTTATAACTTAAAAATTCAAACACATGGGAATGCTTAAAGAATTTAAGGAATTTGCCATAAAAGGGAATGCGGTTGACCTGGCCGTGGGTGTTATTATTGGTGGGGCCTTTGGCAAAATTGTATCAAGCATTATTGATGATCTTATTATGCCGGTAGTAGGCGCGATCATCGGAAAACCGGACTTCAGCAGTCTTTACCTGGTGCTGAAAGGGAATGTCCCTCCAGGTACCAAACTGGAAGAAGCGCGGAAAATCGCGGATACTTCCATTTTCGCTTATGGTAACTTTATCACAATTGCCATTAATTTTCTGTTGCTGGCCCTGGTGATTTTCTGGATGGTGAAAGCAATGAATAGAATGAAGAAAGAGACCCCTGCGGAAGCAGCGGCACCTTCTTCTACAGACCAGTTACTGATGGAAATCAGGGATGCGCTGAAAAAGCAATAAAAATCTGCCCAACTTATTCACAAAACGTCCTGCATCACAGGACGTTTTTTAGTGTCAGGCCCTTATTTATTACATTTGTCTTCTTTTCACTGTTCAATATTTTCAGGTGAGTACAACATATCAGATAAAGCTTTCCCAGTTCGAAGGGCCTTTTGACCTCCTGCTATTCTTTATAGAGCGGGATGAACTCGATATTTACAATATCCCTATTACAAAGATCACCAACGATTTCCTGGTATATATCCGTGAACAGGAAGCCCTGAACATCGAATTGTCGAGTGAATTCATTCTTTTTATTTCCACGCTTATGCGCATCAAGGCAAAAATGCTGATCCCGCGCAAGGAACTGGATGCGCAGGGTAACGAGATCGATCCGAGGGAAGAACTGGTGAACAAGATACTGGAATATAAACGCTTTAAGGAAGCGTCAGCACAAATGGCCGAGCTTGAAGCGATGCGGATGCTGATGGTAAAAAGGGGGAATATTCAGAAAGAACTGTCGGTGATCGGGGAAGAAGCAGGCGAAGGCACCGAGATACACGCCATTACCATGTTCAAGCTGATGAAGGCGTTTGAAAAAGCGATGCAGCGGTATTCTGATAAGATAAATACTCCGGTGCATACGGTAGTACGGTACAACTATTCCATGGAAAACAGCCGGGTCAAGGTAATGGAAGAGGCGCAGCGTGCCAAGACACTTTCTTTCGAAAAGCTGTTTGATTACGCAGAGACCCGTGTGCACGCGATCTTCCTCTTCCTCTCCGTTCTGGAGCTGGTGCAGCAGAGCTTTCTGAAGATCATGATCGGAGACGGAAAGAATAATTTCATACTGGAATATGTAGCACCGGAAGACCGCGAAGAAACAATGACCGCGATCGAACCCTCATTCTCTTAACCATAAAAATATAAAACTCATGAAACGTTTTGCAACGGCCAACTGGCAGGGAACGGGAAAAGATGGAACGGGTAAGACCTCGACACAATCCGGTGTGTTAAGCGATACGCCTTATTCTTTTAAAACACGTTTTGAAGAAGGGAACCCCGGTACCAACCCGGAAGAGCTGGTAGCAGCGGCTCATGCCGGTTGTTTTACCATGAAGCTGAGCTTTGTGCTGAATGAAGCCGGTTTTACAGCCACCAATATCGATACCAAATGTACGGTTACCTTTGAAAATGGCGCTGTAACGGAAAGTCACCTGGATGTTCAGGCTGCGGTTCCGGGCATTGACCAGGAAAAATTCGATGCGGCCGTCAGGGATGCTGAGGCAAATTGCCCGATCAGCAAACTGCTGAATACAAAAATTACGGCCACAGCTGTACTGAACGGATAATGCTGCGATATATTATAATAGCCGGTGTCCGTAACGGGTGCCGGCTTTTTTAGGCCCAATCAGTCTCTCCGGGTTTTAACCGGGCCACATAGTTTTGCAGCGCGATCTTACCCAGCTGAACCATTTGTTTCATTTTGGCCGGTTCAAAAACAAGCCCGCCGGGACCGCCGTCCAGCGCCGTTTCGGGCTGCAGTACATGTAATTTTACCGGAGGACGGTTGATCAGATCTGTATAATCCGGGGAGGAACTGCTGAAATAACGTCCCAGTGCAGCTTCGGAGACACCATCGGCCCTCATGGCGGCCTTTACCTGGTTGATATAATTGAGAAAGTGAATGTGTTGCCGCGCTGCATACAGATCATTATCTGCCACATCGGTTATAAAAACAGCGACCGTTTGCAGTAAAATGGAAAGCAGGTTATTGTAAATTGCCGGGTCGGGTGCGCTGTTCCTGGCGGAAAGCAGGATGGTAAAGAGCTCATCCGCACCGGCTTCCAGCGCAATGCCGACGCCGGCATATTCGCGGGTACCGCCATCCACATACTGGTAATCCGGATGAATTGCTCCCGGAAGATCCTTATTGATCCGCACAGGAGGCATAAATACCGGTTGGCTGGCTGATGCCATTACCGCTCTTCTGAACTGCTCGGCGCTCTCTATCTTTTCTATGCGGTAATAGCTCCCCGCTGTTACGGGGGCGGGGTCTGTGGTATAGACCACTAATTCCTGGCTTTGCAAACAGGTAGTGGTCAGATATATTTTTTTGGCAGCAGTGCGCAGCTGCGCATAAAAAGTGTCGGTGTAGATCTGTCGCACCCGTGACCCCAGCCCGTTTGCGGTATACAACGAATTGCCGTTCCAGATACTGGTGCCCAGATTCTTTTCTTCAAGGAGGTCTCCGGTGGTAACACTGGTGTAGAGGTCTTCCAGTACATCGAGCTGATTCATGGCCGCAAGTGGGGCGATCAATGCCCCGGTGCTGGTTCCTATCACCGTGTCGAAGGTTAACCTGTAGGTGGTTTCCAGGTCTTTGATAACACCAACAGCAAATGCTCCTTTGGACCCTCCGCCACTTATGATCAATGCTTTATTCATAAAGAAGATTATTCAAATTGTGGTTGGACCTTACGGGTCTTATTGAACTGATAGGCGATGAACGACTGGAACCACCACTGGTTCAAATGATAATCCCGTTGTGCGGTAATGCCGATCTGTATTTTTTGCAGGAGTTCCAGCCCGATGCCCCCACCGGCCATGCGTTGCCGATGCGTACCCCAGTTGGCTTCTGCAAGCAGCTGGATATTTCCAAATGCCAGGGCCATGGGCTTTTGGGTCCTGAGGTCTGCAAGTTTTAATGCGGCTGCAGGGCCGAAGAGACCAGAGATCCTTTTATTGTTGTATACCATACCGGCATTGGCACCCAGCCGCAGCCGGTTAACAACAACCGTTATCTGCGGACTTAACGCAAGACCGCCGGTATAAAGATCCGGAGTAACGGACCGGAAGCCGGTGGTGAACCCGTTATTTAATTTGACCAGTAATATACCTCCCCTTGTAAATTCGGTAACCTGTTTTGTTTGTGCAGCTGCAGAAGAAAAAAAGAACAAAACAAGGAGGAGGGCACTTGTTTTTGAAGGCATCGGAAAGATTTCCTTAAAGATACTATTTTACCCGACCGGTTGGCACCCCTAATTTGAGTGACCGGAAACGGCTGCTGTTTTTGAGCCCTTGGCTGCCCAGTAGGTAAAATGATTGATGAGCACGCGCAGTTCATGAAATTCAAAAACGGGCAGGGCGCTTTTTGCTTCCTTTAATGAATCCCATTTTCTTGTTTCAAATGCATCTTGAAACCGACGCAACTGCTCTTCTGAAAAAAGTACATGGATATCCAGTATTCCCACGGAAGCCACCTTGGCAAAGTGCCCGAATACCGTACTGAGTGCCAGGTTCCGCTCTGCTGCGATGGCTTCAGGTCGCATTCCTTCCTCCAGCAGGGCATAACTGATAAGATGGGACGGTTTGGCGGGCTCTTTTTTAACGGGTGTAATGGTTCTGTCTGCAGCAATGAGCTTTTTGTCGAATAAATGCAGGTCCATCAGGCGAAGCAGGTACTGCTGCAGTTCTTCAGTCAGGGTTTCCACCGTGCGGTTATAAGCTTTGGCCCCTTTCTGGTTCTTGGTTTTGCTGTAATGTGCTTTTACGGGATCAAGAAGTCTGGTCTGCACCAGGTCAAAGAAATAATTAACGGCGCCAGCGCTTTTTTCGCTGATCGTGCGCCAGGTTTCTGCGGTGATCGTACGCATCTGGCGATGGATAAAATGTTCAAATTTCAGAAAAGTACTTTCGAGAAGTGTGGCCGATTGCTGTACCGGCTCGGATACACCGGAAAAATCCATGTGCTGGATCAGCGGGTTTTCGGCAGCTGCGATCCAGTTTTCCACTGCGGTTAAAATCGGTGCACTGTTGAAGGTTTGCAGCAGTTTGCTGATGGCAAACGTATGCTTTTCTTCTTCGTAGATCGATGCGATTTGTTCCGAGGCATCGGTGGCTTCATGAAAATCACTGATCCTTGTATCCCGGAAGATGTTCGATGCCCGGATGGGGGACTTCAGCACAATACCTTCCAGGGTCCTGCAGCGGCTTAGGGCCACATATACCTGGCCGTTGGTAAAAGAAGCCCCGGCGTCGATGATCACTTTGTCAAATGTAAGTCCCTGGCTCTTATGGATCGTAACGGCCCAGGCCAGCCGGAAGGGGAATTGTTCGTAACTGCCGGTAACCTCTTCCTGTATTTCTTTCTTTTCATCCAGATAGTATTTCTTGTTTTCCCATACTTCGCGTTCTACGGCGAGTTCTGCTTCAGTTCCTTCCGGTATCACAACGACCTTGTCGTCCTCGACCCGTACCACCCGGGCGATCCTTCCGTTATAATATTTTTTTGCTTCGGAAGCATCGTTGCGGATGAACATGACCTGTGCATCGGGTTTCAATACCAGCTGGGGATCATTGGGATAAAGATGTTCCTTAAAATCGCCGCTGATAATGGCCGGACAAGGAACCGCCGCACCCGGCAGCAATTCCAGCCGGCTGCTATTGATCCGGTCGGCCATATGATTGTGCGACACCAGGTAGATGTAATGATCCTGCGGTTCGAAAGAAGGTTGATACCGGGTATTCAGCAACTCAAAATCGATCCGGCTTTTTTCACCCTCGCGGATCGCATTAAGAAGGGAGATGAACAGGGCATCGCTTTGGCGGAATACCGTGGAAAGTTCCACCGTAACAAAAGGGGTGCTTTTCAGTGCCTTTGATTCAAAAAAATACGGGGAGGCATAATAGGGCGTCAGCAGTTTTTCAGCGGCAGATTTTACAACCGGGGGCAGCTGATACAGATCGCCGATCAGCAGCAACTGCACTCCGCCAAAGGCCAGTGAAGAGCGCCGGGCTGTTTTTAAAGCCAGATCGATCATATCCAGTACATCAGCCCGGAGCATTGATACCTCATCGATGATCAGTATTTCAAGCGCTCTTAACAGCTCCAGCTTTTCTTTCCGGTACTTGAAATGGGGCAACAGCTGCGGTATATTAATAGCTTCATTCCGGTCTACTGCATCCGTTGTGGGCACAAATGAAGTAAGGGGTAAACCAAACATCGAATGAATGGTTACCCCACCTGCATTGATCGCTGCAATGCCGGTAGGCGCCACCACAATATGCTTTTTTAATGTTTTACTGACGAACTGGTTCAGGAAAGTGGTTTTTCCTGTACCGGCCTTGCCGGTAAGGAAAACACTTCGCTGTGTGAACTCAATGATATTATAGATTTTTTCCAACAACGCGATGCTGCTTACAACATTTGATGACGGGTGTCATAGGCAGAACAAATATAATATTTAAATGATAAAAGACCATCAGTGCAGAAGAGTATATAAACAGAAAATACTCTATTTTTATAGTTATAAAAACATAAAATGACCTACAGGAAAATAGACAACAATATACTACGGCAAATTGTACTGATACTGCTCATCGGCCTTCTGGGATTTATGATCTTTTTTAACCTCCGGTATTTTACGCCCGGAGCCCTGGGTGCCATTACATTGTACATCCTTTTCCGTAAAACATTTTTCCGGCTTACCGAAGAACGGAAATGGAAAAAATCCCTGGCCAGTTTTCTTCTGATGTTTGGCACACTCCTGGTGATCGCGCTGCCGTTATGGCTGATCATAGAGGTAATGATCCCGCAGATCAGTAATCTGCTGGCCAATAAACAGGTGATCGTGGAAAAATACAATGCAGTTAAAGCGTTTATTGCCAGCAAGCCCCTGCTCAACCGGATCAACCTTTCTGACGAGTCCCTGATGCGCACCCTTGGAAAAGTGACCGCTTATTTCCCGGGCATCCTTAACTCAGTGGCTGAAATCTTTGTGAACATTTTTACCGCCCTGTTTATCCTCTATTTTATGCAGGTGAATGCGCGGGGAATGGAAAAACGGATCCGCCTGTTCATTCCTTTCAGCGATGACAACACCCAAACGCTTTGGGAAGAGACAAAGATGATGGTACGTTCCAATGCGCTGGGGATACCGATCCTGGCCCTGTGCCAGGGATTGGTGGCGGTGCTGGGATACTGGATATTCGGAGTGGGTAATTTTGTGATGTGGGGACTTATAACCGGTGCGGCTTCAATGATCCCCGCTGTAGGCACGATGATCGTATGGGTGCCTATCTGTATTGTTGTTTTTGCAACCGGACATGTAGGCAACGGCATCGGCCTTACCTTATACAGCCTGATCATTGTAGGCGGTATCGATAACGTGTTGCGGTTTACCATCCTTAAGAAAATCGGGGACATTCATCCGCTGATAACGGTTTTTGGTGTGATCCTGGGTCTTAAGCTCTTCGGCATCATGGGGCTGATCTTTGGCCCGCTGTTTATGTCGTACTTTTTATTAATGATCCAGGTGTACCGCATCGAATTCGGAAAGAAGAGCGACAAGCTGCCCCACGGACCCGAAACGGTGGGCGTTGTCGAAAAAAAATGAATGAAATGAAACCGTAACTACCGGTGTGCAACATCAACACGGAGTCGGTTTTTTTGATAGCAGCACCGTCCTTATCCCAGCTGATACAACAACTTTTTTACAAGACGCGCATTGGTTACAATAGCCATCAGGATCAATGCTGCCGCCAGCAGGAGCACGATCCAGTTGACGAAGGAAGAAAGCTCCGGACGTCCGAACATCACAAACTGATGAAAGGCCCATTGCATTACCTGGGTGCAGACGAGTGCGATAAGGACAATAAAGAGATAGACCGGGACGAACTGGTTGGACACATTTTTTCCCAGCCAGGCAGGGGAATAACCAAGCACCAGCAGCAGTTCCAGGTGTTGCCGGCTTCGGGCAATGACCAGTTGCAGATAAAAAGAGAACAGCATCAGTGCCAGGATTACCACCAGTAACCCGAAAATGCCCAGTCCGCTGAAGACTCCCTGCAGCACGATCTTATTACGCCCCAGCAGCGTTTTATCGCGGCTGATGACATAATGCTGCGCATCCAGGTACCGGATCAGCTCGGGATCATTCACATCTTTTAATTTGAGGAACAACCGGCTTGCTTCCTGGCGGTCCTTGCCGGAAAAGGTTTTATTGGCCCATTGCAGAAAATTTTTGGGAACAAGGACCGAGTTCACCCGGTCGCTGAAGGCAACGATCTTACCGGAAAAAGTAACAGACTGATCCCTGCCGAAACAGGTGATCTGTACGGGAATGCCCATAGCGGTTTCCTTTGAAAGCTGCGGCAGGCCCTGCCCCGGTGCAAAGATGTTGTAGATCTCAAAAAAATCGGAGGAGAGGATAATGGGAATATTGCGTTCACCTTCCTGCCAGGTGAAATTGGGCGGCAGGGTATCTATAAAATCGTTGTCGAGCGCCTCCAGGAACATATCCGTGCTGAAGGGCAGTACATTGCCGGCACTCAGCTGTACCCTGAAATCGTTGGCCAGCAGGGGTGAGGCACCGGTGATGAAGGGCTGTTTTTTTACGGCGTCGATCTCGCCGGCATTAAAAAGATTCTTTTCCGGTTGCCCCATCGTTTCATTGGTGATGGTTTTGGTGATGGATACAAAGTCAAAACCATCTTTGCGGATGCTGCCTTCCTTTAATAACTGCTGGATGTTGATGAACATCTGAACCGAACATAACAGCAGCAGCACACCGATGCCCAGTCCGATATAGGAAAACCAGCGTGATGAGGCATTGGTTCCGGTATACAATAAAGGTTTTACAGGCTTGAATGATACTGCCACAACAACGATTTATAGATGATACAAATGGGTGGCCGGAAAAGCGGCCGCTTTTGCCAGTTCCGCAAAAAGAATCGTGGCCTTTCTGCCGGCTGCCTCTTCGAGGATCAGGTCAATGGCCCTTTTGGTATTGGCCGGATCCAGGTGACTGAAGGGTTCGTCCATCAGCAGCAATTCAAACGGTTGCAGCAGCGCGCGTATGATCACCGCCCGCTGCTGCTCGCCGTAAGAACAATTTTTTGCCGGGGCATCCAGCCGGTGCTCCACCCCCAGGGCGCGTGCCATCTCAACAATACGTTCGGGTGGATGATACGGGTTTAACTGCCGTTTTATCTCCAGGTTTTCCCGCAGGGTCTGTTCTCCGAATAGCCGCATGTCCTGCAGGATAATGCTTACCCTGTCTTTGCGCAGTTGCGCTATGGCCTCGCGACTGAACGTACTCAGCGATTTACCGTCGTATAAGATCGCCCCGCTATAATCGGTTCTCAGCTGATACAGAAAATGAACAAGAGAGGTTTTGCCCGTTCCGGATGGTGCTACGATATTCACCAGTTCTCCTCCGGAAAACTGCAACTCTTTACCCCATATTTCTGAACTGCTTTTCCGTGCTTCTTCAAAATAAAGTGGCAGCAGGTCCCGTATCTCTAGCTTCATGAAGTATTATTTTTCCTCCGGAACAGGAATTGCAAGGGAATCTACAGACACCGGCCAGTCCTCACGGAGGTCTTTTTTAGGCAGGGCCTGATACATCTGGTCCACATACCGGTTTAGCTGCTTCAATGCATTGGCACTGCCATCTGCGAGGGTTACTTCCACTTTGCTGTATGCCTGTCCGTCCCGGATATCGGAATATGCGGTAGCCGTTTTCCAGAAAGCGGCAGACAGTTCCAGGTTCTTTTTATAGGCAGAATCCCGGTTGTTGGCCAGCGCCGTTGTAAAGGCTTTCTGAAGATTTACATAGCCTCCGAATGTATGCCCGGCAAAGGATTGTGCATAGGCCGGCTTTTGATTTCCCGCCAGGAACGCATCTGTTGCAGCATCGGTACTCCCCAATGCAAACCACTGATCGCCGAGTTTATTTTTTACGGAGTTATCCAGACTGTCGCCCCCCGGTAGCTGGTTTTTCATTTTGGAGTTAAAGGCATCGATCAGTTTCTGAAAGCTTGCTTTATCGCCCACAGCGGAACCAAAGACAAAATCCAGTTTTGTGTGTTCCTTTTCATAAGGGATCTGTTCTCCGTTACCCAGCGTAACAGCACTGGGGGTGCTGCTTACCTGTACATCGTTCAGGGCAAATGCAAGGGAGCCCTTATTGGCTTTGATAAAGTCTTCAGCACTAATGCCCAGCTGCCCCATCGCGGCATTTGCAATACCGTCAACACCCAGCATCTTCAGGAAATCGCGTACCCCGTCCGGAGGATAATTCAATGCGAATGCCGCGAGCACATCCTGGTTGGGTAAATGACTGATGGTTTCGTTATCAATCGCCTTTCCGCTGTGTTTCTTCAGCAGATCCGTAAGTTCCTTGCCATAATAGTTAAGCGCATCCAGTGTGATCTTGCCGTTATCAAAATTGGCTTTTCCTGTGGAGATATTCCCTTCCAGCAGCGTGCTGAACTTCATCATGGAAAGCATGCCGGGAAGGCTGCCTCCGTACAGGTTACCGCTATTGACCCAGTAATGCATGTCTGCCTTATCCGTGATCAGGGATTCAAACCGTTTATCGGCATCCAGTAACTGGTCGCCCTTTAACTGGAAGGTGTTTTTTGCGAAAAATTTCAGACTGTCCGGACTGTATTTCTGTACATTTTCGAAGGAATGCTGTCCCCCCGGTATTTTATGTTCCAGACCCGAAGCATCGATCACGGCAACAAAGAGCTTGTCGTTGAAACAGAGCACTGCTGATTCGTTATCGGACGACCGTGCAACGTTCAGTTCACCGTCTTTTTCAATTTTAACGGTGCCCTTGCTGCCGGTCTCGATCATTTTGGAGAACAGCGCCGCGTCTTTCAGACGGCCTTCAAAAGCTACATAACCGTTATTGCCATTGCGTCTCATAAAAAATACCAGTCCGCCTTTTGGGTCGATGCCGGAGGCTTCCGGGTCGTTCAGTAACTGGCGTCCGAGGGAATCTTTTGTCTGGGCCAGGGCCTCGGTAAACCAGGCCGTCTGCTTGATCTCTGCCCAGGTCAGCTTGGAAGAAAGCGAAGCAAGGTCTATGTGTACCACAAGACCCGCATCTTTGGGAACCAGCAACCCGGTTTTTCCTCCTTTGTTACAGGCAGCGAAAAAGAGTACAAGGCAGCTACTCAGGATGAATAAGCCTTTGTTTTTCACGTTTGTCATGTTATATTGGTTTTTTGTTTCAGTGCATAATCGCGGTGCCTTACTGCACCGGCCGGTCAAAGATATAATTCCCTAAATCATCAAAGGTCACCTGCTGCTGATCACCGGTCTGTAAATTTTTTATTACAATTTCACCGGCTTCCAGCTCCTTGCTTCCCAGTATGGCGATAAAGGGAATGCCCTTTTTATCGGCATACCGGAACTGTTTGTCAAACTTTGCGGTTTCATGGAAAAGCTCTGCTGCCACTCCTTTAGCCCGCAGCTGCTGCATCAGTTCAAACGATTTTTGCGCTTCAGCAGTGCCCAAGTTAAAAAATAAGAGCTTCGTACCACTGTATACATCGGCGGGGAAACGGTCTAACTCGGTAAGTACGTCATAGATCCGGTCAACACCAAAGGAAATACCCACGCCGGGTACATCAGGTACGCCGAATAACCCGGTAAGGTCGTCGTAACGGCCGCCGCCTCCGATGCTGCCCATCTGTACACCTACTGCTTTTACCTCAAAAATAGTTCCGGTATAATAGTTCAGTCCGCGGGCAAGGGTAACATCGATCTTCAGCTCCGGCAATCCGGCCGATGAAATGATGTACTCCAGTTCCCCGATGCCTTCAAGACCGGTTGCATTGTCTGCAAAAAGCGGTTTTAATGCGGCAATGATCGCTGTGTTGCTTCCGCCTATTTCCAGGAACTGCCGGATCAGCGACACCTGCGTATCGCTGAGGCCACGTTGTTTCAGCTCTTCCTGCACTTTTTCGATGCCGATCTTATCCAGTTTATCAATAGCAATGGCAATATCGATCATTTTCTCCGCACCTCCGCAAAGCGCTGCAAGCGCAGTAAGGATCTTCCGGTTGTTGATCCGTATTTCCACCGGCAGGTTCAGCTTTTTAAAAACGGTGGAATAAATGGCGGCCAGCTCCAGCTCATTAAGCAGGGCGCGGCTGCCCACAACATCTGCATCGCACTGGTAAAATTCCCGGTACCGCCCCTTTTGCGGCCGGTCTGCCCGCCAGACGGGTTGCAGCTGATAGCGCTTAAAGGGCAGTGCCAGCTGGTTGTATTGCATGGCCACATAACGGGCAAAAGGAATGGTCAGGTCGTAACGTAATGCACGTTCGGTGATCTCCTTGCTCGACTTACCCTCCAGGATCTTTTCAAAACCGGCTTTTACTTTACCGGCCTTCTGTTCGTTATCCAGCCCGTTGTTCAGGATCTTGAAAATAAGTTTATCCCCTTCTTCCCCGTATTTACCCATAAGGGTGTCCAGGTTCTCCATGGCCGGGGTCTCCAGCGGCTGAAATCCGTATAATTCAAAGACCTTCTTTATCGTATCAAAAATGTAATTGCGTTTGCGCACAGTGGCGGCGTCAAAATCTCTTGTTCCTTGCGGAAGGGATGGTTTACTCACGTAAAAAGAATTAAAGTTGTATGCCCGGGAATATCAGGCTGTAACATATAAAAAAATATTATTGGTTTTGTGTTGTTGCCGTATGCGCTGCTCCGTGGTATCTTTTTACGATACGGTCTGTCGCTTTGTCCAGCATTTCAAATACTTCATGATAACCGGGCTCCGGCCCGTACCAGGGATCCGGAACATCGCTGTTTTTACCGGGAGTGATTTCGTTCATGATCAGTTCCACTTTCGAGGGGTCAAAACGATCTCCGGCAATGTATCTTATTTCGTCCACCACATCGTTTGCCATGGCGTAGATCTTATCAAAGTGCTCAAAATCAGCAGCAACAAAATCACGGGCCCGTTGCGCGGAAATATCAATCCCATGATGTGCCGCTACTTTCTGTGAGAGCCGGTGCGGCGCCTCACCGGTATGATAACCATTGGTACCGGCACTGTCTACCTGCCAGTTCAGGCCAAGCTGATCTGCTTTCTTTTGTAAAATTCCTTCTGCCAGGGGACTTCTGCAGATATTGCCCAGGCATACCATTAAAATCTTCATGGCGCAAAGATAGCTAGGTTTCAGGTCAGAATGGGGAGTTGGTGGGTCAGTGACGGGTGCCCGCGGGAACTTTTCTGCCTTTAAACCACAGGTGGCGTATCTTTGCGAAATGAACACAAAGCAGCAGAACATCCGTAATCTCAGCCTCACAGACCTGGAAGACTATTTTTTGTCGATGGGGGAGAAAAAATTCCGTGCCCGGCAGGTGTACGACTGGCTGTGGCTGAAACCGGTACAGGGCTTTGATGCGATGAGCAATATCAGCAAGGAGCTGCGGCAGCAACTGAGCAGCCGGTTCGAATTTCCGGCGTTGACGGTGGATCTGACCCAGCACTCGGAGGACGGAACAATAAAAACCCGCTTCAAAACAGTGGAGGGCTATCTTACCGAAGGGGTACTGATCCCGACAGAAGAGCGCAAAACGGCCTGTGTGAGCTCCCAGATCGGCTGCAGCCTGAGCTGTAAATTTTGTGCCACCGGCTATATTGAACGGAAACGGAACCTGAGTTTTGATGAGATCTATGACGAAGTGGCGCTGATCAACCAGCAATCCCTTGAGGTTTATGATAAGAAACTCACCAATATTGTGTTTATGGGAATGGGGGAGCCGCTGCTGAATTACCGGAACGTACTGAAGGCCATTGATAAGATCACCGACCCCGAAGGATTGGGAATGAGCCCCAAAAGAATTACAGTATCCACCGCGGGAGTTGCCAAACAGATCCGGCAACTGGGAGATGATAAAGTGAAATTTAAACTTGCGCTGTCACTGCATGCGGCAAATGATAAAAAACGGCACGAAATTATGCCCATCAATGACAGCAACAATATCAAATCGCTTATTGAGGCATTGAACTATTTTTATAAACAGACAAAGAACGAGATCACTTTTGAATACATCCTGTTTAATAATTTCAACGATTCACTGGAGGATGCGGATGAGCTGATCAAGATCTACCGGCAGGTACCGGCGGATCTGGTGAACCTGATTGAATACAACCCGATCGAGTTTGCGAAATTCACCAAACCATCGGAAGAAAAAGTGGATGCGTTCATGAACTACCTCGAAAAGAATAAGGTAAATGCCCGCTTAAGACGCAGCAGGGGCAAGGATATCGACGCCGCCTGTGGTCAGTTGGCGAATAAGAACAATTAACACGGGGCGCTATTACACCTGCGTCGCTTCCATTTCCAGAAAACGGGTATATAGTTTACGGGTCACAGGCCCTGCGGTTCCGTTCCCGATACGGATCCCGTCCACTTCCGTTACCGGCAGGATGCGTTTGGTGGTGCTGGTCATAAACACTTCTGCGGCATGGGTCAATTCCGGCAGAAAAACATCCCGTTCTTCTACCGGAAGCAGTTCACCCGCCAGTTCTATTACCTTTTTCCGGGTGATGCCCTGTAGCAGGTTACGCGAGGGAGTTGCCAGACGGCCTTCCGGTGTTACAATAAAAACATTGGCCCGGGGAAATTCGGAAATGATATGGTTCTGAAAATAGAGAACATCCGCTGCCTGTTTTTCTTTTACTTTTTTCTGAAGCCAGATGCCCATCAGGTAATTGATCGATTTTACCTCGGGGAGGTCCCGCTGGTATTCCTGTGTTATGATTTTGATGCCGGTTTCAAATGTTGCTGTGTCCGGCAACTGCAGCGGTTGCTGCTGCAGGATAAAATTGCCCTCAACCGGTGTGTAGCTGTCCGGCGCATAGCCGCCTGTGGCAATCATACGAATACCGCTTTGCGGGATATGGTTCTTTTCGATCAGCTGAAAAATAAGCGCCTTTACCGCTTCGGGATTATGGGGAACAGTAATAAAAAGCGCTGCTGCGGAATTAAAGAAACGCTGCAGGTAATCGTCGAGGAACAGGGGCTTGTTATGAATCGTTCTGAAATAATCAAAAACAGCATAGCCCCGTTGCAGGGCCAGATCACCGGTGCGTATCCGGTCTTTTCCTTCTTCGGCAAATTCATTGTTTACAAATGTCCATTTCATGGTTGGTACCGGTTGTATTTTTTTAAGATCGAAATTACTTTGTCTCTCGGCAGGGCTTCCACTTTGTGTCCGTCGCGGCCTGTCATAGTGGTTGCTGCAAAAAGCGAATTGATAATGGCTTCCTCTGTTGCTTCGATGGCGGCCAGGAACAAGGGTGAAACATCCTCATTAAAAAGGGAAGTAGTGGTATGCAGGGGCCCTTCCGGCACATGCGGAATTCTTACGGAAGGGCTGGTGGAAAAAGCGATGACATAGTCGCCGCTGCCGTTGCTGGCAATGCCGCCGGTCTTTGCAAGACCCATAAACGCACGCTTGGCCAGCCGTTCGAGGTTGCGGGCATCCAGCGGTGCGTCGGTAGCTACAACGATCATGCAGCTGCCATCCACGGGCTGGTTCAGCTGGTCGCTTAAGAAATATTTTCCCAGTTCCCTGCCCACCGGAACACCGGCAATTTCCAGCACACCGCCAAAATTGGTCTGTACCAGTACGCCCACCGTATAGCCTCCGGAAGCGTTGGGCAATACTCTTGAGGCAGTGCCGATACCTCCCTTGAAACCAAAGCAGACCGTCCCGGTTCCTGCCCCTACATTGCCCTGTGCCACCCATCCCGTGTCCGCCGTTTCAATTGCTTCCAGAATGTCCTTTTCGGAAACATGCCGGCCCCGGATATCGTTGAGGAACCCATCGTTGGTCTCTCCCACAACGGTGTTTACACTCTGTATGTCCAGTTGTTTGTTTTTTTCCAGCGTATAGGTGATCCCGGCATTGATACCGGAGGCTACATTGAGCGTGTTGGTAAGGATCACCGGACCTTCGATATTTCCCAGCTCCCGGATCTGTGTGCTGCCGGCCAGTTTTCCAAAACCATTGCCCACATATACAGCAGCGGGAACTTTTTCCTGAAACAGGCTGCCTTCATGTGGCAGTACAACCGTAGCTCCTGTTCGTACCGAGCTGCCACTGATAAGTGTTTTATGACCGATACGTACCCCGCTTACATCGGTGATTGCGTTGTAGGTGCCGCTGGGCAATACCCCTATTCTGACAGGAGGCTTTAGCTTTTTTGCTGCCGGCTGGGCTTTTGTAGAAATGGTTATGATTGCACTGCAAAACCCGATAAACAAGATACGGTACCACATGGCCTAAAAATAATCAATAAATGGATGTGGTTAAAATAAAGCGACAGTCTGAAAAGCCGGTTTATCGTGTATTGTGGTACTGTTCCGAAGCGATCGGGGCTTCAGCTGCTGAAACATCCCGTTCGCCATAGGAGCATATGCCGGTAAAGACTTTTGAAACCACTGCTTTATCAGAAACTGCCGGGATCAGAACCTCGAAGTCATGGCGCCCATGCCCACGCTCAGAACGGCAATAATATAAAAAGCGATCACCACAATGGTAAGGATACCGGCAAACTTGAAGAAACTTTTCAGGTACCGGAGCCCTTCATTCAGTTCGGTAAGGCTTTCGTTCTGCAGGGCCCTGCGGGCGATGGTACCGAATTTATAAAGATAAAAAGCCGGGAAAAAATAAAGTGCGGCGAATGCAATGTAAAGAAGTCCAATAAATGCGCCGGAGAAGGGGATTCCGCTGTTGCGGAAAGCGGCAGATCCCGCCATCATTACTCCAAATCCGCCTATGAGCATAAAAAAGAGAAAAATGAAACCGATAATGCCAAGAAATTTTGCCCATTTGGAAGCTTCGTCAAGATAAAGCTTGCCCTGTTCGTTCACTTCAAGATGCTTAAAAAGTCCTCCCTCTCCAAATTGCGGAGCGGGCTGATTGAAATTTTCCATGTTGTCTGGTTTTAGTAGATTTTATTTGGTAAAAATGAAATACAGAAGGTAGTATAATAGTATACCTTACCGCAAGTTGTCCTGCAGCTAAAACAGGGTGAAGCGGATCATTGCTGTCATTTGCTTTCATCCTCGGAGTGCTCCTTATGTCCCTTTTTATCCCCGATTTTATCAATCACTTCTTTTCCCCGCTGTAATATGGAAGATACGGGACCTTCCATGTCTTCCTGCGGATCTCCCTCGTGTTTCTGGGGATGTTCTTTCAGCTCCTCTTTCTTATCGCCGGTATGTTTTTTCGGATCATTCATAACTTTTAAATTGGAGGATTTTTAGTATTACAAGTTACAAAAAAATCATAGAAATCCCGGCAATCCGGTGCAAATACAATGGAAAAGATTGCCGGGAATCCTTTCATAATCCTTCAATTTTAGCTACCTTTAACTTTTAATAAACATTCGCTGTTCAAATGAATTTTATACTTAAAGTGCTTATAACCGGACTCATCGCTTATTTACTCCCCAATATTTTGCCCGGTGTAAAAATTGCTGACATGAAAACCGCTGCCTTGTTTGCACTGGTGCTGGCGCTTTTGAATGCGATCATAAAACCTGTGCTGGTAATTCTGACCATTCCGGTCACTTTAGTGACACTTGGATTGTTTTTGCTGGTGATAAATGCGTTTATGGTATTGATCGCAGCCAACTTTTTTAAAGGGGTTGTAGTGAATGGTTTTTGGTGGGCGTTGATATTCAGTATATTGCTTTCCCTCGGTTCTTCCGTGCTTTATTCACTGGTGGGTGGAGGCAAAAATTAAAATTATTTTATTTGGAAAAAATAGGTTCCGGCTGTAAATTAGCAGTTAATCAAAACATTAATCAAAAGTCCTGATGTGTCTACATCAGGACTTTTTTCTTTAGGGATCAGCAGATTGTATACAGCCCGGAATGCAGGATACAACAGGGTTGTAACATATTCCGGAATATTGCGTTTACCTGTTGATATCCGCGCAGGCTGTAACGGTGTGCACTTTATTTTATAATCTAATTCCTGTTGTATGAGAACAGTATCCCGGGTGATACTAATGGATAAAAAAACCGGCAGAAAAAAATATGTTGTGCTATTATGGTGCCTGTGCTTTTCTTTACACCTGGCTGCTCAAAACCATTCCGCAGTTGTAACTACAGACATCAATAATTTCTGGGAAACCTATGACAGCATCCGTACCACAAACGACAGTGCTCAGCAGCGTGCTTACCTGGACCGGTTATTTATTACCAAGGGCACGCCGGGATTGCAGGCCATGATGAAGGCAAGACGGTATACACCGCAGGAGTATATTGACGCGATCAATAAAAGCCCCGAGTTCTGGACTTCGCTCCGGAAGAACACCTCGCGGGCCGGCGCCCTGGCAGCGGATATAGAAACAGGTACGGATCAGTTGCGGAGCATATATCCTGAACTGAAGCCGGCAACCACTTATTTTACCATGGGTGTTTTCCGGAGCGGGGGAACCACTGCCGGTGACAAGATCCTGATCGGCAGTGAAATTATTTTTGCTGATGAAAAGAAAATGAACAGCCTGAAATTCACCGCTGTTCATGAGCTGGTGCATACACAACAGAAAACTACTGAAACCGGTCAGCTGCTGGCACAATCCGTAATGGAAGGTGTGGCAGAGTTTCTGGCGGTAATGGCCACCGGAACGCCCTCCGCGGCTCCGGCGATCGGCTACGGGAAGCGCAACGAGGAACGGGTTAAAAAAGTTTTTGCCAGCCAGATGTTCAGTTCTTATTACAGCTTCTGGCTTTACAGTGATGCAACAAATGAATTTGATACCCGGGACCTGGGTTACTATGTGGGGTATGCCATTGCTGAAAAATATTATGAAAAGGCAAAGGATAAAAAACAGGCCATCAGGGAAATGATTGAGCTGGATTATAGCAACTCCGTATCCCTTGCCGCCTATGTGGATGCAAGCGGATACTTCTCGCAACCGGTGGCCGCCTACGCCAAAATATTTGAAAAAAAACGGCCGGGGGTAATCAGCCTGGAACCGTTTAAAAACGGAAATAGAAAAGTCAGCCCCGGGATCACGCGGATCACAATTACGTTTTCAACGGCAATGCACAACCAGTTCCGGAATTTTGAGTTAGGACCATTAGGAAAGGAGCACCTGGCACGGATAAAGAATGTGATTGGTTTTTCAGAAGATGGGAGGTCCATTTCTCTTGAACTGGAGGCGCTTCAGCCCAACAAAAAATACCAGCTCGTTATCGGAAGCGGCTTCAGGGATCAGGACCTGCGTCCGCTGCACCCGTACCTTATTGATTTTACAACTGGAAGAAAATAGCGGCAGATCTTCTTTCGATTACAGGTGAACAATGCACTAACAGCTTGCAGTTGGTTCTGGGCGGCAGCCGCTTTTATTGATGTATTTCCGGTTTACTTGGCATTACAGGCTTTGCAGATACCTTTTACCACCACTTCCACCTGTTGTATGGTATAGTCCTTCGGCAGTTTAACGGCCGGTGTTACCACATCATCCAGGCAAAAAGTATTGCCGCACCTGCTGCATACCAGGTGTATGTGATGATCATGGTGATGTCCTTCCCCGCATTCATCCTTGCACAGGGCATATTTGATGCTGTTGTCTGAAGTAGGAATCGTATGAATGATCCCTTTATCCACAAACGACTGGAGAGTGCGGTATACGGTTACACGATCGAAATGACTGTCCGTATTTTTTTCAATGTCTGCATGTGCCAGGGCGCCGTCGCTGTTCAGGAACAGGGACAGGATTTTGCGCCGGCCTTCGGTTACGCTTAAATTGTTTTGTTTTAATATATGAACGATCGAATCCATACCTTAAAATTAATTAATTTTTGATGCATTTTTCAGTTCGTCGGCAATATCCGCTATTAACCGGTTGATTTCTTTTTGTTTCAACCCGTCATAAATTTTTAATACGTTTCCCTTTCCGTCCACCAGCGCCCAGAACTGGGTGTGCAGGAAATCATCTTCATTAGAGTTGAGGTAATTCTTCGGGTCATCAATGGTATAGCTCAGACGTGCCATTTTATAAAGACTGTCCTTCCTGCCGGTCAGGAACACCCACTGCCTGGTATCCACTTTCATCGAATCGGCATAATGCTTCAGCTGTGCGGCGGAATCGTTTTCCGGATCGCAGGTGTGGGAAACAATCAAGAACCCCGGGGTGCCTTTGTATTTTTCATAAACCTGTTTCATGTTATTGTTCATCATCGGGCAGATACCGGGGCAGGTCGTATAAAAATATTCGGTCACATACAGCTTTCCCTCCACATCCTTGTTGGAAAAAGGTTTCCCGTCCTGGTCCGTAAAGGTGAATTGTCCCACTTTGCTGATCGGTTCCAGTTTCCGTTTGTTAAAGCCCGGGATAAAATAGACGGCTGTCAGGTAGAATGCGATCGAAAGAAAAACGAAAAATGCAGTATAAAAAATAGCCTTTTTTGACATGCTGAAAAATTAATGCGCAAATGTATTCCAACTGTTTAACAATTAACGCCGGAAAACGTTTATTGATTTGAAAGGATTAAATATTTGCAACAACGTTTCTTTTTTTTATTTTTGCAACATGAGATCAAAAATCAATTGGGACGCACTGGGGATTTCCGCTTCTGTGATCTGCGCCATTCATTGTGCAGTGCTGCCCCTATTTATGGCCAGCTTGCCTCTTTTTGGGATCAATATCATTGAAAATGTGGCATTTGAACTGGGGATGATCTTCCTGGCCTTTGTGATCGGTATCTATTCGCTGTATCATGGTTATAAATCGCACCACCATAAAAAGCTGCCCATCCTGCTTTTTGCAGCGGGGATCTTTTTCCTGGTGCTGAAGCAGGTATTGCTAGAATATCATACCCTGCTGCTGGTACCCGCCGTTATTTTTATCATAGCAGCCCATATTATCAATTACCGGTACTGCCGCAGTCATAATCACGCGCATGCGGAGGATTGTGATCATGATCATTATTAATGGAGGGATCAGCCTTCTGCAATCAGCCTTCAGCCTGGATAATTTTGAATACATTCGCTTTTGTAATAATCCCGGCGTATGAAAAAATATTATTTTCTTGTTTTGCTGAATCTGATCCTGCTGTCCGGCCAGGCGCAGCAAACGGATGAGCAACAAATACGGGCAGTGATGGAGCAGCAGATCACTGCCTGGAACCAGGGAAACCTGGAAGTGTTTATGGATACTTACTGGAAAAATGATTCCCTGCTATTTGTGGGCAAAAAAGGTACAACCTATGGATGGCAGCAGACCCTGGACAATTACCGGAGGTCCTATCCCTCCAGGGACGAAATGGGCACACTTAAATTTACCCTGTTAAAAATACAACCTCTGGGAACCGGTTTTTGCAATGTGGTCGGGAAATGGCAACTGACCCGCAAACAGGGCGATCTCAGCGGGCACTTTACATTGATCTTCAGGAAAATAGCAGGTAGCTGGAAGATCATACAGGATCACAGCAGCTGATTATTTGACCTCCTCAAAATCGATATACTCCCCGATCTTCGGTTTTTCCTTTTTGCGGGATGCGGCAGGTTCCGGTTCCGGCGGTGCAGCTGATCCGGATTGCTGAAACTGCTGTTTCATACCGGAGAACTGGCGTTTGATCTGCCGGGTGGTCCGGTAAACCGGCAGCACCACTTTTACAATAAAGTTGTACAGGAAAAAAAGTAATATGGCGTAAAGTAAAACAGACATCTTCTAAAGTTATACAAATAACGCGGGAACCGGAAAATTGTTGCCAGACAGACCGGGTTTTTGATAAGTGGGGATCCGTCCGTGAGAGCCGGTTCCGTCTCCCGCTTTCCCGGCGCAGGGATCTTTAGAAAATAGTTGTAAAAATTGCTCTTTTTGCGGTAATTGCCTTACTTTTGCGGCAGAAAAGGAGACTGAGGGAACGGAGGCGTTCCCTTCTTCTTTTTTCAGAGATATGGACAAAGAGGCTATAATTCAAACTTTACAGGAAAAAGTAGTTGCGTTGCTGGCGGGAAATCCGTCTCATTTTTTAGTGGATATCCGGATAAAACCTACCAATAATTTTAAGATTTTTATTGATGGGGATAGGGGAGTGGGGATTGATGACCTGGTAAAGTATAACAGGGCGTTGTATAAGCAAATAGAGGAAGAAGGGTTGTTCCCGGATGGGGATTTTTCCCTGGAAGTATCATCGCCCGGATTGGATGAGCCGCTAAAACTGCACCGCCAGTATATTAAGAACACAGGTCGAAATGTGGAGGTGATCCAGCTCGACGGACAAAGGACTGAAGGAACGTTACTGTCTGTGGCCGATGATGCCATTGTAGTGGTTGAAACCAGGGGCAAGGGCAAAAAAATGGAAACGACAGCACATACTATTTTATTGGAAACAATTAAAACAACAAAAATTCAAATTAAATTTTAAAAAGTAAACAGCTGAGGAGCTGTGATTTCATTAAGGTAAATCGTACTTCATTATGGCAAGTATTAATTTAATTGAGGCATTCCAGGATTTTAAAGATGCAGAAAATATAGATCGTCCCACAATGATGAAAGTTGTAGAGGATGTATTCAAAACATTACTCCGTAAAAAATACGGAAGCGATGAAAATTTTGATGTAATTGTTAACGCAGAGAAAGGAGACCTGGAAATCGTGCGGCACCGGACTATCGTGGAAGATGGAGAGGTGGAAGATCCGTTGGCCCAGGTGGCGTATTCGGAGGCGATCAAATCCGAGCCGGATTATGAAGTGGGAGAAGACCTGTATGAGGAAATTGACCTGATCGATTTCGGCCGCAGAGCGATCCTTGCTGCAAAACAAACACTGGCAGGGCGCATCAGTGATCTGAAGAAAAACGTACTGGCAAAGAAATACGAAGACCGGATTGGTGAAATCATCAGCGCTGAAGTATACCAGGTGTGGAAGAAAGAGATCCTGCTGCTGGATGAGGAAGGGAATGAACTGATCCTTCCCAAAAGCGAGCAGATACCACAGGATTATTTTAAGAAAGGTGAAAACATCCGCGCGGTAGTGACCCGGGTGGATCTGAAGAACAATAACCCGGTGATCATCCTTTCCCGTACTTCTCCCGATTTCCTTGCCAAGTTGCTGGAAATAGAAGTACCCGAGATCTTTGACGGTCTGATCACCATCAAAAAAATTGTGCGGGAGCCAGGCGAAAGAGCAAAAGTGGCCGTGGAGTCTTATGACGATCGTATTGATCCGGTGGGCGCCTGTGTGGGTATGAAGGGCAGCCGTATTCATGGCATTGTTCGGGAACTGAAGAATGAAAATATTGATGTGATCAATTTCACCACCAACATACAGCTGCTGATTCAGCGGTCGCTGACGCCCGCTAAAATTACCAGTATGAGTGTGGATCAGGAAAGCAAACACGCCAGCATCTTTTTAAAGCCCGACCAGGTTTCACTGGCTATTGGTAAAAGAGGGGTGAACATTAAGCTGGCGTCCGACCTTACCGGATTTGAGCTCGATGTATACCGTGATACAGAGGATGAAGAGGAAGAGTTTGATGTGGATCTGGAAGAGTTCTCCGATGAAATCGATGAATGGGTGATTGATGCATTAAAGAAGATCGGGTGCGATACGGCACGAAGCGTTTTAAGGATGTCACCCAGTGAGCTGGAGAAAAGAGCCGACCTGGAAAAAGAAACGGTTGATGACGTTCGAAAAATTTTACAAGAAGAACTGGAGCGGGAATAATGCTGCTACCCGGGTGGCATTAGAGATCAGTGAGAATGATAAATAAAAAGTCCGCTGCGGCGGACAAGGGATAAAAAATTTTATGGCAGAAAAGAAACTTCCAAGATTATTACAAGCGGCTAAGGAATTTAACATTGGCCAGGATACACTTGTTGAGTTCTTAGTGGGTAAAGGGTTTGAAAAAGATGAGCTGAAACCCTCCTCTAAGCTGACAGATGCAATGTATGTGGCGCTGCAGCAGGGATTTCATAGCGATAAGGCCGCGAAAATTATCAGCGACCAGGTAGATTTACCGAAAGGATTGGGTGGCGAAGGCAAAAAGCGTCGTGAGGAGGAAGAACCGGCTAAACCCGTCCGCCAGGCAACAAAAGAAGAACCACCTGTGGCTGAAGCGGCAGCACCTGTTACAGAAGAGGAGGTTCCACAGCAAACAGCTGAAGTACCGAAGCCGGTGAATGAAGCGCCTGCTGCAGAACCGGAACCTGTTGTGCCGGCTGCGGAAACACCCAAAAAGGAGGAAGAAGAAAAAGAAGCGCCTGTATCCAAGGTACAGGCTCCGGATATCGGAGGGCCAAAGATCATCAGCAAGATCGATCTTTCGGCGATCGATTTTTCGACCCGCCCCAAAAAAGCGGCAAAAAAAGAAGCGCCTGCGGCAGAACAGCCACAGCAGAAAGCAGAAGTGCCTGCTGAAGTGAAGCCCGAACCCGCACAGCCTCCCGTTGAGGAAAAGGCACCGGTTAAGGAAACGCCCCCTCCGGTGGAAGAAGAAAAGCCTGCGGAGATCCAGATCTCCAATATCCAGGCAGAAAAAATTGAAGGACCTAAGATCCTGGGCAAAATTCAGCTGCCGGTAGATAGCGATACCCGTCCGAAGCGGGACGAGAAGCGGAAGCGGAAACGTATCCCGATCGAAAAGAAAGAAGTAAAAGCCGACCCCGACCAGCGCAGAACGCAGGGCGGTGGCCAGCAGAAGCAGGATGGCCGGAGCGGTGGTCACCACCAGCACGGCGGCGGAGGGCATCATGGTAAAGGCGGTTTCAGAGACCGTCACCGTCCGCACCGCGAAGAGAAGCAGATTGATGAGAAAGAGATCCAGGAAAAAATACGTGAAACCCAGGCCAAGCTGAGCGGCGGCGGTGGTAATAAACAGAAAAGCATGCGGGCGAAAGCGCGCAGGGATAAGCGGAATGAGGCTGCCGAAGCGATGGAGGAAGAAGGCGTTGATAAAACATTACGGGTAACCGAATTTATCAGCGTAAGTGAACTGGCGAGCCTGATGGATGTGAGTTTTGCAGATGTGATCAGCAAATGTATGAGCCTGGGAATCATGGTGTCGATCAACCAGCGCCTGGATGCGGAAGTGATCGAGCTGGTGGCGAGTGAATTCGGATTTGATGTGTCCTTTATTGATATGGAGCAGCAGATGGAGATGGAAGAGGAAGCGGATGACGAGGATGATGAAGCCGACCTGGTTCCGAGAAGTCCGATCGTTACGATCATGGGACACGTTGACCATGGTAAGACCTCGCTGCTGGATTATATCCGGAATGCCAATGTGGTAGCCGGTGAGGCCGGAGGGATCACACAGCACATCGGTGCCTACCGGGTAAAGGTGGCCGACGGAAAAGAAATCACCTTCCTGGATACACCGGGACACGAGGCCTTTACCGCCATGCGTGCCCGTGGTGCGAAGGTTACGGATATAGCAGTGATCGTGGTGGCTGCCGATGATGCGGTGATGCCGCAGACAAAAGAGGCGATCAGCCACGCACAGGCTGCAGGTGTGCCTATGATCTTTGCGGTCAACAAGATCGATAAAGATGGCGCCAACCCACAAAAGATCTATGAGCAGCTGTCGCAGATGAACATCCTGGTGGAAGAATGGGGCGGTAAGTTCCAGAGCCAGGAACTGAGTGCCAAGCAGGGGCTTAATGTAGATAAGCTGCTGGAAAAAATATTGCTGGAAGCAGAATTGCTTGATCTGAAAGCAAACCCCGACCGGGAAGCTACCGGTACTATTATTGAAGCAACGCTGGATAAGGGTCGTGGTTATGTGGCCACACTCCTTGTGGAGAATGGTACCCTGCACCCGGGTGATCTGATCGTAAGTGGTCAGTACTTCGGCCGGGTTAAGGCGATGTTCAACGAGCGGAACAAACGAGAAGACGCTGCGGGCCCTTCGGCTCCGGCGGTTGTGTTGGGTCTGAACGGTGCTCCGCAGGCAGGTGAGAAATTCAAGGTATATGAAGAGGAAGCGGAGGCCAAGAGCATTGCCAACCGCCGCTCCCAGATCCTGCGTGAGCAGGGCATGCGTACCAAGAAACACATTACCCTGGATGAGATCGGCCGCCGTCTGGCACTGGGTAACTTTAAGGAACTGAATGTGATCATCAAAGGGGACGTGGATGGTTCTGTAGAGGCGCTGAGCGACTCACTGCAGAAACTTTCTACCGAAGAAATCCTGGTAAATGTGATCCATAAAGGGGTAGGACAGATCAATGAAAGTGATATCGTACTTGCGGAAGCCTCCGATGCGATCGTGATCGCCTTTAACGTACGTCCATCCCAGCAGGCATCCCAGCTGGCTGGCAATGCCGGCATCGAAATCAAGATGTACTCCATTATCTATACCGCCATCGATGAGGTGAAGAGCGCTATGGAGGGCATGCTGGAGCCTACCATGAAGGAAAAAATTGTGGGGAACGTGGAAATCCGTGAGGTGTTCAAATTTGATAAGGCCGTGGTGGCAGGATGTTATGTGCTGGAAGGCCGCATCAAACGCGACAATAAAGTGCGTCTGATCCGGGATGGTATCGTGATCTATCCTACCGGCGAAAATGCGGTGGCAGAACTGGGATCGCTGAAGCGGTTTAAAGATGATGCCAAGGAAGTGCTGATGGGTATGGAGTGCGGTTTAACCGTTAAGAACTACAATGATATCCGGGTAGGGGATGTGGTGGAAGCTTACGAGCTGGAAGAAGTGAAACGAACATTGTAACCCGGCCCCGGGAAAGAATCGTAACTAATCAGAACATCAGCCGGTTGTCCGGCTGGTGTTTTTCGTTGAATCGGAAGGGTAAAAAACTTTGTTAAATACAGGTCTGTCTGGTGCGGAGAGCCCCGGGCAGTGCTATTTTTGATCTATGTTTATTATGAAAAAAAGAATTCAGCTTTTTTCAGTAAAAGGAATCCTGACTGCTTTAAGTATTTTCATCGCCGTTGCGGGTATGGCTCAGGGCCAGTCGCAAAAGGTGGTTGTTGATAAGATATTAGGTGTGGTCGGCGACCGCATTATCCTGCAATCTGATGTCAGTAATGCCATGCAGGACATGGTCCGCAGCGGGGAAAAAGTATCTCCCGAAGCACCCTGTATGATCATGGAACAAACCATGCTTTCCAAGATCCTGGCCCTGCAGGCGGAGCGGGACTCGATACCGCTTACCGATGAAGAAGTAGAGGCCCAGCTGGACCTCCGGGTGCGGAACTGGATCATGCAGTTCGGGAGCCAGGCTGAACTGGAAACCATTGCGGGTAAAACCGTATACCAGCTGAAGGACGACAGCCGCCCGATGATCAAAGAACAGATGCTCGGGGAGCGGATGCGGAATAAGGTGGTAAGCGAAGTGCACATCACACCCACGGAAGTAAAAGCCTTTTTTGATAAAGTACCTGCTGACAGTCTGCCCTTTCTTGAGTCGGAAATAGAAGTAGGACAGATCTCTATACTGCCGCCGGCATCCAAGGATGTGGAGGAATATATTTATAATGAAGTGATGAATTATAAAAAGCAGATCGAGTCCGGCGCTACCACTTTTGAGGCATTGGCCAAGCGTGTTTCGGAAGATCCGGGAAGCAAGGAGCGCGGAGGAACCTATGAGGTGAACCGTTCGGACAAGTCGACCTGGGACCCTGTTTTCCTTTCCACAGCATTCCGCTTAAAGGCTGGTGAGATCTCGCTTCCGGTGAAGTCTAACCGTTTTGGTTACTTCCTGATCCAGCAGGTAAGCCGCCGCGGGGATAATGCCCAGATCAAAATGATCCTCCGGGTGCCGCCGGTTACCGAAACCGAACTCAGCGCGGCACACACAAAGCTGGATTCGGTGCGTGCAGATATCGAGACCAGTAAGATCAGTTTTAAGGATGCCGCCTATAAATACAGCGACGATGAGAATGTGAAGAACTATGGTCCTTTTGTGCTGAACAGGGATGGATCCACTTATGTGACCATCGACGCCCTGGATAAGGACATGGTGAACACGATAAAGGACATGAAAGTAGGTGAGGTTTCCAAACCGGTGAATTTTACCAACGACCAGGGTAAGAAAGGTGTACGGCTGGTTTACCTCAAGTCCCGTTCGGAGCCGCACCGGCTGAACATGAATGACGACTATGCCAAAATAGCGGAAATGGCGTTGAATCAAAAGAAAAATGTAGAGCTCGATAAATGGCTTCAGAAAAAGATCCCTACCTTCTACATTCTTGTGGATAAAGAAGCTACCGGCGGCTGCCCCAGTCTTTTAAAATACCAGACAACCGATAACAAGGGGTTTTAGCAGGCAGCATCCGGGTTGCTCCGGCGTTCGTATAATGCTGTTTTCCGGATCTGAAGACCCGCATTACTGCCGCGGCAGGTTATTATTTGCGCAGTCGGTATAATTTAGTATTTTGCAAGTGCATGGCATTTAGCAATCCTTTGTTTTTGTATTCACCGTTAGCTTCCGGCTCCAAAGAGCAGCATAAAATTATTATTCTTACTGCTCCTTCAGGTGCCGGTAAAACATCCATCACCCACCACCTGTTGAAAAAGATCCCGCAGCTGGCCTTTTCTATTTCGGCCGCTACCCGGGAGGCCCGGGCCGGTGAGGTAAATGGCAGGGATTATTACTTTATCAGTGTGGATGAATTCACCAAAAAGATCAAGGCCAACGAGTTTATTGAATGGGAAATGGTTTATGAAGGAAAATACTATGGCACCCTGAAAAGCGAATTGCACCGGCTATGGAAAAAAAATCAGTACCCGCTGCTGGATATTGATGTAAAAGGCGCCATTCATGTACAGGAGCAATATCCAGAGGAAAGCCTGTCTGTTTTTATCGAACCCCCGTCTGTAAAAGAACTGAGAAGACGCCTGATCTCAAGAGGAAGTGAAAGCGAGGAGTCGCTGCAGACCCGCTTGAATAAGGCGGAATATGAGCTTTCCTTTATCAATCATTTTAATAAGGTGGTGGTAAATGACGATCTGGAGGAAGCCTGTGCGGAAACGGAGGCGTTGGTACGGAAATTCCTGGGTATCCCTTTGTAAAGTAAAGCGTTTCATCTAGCATTTTTATATCTTTATCATATGGAATGGCAGCTATTAATGTGGATCGTTTCTTTGCTGTTCATGATCTTCTTTGCCGGAGTGGAAATGGCTTTTTTTGGCGCCAGCCGGCTGAATATTGAACTGAAAAGGAAACAGGGCAGTTTAACGGGAAAGTTGCTGGGTAAATTCGTGGATGCACCGGCAATCTTCTGGGGAACCACTGTGATCGGTTATATCACGGCACTTACCATTTTTGTATTGCAGACAAGCGAGGTACTGATACCTTTCTGGCAAAAAAGCGGTATCAATTCCCGGCCGGCACAGATCCTGCTGGAGATCACGTTCAATACGCTGATCATCCTCATATTTGTAGAATTCATTCCCAGAGCGGTTTTCCGGGCCAACAGCAATACCCTGCTCAGCCGCCTGGCAGTGATCATCAATTTCTTTTTATGGCTGCTGTACCCTGTTACGGCAGCATTATTCCGGCTCTCCAACTGGATCCTGAAATATGTGTTCAATGTGCGGCTGGACAAGGGCAAATCCCCTTTCGACCGGAACGACCTGCAATTCATGTTCCGCGACAGCCGCAGGGCCCTGAGGGAGGAAACGAGCACCCATTTGCTTGAAAATGCACAGGAACTGGCCAATATCAAAATACGCCAGAGCATGGTGCCAAGAAAGGAGATCACTGCGGTAGATATCAATGCCCCCGTTGAAACGCTGATGGCAAAATTTGTTGAAACGAAACGAAGCCGGGTTATTGTTTATGAAAACAATATTGACAATATCCTGGGGTTTGTGCATGAGCTGGACCTGTTTAAAAAACCCAGGGATATTGAGTCGATCCTCATCCCGATCATTGCGGTTCCGGAAAGCATGACGGCTGTGGGCCTGATCAATAAATTCAGCAAAGAATCGAAAAGTATTGCCTGGGTGGTGGATGAATTTGGTGGCACTGCAGGGATCATCACCATGGAAGATGTACTGGAAGAACTGTTTGGAGAGATCTGGGATGAATATGATACCCAGCAGTTTGTGGAAAAAAGGATCGCAGAGGACGAATATATTTTTTCCGGGCGGATGGAGCTGGACCACCTGGAAAACAAATACGACTTTGAATTTGAGAACAAGGAAGATGCCGAAACACTGTCCGGATACATCATCAACTTCTATGAAACCATTCCCGCACAGAAGGAGCGGATCATCATCGGTGATTTTGAATTTGATATCCTTGGGGTGAATGACACACGGATAGAGATGGTAAAAGTGAAAAAATTAAAATAGATGCGGCAAAAGCGGCTCTTTTGGACTTTTTATATGCATCTTTGTCCTCCATTTTGATATACGATGGCTTTACTGGATTTTTTAAAGAAAAGGAGTGGTGGTGAGGATGAGATGTCCTTTATAGATCACCTGGAAATTTTAAGGTGGCATTTGATACGCAGCGTGATCGCTGTGGTGATCTGCGCGATCCTTGTTTTTATGTTTTCCAATTTTTTTGTGGATGACATTATTTTCGGCCCTACGCGAGGTGATTTTATTTCCGTGGAGTGGCTCTGTAAAATCGGCCAAAAAGTAGGAATCGGCGATGGGCTTTGCTTTAAAAGCGAACCCCGTTTCCAGGAAACTACCATGACCGGTCAGTTCATAGCTTCGTTTACCGTAGCATTTGTAGGTGGGTTTATACTGGCTTTCCCGTATATCTTCTGGGAGATCTGGCGCTTTGTAAGGCCGGCGTTGTCCGACAAAGAGCGGAAGGGTACCTCCGGCATCATTGTTTGGGTATCCATATTGTTTTTTTTAGGGGTGGCTTTCGGTTATTTTATCCTTACCCCGCTGATGGTGAATTTTTATTTTAACTATAAGCTGAGTGCGCAAATTGAGATCATCCCTACTTTTTCGGATTACCTGGAAAATGTGATCTATACTACCGTCGGGATCGGGGTGCTGTTCCAGCTGCCGCTCCTGGTATTACTGCTGGCCAAATCAGGGATCCTTACCGGCACCGTATTGAAAAAATACCGCCGGCATGCGTTTGTGGTCATTCTTATCGCGGCGGCCATCATTACACCTACAACAGATCCGTTCAGCCTGGCAGTGGTTACGGCTCCGTTGTACATTCTTTTTGAAGTGAGTGTGGCACTGGCCTCAAAGATCGAGCGAAGAAATAAACTGGAAAACCCACAGGAGTGGAGCTAAAAATACTTGTTATGGAAACAACATTTGATCTTACAAAACCCGTGGCCATTGGCAGCGACCATGCGGGGTTTGAGTACAAGCAATATGTCATTTCCTTCCTGGAAGGAAAGGGGCTTGCATTTAAGGATTTTGGAGCGCACTCTACAGAGTCGGCCGATTACCCCGATTTTGCACATCCGGTTGCGGCGGCGGTAGAAAGCGGGGAATATGCCTTTGGCATCCTGCTTTGCGGAAGCGGCAACGGGGTTGCCATTACGGCCAATAAGCACCAGGGAGTAAGGGCCGCGCTGTGCTGGGATAAGGAGATCGCCGAGCTGGCGCGCAAGCACAATAATGCGAATGTGCTGTGCATCCCGGCCCGCTTTATCCCGGAAGATGTTGCCGAGGTGATGGTGGAAGCCTTTATTGCTACCGAATTTGAAGGCGGCCGTCATGAGAACCGGGTATCCAAAATAAGCTGCGGATAAACCGGGAGGCCCCGGTATGAAATAACACTGTATCACCAATACTGAAAATAAAAGCTATGATAAAGCCTTTTTTAGCAGCAGCAGCTGTTTGTATTGCAACCACCGGAATGGCTCAGAAAAAAGCGGACCCTTCTGTTTTTGCAAAGTCGATCACTACCCAGGACCTGAAAAAGCACTTAAGCATTGTAGCAAGTGCAGAGATGGAAGGGCGTAATACACCCTCCCCCGGTCTGGAAAAGACGGCCGAGTATATTACCGCGCAATTTAAAGCAATGGGACTGGCACCGGGCAATAACGGCAGCTACCGGCAAACCTACCAGCTGAAAAAAGATTCATTGACCGCACTGGAACTGACCATTGACGGGATAAAGTTTGAAGCATTCAAAGATGTGGCACCCCTGTATACCAATAATGAAGACATACAGCTGAAGTATGATGAATATGCTTTTGTCGGATACGGGATTGTAGACAATAACCGGGATGATTATACCGGTCTGGATGTAAAAGGGAAACTGGTGGTGCTTGTTTCAGGTACACCCAAAGGATTTACCCCCTCCCAGCAGGGAAGGATGGCGTCTACTTCAATGTCCTCAAAGATCCGGAATGCCTGGCAAAAAGGTGCCGCCGCGGTATTTATAACTACGGAAAATATCCCTCCTTTTACAAAGAATACAGTGGGCTATAAGCCCGACTGGGAAAATGAAACAGGCCCAAAGGAAGCCCCCGTTTTTTTTATCGGCAGCAATGTGGTTGAAAAAGTAAGCAACCATAGCTATGCTGAAATGAAGGAAGCTTTGGATAACGGACAGGTGACCTTGCAGATGAACCAGGCGCCCGTTACACTTAACTACAAGCTGCAAAATGACAAGGCCACTGCTTCCAATGTGCTGGGTGTGATTGAGGGTACCGATAAAAAAGATGAATACCTTTTTATAACCGCCCACTATGATCATGTGGGAAAAGATGCAGAGGGAAATATTTATTATGGCGCAGATGATGACGGATCCGGGACCGTGAGTGTACTGGAAATGGCGCAAGCCTTTGCCCTGGCCAAAAAAGCGGGTAAGGGTCCTCGGAGAACCATTGTATTTATGACCGTAAGCGGTGAGGAAAAAGGGCTCTGGGGATCGGAATATTATTCAGAGCATCCTGTTTTTCCGCTGGATAAGACCACTGCCGACCTGAATATTGATATGATCGGGCGCGTGGACACGGAAAGAGAAACTGCCGACACGCTGAACTATATTTATGTGATCGGGCACGACAAGCTGAGCACGGATCTGCCGGTGATCAATGAAGACATGAATAATAAGTATACCAAACTGGTGCTGGATTATAAATTTGATGATCCCAATGATCAGGAGCGGATCTATTACCGCAGCGATCATTATAATTTTGCACGCAAAGGGGTTCCCATTCTTTTCTTTTATGACGGGATGCTGAAAGCGGATTATCACAAACCAACGGATACCATTGAGAAGATCAATTTTCCGCTGATGGCTAAAAGAGCGCAGATGATCTTTTACACCGCCTGGGAAATGGCCAACAGGGATGAGATGCTGAAGCGGGACCTGAAGCTGCCGGAACAGGCACAATAAACTGCGGCAAGCTGTTCTCCTGTTTCATAACAATAGGAATGTACAGGCCCCGGATCTTTGACGGGCGATGATTTTTTATTATCTTTTCATATCAGTTAACGAGGATTATTTTACCTGATAAATAAAAACTAATGGAACCAAATACTACTGAGCAAAAGGAGGAAAGCCTTTTTGCGGAAATGGCTGCGATCAAACAATTTGAGATGGCGGAATACGCTACCGCGATAAAAAAGGCCCGGAACGCGCTTTTTTGGGTAGCCGGGATCATTTTTGTAACGGAAATGGGGGTTTCTTATTTTCAGCTGGGGGGCTTTAATCTTACCGTGTTCATTTTTGCGTTTGTAATTGCAGCGATCTTTGTCGGGCTGGCCTTATGGACCCGGCAAAAGCCTTACCTGGCGCTGGTAACGGGACTGGTGCTGTACCTGCTTTACATTTTACTGGTAGCTTTTGTAAACGGATCGGCCGATGGGGCATCCGGTTTCCTTAAAGGACTGCTGGGAGGCTTTATTATCAAGATCGCTATCATCGCCATTATCGTTAAAGGGATCCCCAATGCAAAGAAACTGCAGCAGGAAAAAGAGCAGGGCCTCTTTTAACAACAACGCATAAAAATCAGTTGCAATAAAAAAGCGGCACTGATCATCAGCGCCGCTTTTTTTATTATAAGCCGGTTGAATCTACCAGCCCAGGATCCAGGCAAATACCAGCGGTGCCACAATGGTAGCATCGCTTTCAATAATGTATTTAGGGGTGTCGATGTCCAGCTTACCCCAGGTGATCTTTTCATTGGGAACCGCACCGGAGTACGAACCATAAGAAGTAGTGCTGTCACTGATCTGGCAGAAATAGCTCCAGAAGGGTACGTCGTGCCATTCCAGGTCCTGGTACATCATGGGCACCACGCAGATGGGGAAGTCACCGGCAATACCACCGCCGATCTGGAAAAAGCCCACGCCTTTGCCAGCACTGTTGTTCCGGTACCAGTCGGCCAGCCAGGCCATGTATTCGATACCGCTTTTAACGGTGCTGGCTTTCAGTTCTCCTTTAATGACATAGCTGGCAAAAATATTCCCGGTGGTGCTGTCTTCCCAGCCCGGTACTACGATCGGGATATTTTTTTCTGCGGCAGCGATGATCCAGCTGTCTTTGGGATCGATCTCATAGTATTGTTCCAGCTCGCCGCTTAACACGGTTTTATATAAAAATTCATGCGGAAAATAACGTTCTCCTTTTGCTTCTGCTTCCGTCCACTGCTTTACCAGGTGTTGCTGCAACCGGCGGAAGGCTTCTTCTTCCGGGATACAGGTATCGGTCACCCGGTTGTAATGGTTCTCCAGCAGTTCCCATTCTTCTTTTGGTGTCAGGTCGCGGTAGTTGGGAACACGTTTGTAGTGTGAATGTGCCACAAGGTTCATCACATCCTCTTCCAGGTTGGCGCCGGTGCAGGAGATGATCTGTACTTTATCCTGGCGGATCATTTCTGCCAGAGAAATGCCCAGTTCGGCAGTGCTCATCGCCCCGGCAAGGGTGATCATCATTTTGCCCCCTTCTTCAAGATGGGTAACATAGCCTTTGGCAGCATCCATCAGGGCCGCAGCATTAAAGTGTCTGTAATGATGTTCAATAAATTGAGAAACAGGTCCTTTGCTCATAATTTTTTTGAATTTTTACTCCGCCTTCAGATCACAATAAGGTGAGACATTGCGAACCGCAAAAATAAAGATTTGGTGAAAACGGCGGGATGAAATCTTTGTGAACCTATAATTTTGTAACTTGCTGATATGGGAGCTACAATGGCACAAAAAAAATACCAACCTCCGCCAAGAACCGCTATGGAAGTATATGAAATGCTTCCGGAAGGAACCCTTGCGGAAGTCATCGATAATGTACTTTATATGTCACCCGCACCAACCTTTGAACACCAACAGCTACTTGCAGATTTATTTACAGAAATAAACCTCCATGTAAAAAAGCAGAATTTGGGCATATGCGTCTTTTCACCGATAGACGTTTACCTGGGCAGCAATAATGCCGTGCAACCGGATATCGTTTTTATTGCAAATGAAAACCGCTCTATCATTCAGGGCGGTAAAGTAAAAGGTGCGCCTGACCTGATAGTGGAGGTGTTGTCGGGCAACAAAAAACACGACCTGCAACTGAAGAAAAACTTATACGAAACCTTTGGCGTTAAAGAGTATTTTATCGTGAACCCTGCTGATAAAGAAGTAGTCACTTATTATGCTGATGGCAGTAAATTCATTTTACAGGAAAGCAGGAAGGGGAAAATCAAATCAAAACTGCTGCGTAAGACGATCTCCTTCTGATCCCCTGCCTTACCGTACTGAAAGCTGCATCCCATATCTCTGAACAGATATAAGGGATTTCTTTTCCTGAACGCAAAATGATATCCGCAGGAAAACGTACCTTTACCGATTCAAATTTTTAGATACTGTGGCCGATAAGATCCTTTTACTACCTGATAATATTGCCAACCAGATTGCCGCCGGTGAGGTGATCCAGCGCCCGTCCAGCGCCGTAAAAGAGCTGCTGGAAAATGCGGTGGATGCCGGAGCCACAGCCATCCAGCTGATTGTGGTGGATGCCGGCAAAGCCCTGTTGCAGGTGATCGACAATGGCAGCGGGATGAGTGAGACCGACGCCCGTATGTGCTTTGAACGGCATGCTACCTCCAAAATCCGGAATATCGACGACCTTTTCCACATCCACACCATGGGGTTCCGCGGGGAGGCGCTGGCCTCCATTGCTGCTGTGGCGCAGGTGGAGCTGAAAACAAAACGGGCAGAGGACGAAACGGGTACCTGTATTGAGGTGGAGAACAGTACGGTGGTAACACAGGAGCCCGTGGCCGCTCCCAATGGTACCAGTATTGCAATGAAGAACCTGTTCTTTAATGTGCCGGCGCGGCGGAATTTTTTAAAAAGCAATGCGGCGGAAATGCGGCATATTGTGGATGAGTTTACAAGGGTTACGATGGCCTTTCCGCATATCCTGTTCACGCTTACCAGCAACGGGCAGCAGCTGATGCACCTGGAGCCGGGGAGCCTGAAGCAACGCATCATCCAGCTATTGGGCAATACCTATAATGCAAAGATGGTGTCTGTTACGGAGCAGACGGATTATATGAACATCCACGGGTTTACCGGTAAGCCGGAAACGGCCAAGAAAACCCGCGGGGATCAGTATTTTTTTGTCAACAACCGTTTTATCCGAAGCGCGTACCTGAATCATGCGGTGATGAATGCATACCAGGAGCTGTTGCCCGGCGACAGCTTCCCGATGTATGTATTGTTTATCGACCTGGATCCCACACAGGTGGATGTAAATGTGCACCCCACCAAGCAGGAGATTAAATTTGAGGATGAGAAGATCGTCTATGCCTTTGTACAGGCCGCTGTAAAGCATGCACTGGCCCAGTTCAGCATTACGCCCACACTGGATTTTGACCTGGATGTTTCCATTCAGCAGCTGCCGTCGGTAAGCCAGCCCTTTACCAGCGATAAAAAGGAAAAAGCATCCGGCTCTACCCTGTACCAGGGCTTTACCCAAAAGCATCAGGCACATTTTATCGAAAAACCTTCTAATCAGGAGTTAAAGAGCTGGAAAGAGTTTTACGCACCATTGCCAAAAGAGGAGGCCCTGTTCGACTATGAAAAAACGCAGCAGCAGCAACAGCTGGTGGTGCAGCAAAAAAAGAACCGGTTTGAGCCCGATGGCGATACCGAGCTGACGCAGGTGCTGAACACGTACATTATTATGCCGGCAGAAAAAAGTTTCCTGCTCATCAACCAGCAGGCGGCGCATGAACGGGTATTGTACCACCAGATGAAGCAGGCGGCAGCAGGAGCTCCGGTAACCATCCAGAAAAGTATGTTTCCTGTTACCCTGGAGCTTTCCCCGGCGGATGCGGTATTGCTGGCTGAACTATTGCCCGACCTGCTGCTGCTCGGTTACGAAATTGAGCCTTTTGGCAACAACAGTTTTGTGGTGCAAGGTACCCCGGCCGACCTGGAAGATACGGATGAAAAGCACCTGATCGATTTCACCCTGGAGCAATACAAACATTTCAGCAGCGATATCCGTGTCTCCAACCGGGAAAAGCTGATCCGCTCCCTGGCGCGCCAGCGGGCGGTAAAAAGCGGCAACCGCCTCACCGAACGGGAAATGCGGCAGCTGGTAACCGACCTGTTCCAGTGCGAACCCTTCAACACCGCCCCCGATGGCAACCCTACCTACCTGGAGTTTAAGCAGGATCAGATCGAAAAAATGTTCGGGCGGTAAGTAATGCCCCCCGAAGGAGGCCCGCCAATGGTTTTTTTATTAGCATGGCCTGCTATTATGTGGGACCGGGTGCGACCTGCACGACACGGGCCTTTCGTTTGCCAGGGAGAGGAACAATTTTCCATCTTATGTCCCTGTAACTATCGTAACGGCTTTGCAGTGGGGCAGTACAGCAACCTAGCAATGGATTTTTGTAAAGGCCATAGGCCTGATTGATCTTTTAACTCCCGGAATTTATTCCGGGAGACCAACATGCTACGGAGCGCCGGAGTGTCATAGGCACGGCCCATAAAAGTATGCGAGCCCTCCTGTACCCACCAGTATGGGTAGGGAGGGGGTACCCAAAAGGTGGGGAGGGGTGCCCCAAACCTAAACTGACGGAGCAAAAACCTAAACCCGCGAAGCAAAACGCTTAAACGACCTACCTAAAAGGTGGGGGCTTTGCTGCTAAGGGGTGGGTGGGGGGTAGGCAAAAGCTTAACCGACCCATGGCCGAAGGTGGGTACCCCCACCCCCTCAGGTAGGGGTACCCCAGGCAAAAGCTGCGACAGTTTAGCAAAAAGGTGGGTGCGCTAAGGAAAAAGGTGGGGCCCCCCACCTTTAAGGTGGGGGAGGGTACCCCGGTGGGTGGGGTAAGGAGCGGTGATTGCCCTACCCGGTAAACAACAGGCGAATAACACCGTACCCATGCTTGCGGGTGGCTGTAAAGCGGCACCTGCAAAAAGCAGCAGGCCTCCCGAAGGAGGCCCGCCTATAACTAAATTTTCACACACACACATCGTTTAGATCTTAAAGCCCAGTGTAAGCACCACTCTTGATCCGCTGGCTTTAATGGTAGCGGGGTCAAAGTTGCTTTTGTTCTCCAGGCGGTAAGGATAATATACATCATCTTTTGCTGTATAAATATATCCCAGATCGATAAAGAAACCATGATTGCGGTAGCCCACACCCGCTGAGCCCTGGTAGATATTTCCTTTTTCACCTGCCAGGTTTTTATAAGGGTTGCCATAATAAGCACCACCGATACGGGCCATAATGGTGTTGAATTTTAACTCAGCACCCAGGCGGGCATTTAATGCACCTTTGTAAGCATCATCAATGGCAGTATTCAGATCGCGGAAATAGCTTTTATCAGAGATCCCGTTCTCATCATAGGCCTTGAAATTGGAGGCCATATAATTCACATACTCCACGTCGGCTGTTACCAGCCCCTTCTGACTGGAAACATTGTTTACATCCCCAAACAGGTAGGTAAAGCTTCCCAGCAATTTATAAGGTGTCTGTAAAGAATAATCATAAACCGATTCTTCTTCCGGCCGCCATTGGTTGACCGGCTTTCCCTTGTTATCCGGGTTGTTCTCGGATCCGGCTTCGGCATAAGCATCATAATGGTCGGTAAGACTGTACCAGGTAGGCGTATGTGCCGCAATACCGATCCTGAAATTCTGTGTGGGTGTAAACACCGCGCCCAGCTTCACATTTACTCCCATTCCTTTTGTTACCAGGTCGTCTTCAAAATAACCATAATCAAACTGGTTGGTGGCATTCTCACTTTGGTCAAATTCCTCAAATGTTCTTGTTGCACCATACCTCAAGGTAGGCAGACCCACGGATCCCCCCAGGTATACCTTATCGTTCAGGTTCAATCCGCCCCCAATCGCAATTTCCGTAATACCCCCGTTTGTTCTCAGGGTACCTTCCTGGTACAACCCGGTGCTGCGTGCGATGCTGCCCGCAGGAGAACTGTAATTGCCGTTTGCATCTTTGTTGATCCAATAGGTTTGAAAGGCAAGATCGGCACCATAGGGGTCCTGCTCATGACCTCCGAAGGCGTTGGCATTTTCTGCAAACATATCGCCCATGGCGCTTTTATTATTGACCCCATAAAAGCTGAGGCGGTTGTTAAAATCTGCAAGGCGGGTGATACCGATACCGAAGGAAGAGCTTTTGATGGCCTTGTTGCCGCGCCCCTGGCTGGCAAAAACCACTCCTGAAGTTCCGAGGAACCCTGCCGATTTTTTGGCGGTCTCGGTACCATCGTAATAACTGGTCTTATTACTGAGCATATTCAGTCCGCCTGAAATTACCAGGTCTCCCGTTTTGTAAAAACCGAGGTTGGCCGGGTTGGAAAACAGGGTGGATACTTCTCCTCCGATAGATCCGCTGGCACCTCCCAGGGATTGTACCCGCGCTGTTCCGGTTGCTGTCTGCCAGGAGTAACGCAATGCATCCTCAGGTGTCTGAGCCATCACGGTTCCGGCAGATGTTAGAACGATAGCCGCAATTAATAGTTTCTTCATTGATAATCAGTTTAACAAATTAAAATCTTCTTCCGGATCCGCCGCTGCTTCTGCCGCCGCCACCACCACCGGATGAGGCAGGAGGAGAGTAGGAAGGACTTGATGACCGCGAATCCACACTTGGCCTGCTGTAGTTTTCAGAACGGCTGGGCGGCGTATAGGTTTGCGACCGCGGGGTGCTGTAATTGCTGTTCCGGCCGCTATTGTAGGAGTTATTATTGCCGTACCGGCTGTTATAGCGGTCCCTTATTGCCGCGGCCCTGCCACTGCTGGAAGAGTTGCGCGGGTTGGTGTTAACACTGGTATTGTTACGAACTCCATAGGAACCGTTGTTGTTACTGTAAGCCTCTCTTCTGAGGGATGCATTCCGCTGGCTGTAGTTGGGATTGCCACCATTTAAAACCCGTGGGTTGTAGGTATTAAGATTTGCACGGCGTGGTCCGTAGTTCACCCGGTTGCCTACGATAACACCTGGTCCGTAGCCGTAATAGTAGGGGTTGCCCCACCAGCCGGTATACCAGGGATCGTACCAGCCGCCGCCCCAGCCCATTCCCCAGCCACCGTAATAACCGGAGTACCAGGGATTGTACCAGCCACCACCCCAGCCAAAGCCCATACCCATTCCCCAGCCGCCATACCAGCCGGAGTAGTAGGGGTTGTAATACATGTTCCAGTAGCTTACCGGGCTCCAGGGACTGTTCCAGTAGAACGGATCGTTCCAGTAATACCAGTTGTTATAATAGCTGAAATTGTAACGGTTGCCGTAATAGTACCAATCGTCAAGGTCCGACCACCGGTACCGGTTGCGTACTTTCATGCGCAGGTAACGGTCGTCATAGTCTGCATACTCCTCATCATCATAGGAGTCGTAATCGCGGTACCGCTTTTCATCCGACTTTTTAACGTTCGCATATTCATCCTGTGGCGGAGCGGGAGAACTGTAAACATCGTCAGGTGTCTGTCCGGTTTTGTATGCTGTGGTACAGCTTCCGATAAAGAAAGCGCAGCCGAGCAGCAGTATCAATGTTCTGATATTCATTTTGGCGATATTAAATAGTTTATTAATCAGATTGTTATAATTAATCACCAATTGCAGTTAATTGTTACCCTTTTAAATAATACATTTGCAATTGCTGATAAAGTTACGTTAATATTGACGTTCTTTTGTTAAAAAAGATGCATAATATGTTGTTAATTCACAACGAGTTTAACGTAAAAAAGGTTCAAAACGCAACAAGGTTTTTTTAGCGGCGCAGGCAGGGTGCAGACACACTGCGGGACCGGCCGAAAACCCCCGGGATAAGGAATTTATTTAACAATCAAAAAATATGAGCAAGGAAGTTACTTCGAGAGCTGAAGATTATGCACAATGGTACAATGACCTGGTGATAAAGGGCGGTCTGGCCGATTATTCGGCGGTGAGGGGCTGTATGGTCATCAAACCCTATGGTTACACCCTTTGGGAACATATGCAGGGCGCGCTGGACAAAATGTTTAAAGATACCGGTCACGTAAATGCTTATTTCCCGTTGTTTATTCCGAAAAGCTTCCTGAGCAAGGAAGCCGCTCATGTGGAAGGATTTGCCAAAGAATGCGCTGTGGTAACCCATTACCGGTTAAAAAACGACCCGGATGGAAAGGGGGTGGTAGTGGACCCGGAAGCCAAACTGGAAGAAGAGCTGATCGTACGGCCTACAAGCGAAACGATCATCTGGAGTACCTATAAAGACTGGATCCAGTCGTACCGCGACCTGCCCCTGCTGATCAACCAGTGGGCCAACGTGGTACGCTGGGAAATGCGCACCCGTCTGTTCCTGCGTACCGCAGAATTTTTATGGCAGGAGGGGCATACCGCGCACGCCACCAAGGAAGAAGCGGTGGAAGAAACCCGCAAAATGCTGGATATTTATGCCACTTTTGCGGAAGAGTTTATGGCCCTGCCGGTGATTAAAGGTGTGAAAACAGCCAGCGAACGCTTTGCCGGAGCAGAAGATACCTATTGCATCGAATCGCTGATGCAGGACGGTAAAGCATTGCAGGCGGGTACTTCCCATTTCCTGGGGCAGAATTTTGCAAAGGCTTTTGACGTAAAATTCCTCAATAAAGAAAATCAGCTGGAATATGTATGGGCCAGCAGCTGGGGCGTAAGCACCCGGCTGGTAGGCGCATTGATCATGGCACACAGCGACGACCAGGGTCTGGTGCTGCCCCCCAAAATAGCCCCGTTACAGGTGGTGATCATCCCCATTTATAAGGGCGCCGACCAGAAGGCGGCCATCGACGCCAAGGCGCTGGAGATCCTGGAAAATCTTAAAAGTAAAGGTGTTCGTGTAAAATACGATGACAGCGACAATAACCGCCCCGGCTGGAAATTTGCCGAGTATGAAATGAAAGGGGTGCCTGTAAGGCTGGTGCTGGGTGCGCGCGACCTGGAGAACAACAAGATCGAAGTGGCGCGGCGCGATACCCGCGAAAAAGAGACGGTGAACCTGGATGGCATTTCCCAATATGTGGACGGACTGCTGGTGAAGATCCAGTTCGAGATGCTGCAACGGGCGCGGGTGTTTGTACAGGAGAAAACCACGCCGGTGAACAGCTGGGAGGAGTTTGTAAAAACGCTGGATGAAAAAGGCGGTTTTGTTGCGGCGCACTGGGATGGTACCGCGGAGACCGAAGCGGCCATCAAGGAAAAAACAAAAGCCACTATCCGCTGTATCCCGCTGGATAATCCCCAGGAAGAAGGGGTCTGTATCCTGTCCGGCAAACCGTCTAAAGAGCGGGTGCTGTTTGCAAGGGCCTATTAATTTTTGTTCAAGGTTTAAGGTTCAATGTCGGATACGTTAAACCCTTAACGTAAAAACGGAGCTCAGAAGCTCCGTTTTTTTGCTACTTCCGTTTTAATATAGTCTGCTATGGATTGCGTGGTGCTGCCGGGGGCAAATATTCTGCCTACGCCTATGGCGGTTAATTGTGCGGCATCTGCTTCGGGAACTATGCCGCCGCCGATAATAAGTACGTCCTCCATCTTTTTTTCCTTCATCAGCTCCAGTACTTTGGGAAAAACCGTCATATGGGCCCCGCTCAGGATGCTTACACCGATCACATCCACGTCCTCCTGGAGGGCAGTGCTCACTACCATTTCCGGGGTCTGGCGCAGACCGGTATAGATCACTTCCATTCCTGCATCGCGCAGCGCAGTGGCAATAACTTTTGCCCCGCGGTCGTGACCGTCCAGGCCTATTTTGGCAACTAAAACACGAATGGGTCTGTTCATGCGTACAAATGTATGTGTTAAATTGCTGGGGTGATCAAAAATCCCTGTTGCTGCGCTGCGTTATCTGGTTGCAATGCGAAATGAACAGGCTTGTTAACTGGCATATAGTGCAACCAGTAGTACCTGCGTCTTTATTCCATTGTACGAATTCGCCATGGTGGTTCTGGCAAAAGTGCCCTGTATTGCCGGGGATGCCGGGTATTGTACCGGACGATGAAGTGAGTGACACAACCGTTGCTGACAGGAGTGCTGAAGCCGGGTAAAAAAAATCAAAAGGATTTGTAATCCATGATGCTGAGGCGCTGTTTGCAGAATTTATATTCCACCTCATCATTACTGCCTACGATCACCAGCCGGTTGGTGCAGTATTTTTCAATAAGTGTATAGTACAGTTCAATACCCTGCTGGTCGAGGTTGGTGCAGGGCTCATCCAGCAGTACAACGGGGGTGTCTGAATAAATACATTGCGCCAGTTTGGCCCGCTGTTTCATACCGCTGGAGAAGAGCTGGATGCGTTTGTGTGCGGCAGCCTGCAATCCCAGTTCTTCAATGATCTTCCGGGCCGTCATTCCGGCAATAAAGGGTTTGAACTTTCCGTGAAATTCCAGGAACTCCAGGAGGGTCATTTCTTCGATCACTTCCAGGTAGGGTGCGCAATAGGCGATCTGCCGGTATACTTTTTCTGTTGGAACGGGTTGACGGTCTGCCCAGGTACAGCTTCCCTCGTTCACGTGCATGGTACCGCTGAGGACCTGCAGGAGGGTACTTTTCCCGGAGCCGTTTGAACCGATGATGGCATAACTGTTCCCGGATTCAAACCGGAAGGAGAGGTTCCTGAAGATCCAGTCACGGTTGAACCGCTTGCCAGCCTTATTCAAGGCTATCGTCATCGCCATTCCCTTTGGTATATCGTTTAATGATACCACGTGTGCTTTCCTGAACAAAGGTGAGGATCTCGTCCCGCTCGTCAGTTACGGGAAATTCTTCTTCCAGCAGCTGTACCGCCTGGGTAACATTCAACCCACGGTTGTAGATCGTACGGTAAATATCCAGGATATGATTGATCTTATCTACAGAGTAGCCATTCCGCTTCAGTCCTACTGAATTAATGCCGGCATAGCTCAGCGGCTGGCGGGCTGCTTTGATATAAGGAGGTACATCCTTGCTTACCAGCGATCCCCCGCTGATAAAGGCATAGGAGCCTATTTTTACAAACTGGTGAACGGCGCAAACACCGCCAAAACCCACATGACTGCCCAGTACCACATGCCCCGCGATCTGTGTGCTGTTGCTCAGCGTGCAATAGTCGCCGATGACACAGTCGTGGCCGATATGACTGTAAGCCAGGATCCAGCAACCTTTGCCCACCACGGTCTTCCAGCGGTCGCTGGTGCCCCGGTGGATGGTTACAAATTCACGGATCACGCAGTCGTCGCCGATCTCCACGGTTGTCTTTTCGCCTTCAAATTTTTTATCCTGGGGTTCTGATCCGATAACGGTTCCGGGAAATATCTTGCAGTTCTTTCCAATACGGGTGCCTTCCAGGATGGTTACATTTGAGCCGATCCAGGTACCTTCACCAATCTCAACATCCTGATGGATTACAGTAAACGGGTCTATTTTTACATTCCTTGCAACTTTTGCATCCGGATGTATATATGAGTTAAAATGGATCATGTACTTACAGAATCAACCAATATTAAATAATGGCGCAAATTTAGACATTCAACAATTAATTGTAATTATTTTTTTTAGTAATAGGTTGCAAATCAGTTATTATTACGATTAATTGACATTCAATAGTTGGCTTTTTCAGGTATTGGAGATACCTTTGGCTCCGTGTTATGAGTGCAACAGAAGAAATTATAAGATTAAGTTTCAAGGACTTGGATCAGTCGGCTTCCCTGGAGCTGGTCTCGCACCGGGTACACCAGATCCCGGGGGCTGTTCAATACGAGATCAAGCGCTTCAGCCGTTCGGTAAATATTTTAACAGAAGATATGGGAATGCTGGTGTATGAGTACAACAGTCAGAAGCCCAAAGAAAATAACCTGAAACTGAAGTTCTGCCTCGCCGGCAACATGTATTGTGCCAGGCAAGACTGCAGCAACTGTACGGCGGGCCGGCCGAAAGACTGTGCAGACAGTACCGATAGCGTAGATGTAGTGAGTGTTCAGTTCACCCCATCGCACCTTTCGCAATTCATCAAATCGAGAACCAGCAACAGTTTCAGCGACTCGCTGCTGAAGTTCAAACATAAACTTTCCTTTACCCGCACCCTTCCTTTGTGCTGTAAAACAAAAACAGTGATTGAAGGCCTGCTGGGGCACAGCTATAACGGTACGCTGGAGAACATCTATGTAAATGCACAGCTGCAGATGCTGCTGCTGCTGACCATGGACTCCATGGCCGATGATAAGGAACTGGAAGTGATCAGCTGTAAATTCCTCTCGAATGAGGCGGATAAGGACAAAGTGGAAAAGGCCCGGGAGATCCTGATCAAACATATCGGCGAACCCATTACCATTAAAGAGCTGAGCCGCAAAGTAGCCATGAATGAATGCTATCTAAAAAAAGGCTTTAAGGAAATGTACGGCTCCACGATCTTTGATTTCTATCAGAACCAGCGCATGGAACACGCCAAATACCTGCTTTATGAAAAGGGGTTAAGCGTAACGGATGTATCCATGATGCTGGGCTATTCTTCCATATCCCATTTCAGCACTGCGTTTAAAAGATTAACCGGTTTAAAGCCCTGCGAACTGCTGTTTGCATCCAGATAAAAGCCCTGCAAGGCTTTTCTGAAACCTTACAGGGCTTGCCTGCGCATTGCGCGCAGCAATTATTTTTTCAATCTGCTCAGTCCTACCTTATGGCCGCTTACGGCAAAGTACAGGATGTAGAGGTAACAGGGAAGTACCAGTATAAAATAGGCTAACTGAAAGTTAACACCCAAATGGTCCTTAATATAACCATACGTTAAGGGAAGAATGGCGCCACCGGCGATACCCATGATCATAATGGCCGAACCGGTTTTGGTAAATTTACCCAAATGACTAATTCCCAACGGGAAGATTGCCGGCCACATGAGTGAATTGGCAAGTCCCAGTAACGCAATAAAGATAACGGATGTGTAGCCGGAACCGAAGTAGGCAATAATGGAAAATGCTATTCCCAGCAGGGCACAGATCCGGAGGGCGAACTGCTGCGAAATCAATTTAGGGATTGTAAAAATACCGACCACATAGCCCAGCAACATTCCGCCAAGCGTTAATGAGGACAAATATTTAGCCACATCCGCATGAATACCCAGTTCCTTTCCATAAATGCCGATCACATCTCCCGCCATTACTTCTGCACCCACATAAACAAAAATACAAAGTGCACCCAGGAACAGGTGGGGAAACTGAAAGACACTTTTATGATGAACAACTTCGCCGCTGGCTTCATCCACTACATCTTCTTCCGGGTTCACTTCCGGAAGATGGAGCGTTTTAATCAGTAATGCAAACAGCACAAATACAACAGCCAATACGATATAAGGAGTATTAACACGTGCTAAAACATCGCTCAGTAATTGTTCTTTTTCTGAACCGGTTGCTGCAGTGATTTTAGCTTCAGTTTCGGCGGCATTTTTCATGAACAGCGCCCCCATAATAAAGGGTACAATCATTCCGGCGAATTTGTTACAGATGCCGGCCATGCTGATGCGCTTGGCAGCACTTTCGATAGGTCCGATAATAGACAGATAGGGATTGGCCGCTGTTTGCAGTAATGCGAGCGCAGCTCCCTGAACAAAAATACCGCCCAAAAAAAGCTCAAATGATCTGGACCGGGCCGCCGGGATAAAGATCAGCGATCCAAGCGCCAAAACAATCAACCCCAGGATGAGGCCATTTTTAAAACCTGTTTTTTTCAGGATCCAGGAAGAAGGCAGCGCAAGAAAGAAATAAGCAATATAGGAGGAAAAAGTTACTAGAAAGGCCTGCGTATCCGATAATCCAAATGATAATTTAAAAAAAGGAATTAAAGGAGCATTCGCCCAGGTGACAAATCCGAAAATGAAAAAAAGTCCGCAGATCGTAGCTAATGGTAGCAATATGTTTTGGGAATTGGAATTTGTTCCTGCCATTACAAATCGTTTAAAATGAATTAATGGCTCTAAAAATAGGGAAATTATTCCTGTTAACTGCTATTGCTGCAACCGTTTGCACATAAAAAAAGCATGAATGGTCGATTCATGCTTTCATGATTTAGATTTATATATCAGGCTTTTGAATACCGGAGAGAAGGAAGGCGCTTTTGCGCCAGTGCATAAACACCAAATAGCACTGCTGTATAGAACAGATCACCACCAAAGGCGCCCAGGAACAGCTGATTGCTGAACTGGTTGTAAAACGGAAGCGCTCTCAGGTAGGTCATGCCCAGGGTAAGTCCCGGCTCATATTCAATGCTGCCGGCAATACCACTGGCTACCCATACGCCAAAATTGGATACGATCCAGAAAATAGCGGAACCGGTGAGCGAATAACCCAGGAGCTTTAACGCCTTGGGCTGACGAAGCGTGGTACCAAGCGCCGTTACCAGGATCATTCCGCCGTACACAAAGAGCTGACTGATGCCATAAAACCCCCTTGCGCCGGAAAGACTCATTACAAGATCCGAAAGTAAATAAGCCAGCAGGGGCATTATATACGCCATCCATTTTTTATCAAACGTGGCCCCGCTGAACAGCGCCATGGCTACCAAAGGGGTAAAATTATAGGGATGGGGGAGTATGCGGCTTAATGCAGCGATCAGTATCATCAGGGTGATGACCTGGAATTTGTTTGTTACTTTCATGATCCGAAATCCGATTTATACAGTGTAAAAGTAAAAAACTTTTGGGAATTGGGTAAAAAACCCTGTTTTGGCCGATCCGTGGGTCGCAGGATGGACATTTGGCTGTAAAACAAATGGCTGCCTGCGGCCGGCTGCATCCTGTGGATATAGCCGGTCCTGCCGGGGAACTTAATCGCAGTCAAAAAAAGAAAAACGGGCTTTTTTTTAAAAGCGGCATCGTATATTTATCATGCTTTTATATGAATACCTTTAATCCGTTACAACAAAGTTTGTTGTAAGTAACACAATGTGATTTACATGAGAAAGAACCTGAGTGACCCGCTATGCCCCTGTGTCAATTTCCACGCAACCGCTGACCGCCCCGCTATGTGTATTATTCACCAAATCAAATATCCGAATTATGAAGCAAATCAAAATTGCAGCGTTGGTGTTGTTTGCCAGCGGCGCTTTTACCGCCTGTCAGAAAAGCGGAGTAAATGAACAAAGCCAGCCCACGCCCGAGGCAGCCGCATCCATTTCTCCCGAATTTCTAAACCTGAAAGTATGCACCGAGCTTTACCCGGATGGAACATCGCCAAGAGGTGCCACCATTAAAGCGAAGCAATGGCCCAACGGAAGCACGATCACCGTGAGCCTGAACGGAGGCACCACCTTTGTAAGAAACAAGGTCATCCAGTTTGCAAGACAGTGGGAGACCTATGCCAATGTGAAGTTCAATTTTGTTACCAATGACCGGAAGGCTACTATCCGCGTGAGTTTCTCTCCCGGTGGCTCCTGGTCGTATATAGGTACCGATGCCTATGCCATAAAAGGCGGTAAGGCCACCATGAACTTCGGATGGTTCGATAACACCACGCCGGATGAAGAATTCAGCCGTACGGCGATCCACGAATTTGGGCATGCCCTGGGCCTGATCCACGAACATCAGCATCCCCTTGCAGGTATCCCCTGGGATAAACCCAAGGTATATGAATACTATAAACAAACACAGGGCTGGACAACGCAGCAGGTGGATGTAAATCTTTTCCAGAAATATTCGACCTCCGAAACAAACTACAGCACCTATGACCGGGCTTCTATTATGCATTACCCGATAGAGGAGGAATTAACCATCGGTAATTTTTCGGTGGGCTGGAATACGGTGCTTTCCAGTACCGACAAATCATTTATTGCCACCGTTTATCCGAAATAACGAATCGCAATTTTGTACCGGAAGGTACCCGGCAGCTAGCTGATCCTGCCGGGTACCTGTTTTAAGATGTACACGGAAACCGGTAATTTTATTTTGTATGTATCACACAAAGATTTTCTTTATCTGTCTGTTATTACAATGCGGCAGTGTATTTTATTTGTCTGCACAGAAAAACGAGATCTGGCTGTCTGCCGGTTACAGCGAGGCCGATCTGCATTGGTCCATAGCCGGTAATGCGAATGGCAAGGACCCGGATATCTTATCGGAGTTGATCTGGCACCGGTTAAGAGGACCGCTGTGGAGCGCGGGCAGCCGGTATTATTTTAACAACAAATGGGGTGTTGAACTTAATGGCGGATACCATGCTGTTAAAAAAGGGAGGGTGATCGACAGGGACTATGCGGATGATGACCGGCAGAACAATTATTATAACGAACAATTTAACAGCGGCGGAAAGGAACTGTTACTGGATGTCGCTGTAAATTACAATGCCGGAAAACTATCCGGCTTTACTATCCGCCCCTTTATAGGATATACATTACAAAAGCAGGAAGCGCTGATCATCGGGGATGGAGCAAATGAAGCCGGATTGCACAGCTCTTATAATACAACATGGATGGGAGCACAGGCAGGGGTGGATGCCTCGGGTGCCTTTGAACAGTTTGATATACGGTTGGGTTGCTCCGGAGGGCTTTTAAACTACAGGGCTACGGCCTTATGGAACCTGATCGAGGAATTTGCCAAGCCCGTAAGTTTCCGGCACAATACAGGGGGATATCAGCTTAAAGGCAGGGTGGAGATGGGCTACAGCCTGAAGCAGAAAATACGGGTGATGGCGTACTACCAGCTGATGCATGCCGATGCCTGGAACGGCACGGATAAAGCCTATTATACCGATGGGCGTACTGTGGAAACCCGTCTGAACTGGGTGACCACTACCAGCACCGGTTTTGGAGCAGGCCTGGGCTATTTATTTTGACCACTCCGCACCGTGATTGTTTTTCCCGGTATGCGCTCTGATAAAAATCATAGGAGCTAAAGCAGCAGATCTACCCGGCACACAAGCGCAAAAAAACAGAACTGACTGACCGGCTGGCTTGCTCTTCATTGAGAATTATTTTATATAAAAATTATTTTTTATATAAAATAATGAATAAATACTATTTTTACCCCTGATTGCAACCCTTGAATTGCATTTTTTTCAAACTAACCCAATTACAGCACATGCATTATGGTATCATTACTTTCGGTTCCAGGGGGGATGTACAACCCTATATCGCACTGGCACAGGAACTGACCGGCCGGGGAAACACCGTGGGAATTGCCGGAAATGAGAATTTTTCCGATTTTGTACGGTCATACGGAATTCCTTTTTATGCGCTTCCCGGGAATACGCAGAAAATGCTGCAGTCTTCCGAAATGACCGGGATCCTCAGATCCGGCAATGTGATCGCATACCTTCGTGAACTGCGGAAGCTAATGCAACCGGAACAGGAGCGGATTCTGGAAAAAATGGTCGATTACTGCGCGGCTTTTGATGTGCTTATCGCAACACCGCTTACAATGGTATGGGTATTTTCAGTAGCGGAAAAACTGAAAAAACCCTGGGCGGTTGTTCAGCTAACCATTCCTTCAGTGCCTACAGCCGCCTTCCCTTACATGGCACTTCATTTTTTTGATACTCCTGTCTATAACAGGTTTACATATCGGCTCATGCGCTGGCTTTTCTGGAAGGAGAATAAAAAAGAAGTGCAGGCACAGCGGGCAATATTAAAACTACAGCCGCTTGAAAAATCATTGCTGAAAAAGATGGATGAACAGCAGATTTTACAGCTACATGCATTCAGCCGTTTCCTTATTCAACGGCCTTCCGACTGGCCTGCGGAAGCTGCCATCACCGGTTTTTTAAAACTGCCGGAAACAAAAGAAGGATCAGCAGGAATCGATCCTGCAGCCATGATCAGTGACTGGCTGGGGCAGGGAGCGCCACCCGTCTATATCGGCTTTGGGAGTATCCCTGTTCCGGACCCTGAGCTCTTTTATACGATCCTGGAATACCTGCTGCGCAATACGGAAGAACGGTATATTTTCTGCCAGGGCTGGAGCCAACCGGTTGCACTGCCTGAAGATGACCGGCTTTTGATAATAAAAGCAGCAGCTCATTCCTGGTTGTTCCCGCAATGCAAGCTGGCGGTTATTCATGGAGGAATCGGAACGATCGGGGCCGCACTCCGTGCTCGACTTCCCGTAGTTGTAGTGTCCATCTTCGGTGATCAGCCGGTCTGGGGCAGGTTCATTGAAAAAAAAGGCTGGGGAACGCATATACGGTTTAGAAAACTGACCGCACAAAAACTTTTGAGTGCCATTAGAACAGCTGACCAGGCAACGGTCAGGACCTCCGTACAGCATATGGGCAGCATGATGGAACAGGAGAACGGAACTGCAGAAGCGGCATCACGGCTTGAGACCTATTTTAAATTATCGGCACAGGCACTAAACAGCGAGCCTGTGATGATGTGAAAGAACAGGTCAGTTTTCAGTTTTATGCAGTGCTTTTTTTAACTGGCTCCGGGCATGTTCCTGTTCGCCATGATTGGCGATCTCAAGCGTCAGCGATTTTTGATAAAAGCGGGCGGCTTTTGAATACTCCTTTTTCTTAAAGCAATAGTCTCCTGCCAGGATATAGCTGTTGTAAAAAGTGGGATTTTCTGCTACCAGACTATCCGGGTTAATGGTTTCGCCGTCCCGGACCTTTGCCTGGTAATTGCGGAACTGCTCAAAGTGTTTGAACTGAGGGGTATAAATGAACGGATCGGCAGGGAAGGCCAATTGCGGCTCGTTAATTTCCCGGTTTGTTTTCATTCCCTGTAAGGAAAACACTTTGTTAAGATCATAGCAAACAAAAGGTCCCAGCTGCCAGGGAGAAGTAGAGACCCAGACCAGCAGCTTCTGTGGTTCGAATACAATGGAGTGATGCGCGATAAACTGGTTAACGGCTTTCTCATTTCCCAGTCCGATATCTGCATTATTTATTCCTTTATAATCCCGGAGCACTGCGATTGTCTTTTGCACGGAGTTTTTTCCGTTTTGGGTTAACAGTTGATTCAGCCGGTTGTAGCGGTATACCGAAGAGCTTTTATCACGCATTTCCCTGTTGGGCGCCGAATTCCAGAATTCAGCGCTCTGGAAATGATTGGTACATTGAATCGCATTTTTACCAGGATCGTATACCGCAAGCGAATCCGGTGTTTTTTCAATGATCACGGCTTTGCCGTCTGCTGCAGACCCTACCAGGAAGGATTCCGATACAAACATCTTTCGTTTTCCGGCAATAGCCAGTGCTTCACGAATGTTCTGCGCGTATTGCACGATCTCCCGGGCTACCAATGACACAGGGGTTGCGGCGCCTGTGGGATAACTGCTTTTAGCAGCATTGATGGTTACGGTAAGTCCTTTCTCATTCATCCCCGAAACCACCCCTGTAAACCCGCCCCAGGTCACACTCATGAATTTATAGCCGGAGGAAGGGTTGATGAATGCCACGATCTTGTTCTTCGCAAAATCATCTCCCACGTAAAAATCAAAATTCCTTCCGATGATCAGGGAGCTGTCTTCCGAAGCGGTACCCCAGGTACCAAACGAGGTGCAGCCCACGAGTGCCAGGTTTTGGAGTGCATGCCCGATATCGTGTGCGGAGTGGTAATTAAGGATACGCTGGTATTTATCGCCGATATAACCATAGTTATCAGAAGCCGACCGGGAAACGCCATAGATCTCTTCCTTGTATTCTTCCGTTACATAGTCGGGCAGCTTCCGGTTAAAAAAACCGATAAAATATTTTAGGAAATGGCGGTAGAATTTTGAAGGCACCAGCTTATTGATCTGGGCACTGAAATAATCTTCCTGCAGTTGTACCAGCTCTTTGCTCAGTTTGCCGTTGATCACCCCCCGCTCAAAAGGCGTTCCTTCGGCATACAGTTCGTATAAGCCGGAGTTGCTTTTACGGAACCAGCTGTTATTGATGGTATACAGGCCGCTGTCCGGCTGCTGCCGTTGTAATTGCAGGGCGGCCGTATCTTTTATTTTGGGCGCTGGAATATCAGACACCCATACCAGGTACGCAAAGAACAGACCGAACAATAAAACGGTAACGGCCAGAACCCGTAATAGTCTTCTTAAAAATTTACTCCGTTTAAGCATTTCTTATTTTATCAACCAGTGTGTTGTCGTTTAGCAACAAGGTACAGGTGAGTACCGCACTGAGCGAAGTTCCCAAAATTCCATGTAAATTGAGGTTTTGTCCTGTTAAAAACAAGTTCGGGAGCTTGGTGCGGGGGCTGATGACCGTTTTCAACGGGTCGTTAAAGTCTTTTTGAATGCCGTACATACTGCCGTCTTCACTGCCGATATAATCCCGGTTGGTAAGCGGGGTGGCTGCATAACTGTGCCGGATATGTGCTACCAGTTCCGGGAACCGCTCTTTTACAAGATCCAGCAGCTGGTTGATCCTGGATTGTTTAAATCGTTCATAGGACCGGCCGCGTTCTTTTTCTTTTCCCACCCGGTTATAGGTATTTTCCCATTGCTTTACATCACCGGAGCGCATCGGTGTTAAAATGGAAACCGCAGCGGCAAATTTTTTGTTCTTCCGGTCGGGTGAAAAATACAGCCCGTAGCCCAGGGGCCAGTTCTGCTCCGTATAATCATTCAGATGCCATAATGCCCCTTCTTTATGGAAATAATAATTGTGGTTGGGGCAGGCAATGGTTCCCGGCTCCAGCACGCCGTATAGTGAAAAAGACGCCACGGTATTGGGCTGACTGCTGATGCGGTTGCGGTAAGCAGCTTTTAACAGATGAGAGCTGGTCCTGTTCAGTGTTTCCGCCGGACTGATATTGGAAATAAAATGCCGGGCGCAGATAACCTGACCGTCTTCCGTTTCCACATGTGAAATAATGCCACCGGTCTCCACGATTTTTTCAACGGCACAGTTGCGGATGATGGTGCCCTGGTGTTTCCGTATTTCAGCGGCCAGCAATTTGGCGATCTGTGAGCCGCCGTCAATGCATTTCCAGCTGCTTTCGATATAGCTGTTCACGATCAGGGCATGTACATGAAACGGTGTTTTCTCTGCCACACCGGAATAGAGCAGGTTATTGCCCGCCAGCACCGCCTGTAATTTTTTATTGGAAGTGAGGGCGCTGATGGTCTCTTTGGCGCTGAGGCCGAGCACGGCATCTTTCGAGATGGTATCGTCCAGCGTTAAATGATACAATGGAAACCTGCTGCATACTTCTTTAACCAGGTCGCAATAGCGGGTGATGGCCGTTTCTTCTTCCGGAAAGTCGGCTACCAGGTTCTTTATAAAGGATCCGTAGCCCTGGCTCTGAACATAGGTCTTCGGGTCATTCCCGATGAGGATATGATCAAAATCCGTGTCCATTTTTTCTATCCGCAACCGGTCCATGATCCCTACGTATTTGAAGATCTGGTGCAGGTTCTGGCCCTTGTCCAGTCCGCCGATATAGTGAACCCCGGTATCAAAAAGCTGTTTATTTCTTGAAAAGGTCTGCAGGTTGCCGCCGAGTTGTTTGTTCTTTTCGATCACACAAACCTTATGCCCCTGCTTTGCAAGGATGCTGCCACACAAAAGGCCGCCCAGTCCGCTTCCTATGATAAGGGTGTCAAACATTGTCCGTTTCTTTTCGCAGTACCCAGATCACGTTCGAGGTGTACTTCGTCTGATCGATCCTTTCAAAAGAAAGCTGGTGCTGTATGGCCAGTTGTTCGATCAGTTGCCCCGACAGGAAATAAAGCTCATTGGCGGTTTTGTTGAAGGAAAACACTTTGGTGGAAAAAAATTCGGTCAGCCTCGTTCCCTTATGTTTCTCCTTCAGGTCCTTATCACCCTCGCGGATGACCAGCACCCCACCAGGTCTCAGACTGCGGATGGCCTTTTCCATCACGGCCACCTGTTGCTCGGGTTGCAGGTAGTGCAGCACATCACTGATGATGATCCCGTCGTAGGTTTCAAATACAAATCGGGTGATGTCTGCATGAACGAACCGGACCTCCTCCGTCCTGCTGAAACAATGCGCGGCCGTAGCAATCTTCTCTTCATCATAATCCACGCCGGTAAGGCGCCGTTGTTCCTGGCTGCTCCAGTACAGGATATAACTCATAAAGCCATATCCGCAACCGAGATCCAGGATGTTGCCCGAAGCGGGCATCAGTTCATGAAAAGGCTGGTAATAATTTTCAAGTTTCAGTTTGATCTTCAGGTACCATTCCAGTACCGGTCCCTTATAGATATAATTAAAAAAGAGGTGCTCTTTAAAATATTTCGGTTGCTCCAGCTCACGGGTCAGCTGCAGGTGCTGTTCTTTAAAATACCGCGAAACCGCTTTGGTACGTTCCTGGTAATTCGTGCCCCAGCTGGTATCGGTCGCCCTGATCCTAGGTAAATACGCGGCAGTTACCGGACCGTTCTTAAGAAGATAGTCGCCCTTTGTCATGGTATATCCCAATCCGTGCAGTAATACGGGTACAATATCCAGTTGTAACTTTTCGGCCAGGAAGAAAGCGCCTTTGTGAAACCGCTTTATGGGCGGACGGGTACTTCGTGTTCCTTCCGGAAAAACAACGATCGAGTAACCCTCATCCACAAGCTGCTTCAGAAGCGGCACGCTGTTCTCGATCCCGTTCGCTACCGGATAAAAATCAGCCATACGGATGGCCCAGCCAAAGACCGGCGATTTCCATACCCATTGATTGGTGAGCAGGATGAGTCTTGGGTTCAGCATGGCCATCTTCAGAATGTCTAAAAAGGATTGATGGTTGGCAATGACCACCGCCGGTTTGGTGAATTTTTCATTGTCCGGATTGATGATCTTCTTCCGGAAATTGCCCATGATGTAGAGCACGGACATGCAAAATTTTGAAAGCAGGATGTGGTAAAGGTATTTTCCTTTTTTCCGGTTGAAAGGGTTCAATCTTACCAGGAAAAGCCCCACAAGGGTCAATAAGACACTGGTGGATGCAAAGTAAACGAAGGAGAACGAGGAGCGGTGCCAGCTCCACAGGGTCCAGGGATGGAAGTGTTTTTTGACACGGCTTTTTATCAGCAGCGAAAAAAAGAACGGGATCAGTACCTGAGCCATCAGTACCACGCAGATAATACCTGTTACTGAAATAAAAGCAATGGAGCGCAATGCGGGGTGTTTTGCAAAAACCAGTACCCCCAGTCCGGCAACGGTGGTAATGGCAGAGATGATGATGGAGGATTTATAGGAACCCAGTAGTTTTTTCCCCGTCTTGTATTCGGATAATAAACCATCCATAACAAACAGGCTGTAATCATCTCCCAGCCCGAAGATCAGGGTGGATACGATGATATTCACCAGGTTGAATTTGATGCCCGCCATTCCCATGATCCCAAGGATCCAGACCCAGCTGATGAGCATGGGGATGAATGCCATCAGCATCAGCTCAATACGTCCGAAGGTGAGGAACAGGACCACGGCCACCAGTATGGAAACGATCCAGGCGATCCGGTTGAAATCTTCGTTTACCATTTGTGTCAGTCTTGCGGTAAGATACTGACGGTCCAGCACGATCGCTGTATTACCGGCTTCCAGCTCATGGATGACGTTCTTTTTAAAAGCATCGGGAACTTTCAGCAGGGTGACCACCGTCGCATGGCCGGGTGTTTCCGTTATATAATCGTCCAGGTAGCTTTTGCGGATCGCTGAAAGCTGCGCGGTATCTACTGTTTTAAAGTCGGTGCCGAGCAACTGCTCAAAGGACCCGAAGGCATCTGTTTTAAATCCAAGCGGTACGCCCTGTGCTTTTATATCCGCCAATAGTTTTGTTTTCTTTTCAGCTGTCCAATAACGGTTCCAGCGGGCAATGCGGGCCTGCTGCAGCGAGTCCGACAAAAAAAGTGCACCGGCACCGGCAGTACTGCTGATGGCGCCTTCCGACCGGAACCGGTCGATGCGTTCCTGCAGCCGTTCATTTTTCCGGAGGGCCTCATCCAGATCATGGCCTTCCGTTACCAGGTATACCGATTTTAGCGCCGCGCCGCTGATACGGTGCAGTTGCTGTTCGGATTGTTTGACTTCGGCAGACATATAGTTCAGCTCCATCATGTCCGGTTCAAACTGTACGTTCCGGGCAAAAAAAGCAAATACGATGGTCAGCAGCAGGATGCCTCCGATCAGCCAGCGGTTCGATTCCGGCCGGAAGTCGGCGATCCGGTCGATCCAGGAAGACTGGTGATGGTCCTGTGTTGTGGCTGTTCCGATGAAATGCGGCAGGAAGATGAGGGAGCAGACAACAGCACCGATCAGACTAAGACCGGCGAAAAGCCCCAGGTCCTTCAGCATATCGGAAGCGGCATATTGCAGGGTAAGAAACCCGGCGATGGTGGTGAAGCTGCCGATGGTAAGCGGAAACGAAAGGTCCCTGATCACCTGCCGCATATTGCCCGTATGCCGGAAATGGTTGAAAACATGCAGGGAATAATTGACCACGATCCCCAGCACAATAGAACCGGTGCCCAGGGCAATAACCGAGATGCTGCCTTTGAGCAGACTGATCATACCGAGAGCAAATGCCGCTCCGTAAATCACGGGCACCAGGATCAGCACCGGTGCGCGTTTCTTTTTAAAATAAATGCTGATAAAAAAGACCAGGAAAAGAACGGTGATGGTTAGCGTGAGCTGTGTATCTTTTTTCAGTTGTGCGGCATTCCCTTCGGAAACAAGTGCACCACCAAAATACTGTGCCTGTACCAGCGGATAATGCTGCCCGAGTGAATCGATGGTGTGGCGAAGCGTCTCAAAAAGCCATTTGTTCCTGCCCGTATTACCGGCAGGAAACCCGGGCGTGATCAGCACCAGCATGGTTTTCTGATCCCGGGTGATGATATGGTTGCTGTACAATTCAAAATTGTCGTCCACCTGCAGCTCCTGCAGTTTTTTTAACGCAAGAAAGGAAATGCCGCTGGGATCATTGCTGATGATATTGGTAAGGGCAAAGCCCGTCGGACTGCTCAGCAGCCGGATGTCGTTTTCCAGGGTGGTTTTCAAGGTGGCCGGCTGGATCAGCGTATCCATTTTCCGGTAATCGCTTTCCGATAAAAAAACAGGAAGATGGTCCTGGATGGTCTGGAACAGTTCCATGGTGAAATCGTCCTCAACCTTATACCGTATGTTTTTGATATAAGGAGCGGTGTTGTTTTCCAATGCACCGGCCAGGGCGTCGGTAAAGGCTGCGAGGCTGTCCGGCGCTGTTTTTGAGGTGTCTTTTAAGGACACCATTACCGTCAGTTTATCGGCAAATTTTGAATTTCCAAAAAGCTGCGTAACCTTCTCCGTCTTTTTATCCTTGGGAATGATCGCATAGACATCTTCTATAAACGTGATGCGGGAAGCCAAAAGAAGAAATAAAAGAAACGTGATAAGGAACAGCGTATAAAGCAGTCCCTTCCTGGGTTTTAAAAAATCATATATGGAAATAAAAAACTGTTGCATGCCCGCGCGGTTATTCCGGATTTGAATTGGCCAGGGATGTTTTTTGTTTCCTGGTGAGTTTTAAAATAAAAAAAGTAAGGATCCAAAATAACAGTGCGGCCAGTACCGCAAGAAGGATGCTGCCATAAAGATATTGTTCCAGGTTCTGACTGATATCTTTTAATGTAAGTTGCTTGTTGAACGACAGTTCCATTGCCCTTCCCCGCATCAGGGGCTTGCCCATCTTGTAACTGAGAAATACGATCAGCGGGATCATGGGGGGGATGCTGATATTGGCTGCAAGGATGAACAAGGCTTTGTTCATCCGCATAAAATGCGCCAATGGTATACCTACCAGCAGCTGAAAGCCCCATATAGGGATAATGCCCATAAAGGCACCAAATGCCATGGAATTGGCTTTGGTAACGGTGGATTCATTTGTATTGATCAGCCGCTGCCGGAGCTCCTGTTTCCAGTTTTTTTTTGTAAAGAGCCACCGGAAAAAATCACGTGGCTTGATGTACAGGAATGTGATCAGTACCAGAACAGTATTCAACACACTGATACGGCTGAAGTCCTTAAAGGGTCTGAAATGTGTGATCCGTTCCTCTTTAGGCGGGTAATAAACCGTAATGGGCACCCAGGTTACAGGAACGCCGGCCCAGGCCAGCCGCACGATCACTTCTATTTCGAGTTCGTATTTACGGGTAAAAAGGCGCATCCGGCCGATCGGCTCCAAAGGATACAGGCGGTACCCGGTCTGTGTATCCGGGCAGCTGATCCCTGTTTCTACCTTGAACCAGAAGTTGGAAAATTTATGACCGAAGCTGCTTTTGCCGGGCACATTGGCGGTTTGCTCCATATTCCGGCTGCCCATGATCAGCGCCGGACTTTCCTGCTCCAGCTTATCAAGGAACAGGGGCAGATCCTTTGCAAAATGCTGTCCGTCCGAATCGATGGTAATGGCATATTTATAACCCATCTCCAGCGCTTTCCTGAAACCGGTACGTAAGGCGACCCCCTTGCCTTTATTGGGCATATAGGATACTACCGTGATGCCGGGAAATGCATTCAAAACTGCTGTTGTGGAATCTGTGGAACCGTCGTTTACCACGATGATACTGGTAGTAAAACGAAGCACACCGGTGATCACGTCCCCGATACTGGCGGCATTATTATAGGTGGGAATAATAACACATACTTCCAGTGCCGAGAAGCGCTCCGGGGAACCGGCAACAGTTGAAGGAAAATCTGGTTTCACAAAGTCCCAAAAGTAAAGCTTGTGCGGGGATTTTCGTGATTCTGTGTTTTAAATTTATGCATACCAGAACGGCTGCCCGGGTCCGGATCTGCCTTGAGGGAGGATTTCCGGAGCGCCATTCCCTTCTTTTACGTTTTTACACAAAGCGTTACAGCACCGGAGCCGATATGCCGCAGGACCCGTTCCTGCCGGATGAGTTCCGGGCAACGATCAGTAAAAAGACCCCCGGTTTTTGTATTACGGATCCTGTGGGTTCAGGGTACCCTTTTAAAATCAAAAGTGAACGTTTCTTTATCTGCTTCAGCATTATTGGATGCCGGTGACGCTGTTTGCGAAAAGACCAGTTGCTGACCGGAAAGGGTCAGCACGGTTGCTTCGGTATGTTCCCCGGCTTCCGCGTTTTCCAGAATAAGGCTTCCGGTACCGGGGGTGTAAATGTAAGTTCCCCTGGCATGCCATGTTACTTCCCATTTCCCATCCTCCAGACTGCGCTCATAGGTTTCAAAACGGCCATCTTCAAAAAACTGTATCGTTATCTGTTCATCACCTGCGGTGGCTTCGGTATATTCTTCTATAACCTGCGTTCCTTTATAGGCCTTGTAGTGAAGCGAGGTCTCCGACCACAGGCCGGTTAATGCATCAGGGGTGCTGATCTCCTGCCTGTTTTTAGTACAATTGAAAACGGTAACTGCAATCATTACCAAAAGAAGCGGATAAGTGATTTTTTTCATATACGAGTGTTTAGGGTTTTTCAAAAGCCGGAACTAAAAGCCCGGCAGATCGACCCTGCAATGATAAGATCTAAATCGGCGATTGCGCTGTTTTGCGGATGGATAACAAGGGTTTGTGACAGACAGCAGGTTGTTGTGACGAAGTACAGGCTGCTGTGATGAACTTCAGGGCGGTTTTTATGGTTGTGCGGGATATTTTGGCCGTAAAAAATATTATTTTCGTTGGTAAAGCACATTTTTGAACAGGCTGATCAATACCTTAAAGCAACCACACCCGGGATATGGAGACCTGCGTATTTATTTCCGCACGGTATTGGGTATCGTCTTGGTTGTTTTTTTAATATTAAGCATTCTGCAACCGTTTAAGATCGGCGAACGAAATATAGAAGGGAATGCTTATATAACAGCTGCCGTGTATGCCGGGGGCGCTTTTCTGGCGATGAGCCTGAATGCCTTATGGCTGCTGCTATTCCGGGATTGGTTCCGGGCGGAAAGCTGGACCCTGGGAAAGGAACTGATCGTAATGGGCTACCAGTTCTTCAGTATTGGCATTACCATCTGGCTCATCAACCATTTCCGGGGAACGCTGGCGCCGGAAGACACGGGTTTTGCCCGGTCTTTTTTCCTGGCTATTGCCATTGGTATCCTGCCGTACATCATCGCTACTTTCGGACGGCACAATTATTTATTGAGGCATCATCTGAAGGCGGTTGCAGCGTTTAACGAGCAACTAAAAGAGCTGCAGATGCTGAAACAGGAAGACGCCGGCCGGAAAACAGGAACCGGCTATTTAAATATTCCCAGACTGGAGCACCCTGTCGGGGTGGATGATTTTTTGTTCGCCGAATCAAAAGGCAATAACCTGCTGATACAGTTTGTTGCAAATAACCGGGTGCAGACCCATACCGTAAGAAGTACGTTGAACGATTTTGCACAGGCAAATGCGGATATCAGCCATCTTTTCCGTTGTCACAGATCCTTTATTATCAACCTTGATAAAATAATGCAGGTGCAGGGCAATGCCGCCGGATACCAGGTTGTATTGCACCCTGAACTGCCGCCTGTTGTTGTAGCCCGTTCGAATGTGGCGGCATTTAAACAACTGCTTGCCGAAAAGGGCTGAAAACCGGCCTCCCTGTCAGAAAGTATAACGTGCAGCAATGCCAAACGTGTGCCCGTGAAATGTGCCAAAACCCGACGGTGCTGCAATATGAAGCACCGGGCGGAAGTCCGCAGACAGGTTCAATGGGATGGCCGGAAACTGATAATCGATCCCGCCCGTGGCCAAAATACCGGTACCAAAACCATCATAATAGTTTTGCTTGGAGAAAGAATTGAATATCAGCAAACCTCCGCCCACAAACCATTTCAGACCGTCCACCGCAGTGATCTTAAAATGATGCTGATAAGCGCCCGAGAGGCAGACACCGGTGGTATACCAGTATTCACCGTCATAGATCGAGTAACGGTTCCGTCTCCCGAATCCCGCGTTCAGTTCAATGGCGCCGGGGTCGGAAATATAAAATTTATACGAGGCGGCTACTGCGGCATAATCAGTATGAGAACTGATCCGGATGCCGACAGCCCTGGAATACCGGGACTGCGCAACGGCGCAACCCGCAATTGCAATGTATGCAAGGGATAGGATTATTGTTTTCATTTCAGACCGCCGGTGATGGGGTTTACAGGGCATTCCGGCATTAATCATAAAGCGATTGCCGTGCCAGAAAACAATAAATCCGGCTGTAGCCGGAACTGTTTTTTGACAGACCGGTCCATATTGTTTAAAAATGCAGGGAACAATTTCAAAAAACGCCGTTTAGGCTTCCGGAATAAAAAAAGGACCGCAGTGCTGCGGTCCTTTTCTATAACCATCAGGTCGACAGATCAGAAGGTAAAGCGGGCGGCTATTCCCACTGCATCGGGATGTACCGTGTTATAGCCATCCGGTGCTGTTAGGTGAAAGGTAGGCCGGAAATCCGCGGAAAGGTTCAGCGGGATCTTTGAAAACTTGTAATCAATGCCGCCTGTCGGGTAGATGCCGGCACCAAAACCATCGTAGCGGTCCAGTTTGGAGCTGGTATTGAAGAAGACAAGACCTCCGCCTACAAACCATTTAAGACCCGGAACGGGTTTGATGGGGAAATGATGCTGGTAGGTGCCCGAAAAACTTACGCTGGGAGCATTTCTCCGCTCATCAAAATAGTGGTAACGACGATCGCCGAAACCGAGGTTCAGTTCAATGGCACCCGGACGGGAAACAAAAAATTTGTAGGAGGCCGATACCGCATCATATTCGGTATTGGTGCTAAGCCGCATACCTATTGCCTGTTTGTAATTGGATTGGGCCGTTGCAACAGCTGCTGCAGCGAGGAACGCTGCAAATAAGAAAATTTTCTTCATGTGTACTGGATTTAATTAGGACGAGTTTATCAATAAACATACCAAAAGGTGGAATGTTTATTGATTTCCCGGACAACGTCTTATAAATCCGGAATCAGTGCTTTATAAAGTGCATCCTGGATGTGCCCGCGGATGCTGAGACTGCCCAGGCGCGGATTGTTGCGTGTGGGGTAAACCCTGTTGGAGAGGAAGATATAAACAATATTGTACCGGGGATCTACCCATACGCAGGTGCCGGTGAACCCGGTATGCCCATAAGTCTGAGCGGATGCGTACCTGCTGGGATAAGGGTCATCTGCGGTGGCATTGTCCTTTTCCGGTTTGTCGAACCCATAGCCGCGTCTGCTTATGGTACTATGGTAGCCGGCAAAGTACTGGATGGTTTCCCATTTCAGAAACCGTTGTCCGTTCAGCTCCCCGCCGTTCAGCAGCATCTGGTAAAGTTTTCCCAGGTCATAGGCATCTGAGAATAGTCCGGCATGACCTGCCACACCACCACCCAGTGCCGCTCCTTCATCATGAACCGTACCCTGTATGAGCTGGTTGCGGAAACCGGTTTCTTTTTCCGTAGGCATGATGCGGTTCAGCGGAAAGCGTTCCAGCGGATGATAGCCGGTAGTGGTCATGTATAACGGCTGGTAGAACGTTTTCTGTACGTAATCCTCCAGGGGCATTTTTGTGATCGCTTCCACGATCCTGCCCAGGAACCAGAAATCATTGTCGCTGTAGACATATTTTTTACCGGGCGGCACAACCGGACTTTCCAGGATCGTTTTCCAGATGCTGTCCTTATAATCGTTACGGATATAAAGATCCCGGGCTACCTGCGTGGTAAATCCCTCTGAAGGGGCTTGCCGGTAAAGATCGGAACGAACGCTGCCGTCTGCATTCAGGGTTGCTTTGTAAAAAGCTATAAAGGGAACCATCCCTGCCTGGTGCAGGATGATGTCTTCTAACGTGAGTTTTGCCTTACTGGTCTTTCGGGTCCAGGGGAGGTAATCTTCCAGTTTTTTTTTAAGATCGATCTTGCCCTCTTCATACAGTTTCATGACAGAAACAGTGGTTGCCGAAACCTTTGTTACGGAGGCCAGGTCAAAAATACTGTTCAGGGCAGTGGGGTTCAGCGTATCGTATTCGTAATTGCCAAAAGCCTTGTGGTATACAATGTTGCCGTCTTTAGCGGCCAGCACCACGCAACCGGGATAGGCTTTTTTTTTAATGCCTTCTTCTGCGATGGAATCCACTGCGGCAAAACGTGCGTCACCAATGGGCTGCATATAGCTGACCGCGGATCCTTTCTGAAGGACCCCGGTCCCGTATTTCCAGTTACAAACGGTTACAGGCAGGGTCCCTGTTGCATTGAATTTGGATGCCAGCCAGTCGGCTGCTACGTTCTGGAACACCGCATCATCCTCATAGGCGGCCACCAGTGATTTTGCCATGCAGAAATTTGCGAGAGACAAGGGGTTGCCGAATACCATTGTTACCGCATTCTTCTGGTTCAGTTGCCGCCAGTTTTGAAGCGCTGTTGCCGAAATACCAAAATTGGATGCTCCTTTACGGAGGGCAATATCATGAAAGCCCAGGATCACCGCATCGTACCTGCCTTCGAGCACTTTTTTTACAACAGTGCCGCCTTTGCCAACGGCGTCCTTATAACGGATATAGTAGATGTCTGCATTCAGGTCATCCCTGAGGCGTTGCGCAAGCGTGGTATTGCCATTATCGTCAAAACCTACATAGGCGACCTTTTTACCTTTCAGCGGACGTCCGAAGAATTCATTCCGGAAACCATCCGGGTTGATGAGGTTCACCACTGTGAGCGCCTGACGGGCGATTTTTTCACGTACCTGGTCAGTGGTTTCATTCAGGTCCTCTGTAAGATGATCGGTGCTGACAGGTGAAAGATGGTTGAGACCAAGATTGTATTTTGCGAGAAGGACCCGCTTCACCTTTGCTTCAATTTCGTTCCAGCCCAGCCGTTTCTTTTTGATGGCTTCGTTTACCGCTTTGATGGTGCCGGGTACACTTTCGGGCAGGCAAAGCATATCGTTACCGGCTATCAGCGCTTCAACAGCAATGGTGCCGCCGGGAAAATATTTTGCCACTCCCTTCATTTCAAGTGCATCTGTAAATGTAAGTCCGTTAAAGCCCAGCTGTTTCCGCAGCAGGCCGGTAACCGCGTTCTTTGAGATGGAAGTGCCCCGGTGCGGGGTATTATCGATCGAGGGTACAAACAAATGCCCGATCATGACGCTTTGTACGCCTGCTTTTATCAGCTCTTTAAAGGGATAGAGCTCCAGCTCTTGGAGCTGGTCCACGGTTTTGTTGATCACCGGAAGGTCCAGATGCGAATCCACCGCTACATCGCCGTGTCCGGGGAAGTGTTTGGCGCTGGCCATAATGCCGGCATCCTGCATGCCCCGCATATATGCAACACCCATACGAGCTACCTTGTACTTGTCTTCGCCAAAAGAGCGGAAGCCGATAACCGGGTTATTGGGATTGTTATTGATATCTACCACAGGAGCATAGTTCACATGCACGCCCAGGCGTTTGTGCTGCCGGCCCACCGCCTGGCCCATTTCATAAGCAAGGGCATCATCCGTAACGGCGCCCACCGTCATCTGGTAGGGGAATTTGATCACACTGTCCAAACGCATACCCAGGCCATATTCCCCGTCAATGGTGACCATGATCGGGGTTTTAGCGAGTTGCTGATAGTAGTTGGTGAGGTTGGCCTGGCGTACCGGCCCGCCCTGGAAAAAACAAAGCGCCCCCACATTGTATCTCTTTATGTCATTGGCAATGGCGGCAACATGATCGGCTCCTTTGTTGGAATGGGCCCTTACAATGATCAGCTGGGCAATGCGCTGGTCCTTGCTCAGGCTTTTATATACACTGTCTACCCATTTATCTGCAGGGAGATTACTGTTGTGCTGGGCCGTTGCCATAAAAGGTGCCAGACAGCAGGCCAGTAACAGCCTGCACCATCTTGAATGCTTCATGCTTTGAGATTTTTCAGTTACGATGACCACAAATGTAACTGATTCCTTGTAGAACTCGTATGCAGTCCGGTGAAAAAGGGACCGGCAGGGCTGCTCCTTCAGGGCACGAAGGCAACCGACACCTGCAATAGAAACGGGGCTGTTCTATTCCGTGTATTTATAACCTACACCGCGTACAGAATGGAAGAACTTGGGGTTGCGGCTGTCCTTTTCAAAATATTTCCGGAAGTTAAGAATGAAATTGTCGATGGTGCGGGTAGTGGGATAAACGTTATAACCCCATACCGCCTGCAGGATCTTTTCGCGGGGCACCACTTCATTTTTGTTTTCAATAAGCAGCTTCAGCAGCATCGCTTCTTTTTTGCTGAGCTGTATCTTGCCGGCATATTTGGTAACGGCTTCCTGGGCTTTAAAGTCGATGATATTATCTCCGAATGTATAGGAATTGCCTACGGTACTTTTGTCCTGGAGTTTCTGGTTTTTATTGATGAGCTTTTGTATCCGCAACAACAACTCTTCAAGGTTGAACGGTTTGGTCAGGTAGTCATCGGCTCCTTTTTTCAGTCCCAGCACTTTATCATTACTGGTGTTCTTAGCACTGAGCATCAGAATAGGCACTTCATTATTGCCGAGCCGTATGGTTTCCGCAACGGCGATGCCATCCATTTCCGGCAGCATAATATCCAGTATCACCAGGTCGAAGTATTCATTCTTTATGGCTTCTATCGCCAGTACGCCGTCAAAGGCGGAGGTAACGGCATAGCCTTCCAGTTCAAGATTCAGTTTCAACGCTTCATGAAGATTTTCTTCATCTTCTACCAGTAATATAGTAGCCGTTTTGTCTCCGTTCATAGTCTTGTTATCTTTTATCGAACTACTAGGTGTGAAATTTAACCGCAAAAGTACTCCCGTTCGGTTCATGATTTGTCACTGAAATGTCTGCATTGTGATCTTTAGCGATTTTATCACATAAATAAAGTCCCAGTCCTGTGCCCTGTTTTTTACGTGTGGCTTCATTGCCGATCCGGTAGAACTTGGTGAAGATCTTTTTCTTTTCTTCATCGGGAATGCCGGGCCCTTCATCTGTTACGGACACAACAACCGATTGCGGCTGTTTGTTCAGGCGGATGGTGATCATACCTTCCTTGGGGCTGTATTTGATCGCATTCTCAATGAGATTGTTCACCAGTATCTGCAACAGCAGCGGATCGCCTTTTATGTCTGCATCCGGCTCAATGGCTTCATCAAAGATCCTGTCATGAAATCTTTTTCTGAATGCCGCCACACAGTCGGTCAGGAGGTTGGAAAGATTCAGCTCTTCCTTGTTTATTTTATGCCCCTGGCCTTCCAGTTGTGCAGAGACCAGGATATTGTTGGTAAGGAAATGAAGCCGCGCTGTTTCTTCCAGTGTCATGGCGATCAGCTTTCTTCGCTTGTCTTCATCCAGGTTATGTTTCAGCAGGGTTTCAAGATTGAGCCGGGCCACGGCAATCGGGGTCTTTAATTCATGGGTCACTGCCATGGTAAAATTCTGCTGCTGCTGCTGGAGCCGGGCCTGCTGGGTGATGTACCTGTAAATAAACAGCGCACCGATAAGGATCAGGCCGAGGAAAACGATCCCTTCTCCGGCATATTTTACCCGGTTGCGCCGGTATTCGTCCTCCAGTTTGTAAAGTTGCTGCCGGTAGCCGGGGGAACCGGAGTCTGGATGGGCGATTTTCAGGTGCTCTATTTTTGACTGGTGCAACTGATTATTTTGCAGCTCCAGTGAAATGAACCACCATACCAGGGCCGCCAGGATATAAACCATCAGCAGGTAAAAAATGACGGTGGCCCTTCTGGAGTATTTCCTGCGTTTCTGTTCCATCATCACTGGGGTGGAGTTGTTTTTTCAATGCCCATGCCCACATTTAATATATAGGGCAGGGGATCGTCTTTCATCAACTGGGTGATCACGAACCGGTACCGGTTCTTCTTTAATGTAACGGCCGTGTTCAGCCGGATCCGGTGATCATACAGGTCATCGATATTACTGCCCGCCCAGTTGCCCGAAGGGGTAACCAACGATGCGTTGACCCTGAAGGAGTTTAACGACCGGTTGGCAGTATCTTTAATGGCAACGTTCACTACAATATTGTTATAGCGGTACTGGAGCGAATGGCGTACGATAAGGAAAAGCTGGTAGGTGGCGGTGTCTGTTACATCCAGTTCAACAACTGCCGGGGACTTTTTATTCCATTCATGTCCGGGAATATCCGCCACCCGTTCCTTTACTTCAACGTGTTTGCAGGAAATAACACCGCCGATCATTACCAAAAGAAAAACATACACGAACCGGTTCATCGGAGAACTTTTTGCAAATGTACTACTATAAGGCACATCTAGACCGGCGGAGGAGTAAAAAGGGCATTGGTGGCAGCAGTGCGCTGCTAAAGCACATTCAGCACCTGCTCTTTTGCCTTTTCCAGTTCATCCTTCATCATTACCACCAGTTTCTGTATGGCTGCATGATAGGCTTTTGATCCGGTGGTATTGATCTCCCGGCCGACTTCCTGGAGGATAAAGGAAAGCTTTTTCCCTTTGATGTCAGACGCCTCTTTAACGGTTTGCATAAAATAATCGCAATGATTTTTAAGACGCACCAGCTCTTCCGTAATGTCAATTTTTTCGATGTAATAGATCAGCTCCTGTTCCAGCCGGTTGGTATCGAAATTATCCTTTCCTACTTTTTCTTCAAGCAGCTTTACGATACCATCCCGGATCATTTCCTTACGGGAGGGATCCAGTTTTTCAACTTCGGTCTGTAAGGCTTCTATATTGCGGATACGGGTGGTGAGTTCCTCTTCCAGGATCTGTCCTTCATTTACACGATGGCGGTTCAGATCGGCAATGGCTGCTTTCAGGAGCTCAATAAAAACAGTGGTGTCTTCCTCTGTGAGTGTTTCACTGGTAGGAGTGATCACTTCCGGAAGTTTGATCAGGGCATTCAGGATATTGGATGTATCAATGTCCAGCTCTTTTGAAAGTGCAGCAAGGGAATGATAATAGGCTTTTGCCAGATCGGTATTAATGGTCACCGGTTTGGCATCGCCGGTATCTTTTAAACTGATGCTGCATTCCACACTGCCGCGGCTCAGCCCTTCCGCCAGTGTTTTGCGTATGTTGAACTCCTGTGATTTTAACAGGGCAGGCAGGCGTAACGACAGGTCAAACTGTTTGCCGTTTAAAGATTTGATGTCTACAAGGAATGTTTTATTGCCAATCGTTTTTTCAGCACGGCCAAAGCCCGTCATTGATTTGAACATAAAGTGGTTTTTGTAAAGATAAATATTCGTACCGTCTCTTTTGAAAAATAAAAAGAAGCTAAAGCGGCTGCAACAATTCCCGCAGTTCCATAAAAAAATCCCTTCGAAAGTGAAGGGATTATTTTATAAAGATGGGTTAGTAAGTATGGGAACCAAAATTTCCCACCACAATATTAATTATAATTTTGTCGATATAAAAATTATTTAGTACAAATTTTATTCACATTTTAAAACAGCCTGTGGATATGTAGGATGTGTTTGCAGCGGCGTTAACTGCAACGCGACGGTCAACAATACTCGGAGCAACACAACACTTTTTTATAGAACGGCTGAAATGTTGATGAATACAGCGTTTCAGCCGATGCGTTATCAGTTGTTATAACGACCGGAAAAAATAAAGCACCTTGTTGCCAGTTGCTATACGCTATGTTTTGACCGGAGCAATCGTTAAAAAAAACTTTTATAAATAGCCCGGAAAAATGCCGGGTATGTGAAAAACTTTGATGTTTTATGCACCAACCACCAGTTACTCCTACCTTTGAAAAAAAAGATATGCGATTCGAAAATCCTGTTCCACTGTCAGAAATTGCGCAGCTTATTGATGCCCGTCTTGTTGGTAATACAACTGCCGCAGCTACGGGTATCAATGAGATCCATCAGGTGGAAAAAGGCGATCTTGTTTTTGTAGATCATCCCAAATACTATGAGGCGGCCATTCAGTCGGCAGCAAGTTTTATCATCATTAATGCAGAACGGGAAGTGCCGGAAGAAAAAGCCTTGCTGATCGTTGACGAACCGTTTGAAGCCTACCTGAAGATCGTGGATACCTTCCGTCCTTTCCGCCCTTCCATGGAGCTGCATGCCAGCACGGTGACCCTGGGTACCAACACAGTTGTTATGCCCAATGTTTACCTGGGCAATCATGTTACCATCGGTGCCCATTGCATCATTTATCCCAATGTAACGATCATGGATCACTGCACCATCGGCGACCACGTGATCATCCAGAGCGGAACGGTGATCGGCAGTGACGCTTTTTATTATAATAAGAAAACAAACCGGGAACTGCATTATAAAAAAATGACAAGCTGTGGTACGGTCGAGATCGAGTCCGGTGTGGAGATCGGAGCGGGTTGTACGATCGACCGGGGTGTAACAGGTGTTACACGTATCGGCGCCGGAACCAAGATGGATAACCTGGTACATATCGGGCATGATACGCTGGTGGGCCGGAATTGTCTTTTTGCCGGGCAGGTGGGTATTGCCGGTGCATCGGTTATCGAAGATGAAGTGATCCTGTGGGGGCAGGTGGGCGTCAGTAAAACGCTGACGATCGGTAAAGGCGCCGTAGTTAATGCACAGAGCGGCGTGCCTTCCTCACTGGATGGCGGCCGTGCCTATTTTGGAACCCCTGTCGGACCGGCAAAGGAAAAAATGAAAGAACTGGTATGGATCAAACGGATCCCCCAGATATGGGAAAAGCTAAATAAAAGCTAATCATACTTTTAGCAAAAAACTTACGGAATCTTTTTGTACCAGCGTTCTGCTTCGTACCTTGCGCCCATGCAGGATTATTTAGCAGGATTGAATGAGCGGCAGCGAGAAGCCGTGTTACATATTGATGGCCCGTTGATGATCATTGCCGGGGCCGGCAGCGGAAAAACCAAAGTACTTACCACCCGTATTGCACACCTCATGGCCCGGGGCATCGATGCCTTTAACATCCTGGCGCTTACCTTTACCAATAAGGCTGCGCGGGAAATGAAGGAGCGGATCGAACGGATACTCGGCAACAATGAAGCGCGCAATTTATATATAGGCACTTTTCACAGTGTTTTTGCAAGAATCCTCCGGTCTGAGGCGCACCGCCTGGGGTACCCCAACAGCTTTACCATCTATGATACCGATGATGCGAAAAGCGTGGTAAAGACCGTGATCAATGAGATGCAGCTGGATGATAAACTGTACAAACCGGCTACGGTTTATAACCGGATCTCTTCTGCCAAGAATGCATTGGTAAGTCCGATGGAATACGCTACGGATTACCATATACAGCAGGAAGACCTGCGCGCCAACCGCCCGGCTATCGCAAAGATCTATGATGCCTATTGCAAACGTTGTTTTAAGAACGGTGCCATGGATTTTGATGACCTCCTGCTGAAATTTTATGAGCTGTTAAAAAGCTTTCCGGAGGTGCTCAGCAAGTACCAGCATAAATTCCGGTACATCATGATCGATGAGTACCAGGATACCAACCCGGCACAGTATGAAATTGTAAAACTGCTGGGTGCCATGCATGAAAATGTGTGCGTGGTGGGAGACGATGCCCAGAGCATTTATAGCTTCCGGGGCGCAACCATTCAGAACATTCTGCAATTTCAGAAAGACTATGACGATGTGAAAGTGGTAAAGCTGGAGCAGAATTACCGCAGCACACAAAATATCATCCATGTGGCGAATGAGGTCATCAGCAACAACAAGGCGCAGATCCCTAAGGTGCTGTTCACCGAAAATGCCCATGGCGAAAAGATCAAGATCGTCCGTACCATGACGGACAATGATGAAGGCAAATTTGTAGCGGATACCATCCAGGAGCAGAAACTGCGGAACCATTATTCGAACCGCGACTTTGCGATCCTGTACCGCACCAATGCACAAAGCCGTGCATTTGAAGAATCGCTCCGGCGGATGAACATTCCCTATACCATGTATGGAGGCATCAGCTTCTACCAGCGCAAGGAGATCAGGGACCTGGTAGCTTACCTGCGGCTGATCGTAAACAGCCGTGATGAAGAAGCCCTCAAACGGATCATCAATTACCCGGTACGGGGCATCGGAAAAACCACCATCGACCGGATATTGCTGCTGGCGAACACGCATCAGCTCACGATGTGGGAGGTGCTTGAAAAAGCGGACCAGTTTGGTTTCCGCTCGGGCACACTGAACGTGATCCAGGATTTTGTAGTAATGATCCGCAGTTTTTCCAGCATGCTGGAAAAACAAAATGCCTATGATGTGGCCTTTCATGTAGGAAAACAAACCAACCTGGTAAAAGAACTTTTTAACGATAAGAGCACCGAAGGGCTGCAGCGTTATGAAAACATACAGGAGTTGCTGAATTCTATTAAGGAATGGGTGGAAAGCCCGGACAATGAGGAAGGCGAGGTCATCGACAAAAGCCTGGGGGCTTACCTGCAGCAGATCACCCTGCTTACGGATGCCGACAATAAGGACCCCAACTCCGATACGGTAAAACTTATGACCATCCACGCGGCCAAGGGGCTGGAGTTCTCCTGTGTTTTTGCTGCGGGAGTGGAAGAACAGCTGTTTCCCAATGCCATGAGCATTAATACCCGGGAAGAACTGGAGGAAGAGCGCCGGCTGTTCTACGTGGTGGTAACAAGGGCAAAAGAAAAACTATGGATCACTTACGCAAATACCCGCTATAAATTCGGATCCCTGGTTCAGAATGAACCGAGCCGCTTTATAGAAGAACTGCCCAAAGATTATATCGACAATACCTATGCCGGTGGCGGCACCCGGATGCAAAGCTCGTATGGTTTTGGAAGCACGGGCTCTGTTTACGAGCGGATGCAGGGAGGATGGGGTGCCGGAAAAAGCGCGGCTGCTGCGGAAAATAAATACGGGCCACCGCCTTCAAAAAAAACAACACCGGAATACCTGGGCCCAAAACCTGAACCCAAAAAAGTAGTAGAGCATACTCCTTCTGCTGATTTTCAGGCCAGTGATATCAGTGAGATTGCTGCCGGACAGAAAGTGGAGCATCAGAAGTTCGGTTTCGGGGAAGTGATGCGGCTGGAAGGAAACCAGCACAATAAGATGGCAATCATCCGGTTTGACACCAACGGAGAAAAGAAAATCCTCCTGAATTATGCCCGTCTGAAAATTTTATCCTGATTTTTTTTAAAATATTAAGAAAAAGCCTTATTCTTACTCCTTGATTATTAGTCAAGTAAATTTTGCGTGTTTGTGTTTGTGGTGATTTTCGTGAAATTTATACGCGGATTGCAATAATTGGAACAAGTTTTGCCCTGAATAGACATTAACAGTTAATGCACATTCTGCGGAATGAACATGAAATCACTGAATCAAATGTTCGGATAAATTAGTCATGGAGAACGAACGGGTTATATCATTTGATGATCATGGTTGTTATTTTCTGACGCTCGAGACCATGGATCTCACCGATGTTTTTGTAAGGCCGGTGTACAAACAGATCATTGTACACACCCTCAACCATTATATTACCAGCAAGGGGCTGATTGTATATGGCTGGTGTCTGATGCCCAATAAACTGTACATCATCTGCCAGGTTCAGAAAAATGTTTCCTTTAAGGAATTAAGAACCGCTTTCATGCAGTTTACTACAGAAAAGGTAATGGAGGCGATCTCCAATGAGCCGGAAGAGCGGCAGCAATGGCTTATGGGGCATTTTCAGAAAAGCCACGGGTTCCTGGGTACACAAAAGAAACTGGAAGTATGGAAGCGTGTAAAAGAAATGCTTTCCATTGATCTTGCACGCCCGGAGATCATGGCCGAACACCTGGAGCTGATACACAATATACCCGTGCAGGAGCGTATTGTGCGGTATGCTTCTGATTTTATTTACAGCTCGGCCACCGATTACGAAACCGGGCGGGAAGGCCTGGTCAAAATCACCCGCCTGGGTGCAGTGGAGCAGGCCCTGGATGATATTGAAAACCGGAAAAGCGTATTTAAGACAAAATTTAACAGGCGCTAGAAGAATATCAGCCTTAAACAAATAATTTTGCCGGGTCCGTGAGGAGGACCCGGTTTTTTTATGGCTGTCAGGAAAAAACGAAAAAGAAAAAAGAATAAGATGTTGTCTTACCGGTGGCGGATCCTATTGTCCCTGCTTGTACTGGTAGTGTTAATCGGAGCGCTGTTTTTGCTGGACTGGAGCCGGCGGTTTGAAGTGGAAGTAAAACGTTATCCGGAATTCGGTATCGAGATCCCGGTGGATTATTCGGTTCACGGCATCGACGTGTCGCGTTATCAGAAAAATATTGATTGGGCTGAGGTGCGCGCCATGAACATCCAGAACATCCGGATCAGCTTTGCCTTTATCAAAGCTACGGAAGGGGAACGCGACCTGGATATCCAGTTCCGGCGCAACTGGAAGGCGGTCCGTAAAAACGGGATACCGGGCGGGGCCTATCATTTTTTTATTCCGTCAAAAGATCCGGTAAAACAGGCCATGAACTTTATCCGGAACGTAGCATTAAAACCCGGGGACCTGCCGCCTGTGTTGGATGTGGAACAGACCAATAACCTTTCCCCTGCCGAGATCCGGGCACGTGCAACAACCTGGCTGCGGCTGATAGAGCAGCACTATGGCGTAAAACCGGTAATTTATACCAATGCTGATTTTTATGAAAAATACCTGGGAAAATCATTTGATGAATACCCGCTGTGGGTGGCACATTACTATGAGAAGCGGAAGCCGCGGATCAAGCGCTCCTGGACCCTGTGGCAGCACAACGACGCCGGGCATGTGAACGGGATCAATGCCAATGTGGATTTCAACGTGTTCAACGGCGATTCCGTTGCCTTTCGCACCCTGTTGCTGAAGTAACAAAAGCGGGGCACCCGGTACGGTTACCTACTGCTTCGCATTGGCGTTCACATATTGGGTTACCTGTGAGATCTGCAGCTCGTTGAGCTTTGCTTTTTTTACCATCGAATTCAGGATGGGCTTCCATTCCTCCTGTGTCCAGTCGGTCACATTCTTTTCTTTATGACAGGTCGTACACTTGATCTTGTAAATGGCTTTACCGGCTACCAGGGGATTGCTGGAGCTGAAGTCCGCTGTATCAACTTTGTTACCGCTTACTGGTTCCACCGGCCGCTCGGGTATGGTGGGGGCCGCTTTGCGGGTACATCCGAAAATGATAACAGTAGCTACAACAAACGGAACTGCTAATTTCTTCATATTTTTCTGATGGGTTTCTGCAATATTAATTATATGATGTTAAAAAAATAAAAAACCTCCTGTTAAAAGGAGGAATGGTATTTCTTAAAAAGAAGAGGCCCTTATTTTTTTGCATTGGCATAAACATAAGCGGAAACCTGCTGGATCTCTTCCTTGCTCAGTTTTGCCTTTTTAGACATAGAGGCGAGAACCGGTCTTAACTCTTCGTAAGATTTGGATGCGACAGCCTTGTCCTTTGCGCCATGGCATTTTGTACATTTTGTGGTAAAGATCGTATGACCGGCATCAACCGTTGCCTGATCACTGCTGACACTGGCAGCCTCCGGGATGACGGCGTCCGTAGCTGACGGAGACGCCTTGGGCGTACAGGCAACTGCTGCAACGATCAGCATATATGCGCCTATGATTATCTTTTTCATAAATGATGGTTTTTATAAAATTAGCAATAAATAAGCCAACTTACAATTCTGTGACAATTATTTTTATGTTTTGGGATAACGCCGTTAAAATACCGGAAAACCGGTATGTTGCGAACGATCATTTTCCTGCGTTCTGAACGGTAACGTAAAATCAAACCTCCATTTATGTTATTATTTATGAAAAAACAACCGCTGACCTGCTGCCTGCTTGTTATTACCAGTTACTGTTTCAGCCAGGACAAAATTGTTACACTGCGAAAGGACACGATCGATGCCTCCATCATAAAAAACGGAAGGCATACGATTGTATACAGCATGCCCGGCGACAGCAGCGGCCGGCAATACCGGATCGATAAGCGGCAGGTACACACGATCGTTGAACAAACAGGAACGGCAGGTCCGGATCCGCAATCGTTCCGGGAGCGCGTCCGGACCCGGGTCCGGCGTCCTCCTTTTGAGCCCGGTAATAACCTGCTGGCTGCGGGTTTCAAGCGGTTTGGAGTGGACGAGGGCATTTCTGCAGTGTACCTGAGTTATGAAAGGCGTTTTTTGTATAACCGGCTCAGCGCTGCGGTTGCCCCACATGCCGGTATCGGCAGGAGCTCCTTCGGCGGAGCTGTAAGTCTGCGTTATACCCCCCATCCCTATACACGCGTTAATTTCCTGATAGGGACGGATCTTTTTCTCTGGAGTCAGGACCAGTTATACAGGGAACAGCTGGTGCTCACCGAAAAATATGTTGCCAGGTCTGTTACGGAGCGGATAACGCGCGGAGGCTTTTTGTTTGTCACGGGCTGCAAAATCAATACCGGCAACCACTGGGTACTGATCCCGGAACTGAGTGCCGGTGTGCCGTTGGGTGATGACCGGTCTTCGGTATGGAAGGATGGTGTGGAATACCACCGGGAAAGATCTTTTGCCGAGCTGATCTGGCAGGCACAGATCGCGGTCGGTTACCGGTTTTAGCCGGTTTAAATGGTTTCCCGGTTTGCTGTATAAGACCTGTATTCCCGCATCCAGTGAATCAGGCCAAAGATCACAACAAGCGTAAGAATGCCGTATTGTAAACTATAGAATTTAATTCCCTTGACGTAATATAAAATGGTGGCAGCTACATCCACCAGCAGCCAGATGATCCAGCATTCGATCTTTTTCTGGATCATGTAAAACGTGGCCAGGATGCTCATCACCATAATGAAAGAGTCGGCAAAAGGAAAAGAGCTGGGCGCTGAAAAAATGTTGGGGAACCAGTAGTGGAGGCGTCCGGCAAAATTACCCAGCAGCAATGTGCCTGCACCGGCGAGGACAATGGTAAGCGTCCGCTGTGCCGGTTTCATAAAACTTATTTTCAGCTGTCTTTTTGTATCTGCTTCAAAAGTTCCGGGATGCGCCCACCGCCACCATCCCAGGATGTTGGTGATAAAGAAAAAAACCTGCAACAGCATATCCGGATAAAGATGCACCTGGTAATACAGCCAGAAAGAGAGTGCTACATTAATAATGCCCACCGGCCAGCTGACAATGTGTGCCCGGGCAGAAAGCCAGGTAGCTGCAAGACCGGTGAGCACGCCAAAGAATTCCAGGTAACTCATGGAGTAGCCCAGGATGTTGAAGAATTCAGTTTGTATGTCAAAAATATTGTTCAACGATTTTTATGTGGCGTGATATCAGGAGATGCGAAGAGATCAGGAATTGAGGGCGGGAATTGAGAATCGGGATCGAAGAAACGGTTTCAAACAACACAATCATTCCAGGTTGAAATATCATTATGTTCATTGATAACTTATAGCGGACTTCCCAATTCTCAAACCGGACAGCTCATCGCCTTCAGCTCTCAGCAAAGGCCCTTTATTTTGTGATGGCTTCCTTTCCAAAATAGGGTACCAGTGCCTTGGGCAGAAGGATCTTATCGTCCTGCTGGTTGTTCTCCAGCAAGCAGGCTACGATACGCGGCAATGCCAGGGAGCTGCCATTCAGCGAGTGGGCCAGCTGCGTTTTTCCGTTTTCATCTTTAAAGCGGATCTTCATCCGGTTGGTCTGGTATGCTTCAAAGTTAGACGTAGAGCTTACTTCCAGCCAGCGTTGCTGGGCGGCGCTGTATACTTCAAAATCGTAGGTAAGGGCAGAAGTAAAGGACATGTCCCCTCCGCAAAGCCGCAGGATCCGGTAAGGCAGTTCCAGGCTTTGTAACAATTGCTCTACATGGGCCACCATTTCTTCCAGTGCCTCATAGCTTTTATCCGGATGGGTCAGCTGAACGATCTCCACTTTTTCAAACTGGTGCACCCGGTTGAGCCCGCGCACGTCTTTGCCAAAGCTGCCGGCCTCACGGCGGAAGCAGGGAGAATAGGCCGTCATCTTCACCGGCAGCTGTTCCGGTTTTAAGATGGTATCGCGGTAGATATTGGTTACAGGAACCTCTGAGGTCGGGATCAGGTAAAAATTATCCGCCGGCATATGGTACATCTGTCCTTCCTTATCGGGCAGTTGTCCGGTGCCATAGGCAGAAGCCTCATTTACCATAAACGGCGGCAGGTACTCGGTATACCCTGCTGCTATATTATGATCCAGGAAATACTGCACCAGTGCACGTTGCAGCCGGGCACCCTGGCCCTTATACAAGGGGAATCCGCTGCCGGTTATTTTTGCCCCGGTTTCAAAATCCACGAGGTCAAATGTTTTAATAAGATCCCAATGCGGAACCGCATCAGCCTTTAACTCCGGCTTGATGCCATTTTCACGTACAACCTCATTGTCTTCCGCGCTATTGCCCGGAGGCACCAGGGGGGAAGGAAGGTTGGGCAGCTGCACCAGCTTTTCCTGCAGGTCTTTTTCTGTCCGGGCCAGTTGTTCGCTGATGGGTTGTAATTTTTGCTTTGCTGCGGCCACTTCCGCCTTTTTGGCCTCGGCACCTTCTTTATCGCCTTTGGCCATCAGCTGGCCGATCTCTTTTGATGCACTGTTGACAAGTGACTGGGTCGTATCAAACTCTAACTGCGATCTTTTGCGCTGGTCGTCGAGTGCAATGATGGCATCTACCAGTTCCGGTTCTTTAAAGTTTTTTACTGCCAGGCGTTTCTTAACAGCCTCTGTGTCCTGTCGTAATACTTGTAATTGCAACATGCTTCAAAAAAATTTTGGCAAAGATAACTGAGAATTGAGAATCGGGCGATAAGCTTTGAGATGTCTGCCTTCGGATTTCAGCAGCGGGGCCTGAAAATGCAGCACCGGAGATCAGGGATTCGGCAGCCGGTGTGCAGCTTTACTCCCGTCCGTTAGCTCCTGCCGATAATGGCCGCGTTGGGCCGGTTGCTGCCTGCTCCGAACGCCCGGGTCTCTAATCTCAACGTTCAATTCTGAATTCTGAATTCTCAAATCTCCAATCTCAATTCCCGGCCCCGAAACCGGAATAATTCAATAATTTTGCGCGTTATGCAATTACAAAAGAACCGGCCAGTGGCTATCTGGCTGTTTATCGGCGCTGGAATGCTGATTATCCAGGTTTTATTAGGAGGACTTACAAGACTCACCAGTTCAGGACTTTCCATTACAGAATGGCAACCCATTTTAGGCGCACTGCCCCCCATGAATGAGCAGGCATGGATGGAAGCTTTTGATAAGTACAAACAGATCGCACAGTTTAAATACATTCACAACCATTTTACCCTGGCTGATTTTAAGGGGATTTATTTCTGGGAATGGCTGCACCGCGACTGGGCAAGGCTGATCGGTATCGTGTTCCTGATCCCGTTTATCTGGTTCATTGTAAAAAAGAAAATCGACCGGAGCATGCTGACACCCATGATCATATTGTTTTTGCTGGGAGGATTGCAGGGGGCCATCGGCTGGATCATGGTAAGCAGCGGTGTGGGCACCGACCTTGTATATGTAAGTCATATCCGGCTGGCCGTGCATTTTCTGGCGGCCTTGTTGCTGCTTTGTTATGTGGTATGGTTTGCCCTGAAACTAACCGTGCGTGAAGACCAGCTGGCAGTGGACGGAGGAACCCGGAGTTTCAACATATTACTGTTAGTGATCATTACCCTCCAGCTGACCTACGGCGCATTTATGGCCGGAACGCATGCCGCAAATGCCGCCGTAACCTGGCCCGATATCAATGGCCGCATGTATCCGGGGGAGCTGATGTTCCGGGAAGGGGGCTTTTTATGGAACATCACCCATAACCTGATCTCCATCCAGTTCATACATCGCGGACTGGCTTATCTCATCACCCTGCTGATGGTATTTTTCACCTGGAGGCTGACCCGGTTGCCCCAATCCTCCCTGCTTTATAAAATGCGCTTCTGGCCCATGACCCTGGTACTGGTTCAGGTAGTACTGGGCATCCTGGCCCTTGTCAATTACCTCACCCCCGATAAATTATTGCTGAGCATCCTGCACCAGCTGGTAGGTATGTTGCTGTTGGTTTGCATGGTGGTTACCGTATTTCTTGTAAGACGCGTGCCTGCAGTACAAACAAAAACGGTCGCAGGCGCACCAACAACCGTTTTCTAAAAAAAAATTTGTAGATCTTACTTTCCGCCCAGCAGCTCCTGCTGAAGCGCTTTCAGGTCCTCCCATTTTTCCGCTGCTGCCAGCTTTGCCTGTTTGGGCCAGCTTTTAGGATCATGCGGCGCAAATTTGCTTCCGGCCGCATCCAGCACGGCTTTCAGCTTTTTTATAGTAGCCTTCGAAAGGTCCTTGAAATTATGAATGCCTTCCTGCTCCAGTAATTTTGCAATGGCCGGACCAATACCTTCAATTTTTGTCAGATCATTCTTTACCATTTCCGCTGCTTTTTTTGCAGCTTTGGAAACGGTCCTGGCAGTTTTACCTGCAACCTTCGCCGCTGCCTTTTTTACAACCACCATTTCTTCTTCAACCGTAATAACGGAATTGTCGATGCCAAAATGGTGTTTATGTACATAGCCCTGTGCGGCCCAGTCGTTCACCCATCTGCCGTCGTTCAGTAAAAAACGGTACTCGTAGGTCTGCCCCGGCTGTAGTTTTATTGTTGCTTTTAATGTGCCATCCTTGTGCGGCTTCAGGGCAATGGCCCTGTCAATATCCCAGTTGTTGAAATCTCCCAGTAAAACAGCTGAACTGGCAGTTCCGAGTGCTTCGCTTGGCAGCGAGAATACGACATCTTTCATATTCAATAAAATTTGTATAATACGCAAAATTAACGATTCCCGGGCGATTTTTTTTGCGAATCCCGATTTCTTGATAAGAATGTGAAGCCTACAGGGTTATATTTAAGTTAAGCGTGCTATCTTTAAAACTGATTTTAAAAAAGATTAAATATTGCTATGAAAAAGGCGGGTATTTTTCTGCTGCTGGTGGTAGCAGCAATAAGCGCGATGGCTGCCAGACCAAGGGTACTGGTGTTCTATAAAACGGCGGGCTTTTATCATCAGTCGATAGAGGCCGGTTTGCCGGCTATTTACAAGCTGGGGACGGAAAACGGGTTTGATGTGGACAGCACCAAGGAGTCTGCGGACTTTTCGGATGCCAATCTTAAAAAGTATGCAGCAATTGTTTTTCTAAGCACCACCGGTACGCTGTTTAATGCAGAACAGCAGCAGGCCCTGCAGCACTATGTGCATAACGGAGGTGGTATTGTAGGCATTCATGCCGCCACGGATGCCGAATACGACTGGCCCTGGTACAACCAGATGATGGGGGCCTGGTTTTTGAGCCATCCCAAACAGCAAACCGCTACATTGAATATTACCGACCGGAAACATGGCAGCACCCGGCACCTGCCGGCGCAGTGGACCCGCAAGGATGAATGGTATAATTTTAAGAACATTAATAAAGATGTTAAAGTGCTGATCACGATCGATGAAAAAAGCTATGAAGGCGGGAAGAACGGAGCCTTTCATCCCATGGCATGGTACCATAATTTTGAAGGGGGCCGTGTTTTTTATACAGAGCTGGGGCATGTGGACGAGTCGTACACGGATCCGCTGTTCCTGAAACATATTTTAGGCGGTATCCGGTATGCCATCGGAAAACAAAAAAAATAACAACAGGGATGTCCTTCCTGTTTGCTGCGCCTTATTACTTAAGATAAAACCTGATGTTTACCAACCTGATCAAAAACCTGGAAGACTACCTCCATTTCGAAGAGGATGAACTTGCTTTTTTACTCGCGCTTATGGAAACGAGAGTGGTAAAGAAGAACGAAATGGTAGTACGTGTGGGTGAACCGGCTAACTATGTTTATTATATCGATAAAGGACTGGTGCGTTTTTATCATGAACTGGACGGGAAAGAACATACCTACCGTATTTTCAGAGAAAACATGTGGATCAGCGACTATGCGGCCTTCCTTACCCGTTCAAAATCGATAATGAATATCGAAGCGCTGGAAGACTGTGTGCTGATCCAGCTGCACTATGACCATATGCAGAAAGGGTACGAGCGGGCTAAAGTGTTTGAGCGTTTTGGCCGTAAGATGGCGGAGTCCCTTTTTCTGACCACCGTTCAGCGGACGATGGATATAATGGCAAAATCGCCGGAAACCCGTTACCTGGAGCTGTTAGAGCATGATGCGGAAATGATCCACCGCGTACCGTTGAAGTACATTGCATCCATGCTTGGAATTGAGCCGGAAAGTCTCAGCCGCATCCGGAAAAGAACCGCCCGGTTTCATACAAAATCCTGATGAGCGTTTTACCCGGGAAGTGCCGCCTCCAGCTGCTGCCGGATGTGCCGTAATGTTGTTTCCTGTTTTTTGGGTAAAAATATGGTCAGTACGCCATTGCTGAACCGGGTGTTCACACAGGCCGTGTCCACCAATCCGTTCAGGTGCAGGCTGCGTTCAAAGTCTCTTACAGGAAATTCCTGTTTCAGAAACTCAACGATCCCGCCTTCTTCATCGCGGCTGCCGGTGATAATGAGGGTGTCGCTGATGATGCGTGTGCGGATGTTCTCCTCCGGAAATCCCGGTACAAACGCTGTTAACCGGTAACAGTCGTCCCGTTCTTCGATATTGATGGGTACATTGTATTTAGGCCTTCGGTATTCCTGTGTGTGCATAAAAGGGGTTTATGGGGTTGAGTCATTTGAGATTCGTATCTGTTCAGGATTCCTGGTCGGGGAAACGCCGCCACTGGCCGCAGCGCTGCCGCCATGCTTCGCGGAATGCTTTCCGCTCTTCATCGCTCATGTTCCGGAACTTCTGGCGCAGCCGGTCTGAAGGCCCCCCGTGGTGCCGGTGATGCCCGCCGCCATGGCCAAAGCCGAAGATGATTTTTGAAAGGATCAGTAACCCGACCGCCTGCCAGAAGGAGATCTGTTTGGTGTTCAGCAGATCCGGCAAAATGGCATTCCATAAGAGCATTACCACCCACCCGAATACCAGGATGGCCAGGAATCCCAGCAACACAAAAAGAAATGCGCGCGGCCGCCTGCCTCTTTTTTTATAGTTCATAATAATATCATTTAATAATTCATTAATTCGTCGTATAAATACTGCAGCCGGCTGCGCAGGTGCAACACGGCATACCGCTTCCGGCTGATAATGGTTTTCAGGTTCTCGCCGGCCTGATCGGCAATTTCCTGGAGGGTCTTATCCTCCAGTTCATTCAGGATAAAAACATCCCGCTGGCTGGCGGGCAGCTCCTCAAGGGCCGCAAACAGCTCTTCCCAGAACAGCTTCTTAATGTCGGCCAGCTCCGGATCATTGTCCAGTGTAAAGAGCAGTTCCCGGAACTGGATCTCCCCCTCTTCATTCTCATACTGATAATCATCAATAAGGTGATCCTTCTTTTTCCGGTATTTGTCCGTGATCTTGTTGCGGGCCACTTTAAACAGCCAGCCACTGACCTGTTCAATGGTTTGCGTGGCAGTTGCATTGGCATACTGGTACCAGACATCCTGCAAAATATCTTCAGCGTCCGCATCGGTATTTACGTTTTTACGAATAAAACCAAAGAGACGTTTACCATAATCCTTTACGGTCTGAATCACGTTTTGCCTGCTGTCTTCCGCCAATATGGACAGTTTTTGCTCCTGCATCAGAAAGATAAGACGAATGGCGGGATAAATTACTTTAAAACAGGGGGCTGATTTTTAAATTTTACTTCACGGGGGTTCCGGAAAGGAAAAAAACGGAAAAAATTTTTGCAGTTAAAATCAAATCGGCTATTTTTGGTTTACCAATTTTTGGTAAACCAATTTATTTTTTATGAGCAACGTTTTGGTCAATAATATAAAAGCAATACAAATAGAGTCACCTGTTGATAAGATCATCAGCCAGTTAAGACAGCTGATTGCATCCGGTCAGCTAAAGCCGGGCGACCGTCTTCCGGCAGAAAGAGCGCTGGCAGAGCTGTTCCAGGTAGGACGCAGCTATGTGCGGGAAGCCATTATGAAGCTGGAATTTTATGGCCTGCTGAAAACAAATCCCCAAAGCGGTACCTATGTATCCGGACTCAGCCTAAAAATACTGGATAATATCATAAACGATGTCATTAATTTCAACAAGGACGATTTTAATGCACTGATCGAAACACGTTACCATCTTGAGCTGACCTCCGCCAAGCTGGCTGCGGAGCGCCGGACGGAAGAAGATATTGAAGCCATCCGGGAAGCTTCGAGCGAATTTGAGCGCAAAATCAGGGCCAATGAAAATGCCGTGGAAGAGGATATGATCTTCCATATGAAGATTGCCAAGGCATCCAAGAATCCCGTGCTGGAATCCATGATCGTAGTGCTGGTACCCGATCTGATAAAAAACATCATTGAGAACAATGTGTGCGGCAAGAACCGGAGCAAGGAATCGATTCCCCAACACTTTTTATTACTGGAGGCGATTGAAAAAGGAAATGTAAAAAAGGCAGAAGCCGCCATGGCGGATCACCTGGCCGACCTCCTGAAAATAAGCAAGGCTGCCCTGTCGAAACGCACGGCTTCCTGATCTAAATTTTTCTAACGAATGCGCTGTCTGAAAACCGGTTTATTGTTTTGTTTATTGCTGCACGCCATTTTATCATTAGGCCAGGAACATCCCGGACTGATGATCACGGGTCCGCACCTGGAAGCATTGCGAAAGGGAACAGTGCAATATCCCTTAATGAAAAAGGCTTTTGCGGCGGTTAAACAACGCGCGGACGCGGCACTGGCAACAGCGGTAAATGTACCGGTGCCAAAGGACGGTGGCGGCGGGGTAACCCACGAGCAACATAAAAAGAATTACAACAGCATCCTCAGCTGTGGCATTGCCTACCAGATCACACAGGATAAAAAATATGCACTTTATGTAAAAGAGCTGCTGCTGGAGTACGCGCGGCAGTACCGTTCCTGGCCGCTGCATCCTGCCCGGAAACCCGGTCAGGAACCGGGGCGTATCTTCTGGCAAAGTCTGAATGATTTTGTATGGCAGGTGAATGTGATACAGGGGTATGATATGGTATATGAGGCACTGCCGGAACAGGACCGGGAAAAAATAGAAACCGGATTGTTTCTTCCCATTTTAAAGTTCTTTACAGTTGATTGCGGAAAGACATTTGATAAGATCCATAATCACGGTACCTGGGCCCTTGCGGCAGTAGGACTGACGGGATATGTTTTGAACAAACCGGAATATGTAAAAAAAGCGCTGAACGGAAGCCGGGGCGACCGCCGTTCGGGGTACTGGGCACAGCTCGACCAGCTGTTTTCGCCGGACGGATATTATGCGGAAGGCCCCTATTACCAGCGGTATGCACTGTTCCCTTTTGTAATGCTGGCAAAAGCCATCCATAACTATCAGCCGGAACTGCGGGTGTTTGAATACCGTGGTAATATCCTTTCAAAAGCGATTGCCACGGCCCTGCAAACCACTTATACCAGCGGCCTGTTTTTTCCGGTAAACGATGCTATAAAGGATAAAAGCTTTGAGAGCAGTGAGATCGTTTATGCGGTAAACATCGCTTATGCGGATATGACGCCCGATCCTTCATTGCTGGATGTGGCACAGCGCCAGAACGATATTACCGTTTCGGATGCAGGGCTTAAAGTTAGTGCTGCCATTGCCGCGGGAAAAGCAGTCCCTTTCAGGTACGCTTCCCTATGGCTGCGCGACGGGCAGGATGGAAAAAAAGGCGGCCTGGGTATTTTGCGCAGCGGATCCAATAACGACCAGCAATGCCTGGTGCTGAAGGCCACTTCCCAGGGTATGGGGCATGGGCATTTTGACCGGCTGAACCTCCTGTACTACGACAAAGGCAATGAGGTGTTCTACGATTACGGCGCGGCCCGTTACCTGAATATTGAAACAAAGGGCGGCGGGGGATACCTGCCGGAAAACGAAAGCTGGGCCAAACAGACGGTGGCACATAATACACTTGTTATCGATCAGCACTCTGATTTTAACGGCGATGCAAAGCAGGCCGAAATGCATCACCCGGAACTGTTTTATTTTCAGAACGACAGTTCGGGTATACAGGTAATGAGTGCGGATGAGCCGCATGCCTATCCCGGTGTGCAACTGAACAGGACGCTGGCACTGGTACCGGTACCCGGAACAGAACGGCCGCTGGTCGCAGATGTGTTCAAAGCCACCTCCGCAGGACAACACCGGTTTGATCTTCCGTTCTGGTACCAGGGCGATATGGTGAATACTTCTTTTCCGGTTCATGCCAATACAACGGCGCTGCATCCTCTGGGAACCGCTTCCGGTTATCAGCACATCTGGCTGAATGCGGCTACTGCAATAGCATCACAGTCGGGATTTGTAAGCCTGCTGAATGACTACCGGTTCTATACCACGCATTTTGTAACCGGTAATGCTCTGGAAGTAAAGCTGGTTTCCACCGGGGCCAATGATCCTTCCATGAACATCCGGCCGGGCCGGGGTTTCCTGCTGTCGCAGCAGGGAAGCGGCACCATTTATTTTGTAAGCATTACAGAGTCGCACGGCAGTGTCGATCCGGTAAATGAGACCGTCTCCGGCGCGGGAGGGCATTTATCCGGACTGCGGATGGATAAAGGAACAAACGGCGTCCGGATCTTTTTTTCGGTAGACAGGAAGGACTATGAGCTGCGCCTGGATTATACAGACAAGAACAATTTTATCCGATTAAAACAATTGTAATGATTCAAAGTGATCTTTTTCAGACAGACAGGGAAACGCCCTGGCAGGATGTGGGACAGGGAGTACAGCGACAGGTATATGGATATGACGATAGGCTGATGCTGGTAAAGGCCAGATTTGAAAAAGGCGCAGAAGGCACCCTGCACGAACATCACCACTCGCAGGCTACCTACGTGGCAAGCGGCTCTTTTGAAGTAACCATCGGAGATCAGAAAAAAGTAGTGGCCGCCGGTGATGGCTTTTATGTTCCGCCACATGTATTGCACGGATGTGTTTGCCTGGAAGCCGGGATACTGGTGGATGTGTTCAGTCCGCACCGGGAAGATTTCCTGTGAGTCCTGTTCCGCTGACAGGTGGATAACTAAATACGAACAGAAAATAATATACTGAGGATATAGGTCTGGTGAAGGACAGGCAACCGCCTGAACCATTGACCTGATAGTGCGCTGCATTATCGGGAAGGAACCTCCTTTGCCATAAAATAATAAATACAAAGCTATGATCACAAAAATCAAACACGGAGTACTGGCGTCGTTCTTTTTTCTTGGCACCTGCTGGTGCAGCGGTCAGGAAACAGCAGCAGTAAAAAAGGTGATTTATCCCCAGGGCTATTCCGAACAGCTGAACCTGGTGTATGTAAAGGCCGGTGACTGGGAAGGCCGGATGGATATATACCTGCCTGCAAAAGAAAAAGGTCCTGCGCCCGTGGTGATCAATATACATGGGGGCGGCTGGAATAAAGGCAACAAGGAATCGCAGACAGGATTCAGCACCTTCTTTAAAAAAGGCTATGCGGTTGTAAATGTGGAATACCGCCTTTCGCAACAGGCCACGGCACCGGCTGCAGTGCAGGATGTGCGCTGCGCACTGATCTATCTGGTGAACAATGCGAAGGAACTGAACATTGATGTGAACCGCATCGTGGTAATGGGCGGCTCCGCCGGAGGGCATCTGGCGCTGGTGGCCGGACTGATGGGCAATGACAACCGGTTTGATGGAAACTGCCCGGCAAAACAACCGGTTAAAATCGCCGCCATTGTGGATAAATACGGGATCACCGACGTAAAAGTCTGGCAAAGTAAGTCGGCTGGTATGTGGCTGGGACCCAAAGCGGATGATCTGGAATTTTCAAGATCGGTCTCCCCGCTCTACCTGGTAAAAAAGAACAGTCCGCCGGTATTTATTGTACATGGCGATGCCGATCCCATTGTGCCCTACCAGCAATCGGTCGACCTGAAAAAGAAACTGGATGAAGCAGGTGTAAAAAACCGGTTCATCACGGTACCCGGAGGACAGCACGGGAAATTTGAAAAGGAGGCCAACAGCCGGGTCAACAACGAGATCATTGCCTTTCTTAAAGAGATCGGTATCCATCAGTAACCCATTCCAATGAAACCTGTGCTATTATATACCGCCACCGTATTTGTATTGCTTTTTGCCTGCAGCGGCAAGCCGGAACCGGTAACGGCGGATCTGCCGCGATCAACGATCCGGGCTATACACGTAAGAAACAGCGGGGAGCTCAAAAACGCACTGGCGGCGGCAACCGCAGGGGATTCGGTGATCCTGGCAGACGGGATCTATGAAGGCCGGTTTGAAATTACCGCATCGGGTAAGCCGGATGCACCGATTGTGCTGACCGGCAGCCGGAATGCCGTACTGGACGGCGGTTCTACAGAACAGGGGTATGGACTGTATATACGGGCGGCCTATTGCAGGGTAAGAGGAGTTACGATACGGAACAGCCTGAAAGGGATCGTGGCCGATGAAACAACGAACTCCCTTATTGAAGGAGTGCTGGTAACAAAGGTGGGGGAAGAAGGCATCCATCTCCGGAAGTTCAGCAGTCGCAATGAGATCCGGAACAGCACCATAACACATACAGGCTTAAAGCCGGAACGTGCGGGATACGGGGAAGGGATCTACATCGGCTCTGCCCATAACAACTGGGAAAAATACTCCGGAGGAAAGCCCGATCGTTGTGATCAGAACAACATCATACAGAACACGATCGGTCCTTTTGTTACAGCGGAGTGTATCGATATCAAAGAAGGAACAACCGGCGGGTGGATCGAAGGGAACCGGTTTTATTCGGAAGGGATCAGCGGCGCCAACAGCGCAGACAGCTGGATGGATGTAAAAGGAAATAACTACCGGATAGAGAATAACAAAGGCGATAATCCCGGAGGTTCCCTGCTGCTGGATGGGTACCAGGTGAACTGTGCCTATGAGGGATGGGGCAACAATAATGTATTCAGGAAAAATCACTCCATAGTCAATGCCCCGGGGTATGTCATCCATGTAAGGCTGAAAAGCAGTAAGGGGATTGTTACCGGAACCGTGGTAACGGAGGACAATACAGCGGAGGGCGCCGGAAAAGGGCGCACCAATATCAATACCACTTTATAAAACGAGCACCATGAAGATAAAAGGATTACGCTGGTACATCATTGCATTAATTGCTGCGGCAACGGTGATCAATTATATCGACCGGAGCGCCATTAATATTCTCTGGCCCTATATCTATAAGGACTTTGGCATAGCGGATGCCGACAGCAAGAATGCGCTGGCACTGATCACCACCTTCTTTATGATCGCTTATGCGCTGGGACAGACCTTTACGGGAAAGATCATGGATCAGCTGGGTACCCGCATCGGGATGACCATGACCATTGTTGGCTGGAGCATTTCCATCGGGCTGCACGCGGTGGCGCGCACCCTGATGTCGTTCAATTGTTTCCGTTTCTTCCTGGGCTTCTTTGAGGCCGGCAACTGGCCGGGAGCCACCAAAAGCAATGCAGAATGGTTCCCGGCAAAAGAGCGCGCCATTGCCCAGGGGATATTTGGAGCAGGTGCTTCGCTGGGCTCGGTGGTTTCGGCACCCATAATTGCGCTGCTTTATATTGCGTTTGGGTGGCATGCCACTTTTATCCTGATCGGGTTGCTGGGTTTTGTATGGCTGATCCCCTGGCTCGTGATCAATAAGAATACACCGGATAAACATCCCTGGCTTACAGAGGAAGAACGCCGGCATATTGCGGAAGCCGCGGACAGTACCGCTGCCGCAGCGGTCAAAGAACCCCGGGTGCTTTCCTGGAAAGAGTTGCTGCAACTGAAGAATACCTGGGGTATCATCGGTGCCCGTTTCTTTATAGATCCGGTGTGGTGGCTGTTTGTGACCTGGCTGCCCACTTTTTTAAAGGAACAGTTCCTGTTTGATATAAAACAGATCGGCGCGTTTGCCTGGGTGCCGTTCTTATTTGCCGCGGTAGGCGGACTGGCAGGCGGGTTCTACTCATCACACCAGATCAAAAAAGGAGTGGCGGCAGATAAGGCCCGGAAGAAGGCCGTTGGCATCGGATCGGTGATCATGCTCGCCGCACTGATCATAATCCTGCTGCGCCTGGACGGACTTAAAAATACACCGATGTTTGCCATGGTACTGATCGGATGCACCCTGTTCGGCTTCCAGTTCCTGATCAATAATATCCAGACATTGCCCAGCGATTATTTTAACGGGAAAAATGTAGGTGTCGTTTCCGGTATGGGCGGAACGGCTGCCGTGATCGGTACGCTGATCACCACCTGGGCGGTGCCGGTCATAACCAGGACCAGTTATGTATCATTTTTTGCACTGGCTGCGGTGCTGGTGCCGCTGGCCTGGGGCACGATAAAATATGTATCATCCAATTCAAATCATCATAAAACTTAAGAAATGCGTTTAAAAAACAAGGTAGCTATTGTAACCGGAGGTTCGAGGGATATCGGCAGATCCGTATGTGTAAAGCTCGCCGGCGAAGGTGCTAAGGTGGTCATAAATTATTTTGGCAATGAAGCCAATGCGCAGGAAACCCTGAAGGAGGTAACCGCAGCGGGCGGGGAAGGAATTATCGTAAAGGCGGATGTAACAAAAGCTTCCGATGTGGACCACCTGGTACAGGAGGCGCTGAAAGCTTTTGGCAGTGAGATCCACATCCTTGTGAATGTAGCAGGGGGGATGGTGGCCCGCAAAACCGTCCTGGAAATGGATGAGGCCTTCTGGGACACCGTGATGGACCTCAATCTGAAAAGTGTATTCCTCGCAGTAAATAAAACATTGCCGCATATGCCGGCGGGCAGTTCCATTGTAAATCTTGCCTCGCTTGCAGGCCGGGATGGCGGCGGACCCGGGGCCAGCGTGTATGCCACTTCCAAAGGTGCCGTGATGACGTATACACGGGCACTTGCAAAAGAACTGGGGCCAAAGAATATCCGGGTGAATGCCGTGGCGCCGGGAATGATCGCAACGACCTTTCATGATACGTTTTCCAGGCCGGAGGTCCGTACCAATGTGGCCAATGCAACTGCTTTAAAGCGGGAAGGAACCGCTGATGAAGTGGCCGGTCTGGTGGCCTACCTGGCCGGACCGGAATCGGGCTATATCACAGGTGCCAGTGTTGATATCAACGGAGGGCTTAATTTCTCCTAAAGCTCTTTTGAGGTATCCGGGAATTATCTTCAACCCGGCGGAATACCGGTCATTAAGATAACTGCCCTCGTCGGGGCCGACCAAAAAGTCTCTGTTGTCCTGCTGTCCGATCCATCGGGACAGAACGACAAATGCTCTGTAAGCAGACTTTTTGGTCACTCCGGCCGGCAATACCGGAATATCCCTCTTTTACAATCCTTCTTCGGTATATCATATATGCTGCTGACCGGTGTCCGGTATTCAGAAAGCCGGTAAAAATATTTGGAAGTTAATCCCGGAAGTAATATTTTTGGTAAACCAATAATTGGTAAACCAAATTTTGGTGCACCAATATAACGAAGCTGCGGTGGTTCTGTCCATCAATGCCAAAAAGAAAATATGAAAATACATATAACGATAGCAGGCCTGGCGTTCCTACTCGCCCTGTTCCATCCTGCCGGCGGCTATGCCCAGGGCAGGCTAAAGATCCACGGAATTGTAAAGAATACCGATGGCGAAGCGCTCAGCGGTGTTTCGGTTACTGTAAAAGATTCCCGCCAGGGAACCACTACCGATTCGGCAGGAAGATTTTCGCTGAACGTGGAAAAAGGAAAGATCGTACAGTTTAATTACGTAGGCTACCTTCCCTATGCGCAGGGCATCACTGCGGCGGGGGAGCTACCGGTAACACTGGAAAAGAATGATATCAAAATGGATGAGGTAGTGGTCATCGGGTATGGCACCCAATCCAGGGGCGTGGTAACGGGCGCCGTCAGCAAACTGGTAAATAAGAACCTGGATGAGATCCCTTCCTCCCGTTTGGATCAGGCATTAACAGGAAAGATCGCCGGGGTGAACATCCAGAATGTTACGTCCGAAGTGGGCGCAGACCCCGTGGTGCAGGTACGCGGGTTCAATTCGATCAGCGCCAATGCCGCACCGCTGGTTGTGGTGGACGGTGTTCCGGTGCAGGATGGGCTCTCATTTGTGAACCCGCAGGATGTGGCATCCGTGGAAGTGCTGAAGGATGCTGCATCTGCAGCAGTATACGGTTCCCGCGCCGCCAATGGGGTGATCATCGTTACCACGAAATCCGGTGTGGCGGATAAACCCAATTTTAACTTCAAAGTATATTACGGGCGCAGTAATCCCTATAAGCTCAATCCCATAATGAATTTTACCGAATATGTGAACAAGCTTTACAAAGAGGCCGCATTCCGGGAGCAGGACTCCTCCGTTGCGGCCAACCGCAAAAACCTGATCCTGGAAACCGAGCGCGCAGCTTACATCCTCGAAAACCAGATCACCGGTTATGCGACGGACTGGCAGGAAGTGGGATTACAGGACGCCGGCATTTATAATGTTCAGCTGGGCCTTTCCGGCGGCAAAAAGGAAGTGAAGTATTACCTGTCGGGGAATTACCAGGAGAACAAGGGCATCATGAAATTCAGCGAGTCCAACCGTTTATCGCTGAAAGCCAAGCTAGATGCGAATCTCAGCCGCAAGTTCAAAATGACCTTCAATGTGAACCCCACGATCATCAAAACCACAAAGCCGGCGGTGAATTATACCGACTATTTCCGGATGTACTCCTTCATACCGGTATACCACAATGATTTTACCACTGCATTTGTTCATCAGAATACACAGTGGGCGGGCGTGTTACCGGGGGATTATGCACAGGCAAGGCATTTTAACGGACTTCCTTACGCCGGCCGGATGCCGGACGGCAGCTGGTGGGAGAGCTCCGGCCCTGTGGATCCCTGGAGTACCCAGAACAATACACCGATCTCTATTGCCGACCGGGAAAGCATCAAACAATATTTTTACCGCGTGCTGACAAGCGCTGACCTTTCTTACGAGATCCTGCCCCGGCTGACATTGAAGTCTTCGGTTTCGGGTTATTATAACGATCAGACCCTGAATGACTTTACCCAAAGCAATGCCAAACAGGACGGGGCGGTGAATTCCGCGGAGATCTATAAACAACAGACGCGGGACCTGTTGTGGGAAAACACCCTGAATTATAACCGGCGCATCGGCGATCATAACCTGACCGGCCTGTTATTGTATTCCGTTCAGCAGACCTGGCTGGACAGTATCAACATGGTGGGAAGAGGTTTCCCCATCGAGGACTTCAGTTCCATCAGTCAGGCCGCTCAGATCGATCAGGCACTGACCAATACGCGTAAGGATAAGACCGGACTGATCTCCTATATGGGCCGGGTGCTTTATGATTATAAATCCAAATATCTTTTTGCTGCCAGCATGCGTGCGGACGGCAGCTCCAATTTTGCACCCGGACATAAATGGGGTTATTTTCCTTCTGTATCCGTAGGCTGGCAGTTGAGCCGGGAACCTTTTATGCAAAAAATAAAGGACATCAGCAACCTGAAACTCCGCTGGAGCTATGGTGCTACCGGAAATAACCGTATTCCCAGCTTTGCCTATCAGGACCTGCTGTATCCCGCCAACTATCCGTTCGGAAGCGGAACCGGCACCACAGGTTTGGGCCTCTCGCCCAATGGAAACATACTGGCCAACCGGCAGATCACCTGGGAACGGACCTTTGCCACCAATGCCGGTATCGACCTGGGGTTGTTCAACAACCGCCTTTCATTAACACTTGAATATTATAACGCGATCACCGATAAATTGCTCTACAGTCAGGCCACCATGGCATTCAGCGGCTCCAACCAGTTCTGGAGCAATGCCGGCAAACTGCGGAACCATGGTTTTGAAATTGAGTTCAACGCCAGCCCGGTAAAAAATAAAAACCTCGACTGGAGCACCGGTATTACATTTGCGGCCAACCGCAATAAATTATTGTCGCTCGGTGGTGAAGCCTTTCAGTACAATTACGGAGAACGGAGTGAAGTGTATGCAGCGATCGTTGGTGCCCCGGCCATCCAGTTCTTTGGCTACAAGACTGATGGGGTCTGGGTTTCCGATGCCGAGATCGCAGCGGCAAAAGCAGCCGGACAAACATCTGCACTGTCCCGGTATTTCCAGGCCGGTGGTCTGAAATATGTGGATGTGAACGGGGATAATATCATTGATGGAAAAGACCGCGTGCCCATCGGCACACCCTTTCCCGATTTTACCTGGGGCTTCAATAACACATTCCGGTATAAAAGTTTTGACCTGTATTTTCTTTTCCAGGGTTCGCAGGGTGGCAAGCTGGTGAACGGGGACCTGAACTACAACGAAACAAAACGGTTCAATAAAAATGTAAATACCGACGACCGCTGGCTGAGCCCGATGTTCCCCGGTGACGGCAAAACACCTTATTTCACCAATGGTGAAAACTGGATGTTGTCGGATTATGCGCTGGAAGATGCTTCCTATGTTTCACTGCGTAACGTAATCCTTGGTTTTACCATGCCAAAGGGCGGCTTCCTGAAAAGAGCAGGTCTGAAGAGCCTGCGGATCTATGCTTCCGGTGATAACCTGCTTTACTTTATGGGGAGCAGCTACCGGGGTATCAACCCGGAAGCACGCATTACTTCCGGTGCCTACCGGTCGCCGCTTATCAACGGCTATCAGCGGGGTGCTTTCCCGCTGATGCGTACCTACACTTTTGGACTGGATATTAATTTTTAACGTATTCAATGCAAGCTGATGAAAAGAATAATTTACCTGTTTGTTACTACTGCTGCTGCGGCACTGTTCACATCCTGCAGTAAGCTGATCGATATAGACCCGATCTCAAATGTGGGGGTAGATGCATTTTACCGTAATTATAACGAAGTAAACACAGCGCTGACAGGCTGCTACAACGGGTTACAGGGCCCCTTATACAATGAATGGATGCTGACCGAACTGAGGGGGACCAACTCCCTGCAGGGGGTACCCAACAGCAGCGCCACGCAAAACATAGAGCTGAACGATCTGGATATGTATACGCTGAATGCATCACACGATGAAGTGTACAATTACTGGATCGCCACCTACAAAAACATCCGGGCGCTCAATTATGTATTAAAAAGCCTGGGCGCCGTTTATGAGAACGGAGCCGTTGCGCTGAACGACGGAACGGCGAAAATGGATGCAGCCCAAAAAAATCAACTGGCCGGGGAAGCGCTCTTCCTCAGGGCCTATCATTATTTCAACCTGGTACGGCTTTATGGGGGCGTATTCCTGATTACAGATCCCGTAGTACCGCAGGAAGCCAAGAAAACGGGAAGAAGTACCGTCGAAGAACTGTACCGGTTCATTACCGCCGACCTGACCAAGGCCGTAGAACTATTACCGGAAACGGCCTATGCCGGACAGAATCCGGCGGATATGGGCCGGGCTACGGTGTGGGCCGCAGATGCACTCCTGGCGAAAGTTTATCTAACCAGGGGGAAAAAAGCAGAAGCATTATTATTGCTGAATGAAGTAATTGATAGAAGCGGTTACGGCCTGCTTGCGGATTTTGAAGACGTGTTTTCCATTGCCAATGAAATGAACAGGGAACTGATTTTTTCCGTACGATACAAAGCAGGCGGCTTTGGTCTCGGTTCTCCCTTTGCCAATTTATTTGCACCCACCGGCAGCGGTAATGCCGTAGTGAACAACGACGGTAACGGGTTCAATTTCCCTACGTTCACTGCACGGGGCATGTACCGCTATCCGGCGTCGGCTAATGGAAGGGACGCACGCAAAGATGTTACTTTGGCACAGTATACGGCCACCAAACCCTATGTAAAGAAGTTCCTGTCTCAGGTGGTGGCCCGGTATGATGCGGAGAATGATTTTCCGGTGATCCGTTTTTCGGATGTATTGCTGATGAAGGCAGAGGCATTGGGATACGACGGACCTGGTGGTACTGCCGTAGGGCTCATCAACCAGGTGCGTGCGCGTGCCGGAGCAGGGGTCTATAGCGGAGACGGGGATTTCGGGACGGTCTTTTATCAATACCCTGCCTCGGGCAGTGAGGCCATTTCGGACGCCGCAGCTTTTACCAATGCCTTATTGCTGGAACGGCAACTGGAATTTGCCTACGAGAACCAGCAGTTCTTCGATATGGCGCGGCTCGGCGATCCGGTTGCGATCCTGAAAGCACATTTTGCATCGGAGTATCCTGTTTTCTACGTAAACATCCGCCCGGCGGTAAGTCTGGCTGATCTACAAAGCCATGTAACGGCCGACCGGATGCTGTTACCCATACCACAAAGAGAGATCGACACCAACGATGAGATCAATATCGGTCAAAACCCCGGCTACTAACCGCTAAAATGAGTACAATGAAAAAAATCTTTTCTGGTTGTCTTTCCGTAGTATTCCTTCTGCTCTTTGGTTGTAAAAAAGAGCAAGCACCGGACAGTAAAATAAGCCCCGACCAGGTCACCACCAGGGAATATCAGTACAACACGGCCACTAAAAAGTTTTCGCCGGATGCTGCGATCCATATCGGCATCAGTTCCCCGGCGGGCGTACAGCTGATCTATCATTACCTGCAGCGCAGGGAACTTCCGGATTCGCTGATCTATATTTATTACGATTCCCTGGACCAGGGAAGCAATGTGTCATTTGAACTGCCGGCCAGCCTGTTTGCAAAAACGGATATGTCTGCCGCAACGGGTATCCGGATGATGATCAAGCACCCTGATAACTCCTTCTATGAATCGCTGGTAAAGATCACCGCTTTTACGCCGCCGTTGCCGCAGACGGAAGGCTTTCCCGCATCCCTGCTTCCGGATGCCGGCAATAAGATCCATATTTCCGGAAATGTTCGTTCAGAAAACGGGATCAAACAGGTGGATATACTGGACGATGCCACTGGCGCCTTTACGGTGGTACATTCCATCACTGATCTGAACCAGGCAACGACTTATGCCGTTGCGTACGACTATACCTACCGTCCCGGTGCGGGCAATCTCAAAGTGATCGTGACCGACGCATTCGATCTGAAGGCGGAAGTCCTTATACATATACCGGTACTGCCTTATGACATTTACCAGGATGTGAATATGGGCGCACAGGGGACTGCGACTGTAACGATCGCTAATAACTTTTTTATTGCAGCAACCGGCCAGACGATGGGCAGCTGCCAGCTGGCGGAGCAGGAAGCTGTTATGGACTTCCTGTTTTATGGCACCAGCAATGGTCCCACGCTTTACAGTCCTTCCAATACAGCCAATGTGGCGGCCAATTTCCGGTGCAACGGAACCGGCTGGACGATCACGAATTCATCGGCATTGAAAGCCACCCGCTTCCGGGTGCTGGTACCCGGTAGCACCGCTACAGACCGGATCTACGAACAGTTTGAAGCCAACAATATTCCCGACCTGGATGAAAAAGGTTTCTTTGACGGGGTCTCGCTTCCTTCTTCCAGTACGGCCCGCTATGCAGCGCCGCCGGCCACACCTGCCGCCAATCTGTTCAACACGGTTGATGCTTATCTGATCTGGGCAAGGATCCCCGGTACAGACGGATCATCCAGGAATTGCCTGCTGCGGGTAAAAGACATTACAGCGGCTTCAACTGCCGGACTGTCTACGATAAAGTTTGATATTTATGTGGCAAAATAAAATAGGATTTGGTGCACTGCTTTGTCTGCTGTGCAGCTGGAAAACGGGCAGCGGGAACACCATCCTGGTGCATACTGTTGATGAATTGAAACAGCAACGTTCTTTAGTGCAGCCGGGCGATACGGTTTTGCTTGCAGATAAAGAGTGGAGAGATGCGGTGCTGGATCTGGAAATGGATGGAACGAAGGAGCAGCCGGTGGTAGTGCGGCCGCAGACGATGGGTAAAGCGGTATTTACAGGAAGATCGGCCATCCGGATCGGCGGGCAGTACCTGCTGGTAAGCGGGCTGTATTTTAAAAACGGTTCAACCCCCGGGAATGCCGTGATCGAGTTCCGCACACCGGGAGGCAAACTGGCGAATAACAGCCGGGTGACCCAATGTGTGATCGAGAACTACAGTCAGCCGGGGCGTTTTACAGCGGATGTATGGGTGGTGCTCTGGGGGAAGCGCAACCGCGTGGACCATTGTATATTTAAAGACAAGCTGAATGCAGGCCCTGTGTTGATCGTGGAGCTCAATGATGAACGCAGTCAGCATAATGAGCACCTGGTAGATTCCAATTATTTTGCCGGACGGCAACGGTTCGGGGCAAACGGCGGGGAAACCATCCGTATCGGTGTTTCCCGCTATTCCCTGACAGCTTCCCGTACGCAGATACGGGCCAATTATTTTGAACGTTGTAACGGGGAAGTGGAGATCGTATCGGTAAAGTCCGGCGAGAATAAGATCAGCAACAATACATTTTTTGAGTGTGAAGGAAGCGTGGTATTGCGGCACGGTGCCGGAAATGTGGTCAGTAATAATATTTTCCTGGGCAATAACAAACCCTTTACGGGGGGTGTGCGTATCATTAATCCCGGTCATACTGTAACCAATAATCTTTTTAAGGAACTGAAAGGGACCGGGTTCCGTTCGGCACTGGCGGTAATGAACGGTGTTCCCAATTCTCTGATCAACCGGTATTTCCAGGTAACGGATGTTGCCATCAGTCATAATACATTCATCAGTTGCTCATCACCGCTGTTTGGCGCTGGCAAAGATGCCGAACGCACCTTGTCGCCGCAGCGCACCCGGTTTACCGGCAACCTGATCGTTGGTGCAGAGGGAGCGTTGTATGAAGATGCGAACGATGACAAAGGCATTCAGTTTCGTGATAACGGAGTGGCCGGAACCCGCAGGGCAACTTATCCGCAGGGGTTCCGGGCGGTTGGTGTTGCAGACCATGTACTGGGAAAGCTGCATGTAAAACTGAATGAAAAGTACGGTGTGCTTCCGGATCAGCTATCAGAGATGAACGCCGGCAATACCGGCGCCGGCTGGTACAGGCCCGAACCGATGCAGGCTGTGCGTCCGCCACGCGTGTTTACCATCAGTCCCCGGGATATTCCGGGTTTAGATCAGATACTTCAGCAAATGCATCCCAATGATACATTGATGCTGGGTGAGGGGGGGATCTACCGGCTTTGCCGCCCGATTGCTGTGGATAAACCGCTGGCAGTTGTTGCAGCACCCGGCCTGTCTTCAAGACCGGTGCTGGTGAACGGCTGTGATAAAAGTATGACCGCGCATGTGGTAATAGAGAACGGTGGTGCTCTTTTTATAAAAGGGATCGCTTTCGACGGAGCCTATGAGAGCTTTGGTGCGGTAACGGCTGGTATCCGGTCTTCCGAAAAGCCCATGAACCGGCATTACAAACTGCATATTGATGATTGTGCCTTTTATAATTTTAATGAAAGCAGTCATGCGGGCTTTGCGGGGACGAAATCAACCTATGCGGATTCCATTTTGATCACCAATTCCCTGTTCCGGAATATCTCCGGAACAGCGGTGAACCTTGCTGAAGAAAAAGAGGATAAGGGGTATTACGGAGCGGAGTACCTGGTAGTAAAAAATACGGTGTTTACAAATATCCTCGGCTCCGCAATTAATGTATACCGGGGCGGGAACGACGAAAGTACCACCGGGCCTTTTGCAACCATCGACCATTGCACGTTTAATGAAGTGGAGAACCGTGAACAGGGTACGGCGGTACGGCTGGCAGGCGTTCAATACGCGCGGATCACGAACAGTAATTTTGTGAACAGTGGTTCCGGTGGCAGGGTGATCGAGTTCCGCGAGTTCCGCAATGATCCGCTGTGGGTGGATCATTGCAATTTTTATAACTGCGGACGCCTGGAGTCATTCTATAATAAAGTATCGGGCCCGCATATTTATAAAATAAAACCGGTTTTCAGCAATCCCGCTGTATTTGATTTTAATCTGAAAAAGCCATCGGATCTGCAGGGTAAATCTTCTGACGGAAAAACGATCGGTGCAGCCTGGTGATCACCGGACGAAAAACAATGATAATGGTTTACAACATGAGCTTTTCAAAATGCTTTCACCGGGCAGGCAGTGCCCTGATGGTTATCGCCTGCCTTGTATTGACCGGCTGTTCTGCCACAGCCTGTGCAAAGCGTACGGATGACTCTGGAACGGCAACAGCGGCGATAACTCAGCGAACCTATAGTATAACCTCGGCTGCCGGGTTGGACCAACAACATTTGAACCCCGGTGATACTGTTATCCTGCAAAATGGTAACTGGAAAGATCAACAACTGGTGTTAAAAGCCAGCGGAAAAGAAGGGCAGCCTATTATTTTAAAAGCAGAAACACCGGGAAAAGTCCTGCTTACCGGGCACTCCGGGTTGCGGATCGATGGTGCCTGGCTGGAAGTAAGCGGACTTTCTTTTGTAAAAGGGTACTCGCTGAAGGAAGATGTTATCGTGTTTTCAAAAACATCGGCTCATTGCCGGCTTACCCAGACGAGCATTACGGGTTATAATCCTCCGGACAGAAAAACGGATTACAAATGGGTATCGCTTTATGGTACAAGAAATAAAGTCGATCATTGCGCATTTACCGGAAAGACGCATCAGGGCACAACGCTTGTAGTGTGGTTATCCGGCACGCCCAATTATCATGAGATTACCAATAATTATTTTGGCCCCCGTCCGTCATTGGGCAATAACGGTGGTGAAACCATACGGATCGGGACCAGCGACTGGTCCATGCACGATTCGTACACGACGGTGACACGTAATGTTTTTGACCGCTGTGACGGAGAGATAGAGGTCATTTCCATCAAGTCCGGTCACAACACCATAAAGGAAAACCTTTTTTATGAATGTGATGGTACGCTTACCTTCCGGCATGGCAATTTTAATACTGTAACGGGGAATTATTTCATCGGGAATCAAAAACCCAATACCGGGGGGATAAGAGTGATCGGGGAGCAGCATACCGTAAATAACAATTACCTCTATGGATTAACCGGAACGGGGCTGCGGGCATCCATTGCCGTAATGAATGCAGTGATCCATCCCAAACTGAACGAGTACTGGCAGGTAAAGCAGGCGATGATCGACAGCAATATTATCATCGGTTGTAAAGAAGCATTTGCTTTAGGCGCCGGCAAAAATGAGACAAGGGTCGTGCCGCCCGAAAACGTTACACTTCAGAATAATTTTGTGTTGAACCCCGGCCGGTTGATAACGGGTGCCTCCGAACAACAGGGTCTCAACATGCTGCACAATAAAGTTGGAGGGGCGGCAACGGCACCGGGGTTTGAGGAAATGGCGCCGGGAATGTTATTGAAGAATGAGAATAATATATGGCAGCTGGAAGGGGTGCCACGGGAACCCTTCTGGTTAAAGACAACCGTCGGACCAGCCTGGGATAGCGCCGTGCCCCGGAAATTTGTGATCCGGTAACCTGCGGCCCCTGTTAGCTGTTCTTCAGCAGCAGATTTTTGATGTATTCTTTTTTTTGCCTTGAAACCGGAATGCGTTCATCATTTTCCAGCAGCAGGGTGGTGCTGTCTTCCTTTAATATACTTTTTATAAAAATCCTGTTTACCAGGTATGAGTTGTGGCAGCGGAGAAAGCCATAATCTGTCAGCAGTTCCTCATATTCATACAGCGGCCGGGATATAACCAGTTGCTCTCCCCCGGTAAGACGGAACGAGGTGTAATTATTCTTCGCCTCGCAATAGATAATCTGTGCCGGATTGACAAAGCGGGTTTCTTTGGCAGAGGGCAATGCGATTTTGTGATCCTGTTTGTGATCTTTTTTTTCGAGGAACTTAAGCAGGTTCTCCAGCTGGGTATTCCGTTTTTTGGTTTCTGTTTTATGAGCCGCCTTTTCAACGGCGGTCTTTAACTCGGCAGTAACAATCGGCTTTAACAGGTAGTCAATAGCGGAAAACTTTACTGCCTGGATCCCGTACCGGTCGAAACCGGTCACAAAGATCACCTCGAAACCTGGTTCGGGCAATGATTGCAGCATTTCAAACCCGTTTGCTCCGGGCATTTGTATATCCAGGAATACCAGGTCGGGCTGGTGGCTTAGAATCGCTTCGCGGCCCTCATCCGCGTTCATGGCAGTAGCAACTACCTGCACATTGCTGCAATGTTCCTTCAGCAGCAGCTCAAGGTTGCGGATATTATTGGGCTCGTCGTCGATAATAATGGCTTTCATGTACCGAAATTAAGAAGTATCAGATCCAGTTTTTAAATTTCAGAGAGGCTTTTGTTTCGTCGCTTTCATTGCTGCTAAAGGAAAGTTCAATAGAGTGACCATTGCGTTTAAGTATGGCAATCCGTTCTTTAACCAGTTTTGTTCCCAAACCGGTGTACAGCTGCTTCTGGGTAAAGCCGGAGCCATTGTCAAGGATCACAATTAAAAGGTCCCGCTCCTGCAGCTGTATCCCTATTTTAAGCAAGCCCTTTTCACGCAGCGGGGAAAGGCCATGTTTGATGGCGTTTTCTACCAGTGGCTGCATAAGGAGTGTGGGAACGGGGATGGTCGCTGCTGCTATTTGCGTGTCGATCGTACATTCATACCGGAACCCGAAACGCAATTGCTCCAATGCGATATAACTTTCCAGTACCTGTAATTCCTCAGAAAGGGGTATCATTTCCTTTTCATTGTTGCTGAGCGAGCTGCGCAGCAGTGCACTGAACTCGGTAAGATAGTGATCGGCTTTTTGTTTTTCATTATTATTCATCAGGTACTGGACAGAACCCAGGGCGTTGAACATAAAATGCGGATTGAGCTGTGATTGGATGGCCTGGAGCTCCAGCCGGGTCTTTTGGGCTTTTTGCCTGGCAGCACGAAGTCGAGTCTTATAAATAAAATAAAAGACAGTGCCCGAAACTAAAATGCCTGCAAGTATCCACCATATGGCTGCATTGATCCGGTCTGGCACTATGTTGAACCTGTAAATAAGCGTTTCCGAGGCATTTCCCGTATAGGATACTTCTAATTGGTGGTCTCCTGCAGCCAGACTTTTCAATAGAATGGATGGTGTATTACTCAAAGAAGTATACCGCCAGTCGGTTTCATTGTCCAGTTTATATTTTAAAAGATTGGGAATATCCCTGTATTCAAAGCTTCCGTAGTGCTCAAACGACAGTAAAAGCGGTCTGTTATTAAACCGGGCAGGTATTGAATCCGGGTTTGCCGCCATCCGGTGCCAAAGGTTCGAAGCGGAGAAGTCGTAGCTGGGGTTGAGCTCTTTAAGTTTTAGGAGGGTATCTGCTGTGGTGATGAATTTCAGAACAGGTTTGGGAAATGTGTAATTGAAAATAAATGTTCTTGCTTTTCTTCTGCCTCCCGGTGCTTCCAAACGAAACCGGACAAGAAAAGGATTGAGTAAATGCACCGTGGTGTATTTTATTTCTTCCTTTGTTGTAGTATAACTTACTAAAAATGGTGCTGTAACCATATTAGTAAATGCTGACGCAAAACCAATCAAATCCTTTCTTTCATAATCGAAATTAGTGCCATATCCATCTGCGATCTCCGTTCTTACCAGATATACGGCTTTTGCGGGATTATTAATAAAGATTTCATAAGTACTGTCGTTGATCTGTTTGTACGTATTGTCTAATGTGGTGTCTGCAAATTTGTTGAAACGAATGGCATTATAAGGGTCGGTATGCTTTGTTAAAAGAACATTGAAGTCACTGCCGTCTATTTTATCTTTTGCAACCCGGATGGCAGTAGATGAATCAAGCGTAATATTGTTCTGTGCTGCCGAATGGGGCGGCCCTGCAGCTGCACATAAGATGAGAAAAAGAATTATTACAGATTGACCCCGCATCTTTTTAGTTTGGCATTTTTTCAGGCCTGGCCCAGAATAAATCAGGGTTGTTGGTTTTGTAATGCGTAAAAGTAACACCGGTTACGTTATTGGTCGACTCTTTTTTTTGCGGGGATTGCTCAATCCCATCTAACGGGAGCAATTCCACATAGGCTACTGTTTTTCCTTTTTTCCAGGTTTCTGTATCATATTCGCTCACAAGCGGGGTTTCCAGCCGGTATAAATTTTTCGCCATATACCCTTCAAGATATCCTTCTTTGGTCTGTGTGTTTTTACGGTTCCAGTTGGCATCTGCATTCAGTACCAGAGGTTGTGCTTTCACCAACCGTTCCCTGACTTCCTGTATCCCCAAAAGGTTTCCGTTCTCATCCATCACGTACGCGTCGAAGGTGGGATCTATCCATATCCACTTATCCAGCTCCTTACTGTATACCATATTTATGACATGGCAATCATCAAAATTTGTTTCTTTGGGCATACAGGTTATATATCTCGACCTGATACCCATGGACAAATAACATTCATTGAGAATTGTTGCCAGCATTCTGCAATTCACGCCCCGGTTTTCGGCTTTACAGACTTTAATTAAATCAATTGCATTTTTCAGTGTGGGGTTATTGCTGCCGCCATCATGCCGGATAAGGTTGTGTACCCAGTGCAGGAGGTTGAATATTTGCGATAATTCAGTGCCTTTACCGGCTATAGAGTCCAGTTGCAGGTCTTCCCGGATCTTTTTTAAGTCGGGATTGTCTGCGGACTGATAGGTGAATTGAGGAATAAAACGATTGTCGCCGGCATTATATTTTCCGGCGCCTTTCAATATATCTAACCTGGAAGGCTGGTACCTGATCCGCGTTTTGGCTGAATCTTTTCCATTCAGGAGAATGATAAAATCGTATTGTTTCCGGGGATCAATTTTAAAAGAAATAGAATCGATGTCCGTATAAAAGGTCACTTTTTTGGCGGAAGTGGTGTATACATCTAGTTTTTCTTCAGGAACAATACGCCATACGTTCTTTGCCAGTTTATCATCATTTTTTATATCGACACTGGTGGAAGTGGCTTTTATTATTGGCAGTTTTTGTGCCGGAACAACCGAGCTCAGTAAAAGGGAACAGAGGAATACAAGCGTTTTTGTTTTCATTGTAGTTTTTTTTCTATAACAAATGTAGGCGCTTTGTATAACGGCAGGACCGGTTATTGTGTGGTTGGGTGCTTCTGTTGTGTAACCGGCATCATTCGCCCATTACATCACCTTCCTTCCATTCGTGTTTCCATCTGCGGTGGGTCCAGAGCCACATATCCGGGTTTTTGCGGATGGTGGTTTCCAGGAAGTGCACGAACTTTTGGGTGAGCCGGTGCTCGTCCGTATCGTTTTTCGGATGTTCTTCGGCCACGGTAAAAGTAACCTCATAATAGCCTCTTCTCCGGCGTTCGATGGCGGCAAATACCACCACGGCATCGTTGGTGATGGCGCCTTTTGCCGGCCCAACGGTAAAAGCAGTCCTGCGGTTGAAGAAATGGAACCACCGGGCTTTTTTTAGGTGCCCCGGACTTTGATCGGCCACCAGTCCCAGGCAATACAGTGTGCGGCGGTAGGGCAGGAATTCCCGGGTCATATGGTGTGCGCTCAACAGGACGGCCCCGCTGCGTGACCGCAGTTTTTTAAAGACCCGGTTGAGCGGTTTGCTGCTGATGGGCATATAGACGCCGAGGAACGTATGCCGGATCTTCCGGACGATCTGCACATTGCCCCATTCCCAGTTGAATGTATGTCCCAGGATCAGTTGTACACTGCGTCCCTGATCGTAATAGCGGTCTACCACCTCCCAGTTTCCGGTAAAGCGTTTTTCAAAAAAAGCATCGGAGGCTGAAAGCAGTTTGACCGTCTCTACAAATGAGTCGATGAATTTATGGTAAAAATCCCTGGCAATGCGCGTCCGCTCCCCGATCGTTTTTTCAGGAAATGCGATGGCCAGGTTGTCCATTACCACTTTTTTCCGGTACCCGATGCCATAATAAACTATTGCGTAAAAGAAATCGGACAGCAGGTAGAGCACCGGCAGCGGCAACAGGGAACAGAGGTATAAAAAAGCGTAAATGATGTAATACATTAAAATCTAAATAACAAATCTCAATTCTCAAATCTCGAGTCTGAATTCTCAAGTATCAATTCTGAATTCTCGAATCTCAATTCCCCAAATATTACAGCACCACATTCTGTACGAGCACACTCTTTTCAGGGTAATCGGTATTATAATTCAGCCCGCGGCTTTCCTTGCGGAATATGGCACCTTTTACGATGAGGTAACCGATGGTGATCAGGTTACGCAATTCCAGCAACTGGGGCGATACCTTACTCGACCGGTATAGCTGTTCTGTTTCTTCCCACAGGAGATCCAGGCGCTTTGAAGCCCGCTCCAGGCGGATGTTATTACGCACGATACCCACATAATCTGACATTACCTGCCGCAGCTCTTTCAGGCTTTGGGTGATTAGGATCATTTCCTTGGGCTGCATTGTGCCTTTGGCATTCCATTCCGGTATCTCACCCTCATAGTGATGTGCATTCAGTTCCCCGTTCAATGCTTTTTTTGATACCTGCTCAAAACAGCGGTGCGCAAATACCATCGCTTCCAGCAGGGAATTACTGGCCAGGCGGTTGGCGCCGTGTAACCCGGTGCTGCTGCACTCGCCCACGGCATAAAGGTTCCGTATGGAGGTCTGCCCCCATTCGTTGACCTTGATACCTCCGCAGCTGTAATGAGCGGCCGGTGAAACCGGGATCATGTTCCGGGTAATGTCAATACCGATGCTTTTACATTTTTCATAAATATTGGGGAAATGTTCCAGGAATTTTTCGAGCTCAAAATGCCGGCAGTCCAGCCACACATGTTCGGTACCCGTTCGTTTCATCTCGCTGTCGATGGCACGTGCCACAATATCCCGCGGCGCCAGATCTTTGCGCGCATCATATTTTTCCATGAATGCTTCTCCGTCCTTATTGCGCAGGATACCGCCATCGCCGCGTACCGCTTCTGTAATTAAAAACGCCTGGCCGGTAAGTCCGGCTTCGAACAGGGCCGTGGGATGAAACTGGATGAACTCCATATTTTCGATACGGCCTTTTGCGCGGTATACCATGGCCACGCCGTCGCCGGTGGCAATGCCGGGATTGGTAGTGGTGCGGTACACCTGTCCGTTTCCTCCGGAGGCCAGGTAAGTGGTTTTGGCAAGGATGGTCTCGATCCCGTTGGTGCGGAGGTTGAGCACGTACACCCCGTAACATTCAATATCGGGTGTGGCCTTGGTGACCAGATAGCCCAGGTGGTGCTGGGTAATCAGGTCAATAACAAAACAATGCTTGACGATCTCAATATTCGGGCAGGTGCCGACCGCTTCCAGCAGGGCCCGCTCCATTTCCCAGCCGGTAACGTCTTTATGGTGCAGGATGCGGAATTCGCTGTGTCCGCCTTCCTTACCCCGTTTGTAATCCCCATCGGCCTCTTTATCAAAGTTGGTCCCCAGAGCGATCAGTTCATTGATGCGGTCCGGTCCCTCCGTAACCACGATCTCAACGACCTTTTTATTACAAAGGCCATCTCCCGCGATCAATGTATCTTCTATATGTTTTTCAAAACTATCATGCTCCGTATCGTTCACTACGGCTACGCCGCCCTGTGCGTATTTGGTATTGGTTTCATCCGCTGCGGCCTTGGTCAGCACCAGTATCTTCCGTTCAGGAAACTGCTGTGCCATCTTATAAGCGTAGGTAAGGCCCGCGATACCCGTTCCGATCACCAGAAAATCTACCTGCTGCATGTACTCTGTTTAAACAGTAAAAATAGGATTTATTTGGTTCTGGGCATAACTGTGCAACCGGTTGTTCTGTTTCAGGAGGGTGCTGACAGGGCTTCTGGTGTATCTTCGTCGTTCCGGTCATTCAAAATAAAAACGATTATGAGCAATATGCGTAAAATGATCATTGCGTTGAGCATCTGGCTGCCGCTCGCAGCACTGGCACAACCTTCAAAAGTGAAACATGTCATCCTGATCGGGTGCGACGGGTTTGGCGCCTATGCCGTGCCGGATGCGGAAATGCCGCAGCTGAAAAAACTGATGCAGGACGGTGCCTGGTCGCTGACCGCCCGTTCAGTGCTGCCTTCATCCAGCGCGGTGAACTGGGCTTCGCTGCTGATGGGCGCCGGACCGACGGTACATGGCTATACCGAGTGGAACAGTGCGGTTCCGGAGATCCCTTCGGCCGATACCAGCCGCTTTGGATTGTTCCCTTCTGTTTTTTCATTGCTGAAGGAACAGCGGCCGGAAGCGGTATCCGCACTGATCTACAGCTGGCAGGGTATCGATCCGCTGGTGGAAAAAGCAGCAACCACCCTGCGTGTTGCTGCAAAGGACAACGATGATTTTTGTGTGGACACAGCGGTGGCGATCATCCGGTCGCAGAAACCGGTGCTTACCTTTATACACCTGGATCAGCCGGATGGGGTGGGCCATAACATCGGCCATCGCACACCCGAATACTATAAAGAACTGCAACAGGTGGATGCACGTATCGGAAAGATCGTGAAGGCCGTGGAGGATGCGGGCATTGCCGGCGAGTCGGTGATCCTGGTAACAGCGGATCATGGCGGAAAAGGAAAAGGGCATGGTGGTAAATCCCTGGACGAAGTACAGATCCCTTGGGTGGTATACGGAAGAGGTGTGCAGAAAGGGAAAGCGTTACAGCAGCCCATCATTACCTACGATACAGCTGCTACCATCGCCTGGCTGCTGAAACTGAAGATGCCGGCAAGCTGGCGGGGTATTCCGGTTAAAGAAGTATTCCGGTAACGGCTACCTGATTTCACTCTTAAGCCGCTGTGTATATTCTCTTATCACAGCGGCCTTATCTTTTTTGATCTTTTTACCCAGTTCCTTTCGGGGGCAATTGACATCATACCGGGCACCCCAGTCCATCAGTTCTACAATGATGGGCAGCAGGTCGATGCCTTTTTGTGTAAGGCGATAGATGAATTTTGACCGGTTGGCCGGGGAAACCGTTTTTGATACGATCTGCGCCTCTTCTAGAAGGGAAAGCCGGCTGGTAAGTATGTTGGTGGCTATTTTCTCTTCCGATTGCAAAAACTCACTGTAGGAGGATTTGCCGCGCAGCATTACATCGCGGATAATTAAAAGGGACCATTTGTCGCCAAAAATATCCAGCGAACAACTAATCGGACAATCTGATCTTCTTTTGTTCATAATTTTTTACTTGCAAATTGCAATAACTTTCCTAATTTAGTGCTTGCAAAATGCAAGTGCAAAGATACGGATTGCAATAACTTTAAAACGAAAAACGATGGCAAATACAGCTACTACAAAACAACTTTTGGAAAGTTATTATAAAGGATTTGCTCAAAAGGAAGGATGGGAGTCGGTCCTTGCCGAGGATTTTGTATTTACGGGCGGTGATATGACGCGGCCGGAACCAATTGTAGGGAAAGCGGCTTACCGGCAGGTGATCGACCGCTTTTCCCGGGTGTTCAATTCCATGCAGGTAAAGCAGATGATCGTGGAAGGAGACAAAGCCTGTGTGATCGGCAGGTACAGCTATACGTTTCCTAATGGTGCCGGCATGACGGGGGATGTTGCCGAAATATGGGAAGCGCGCAACGGGAAATTGCAGGCACTGACGATCTTCTTTGATACGCTGACCTTCCACAAAAATACACCTGCATAAATTTCAGTAACATGGCATATAATGACTTGCTCGCGCAGCGCATGCGCCAGGCCCTGACAGAGCTGCCGGACGTGACAGAGAAAAAAATGTTTGGAGGTCTGGCATTCATGGTCAACGGGAAAATGTGTCTTACGGTCGGAGCAGGAAGGATCATGTGCCGGATAGACCCTGGCATACACGATGCCCTTATTGCCCGGGAAGGATGCCACACGGTCGTTATGAAAGGGCGCGTTTACAAAGGCTATGTACATGTAGATGAGGACCGGCTCCATACCCCGGCAGCGCTTAACTACTGGATCAGCCTGGCCCTGGAGTTTAATAAAACGATAACGGGTGCCGGCAAAGCGAAGAAGACCCCGAGGGGCTGATGGATCATTACGCTGGTTTTGAGGGATACCTGTTGCAGTATTTTAAACCATTGAGTTAAGGATCGTTAAGGTTTTTTCTGCTTAATGTCCCTTAATGGCTTAATGGTTCTTATGGTTGTAGGGGCATCTGGTGAAGTGTTTTTGAACCATTAAGGAGTTAAGGATCATTAAGTTTTTTTCCGCTTAATGTCTCTTAACGGCTTAATGGTTCTTGTGATTGTAGCGGCATTTGGTGAAGTGTTTTTAAACCATTAAGGAGTTAAGGATCGTTCAGGTTTTTTCCGCTTAATGCCCCTTAATGGCTTAATGGTTCTTGTGATTGTAGCGGCATGTGGCGGAGTGTTTTTAAACCATTAAGGAGTTAAGGATCGTTAAGGTTTCTTCCGCTTAATGTCCCTTAATGGCTTAATGGTTCTTGTGATTGTAGCAACATGTGGTGAAGTGTTTTTAAACCATTAAGGAGTTAAGGATCGTTCAGGTTTTTTCCGCTTAATGCCCCTTAATGGCTTAATGGTTCTTGTGATTGTAGCGGCATGTGGCGGAGTGTTTTTAAACCATTAAGGAGTTAAGGATCGTTAAGGTTTTTTCCGCTTAATGCCCCTTAATGGTGGTTGTAACCGGCATGTTTTGCGTCACGACGGGCTGTATATACATGCTGCTAACGGGCGATAAGACCAAGATACTGCCGGCGTTGTTCAATAATGCTCCAGATCATTACAAACGTCATCAGCACGGGCATGAACCACCCTCCGGGGTTAACGCTGATATGCGTCAGAAGGATACCGGCCATCACAGGGGTCAGTATCAAGGCTCCCAGCGCCCGGTACCGGGGAATGATAAATAAAACACCTCCTGCAATCTCTGCAATGCCCACCAGCGACATCAGCCAGGGGATCTGCACCATTGCTGTAAATAATTTTAATGAAGCCTCCGGCATTTTTTCAGGCATGGGAAGGTAGTTCAAGAATTTGTTCAATCCGGCATTGATGAACAGAAGGCCTGTAAGCAGGCAGGCGGTAAAGAGTAGTTTCTTTTTCATATCGTATTTTTTTATAAAGTTGATCAATTAGTTCCCGCAGGCTGCTGCCACCCGCGGCTGTTCAAATACCATATAGCTTTTGAGACGGATGACCTTTCCGTTCTCCAGTTCATATACATCACAGAAAAAACTGTTTTTGAGGGAGCCATCCTTATCCCTGCTGGTAACAGTACCGGTACCGGCAACGGTGTTTCCTTCTGCAATCAGATCGATCACCTGACTGGATACCAGTTCGGGCACATTCGTAAAGAAGCTGCGTACGGCTTCTTTTCCCGCGGGCAGGTCAAAGAATCCGGGCCAGCCTATCTGAACGTCTTCGCTCATATAGGCCAGTGCCCGTTCTGTATCTTTGTTTAAAAAGGCGTCGATCACCTGTTGTACGATTTCTTTGTTGTTCATGATTATGATTGTTTTAGATTAAAAAATGATACCTGCAAGATACGTTGCCGCAAAAGCGGAATTAGATGTGGTTTGCGTCAATTCCTGGTGCGGATCGCGGCAGACCGTCAGCAACCGGGAATTAAAACGGAAGACAGATCAGAAAAAGAAATAGAGTATCTTCCAAAAAAAATCAACGATGAACCCGGATATCCAGGCGTATAACGATGCCCGCCCGCCCGCTGATAAGGCCATTTGTGATTTGCTGGCGCAACAGATCTGTCTCCAGCTTCCCGATGCGGAAAACAAGATCTGGCACGGACATCCGGTGTGGTTCCTGGAAGGCAATCCCATTGTGGGTTACAGTAAACTGAAAGACAGTGTGCGCCTGCTTTTCTGGAGCGGCCAGTCGTTTGATGAGCCGGATCTGCAGCCCGGGGGAAGCTTTAAAGCAGCAGAAATACGGTATACGGTTGTTACGGCTGTTGATATAAAAACATTGAAACGCTGGCTGAAAAAAGCAACGATCATCCAGTGGGATTACAAAAACATTGTAAAACGCAAAGGGATACTGGAGCGGCTCCGTTGACCTCATCAGTGTTGGCAGCGCATCAGGATCATCCCCTCTAAACCTTATAGCTATGGAGGAAACATTTACCCATGTACGGACGATGATCAGCATCATCCTGGGCTTTGGGATTGCACAGCTGTTAAAGAACGCTGTAAAGCTGATCGATCATAATAAGGGTGTAAAACCCTATCCGTTGCACCTCCTGTGGGTGTTTTATACTTTTATCCTGATCATTCATTTCTGGTGGTGGGAAGCCCGGCTAACCGGGGTGGGCAGCTGGAATTTCCTGGAATACGGATTTCTTATCTTCTATACGACGATGTATTATGCACTGACGGTATTAATATTCCCGGATGGTATCAATGACTACAAAAGCTTCCGGGATTATTTCTTTTCCCGGAAGAACTGGTTCTTTGCCTTCCTCATTGTGATCTTTGCGGCCGACTTCGCCGATACATTGCTGAAGGGGCGGCAATACTTCCGCTCCCTGCATTGGGAGTACCCGGTGCGCAACCTGGTGCATATTGTCTTATGCGTGCTGGGCATACGCATCAATAACCTGCGGTTCCAGTACATCCTGGCAGTCCTCTTCATCCTCTATGAAATTTCCTATATCCTCCGGCATTATTTTGTTTAGTACGGCCCGGCACAGCAATGATGATCGCCGCAGACCGGGTATGACGCATTTTTACCCGGATGGCCCCGTTTATCTCCTGTGAAGTTTTTTAAAAAAAACATTCTACGATTTTTTAGTACGAATAATATCGTATAATTTCGCCCAAAACTTTTCTCCTTTTATACCATTGTTTTATGGTTTCGTCACAGCGACCCGGCAGGAGCAATGTTTTTAAATCATCTTGCTTCAAAATAATGCTCATGAAGAAAATCGCAACGCTTGTCCTCTTATTGTTCTATACCGGTTGGGCGGGGGCGCAGGGAATGGTGAACGGAAAACTGCTGGATACCCAAACCAAAAAAGGGCTTTACCTGGCCACGGTTACGATCTACAAGGCTGCAGATACCAGTATCGTTACCTACCGGCTGTCGGCAGAAGACGGCACGTTTAAAATTCCCGGCCTGCCGCTGAACGTGCCGCTGCGGGCCATCGCCACGTTTACCGGTTATAAGGTGATGCGTACAGATTTTACGCTTACCCAGGCTGCACTGAACATGGATACGCTGTGGATGAGCCCGGACAGTACCTCCCTGGATGAAGTACTGGTGGTGGCGGAACGGCCGCCGATGACCGTCCGGAAGGATACGATTGAATTTAATGCAGCGGCATTCAAAACGCTGCCCAATGCCCTGGTGGAAGACCTGCTGAAGAAACTGCCGGGAGTACAGGTGGACCGCGACGGGAATATTACAGTAAACGGGAAACCGGTAAACCGCATCACCGTGGACGGAAAGGCGTTCTTCGGCGATGATCCGAAAATGGCCACACGCAATCTTCCTTCAAATGTGATCGACAAGGTTCAGGTAACCGATGACAAGGAAGAACTTCTGCGAAGGGGCGATGACAATCTTAACAATGTAGGGAAGGTCATCAATCTTACTTTTAAAAAAGGGGTGAAAAAAGGAATGTTCGGCAAAGCTTATGCAGGCGCCGGTACGGAAGGTACCTATGAAGCGGGGGCCATTGCCAATATATTCCGGGATACGCTGCAGGTAAGCGCCCTGGGCTATATCAATAACCTGAACCGCCCGGGATTCAGCTTTTCCGAACTGATGCAAACAGGCGGCATGCAGCGGAATACGGACGTGAACACGAACCGCAGTGTGAGTATCTGGCGCAACTCCTCCGGAGGTACCGGTATCCGGATCAACGATATCAATTTCGGCGGCATCACGGAGTATGGAGGCCTGAGCACCAGTTCAGGTCTGGGACTGAACATCAATCATTCGCCCAGCAGTAAGCAGTCCATCTTCGGACAGTACTTCTACGGCAATGTAAAGGTGGATGTAAAGAATGACGGATATACGACATACAATAATGCCGACACCCTGCTGCGGAGGAGTGAGAAGGAGACCGCCAAAATACTCATCAATGCTCATAACATTGGCCTGGGCGCAAAGCTTCGCCCGGATACCCTTACCAATATCCTGGCAGGAATCAACTATATGGCGGGAACTACTGTCGATGACCGGTTTACACTTGTGCAAAATACCAATTCCGTATTGGGGCCACTAAGTGACGGAGGTGTGGATCTTGATCGGGATAATGTGAGCCGGAATTACCGGCATTATATCAATTACAGCCGCTTGTCCCGGACCAAAAAGGGGAGGAGGCTGAACCTGAACCATCAGCTTAGCTGGCAGCTGCGCGACAATGAAGCGACGACGCATTCGCTGATCAATTATCAGTACCCGCAGCCCAAAGACAGCCTGTTCGACCAGCTGCGAAATGAAAAAGTACCTACCCTCAATGTCAGTATTTACGGCAATTACAGCGAACCGGTGATCAAAAATCTTTCCGTGCGTATGGACGCCCGGTATGAATATGAACAGCTGACCAACACCATTCGTACCTACGCCCGGGATGGCTCGGGCGGGTTTACTGTGCTGAACAATGCACTCAGCAACCGGTTCGAACGTACCAGCAATAGCTTTTCCACGGCGGCAGGACTGGAATACAAGAATAAAAAGCTGACCATAACACCCCGGGTGCGGTACCAGTCGCAGCGTTTTGTGAACCGGCTGGTCTCGCTTCCGCAGGATGTGGTACAGCAGCTGAATACCTTTTTGCCGGAACTGGGTATTGTATATGGAAAACTGAATATCGATTACCGCAAGGAAGTGATCCTGCCCGGTTACCGCTACCTGATCCCGGTTTTTGATAATACCAATCCCTACGTGATCAACAATGGCAACCCGGACCTGTTGCCGGCCATCCGGCACAGCCTCCAGCTGAATATGTATACCTATGATCCCAAACTCAGCCTGAATGTGTGGGGATGGGCCCGGGCGGCCACCATCAGGAACGATGTGATACAGAACATCCTGCAGCAGGACAATGGTACGCAGCTTGTATTGCCGGTAAATGCCGGTGAAGGGAAAAGCATTTCCGGTAACGGGGGGATCAACAAACAGAATAAATTCTCCCAGCGGTTTACGATGAATTCGAATATCGGGTTCTATTATGAGTACAATGAGAATTATTTCAGCTATAACAATCAGCTGAGTAAACAATACCGGAACAATGTCAACCTCTGGGCGGGTATTGGTCTTAACTGGAATGATGTGTTTGAATGGAATAATAATGCCAGCTATGGCGGCCAGAAAGTAAGGAACTCCAACAAGACCCTGTTCCAGTCCTACGATGTTACCAGCTACGAGATCAGCTCAGAACAAATACTCCGCTGGCCTAAACACATCATCCTGGAAAACAATATCGCATTTATCCGGAACAGTGCATTCGTGGACCCTTCATTGCGGGAATATGTACGGTGGAACGCTGCGGTGAACATTACGATGTTCAAAAATGAAGCAGGGGTACTGCGCCTGGGGGTGAATGATATTTTGAAAAAGATCAACAACACACAGGTCATTCTTTCGCAGAACATGCTGAAATACAGTAACGGAAATGTGCTGGGCAATTATTATATGGCTACCTTCACCTACAATATACGTCCCACGGGGGCGAAGAAGAAAGTAGGTGGGCAGTCACTGTTGCTGTTCTGAGCCGGCGGGCGTTTGATGGCAGATCCGTAACTTTGATTTTTGCAAGCATTGTTATGGAGCCTACAAAACGCATTAAAAGCACTTCGCTCGACGAGTTTTACCAGGAAGCATCCGGTTTTACGGGAAGAGATATCAGCCTGTTGTTACCGCCCGGTATTCATAAGGAGATCGGGCATTTTAATGTATTTGACCTTGCCGCCACTATCCGGGAGGTAAAACGCAGATCGGTGATGCCCTACAGCCGCAGGGCCTATTATAAGATCAGTCTTATCCGCGGAAGAAGCACTGCCGAGTATGCCGATAAAGTGATTGAAATAGAAAAGAATGCCCTCCTTTTTGCCACACCTCGGGTACCGTATCACTGGTTGCCAAAGGATGATGCGATGCATGGATATTTTTGCATTTTCACACATGAATTCCTGATGAAACAAAAAACCGGTGTGAATCCGGATGAGCTGCCGGTTTTTATGCCGGGCGGCTACCCGGTATTTGAGATCAGCGACAGGGAAGCGGATGCGGTTGCGCTGGTGTTCCGCAAGATGCAGGAAGAGATCGGTTCTGATTATGCCTACCGCTACGATCTGCTGCGCAACTATGTTATGGAGCTGATACATGCAGGACAAAAGCTGCAGCCCGCTGCTGTACAGCATTCGGGCGCTACCGCAGCGGTCCGTGCGGTCAGTTTGTTCGCGGAGCTGCTGGAACGCCAGTTCCCCATTGAGTCGCCCCTGCAGCGTTTACAGCTCCGCACGGCAAAGGATTATGCAGACCGGCTGGCCGTTCATGTAAACCACCTCAACAAGGTATTGAAGGAAGGTACCGGTAAGACCACTTCTCAGCTCATTCACCATCGCATCACACAGGAAGCGAAAATGCTGCTGAAGCAAACGGGCTGGAGCGTTTCTGAGATCGCCTATTCCCTGGGGTTTGAAGAAGTGGCGCATTTCTCCAATTTTTTTAAAAAGCAGACCTCCATGGCGCCGGCAGCATTCCGCGCCTGATCCCGCTTATTTGAATTTTGCAACAAATGGATTGATGCATGCAAACGGCTATCCGCCCTTTCAGCGGAACTTTGTGTAATAAAATTCAATGACCATGCGTTCAAAAACAACAGTTGCATTAATTACAGGCGGCAGCCGCGGACTGGGTCGGGATATGGCCCTGCGGCTTGCTGAAAAGGGGATCGATGTGATCCTTACCTATAACAGTAATAAAACAGAAGCCGATCATGTGGTTGCGGCTATAAAAGCTGCGGGACGGCAGGCTGCGGCCTTTCAGCTTGACACCGGCGATACCGCATCTTTTGATGCGTTTATCCGGCAGGTAACCGGTTATCTGGAACAGGAGACCGGCAGTCCGAACATTGATTTTCTGATCAATAATGCGGGTATTGGCCTGAATAAACCATTTGCAGAAACCTCCGAGGAAGCGTTTGATACCATTGTCAATATTCATTTTAAAGGCGTTTATTTCCTCACACAAAAGGCCCTGCCCTTTATCAATGACGGGGGACGCATTATCAATATTTCCTCGGGGCTCGCCCGTTTTTCGTTCCCCGGAAATTCCGTTTATGCTGCTGCGAAAGGAGCGGTGGAAGTGCTGACCCGTTATCTGGCGAAGGAGCTGGGCGCACGCCGGATTGCCGTAAATACGGTAGCCCCCGGCGCCATCGCTACGGATTTTGGAGGCGGACGTACCCGGGATAACAAAGAAGTGAATGCACAAATAGCGGGGGTTACCGCCCTGGGGCGTGCAGGCGAGGCAGAAGATATCGGCGGTGTAGTGGCTTTTTTGTGCAGTCCGGAAGCAGGGTGGATCAATGCCCAGCGGATCGAGGTGTCCGGTGGCATGATGATCTGATGTGGTCTGCCGTTGCAGCGAAGAAACCCCGTGATACCCTGTTACAGGTTTGCTGCCGGATAACGGCGGTAAGCCTGTAATTGCGGTAACGCCTGAAGGGTAAAAGATCCGGTGAAAAACAGCCCTGTACATTTTATAAAAATATTAAGGGGTGTCAGATAAGGGGACTTTTGCCATTTGAAAAATCCGTGTAACTTTGGATGACAAACGAACGGGGCTCATCAATAAAGGTTATACGGAGGTGAAAAATCTATGGAACAGGCGTTGCGGGAAACTTTAAAAGGGTATTTTGGTTTTGACCATTTTCGTCCGTTGCAGTCAGAAATCATACAGGCGGCCGTAGAGGGAAAAGATGTTCTGGCACTCATGCCCACCGGTGGTGGAAAATCACTTTGTTACCAGATCCCGGGATTGTATAAGAAAGGACTTTGCCTGGTCATCTCCCCGCTGATCGCATTGATGACCGACCAGGTGCAGCAGCTTCGTAAAAAGAACATTACCGCCTTTGCCATTCATACGGGAATGTCGCGCAAAGAGGTGGTCAATGTACTGAAAACAGCCACACACAGCAATTGCAAATTTCTATATGTATCTCCCGAGCGGCTTGAAACAAACCTGTTTAAAGAGTTCCTGCCGGCCCTTGGAGTGAATTTTATTGCAGTGGATGAAGCCCATTGCATTTCCCAGTGGGGTTATGATTTCCGGCCTCCCTATTTACGCATTGCCCGCCTGAGGGAAGAACTTCCCGGAGTGCCGGTGATCGCGCTTACTGCCTCCGCCACACCCAGGGTACAGGAAGATATCTGCGAAAAGCTCTCGGGGGAAGGAGAGAACCGGTTTACCGTCTTCCGTCAGTCCTTCGAAAGATCCAATCTTTCCTATAGCATCTTCAAGGTTGCCAGCCGCATTACCAAAATAACAGAGGTATTAAAAAATGTTCAGGGATCGGCGATCATTTATTGTAAAACCCGCAAGCACACAAAGGAATTGAAAGACCTGCTGCTGATGGAAGGAATAGCTGCGGATTATTATAATGCCGGTTTGCCTGCGGAGGAGCGTAACCGGAAGCAACAGGACTGGATTCGGAACAAGACCCGCGTTATTGTTTGTACCAATGCGTTCGGGATGGGGATCGACAAGCCGGATGTGCGTGTGGTAATCCATGCTGATGTACCGGACTGTCTTGAAAACTACTACCAGGAAGCAGGGCGTGCCGGACGCGACGGAGAAAAATCCTATGCGGTGCTCCTGTACAATGAAAATGACCTGACGGCCCTGGAACAATTGCCGGAGCAACGCTTTCCTTCCATGGAAACCATCCGCCAGGTATACGGCAGCGTGGTGCATTACCTGCAATTACCCGAAGGGGAAGTACCGGGGGAATATTATGATTTCGATCTGAAAGATTTTATAAAAAAATTCGGACTGGACATCACTACTGCGATCTACAGCCTGAAAGCGCTGGAACAGGATGGATGGCTCAGTTTTAATGAACAGGTCTTTGTGCCCGCCACCGTGCGTTTTACAGCCTACAAGGAAAGCCTGTATGAATATGAGGCCAGTCATGCAGACTCGGAGCCGCTGATCAAAACATTGCTCCGGACTTATGAGGGCATCTATGATTATCCCATTGGTATTTCCGAGAGCTATGTGGCTTACCTGATGAAAACGGAAGCGGCTCTTGTAAAGGAACAACTGTTCCGGCTACATGCGGATGGGATCATCGATTACCAGCCCCGCAAGGAGGATCCGCAACTGATGCTGACGCGAACCCGTATCCGTATCGCTGAACTGCAGATCAACATGAAAAATTATACGGCCCGTAAACGGCTCTTTACGGAGCGCGTGACGCAGATGAAAAATTACATTGCGGAGAATTACCAGTGCCGGAGCAAAATGATCGGCAATTACTTCGGGGATATCGAAATAAAGGATTGTGGTGTATGTGATAACTGCTTGAAAAGAAGAAATAACCAGCTTACACGGGAGTCCTTTGAAACCATCCGGCTGCGTATCCGGGACACACTTACCGAACCCTGTACCATTCCGCAATTGATGACGCAGCTGCAGGGAACAGACAAGGATCATGTCTGGACAGTGATCAATTTCCTTACCCGCGAAGAAAAGATACAGATGCAGGAAGACGGGAAGATCTGCTGGAAAAAATAATACCGGAAACCTCCCGGGAATAAGGTCCCGTGCACGCTGAAGCTCATCAAGAAGGTCTGAAGATTTTCTTAAAAAAAAGCCAAATCTTATGCGTTCCCTTTATATAAAATCCCCGGTTTGTTTCAGGGATGCGGCGGCCCCGTAAAAATGCGCCGGTTGTTTCCTTTGTGTTCTAGGCGATTAGCGCCTCCCGTAAACAATGATCCGGAAAACTGCGGTCGTAACAACGGTTCCGGGCGGTCCGGAGCCTGCGCCGGGGCAAATGCAACGGGTAAAAAGATACGGCAGTGGCCTGGTTCTTGATGGTTTTAAAGGGACAAGTATCCTCTATTATTTATAATGTCCTTCTATTACATGCAACAACAATTAGAGCGTATCCGTGCGAAGCTCGGTCGGCTCAGTGATTTAGATTCAAAACGACAATTATTCGGCGCAGCAGTACACAACTATCATATGAACCCGGTATTGAGACCCCAGCAGATACAGCTGTTTGAAGCAAAACACCGGGTGCAGCTGCCGGAAGAATACGTGGCCTTTCTTACGGTTATCGGCGACGGAGGTGCCGGCCCCTTTAATGGTCTGCACCGGCTGGAGCGGGGCAGGATCTGTTTTTTTGATCCCGGAGAAAAAGGGGCCCATATCTATTTCGATCTATCAAAACCGTTTCCGCATACAGAAAAATGGAATATGGATGCAGAGATGGAAGGGCTGGATGCCCGGCTGGAAGCGGCGTTGATGACGGGCGATGAAAACCTGGAGCAACAGCTTTTTGAAAAAAAATGGGAACTGATTGATGGCTCAGAACATGACCACGGCCGGCTTTTTATTGCAGACTATGGCGGCGGGGCACAGATCAGCCTGATCGTAAACGGCCAGGAAAAAGGAAATATATGGACCGATGACCGGATCAATAACAGAGGGATCTATCCTTCAATGGAGCTGGGAAACACGGGTACGATTTCTTTTCTGAACTGGTATGAATTGTGGCTGGACAAGGCGCTTACAAAAATGGAACATTCCACTCATTTATCGGGGCGGCGGGTGGCCGTTTAATCCGTTATCGTTGTGTGACCGTGATCACTGTTCTCCGTTGTGATCAACCGGACCATTCCCCTGATAAGCAGTAATTGTGCGGCCACATAGGTGATCATAATCGCCCACCCACCCCATTTCACCGGGTGGTAGAATTTATTGATGGCAAGTATTGAATCGGAAACCACAAAGCAGATGGCTCCGGTGAGGAGGTAGCGCGCAGTGGTATTGTCCCTGAGGTCATACAGCTGCATCGCCAGCAGCAGCATAAAACTGATCACGATTCCGTATACCAGTACCGGTATCTTTAAAGGGCCCAGGTGCGGAATTAAAAAACTCATTATAAAAAAATAATAAATGCCGACGATGATGGCCGTGTACCATTTTCCCGGAAGGGCGTTTTTTATTTTGATCTGATGAAAGCACAGGATATAAAAAATATGAGCGACCAGGAAAGCGACCAGGCCCAGTATAAAATACAGCTCCTTATTGTTGGCAAACAATAATAGGGTATCCCCGGCAATGGAAAAGAGCAGCGCACCGATGGTCCGTTTTCTAACGGATGCGGTTGCTTTCGTTGTTTTTGTTGCTGCAATAAAATAGGCCAGCAGGGAGCCGATCAGCAACGGTTTGAAAACAACCTGGAGCCAATCGTTTTGCAGCGCCATGCCGGTAAAATATACAATTGTAATGCAGCAAAAAATGCTGTACCCTGTTGCCGGTTTCATCAGCTATAAAAATAGCGAATAAGAAATCAGGAGCCGGTATTTTTTTGAATGCCCTGTAAAGAAGTGCCGGTAGCTTATCCCGGGTGGTTTAATAAAAGCCGCTGCTGGCCGGCTATTAAGGCCTCATCGGCATCCATCAATGCTACTGAAGGGAGTCCCAATGTTTCACAGGCCTGCAGGTACAGGGGCAGGTGTGCCGCGCCTCCCAGCAGGTATACCGGGACGCCGGGTGGTAAGGCCCTCAGTTCTTCACCGATAAGCAGGCCACTGAGGTAATAATAGTTCTGTTCCGGGGATACGTTATGGAGAAGTTGACTGGTACGCACCCTGAAAGCATGACGCAGGACCGAAATGCTGCGGCTTTGTTGTACCGCTTTTATGAAGTAGTCCCTGTTAACGGTGTCTGTAAAATCTGCACCGGTGGCAACGGATCCCGCGAGAACACTGTTACGGGATAAGAGCGCAAAAAACTCACCGGTCATAAAAGTTTGAAAAGAAATCACCTGCCGGTTGCAGATCCGCAGGTGTTTGGAATGGGTTCCGGGCAGCAGCAGCAGTAATTCCTGATCTGTTTCCGGCAGTATTCCGGCAACGCCAACGATCTTGGTTTCTTCCCCCCGCATCACATCAGTTGCAGAGCAGGCGCCGGAGACGATCCGTAATGGATGATGATCATCCGGAATCGACCGTACTATCAGATCGGTGCCATCAACAGCAAACGGAAGTTCTTTGTAGGGAAGTTCCAGGAATCCGATGGAAGAGGATGCCATACCGGACAGCACAACAGGAAGACCGTTTAATGGGTAACCAGACTGTTGCTGCAACAAATGGATCTGTTGTTTTAGAAACCCTGTGTAATATTCCATCCGGCTGATGCCGGAACCTGCTTGCTCCCAGGCGGTAAATGCCTGTGCAATCCCCTGCTGGTGTCGCACGGTTGCCAGCACCGCCAGGTCACTGATCCGCACCAGCCGCAACCGGAACGTACTGGTTCCCCAATCACAACTTAAAAAAGTATCCATACGTTTTAACAGTTATTGATCTATCGGTGTTCTTGAAGGAATGCGCTCTACATTGCCTACCAGGAAGAGGTAGGAGCAGGAGCCCAGTCCACCCAGTACCGCAATAAAAATAAGTGCCGGTGCAAAATTACCTCCGCTTGCAAGGAAGCCGATTGCGATCGGTACTACAATGCCGGAAAGCTGACCGATAAAATTAAAGACACCGCCGGTTACATCGATCAGGTGTTTGGGTGCGAGGGTGGATACAAAGATCCAGGTGATAGACGCAAAGCCCACTCCAAAAAATGATACGGACATGAACAATATGATCCATCCCGGAGTGTGCACATAGTTGGCCCCGATAATGCTTACGGAAAGCAGCAATCCGGCAATAATAGGCCGTTTGCGCGCCTTTGCAGCAGGGATACCCTTCCGGATGAGATGGTCGGAAAGGAAGCCGGAACAAAGCACACCCGCAAATGCCGCCAGGTAAGGTATGGAAGCCCAGTAACCCGACTGGATAAAATCCAGGCCTCTGTAGTCGACCAGGTATTTTGGAAACCAGGTAAGGAAGAACCACAATGCGCCGTTTACGGCAAATTGCCCCAGGTAAATGCCCCACAGTTTCCGGTGTGATAATACCTCGCTGAGATCGGCCCATCGAAACGCTTTTTTACCGGGGTCTTCAGCCGGGTTGTTCAGTAATCCGCCTCCTTTTTCAATGTGCTCCAGTTCGGCTTTGTTTGTTTTTTTATGCTGCAACGGATCACGGTAAAAAAAATACCATACGAGCCCCCAGATAATGCCGATCAGCCCGGTGATCACGAACAATCCTTTCCAGCCGGCCTGCAACTGGATCTTCGAAAGCACCGGCATCAGGAATGCCAGTCCGAGGAACTGCCCGGAAGTGTATACCGCAATGGCCGAGGCCCGCTCCTGGATCGGGAACCAGCTGCTGACCACGCGGTTGTTGATCGGGAAGGCAGGCGCTTCGAGCGCACCGGTGGCCATCCGCAACCCGAACAGGGAAACAAAGCCTCTGGCAAAACCCTGTAATACGGTGGCCAGCGACCAGGTTACCAGACTGACCGTATAGAGGATCCGTGGCGTGATCCGTTTTACCAGGATGCCGCCGGGGATCTGGAACAACAGGTAGGTCCAGCTGAATGCGGAAAAAATAAGCCCCATCTGCACGGAAGAGAACCGGAACTCCTTTCCGATTGCTGAAGCGGCCACTGCCAGATTGCTGCGGTCCATATAATTGATGACCACGTTCACAAACAGGAGGAATAACATCTGGTACCGGACCCGGGTAGGTGCCGCTGCGCTTTCTCGGTTCATATTTTTTGTTTTACCATTCAGCAATACTTCCGTCTTTGTGCCGCCACACCGGGTTGCGCCAGTTGTGGCCCTCAGCAGCCATTTTGCGCACATGTGCTTCGTTGATATCAATACCCAACCCCGGCTGGTCCGGTATAGTTACATACCCGTTGCTGTATTCGAACACTGTTTTATCATTGAGATAATCCAGCAGGTCACTGCCCTGGTTGTAATGAATGCCCAGGCTCTGCTCCTGTATGAAGGCATTGTGACAGGTAGCATCCACCTGCAGGCAGGCGGCCAGGGCAATGGGACCCAGCGGACAATGCGGCGCAGCGGCTACATCAAAGGCTTCTGCCATGGAGAGGATCTTTTTGCATTCCGTGATGCCCCCGGCATGTGACACATCCGGCTGGATGATATCTGCATAGCCGGCAGTCAGCAGGTTTTTGAATTGCCATTTGGAAAACATCCGTTCGCCGGTGGCAATGGGGATGGCTGTATGCCGGGCAATTTCCCGGAGAGCCTCATTATTTTCCGGCAACACCGGCTCTTCTATGAACATAGGCCGGAAAGGCTCCAGTTCCTTTGCCAGTATCTTCGCCATGGGTTTGTGTACGCGGCCGTGAAAGTCGATGCCAATACCAAAAGCCGGCCCTGTGGCCTCCCGGACGGCAGCAATACGCGCCACGGCCTGGTCGATCTTATCATAGCTGTCCACATATTGCAGTTCTTCCGTGGCATTCATTTTCACCGCAAGGAACCCCTGGCGGGCCAGTTGTTGTGCAGCGGCGCCCACTTCGGCCGGCCGGTCGCCACCGATCCAGGAATAGACTTTCATCGTATCCCGTGCTTTGCCTCCCAGCAGCTGATGCACAGGGGCATTGTAATATTTGCCTTTAATATCCCAGAGCGCCTGATCAATACCGGATATAGCACTCATAAGGACAGGCCCTCCGCGGTAAAATCCTGCCCGGTACATCGTGTTCCAATGATCTTCAACCGGCAATGGGTCCCTTCCCGTCAGGTATTCCATCAATTCCTCCACGGCGGTTTTCACCGTAGCGGCCTTGCCCTCAATCACCGGTTCGCCCCAGCCCGTGATCCCTTCATCGGTTTCGATCTTTAAAAAGAGCCAGCGCGGCGGCACCTGGAACAATTCATAACTTTTAATCTTCATAACGTGCTGTTTATTGTTGAATGGCGGCTACAAGTTGCCGGGCATTTTCTTTCAGTTTTTCCAGGTAGGCATCCGTTACCGGCTGTTTGGTATCTACCAGCGCACTTCCGATGCCAAATCCAACAGCACCTGTTTTAAGGTAGGCACCAATGTTCTCCAATGTGATGCCCCCCGTAGGCAATAGGGGAATATGCGGCAGGGGCGCCCTGAGTTCTTTAATATAAGCAGGAGAGTTGGCCGGAAACACCTTTACGATATCGGCACCGGCGCGATGTGCTGTAAAGATCTCGGTGGCCGTATAGGCACCGGGAATGCTTACCGCACCCAGTTTCTTTGTTTCTGCAATAACGCTTTCTTCCACCACGGGCGACAGGATAAAGCGGGCTCCGGCACTGACGGCGTCTGCAGCCATTGCCGTGCTGAGCACGGTTCCTGCCCCGATCACCATATGATCTCCCAGCTGAAGGGCCACCTGCTCTATGGCCTGTAATGGCGCGTCCGAATTCATGGTGATCTCCAGCAACCGGATGCCGCCTTTATATAATGCAGTAGCAATGCGGACCACATCCGTGGGATGGGCACCTCTTAAAATGGCAATGAGCTTGTTGTTGTTTATTTCCTGGTAAACTGACATATTGAATGTATAAAATTTGCTTCTTTATTTTAGTGCAACGCGTAATACGCAATGATCCGCAGTGATGAAGAGGGTGCGCTGATCGCCGGAAAAAGCACAATTGGAAGTGATGAGGGTTGTCTTTATCCGGCCCAGCGGCAGGCCGTCTTTGTTGAAGATCCATACACCGCCGGGACCTGGTGCAAAAACGATTCCTTTGTTGCTGATCTTGATGCCGTCCGGCGTACGGTGCTCTTTCCCGAAGATCGCAGCGCCGTCAAAGAAGATACGTCCATTGGCAAGAGCTCCTTTACCGGTCAGGTCATAAATATACCAGTGTGGCTTTTGCGGATCCGAATTGGCGATAAGGAGTTGTTTTTCTCCGGGGAAGAATGCGATGCCATTAGGGCGGGTCAAACTATCAGTAAGCAGGGATACCGTTCCGTCTCTTGCAATACGATACACGCCGTGAAAAGCTAATTCCCTGACCGGGTCTTCCGGTCCTTTTTCCAGGCCATAGGGAGGATCGGTGAAATAAATGTCACCATTGCTTTTAATGGCCAGGTCATTCGGACTGTTGAATTTTTTATTGGTATAACGGCCGGCGGCTGTAATAAATGCCGGGCGGGGATCTGAAAGAGACGCACTCATTACAGCGATGCGGCGATCGCCATGCTGGCAAATAACCAGTTGGCCCTGCGGATCAAGCGCCAGACCGTTGGAGCCCAGCTCCTTTCCCCGCGGCACGGCAGCGGTATAACCCGACGGCTCCAGGTAAACACTGGTGCCCTTTTCTGCGGTCCATTTATAGATCCTGTTTTTCATTACATCTGAGAACAGCAGCATTTTTTCCTGCTCCACCCACAGGGGACCCTCTACCCATTCGAAGCCATCGGCAATTACGTTTATAGCCGTATGCGCGTCAACGACCGCGTCCAGGTCCGGGTGCAGTTTTTCTATTACGGCTACCGGTGTGTCCGCAGGAGGAAACAAAAACATTAAAAGAGAAACAAGGGCAATCATGCTGAAAATTATTACAAACTGTAAGCATCGTAAACGAGGGGGAAAGATAAACAGAAAAGATGGAAATGCCAATGTACTGTTCCCGCGGATAAAAACGCGGCAGCTGCAATCAGGTGCATGACATGCTTCCGTTCCGATAACTATCGGAACGTGGGGAGAACCGGTGCTTTGCACCATCCCGGGCAAAAATGTTATGTACCTGCTGCAATCCCATAAATGATGCGCACCCAAACATTGGTTATCTTTGCAGTATGGAATTATACGCAGCAGCGCTCACTTCATATAAAAGACTGTTAACCAAAGAGGTAAAGATCGGAGATCTGTTATTAGGCAACAATCATCCCATCCGGGTACAAACCATGACCACCACGGATACGATGGATACGCTGGGGACGGTGGAACAATCGATCCGGTGTATTGAAGCAGGAGCCGAACTGGTACGCATTACGGCACCTTCCAAAAAGGAAGCTGAAAACCTGCTGAACATTAAGAATGAGCTGCACAAAAGAGGATATAACACCCCGCTGGTTGCTGATATTCATTTTACACCCAATGCTGCAGAAATTGCTGCACGCATCGTGGAAAAAGTACGGGTAAATCCAGGTAACTACGTTGACAAAAAGAAATTTGAACAGATCGAATACACCGATGCGGAATATGCAGAAGAAATTGAGCGCATCCGCGACCGTTTTACACCCCTGCTTAAAGTATGCAAGGAGTACGGTACTGCCATGCGCATCGGCACCAACCACGGCAGTCTCAGCGACCGGATCATGAGCCGTTACGGAGATACCCCGATGGGAATGGTGGAAAGCGCTATGGAGTTCCTGCGTATTGCAAGGGATGAGAACTACCATCAGATCGTACTAAGCATGAAGGCCAGTAACCCGATCGTTATGGTACAGGCCTATCGCCTGCTGATCAAAACCATGGACGACGAGTTCGGAGAAATTTACCCGCTGCACCTGGGAGTGACCGAAGCAGGTGACGGGGAAGATGGCCGGATCAAATCTGCCATCGGCATTGGTACTTTAATGGAAGACGGTATCGGCGATACGATCCGTGTTTCATTAACAGAGGATCCCGAGCTGGAGATCCCGGTGTGCCGGGACATTGTAAAGCGGTATGAAGGGGATCCGTTTACGGGTTTACAAGTGGATAAGGCTTCGTCCCTGTCAACCGATCAGCCGATCAATGTATCAGCTGCCGGATACAACCCCTTTCAATCGCAGAAAAATAAAACGGTCCCTGTCGGGAATATTGGCGGAGAGCATGTACCCGTGGTAGTGGCGGATCTTAGCAAGCTGGAGATCATCACGCCCGCATCATTAAAAGCAATCGGCTATACGTATGATGCGGATAATGATAAATGGCATATTGCCGATGCAGCTGCAGATTATATTTATACAGCTAAGCCCGAGCTTGATTTTCCCCTGCCCGGAACCCTGAAAGTGATCACCACCCCGGAATATTGGGCGGCTGCCGGCGACAAAACAAAATATTTTCCGATATATGAAGCTGCTGCATTCATCAGTGCTGCTCAAACAGGTGCTGTTATGAATTTTGTGATGCTGGATGCCGGCGATAGGGAATACCTTGATGCCCTGGCCGGGAAGAAAGATATCGTGCTTTGTCTGAGCAGTTCCCGGAAGAATGCCCTGCAGTCTGTACGCCGCATGTGTATTGAATTACAGGAGCGGAACATCCAACACCCGCTGCTTTTTATTACCGACAGTAACTGGAGCACAGCAGATGAGCACCTGATCCATTTTGCAACAGAAACCGGTGCCCTGTTCCTGGATGGTTATGGAAACGGCATCTGTCTGGGCATGAGCCCCCAGGCTTATACCGCGTTCAACGATGCGCAATTGAGCGGCCGCCGTTATACCTCCGCAACGGCTGCCGGCGCTGCGGAACAGTTCATGAATAACACGGCCTTTAGTATTTTGCAGGCTACCCGTACGCGTATTTCCAAAACGGAATATATTTCCTGTCCCTCCTGCGGGCGCACCCTGTTTGATCTCCAGGAAACCACCACGAAGATCCGTTCCGTTACCAATCATCTCAAAGGCGTAAAAATCGCCATTATGGGTTGTATTGTAAACGGACCGGGAGAGATGGCCGATGCCGATTTCGGATATGTAGGCAGCGGCCCCGGAAAGATCACCCTTTATAAGGGAAAAGAAGTGGTGAAACGGAATGTGAACAGCGATATCGCCGTGGAAGAGCTTATTAACCTGCTAAAAGAAAATGAGGTATGGATAGAGCCTTGAGGCGACGACTAATAAATGATAAGGAAAGCTGAAAGCTGACGGCTCAATTCTCAAATCCCGATTCTGAAGTCCCCCCCTAAACTACTTTCTTCACCGCCAGTCTTCCGCTGTTCAGTGCCAGCACTACGTCGCTAAAGGCCATGATCAATGCGCCGAACATGGGTGTGAGCAACCCGATAGCAGCTACCGGAATGGCTACAATATTATAGGAAAACGCCCAGAACAGGTTTTCCTTAATGGTTTTATAAGTATGATTGCCCAAACCCATAGCCAGGGGCAGGTTCTTTAAACCATGATTGGTGAGTACTACCTGCGCGGTCTGCATGGCGATCTGCGAAGCATCACTCATGCTGATACCGATGGTGGCCTTTGCGAGGGCCGGGGCATCATTGATGCCATCACCTACCATGGCGGTTGGCAGCTGCGCATTTTTTTCACCGATGATCTGTAGTTTTTCTTCCGGTGTTTTTTCCGCGATCACTTCATCAATGCCCAGTTCATCAGCGATCTGTTTGGCCTTTGAAAGCCGGTCCCCGCTCAGTAAAATGGTTTTGACATTCCTGCTATGGAAATAATCCACTACTGTTTTGGCTTCGGGTCTTAATTCATCTTTCAGATCGATAGTACCGATGAGCCGGTTGTTGCGGGTAATATAAATATTGTGATCTGCAGCGGTTGTTTGTCCGCTAACAATTTCATAGGAGCCTGCACGGTATTCCGTGCCTTCTTTATCTGTTGCAAACATGCCTTTTCCTTTTTCTTCGTTAATGCTTTTCCAGCGGATCTCATTTTTTGTTTTCCAGGCATTGGTAATACTTTTTGCAATGGGGTGGTTGGAATATTTTTCCAGCGAGTAAACGATGTTCCTGAACGTCTCTTCAGTAATACTGCTGTCAAGAATTTTAACATCCGCGATACTGAAATTCCCGGTGGTGAGGGTACCGGTCTTGTCAAATACAACCTGCCGGATGTCTTTAAAATTTTCCAGGCTGGTGGCATTGCGGAAGAGGACGCCATTGCGCGCTCCGCGGCCAAGCCCGACGGCAATGGCTGCCGGGGTAGCAAGTCCCATAGCACAGGGGCAGGCGATGACCAGCACAGCAATGGCCCGCATTAATGCAGGAGTAAAATCCTGAAGAATGAACCAGTTGATGATAAAAGTAAGCACCGCTATACCAATCACCAGGGGAACAAAAACGGCACTGATCCTGTCGGCCATCTGTTGTACCGGTGGTTTTTCCCCCTGTGCCTCATTCACCAGATTGATGATCCCGGCCATAACTGTATCATTCCCTACAGCGGTCACCTGTGCCTTCACCGTACCGTCCACCAGGATGCTGCCACCGATCAGTTTATCTTTTGACTGCTTTTTCACCGGTACGCTTTCACCTGTAATGATAGCCTCGTTCACATTCGCATCTCCCCATAATATTTTACAATCAGCAGGCACCTGCTCTCCGTTTTTGATGAGAATAAGATCGCCAGTTCGCAACGCGGTGCTTTCCACCTCAAAAATATTTTCGTTGTGCTCGTTGTCGTAAGCGATCATGTTGGCCATTACCACTTGCGTCTGTGCCAGTTTTTTTAACTGCGCTTGTGTGGAAGAAACGGTATGTTCCTCCATATAATTACCAAGGAACACCAGCGTGATCACGGTGGCAGCTGTTTCATAAAAAATATAGTCATGCTGTCCGGTTAATGTACCGTAGAGGCTGTAAACAAAAGCTGCCAGCGCGCCGATGGTGACCAGTACATTCATATTGGGCATGCGGTTCCGGATGCTTTTAATGGCGCTGACGCCAAAATAAGACATACCCACAGCAAGTACGGGCAGGGTCAACGCAAACTGTATCCAGGGTTGCATCAGCCACGAATGCCGGAATGCGGGTATCATATGCAGCATCAGTACCAGTGTAAAGGGAAGACAGAACCAGAAGCGCTGCATATTGGTCTTCAGCCAGCCGCCCTGTTTCCCATGATCATGACCGTGCGCATGCTCATGGACAGCTGCAGCCTCGTTTTTGTTTTCCATAACGCTGTAACCCAGTCCGGACAAGCCTTTGGACAGTGTCTCCTGCTTTTTTGCCCCTTTCAGATCAAAGGAAACATCGCCCGTGGCGAAATTCACCTTTACATTTTCCATTCCCTCTTTTTCCAGGTATTTGTTGATCGTTAAGGCACAGGTGGGGCAATCCATGCCCTGTACTTTCCATTTGATCTTTTCCGCTGTTTCCATAATGCAAAGGTACTGCAACAAAAAAAGGCAATCTGTCCCGCTCCGTATTATTATTAAAACCTTGTTGCAGAACTACTGCTTTTTATTGTAACAGGGTTTCAAAAGCAGGTTACAGCTGCCGTTCTCAGAACATATCCCCCTATTTGGCGATTGACTTGACAGCCGCCCGGAAGTAGTTTTGTGTTGAAGATAAGGGGAAGAAACGGATCATGAAAACAAAAGGACCTTACTGCAGCCGGTCTTGCCCGCTTCCGTTTCTGCAAACCTGTAAAGCAACAAAGACGCTGACAGACGCCGGATAGCCCATACCATTTTGACCAAGCGCTTCGCTGTTCCCATCTGCAGATCGATTTTTTATTGATATCATCTTTTAAAATTGTCAGAAATGTCAAAACATCTTTCGGACAAGGAAGTATCGATTCCCTGCTGTCCGCAACTGAGTGCTGATGATCATTGTGATGTGATCCGTTTCAGCCGTGTACTTACTTATCCCACCGCTACCCTGGTCGCCGGCAGAAGGAATGTGCTGGTTGAAGTGATCCTGCGGTTTAAGTTTTCAAGATGCACCGAAGGGTTGGTGCTTGGAGATCCCGTTTACAGCACTACGTTACTCCCGGGGGAAAAGGTACGGCTTACAACCACCGACCGGAGAAATACTTTTAGTTATGATAGTGAAACAAAGCTGAGTTACCGGAGCGAACAGATTTCTGAAGAACAGTATTATATGTCCGCAGTGCAAAAATATATGGCGGATGCCTCTGCGGCGCAGTCGGGTGAGGCAGAAAGTGCTTCGGAAGGAAAATGGGATTTTCACGGAGATGCCAGCGGCAGTGTCAATCCTTTCAGTCTGAGTGCCAGTGCAAGCACCAATGCGCGGGGCAGCCATAACAGTCATTCCGTTGCTGATTACCTGAACCAGCAACGGTCGCATATGGAAAGTGCAGCCTCCCAGGCCGTGGAGGCTTCCCGTAAAGCACATTCGGTATCCATTGGCGAAGTGAGCAGCCGCACGCATATAGAAGGGGAGTCCGAAGATCATTTTGAGGCTTCTTCCAGGGAGTTCATGAACCGGAACCAATGTCATGCGGTAACCTATATGTTCTACCGCCTTAATAAAAAGCAACGGATCAAATTTGAGCTGGAGGCTATTGAAAGAAGAGTGCTGGATGAAAATGCGCCGATAGCCGGTGTACTGAAGCCCGGAACTGCAAAATTGCCGGTGGCCCTGGTGCCACAGGATATACCGGCCACTGCTGTTTTAAACCGGGTGGCGGCAGTGAACATAGCGGCACGGGCGAATGTGCTGTCGCTGGCGGCGGATTTCAATTCATTGAGTGATGGTCCGAAAGCAACAGTAGTACCGTTGCCGGCCATCCGGGTGGATCAGGGGAATCCCATTGATGCTGCTGCCCGCCAGCAGGCACTTAAAGAAGTGGATGAGCAACTCGCAGCAAAAGGCCTTATCGACAAAAGTGGCAACGCAGGCAATGAGATCAAAAAGGTTATCGCGTTTGAAACCGAGTTTTCACTCCCTACTCCCGGTATTATTGTAAAAGGATGCCTGGATGAATGCGATGTTTGTGAGCCGTTGCTGAAAGAACGGCTGCAACTGGAAAATGACTTGCTGCGGAAACAAATAGAGCTGCTTGAAAAATCACAGGAATACCGGTGCTGCCCGGTGGAAAAGACTGATGCGGAAAACTAACCGGCCTCGTTTTAAATACAATCATCTTTTAAATCATTCTTATGGAAACAATAAAAAAATTATCACTGGCAGTCAACTATGAACAGCCACCGGAAAAGGAACTCTCTGTTTTTGGCTTTCTTTTTTACTGTAATGGGTTACTGCTTCAGGTACAGCCTGTTCGTAACAACCTGCTGGAATTCGATCTGAATAAAGCAGCTGCCCTGCGGGCCGACCAGTCAGCGTTTCGCGCTAACGAGTTGCGTGTATTTCTTGCGGCGGGTGCTGACAAAGAAGTTCAGAAAATCAGGGCCATTGCAGATCTTGAGCCATTACAACCTTATGAAGCGATCTTAAACAGCGGTACTGAAAAAGAGCCATTCTCTATTTTGCCGGTGCCGGCTGCTGTAAGCCGTTTCTGGCCGGTTTGCCAGTGCAGGGTCAGGGGAAAGGTGTCGAAGTGGATCAGCCAGGGTAGCGGCTGGGAAGACCGTCCTGTCTGTCGTGCCCGTGTACATATTTGTGAAATTGATCCCATTCTTTACTGGATCTACCGTATCCTGGATCCGGTCATAGCAAAGATCCCCGAGCTGTTTCTGAACCCGGTTGAGGTGATCCGGCATCCTGTTCCTGTTCCGGATCCGCCGCCGTTTTTGCAGGGCGCACGCGGCAGGGTGATTCCGGATCCGATGATTTTTAAAACAGCATCGGCCGAGCAACTGCAATTGCAGGCGGCTGAGAAGCTCCCGGATATTGGCGCGGATATCCGGCAAAATCTGTTATCGGGCAACCCGGATCTAATCCGGGAAACCATCCTGGCGAATTATAAGCTGCTGCATCCGTGGTTCTGCCTGCGGCCTTCCTGGTGGCCCTGGCTGTACCGCTGCACCGAACGGAAGGTGGTGTATACGGATGTTAACGGCCGCTTTGATGCAAATATTGCTTACCGGTGTTTTGGTGACCGGCCGGATGTATATATATGGGTGGAATATCTCGTGAATGACGTCTGGACTGTCGTGTACAATCCGCCAAAACCCTGTGCTACATATTGGAACTATAATTGTGGTACGGAATTGTCCATACACCTCACGGATCCGCGTGTTTCAGTTGATTGCTGCTGCAATTGCCCGTTGCCGGGTGACCTGGTAATGGTCCGCAGTATCGGGGGAACATCCGTATCACACATCAACCAGCAAAGCTTTTTGCAGGCACCGGCAGGACAGTCTGTACCGTATAACCGGATCGGTCTTACCGATGCGGCGGCTGTTGGTGACGGTTTTTTTGATACGGCTACCGGAGATTTCAAACGCCCTTTTGGCGGCAGTTTTCATTTTTATATGGGTTTCGGACAGGCACTGCCCCGAAACGATATTTACTACTACCGCTGGAGTTATCGCAAGGTAAATGCTGCTGACCTGACTCCGGTGAGCGGCAGCTGGGAGCAGATCGGTACACCGGAATATAAGAACTATGATTTTATTTTCACAGACGGCAACGGGGATCAGCAGATCGGTCATGATAAAGTAAAGCTGGGACCTTTTCCCGCGGGAAGTGAAAATAATTTATACATTATTCCACCGGAACACCCCAGCCAGGCGCCGTTTAATGTTCCACAAACAGCCCCGCAATGGTATGAACGGACACATAATACCCATACGATCGGTATTGACGCTGCGCAGCTGAGGAACGGCGCCGGTTTGGGAGGCGACGGTTTATATGAACTCCGGCTGGAGCTTTTCAACCAGGCGGGTGGGTTGATTACAAATCTTCCGAAAACGACGTTTAAGGTACCTCAATTTGATGATGCGAACACCAGTGTGAATGCTCCGGACGTATTGCTTGATGGGGTTACAGCTACCACGGCGGAAGCCTTTAAAATGCTGGTGAGAGTAGACAACAGTTCCTGCAACTCAGCAGTCTTTACCGTAAATGTAAATGGTATGCCCGCTGCTTCTGATTGCTGTGGGTTTGTAAAATATGGGCATGGTGCTACCGAAGCAGATCTGGAGCTCACCTTCCTGGCTACGCACCCCAATAATTTTGCGGTATTCAGCTTTGGCGTGTCTAAGGGCACCTGTGGCGGCGTGGCTCTTGCAGGTGCTTCAGGAATGGTTATCGATGCTGCTGCCGGGTATTCCTTATCCGGAGGAATCTACAGCAAGCATTTTACACCGGTGCAACTGCTGGATACCTGTTATGATTCCGGTAATGGCAAGGCCGCATTCGCGGAAACGCTTTCGGTGATTGCAACTGCAACGGATGGTACTTACCGGCAAAGCAGTAAGGACGCGCCTTACAGGGTGGCGGCCTTTGCACTCGAACCCTGACAACGCCGAGCAGATGCATTATTTTATAGTGTCCATATTAGCGGTCTGGAGGATCACCCATCTGATTGCCAGAGAAAACGGACCATTCGATGTGGTGCTCTTCCTTCGCAGGAAGGCCGGGCGTGGTTTTTGGGGAAAGCTGATGGATTGTTTCTACTGCCTGAGTATATGGATCTCTTTGCCTGCAGGATGGTGGCTGGGCGGGCATTGGTGGGAGCAGGTATTGTACTGGCTGGCTGTTTCAGGAGCTGCCTGTCTCCTGGAGAAAATAACGGAGGGAAATAATATCCCCTTTTATAAAGAAGACTGACAAAACTATGTGTAATTGCGGAGATCAGAGAAGCCTTTTTGCGCTCAGCGAAAGTCCGCCGGCAGCGACTAACGGTAAAGGGATGTGGGCCGATATCTGGTTCGAATATACCGGCCGGTCGTCGCTTTACCGTTAAGGGTTTTATTACCGGAAAATGGTATCGTTTTGAAGCGCCGGGAGCCGTTGTGCAGGTCGATTACCGGGATGCTGCAAAAATGCTATTGGTTCCGTTATTAAAACAAAAACAGCAGTAAACCATTGCCCGGGGCCCTGTGGCGGCAAAAAAAGCGTCTGCTTAAGACGCTTTTTTTGTTAGATACCTGTTGCGTAATTGTTTTAAAACAGAAGTTTTTAAATTCTTTACACAGAATTCGGACCAACAAAAAATGTTTCGGTTAATTTTACGATGTTCTGGGCGCGAAAGGCGCTGGTCTGGTCAACACTATAAAATAGTACAATAGAGGATCATGTGGCACTATTCTCTTTTTATTTCGGGTCATAACATGTCCTCGGTAATGGGATGGGTGGGCAGTATTGCCTACCTGCTGGCCTACTTGTTTTTAAGTCTGAATAAACTGAAACCGGAAAGACCCATGTATCATTTGCTGAACATGATCGGTGCGCTGGGACTGATCCTGCATGCGGCGCAGCTGAACGACTATCCGAACCTGGTGGTCAATGTGGCCTGGGGCATCATTGCCGTTATGGCCCTTGTATTTATTATCAGGAGGCAGCAGAACCCGTAAAGTTCAGCAGTCCTATGGCTCTTTTTTTATACGTGGTCAGCTTTTTTTCATATTCATTTTTATCGCTCACCAGGCTCAGGTAATAATAGGCGCCGTCTACCAGGATAAAAACAAGATCGGCCACGGCGGCTGTATTGCTGACCTCCAAATAACCGTTCTCTTTACACTCAATAATCAATGCCTCCAGGTTTTTCCGGAGGGTATCCAGCAGCATCTTGTATTTTTTCTTGATGGTTTTGTCCCGGAAGGCAAGGGCATAGCAGCTATAGGACACGCTGTCGTCAAAAAGCGTGTTCCATTTGTGGGAGAAGATGTTGTCGATAACGGCCAGCAGCTTTTTTTTGGAATTGCCCTGGACGACCTCCGGAACATCAAAGATCAGCAGGTACCGGTCGAGGATGTATTCCACAAGCCCGTACACGAGGTGCTCCTTGGTTTTAAAATAATGGATCACCAGACTGGGATTGATCTTTAACAGATCCGCCGTTTTTGCGATCGACGCATTTTCCAATCCTTCTTTTTTGGCAAGCTTATAGAAAGCTTTGATGATTTGTTTTTGCCGGGTCTCTTTCAGACTTTTTCGCCCCATACCATACGTTTTTGATTTTCCTTTAAGATAGTAAAAATCCGTTGTTTCTCAAAGATGGCAAAAAAATGGTAAAAAACGGAGACGTGCGCAAACGGTTGCATTTGGCTTCCGCTTAAATAAATTAATTAAATGTTCATTCAAAATATTTTTTTAGGTAAAATCCTTATATATATTTGTATCAGCGATGGGCTTGAGTTTGAGCGTATGGTCTTCCTTTTTTTGCCGGTTTTATTTTAAATCAAAAACGTAACATTAACATAATAATACCAAGGCGGTTAACTAAATATTTTTGCCAATCATAAAACAAATTGCAATGACCAGATCCATTTATCTTGTGCTGCTGCTCATCTTATTGCCTGCTGCATCGGCGCTGGCCCAGACAAAGAAAATAACCGGGACGGTACGTTCTGCGAAGGACAGTAGTTCTCTACCCGCAGTTTCCATAACAATAAAGGGAACGAATAAGGGTGTTATTACAACCACAACCGGGAATTATTCCATTACCTGCGCCCACGAGGATATACTCGTATTTTCCTCACTGGGTTATACAGCGATGGAATTGCCCGTAGGAAACCGCTCGGAATTGACGGTATACCTGGATCCGAGCGACCAGAATGACCTGAGCGAAGTGGTGGTTACCACAGCGTTGGGCATTAAGAAACAACAGAAGGCGATAGGCTATGCGGTACAGGAAGTCAGCGGACAATCGCTGGAAAAGACCAAGACCCCGACAGCTATGGGAGCCCTGGTGGGAAAGGTAGCCGGACTGAAGATAGCGAATACCACTGACTTATTCCGAAATCCGGGTATAGAATTGAGGGGTAAAGCTCCTCTTATCGTTATCGATGGTATACCTGACCCCAATGCCGATCCGTATAAAGTGAATGCCGATGATATCGAAAGCATCACCGTTCTTAAAGGAACGGCGGCAGGGGCCCTGTATGGTCAAATGGGAATTAATGGCGCGATACTTTATACCACAAAAAGGGGAAAGAAAGGTGTATTGAGTGTGGATGTGAATTCATCAACGATGTTTCAGACCGGATATACGGTCGTTCCCAAAGTGCAAACACAATACGGAGCGGGAGATGCAGGGAAGTATGCATATATCGATGGCTCGGGTGGTGGCGTGGAAGGCGCCGGCTGGATTTGGGGACCACGGCTGGATCAGCGAGATCCCAATACTCCCAGCGGGTTTGTTGAATTGCCCCAATACAACAGTCCGTATGATCCTGATCAAAATTATACGGTTACATTCGCAGATGGTACGACTGCTACAAGTCACTACAAACCAATACCATGGGTATCCAAGGGAAGTAATAATATAAAGAACTTCTTCCGGACCGGTATACTATCTACTAATTCGGTAGCTGCCTCAGCGGGTAGTGATAAAGGATCTTACCGTGTATCTGCCAATCATATCTATCAGAGAGGTGTTGTTCCGAATACAGAAGTTAATAATTCCAGCTTTTCTATTGGAGGAACATATGCACTTACAAAACAATTGAATGTAGATGCTAAACTGACCTACAATAAAGAATATTCTGCCAACTATCCCACGGTCGGTTATGGCCCTCCCAATATCCTTTATAATCTGTTGTTATGGATCGGGCCGGACATTGATATAACCGATCTGAAAAACTATTGGGTGAAAGGGAAGGAAGGGTTACAGCAACGAAACTACAATTTGTCCTGGTATAACAATCCTTATTTTGTTGCAAATGAATTGCTGAACGGCTATAAGAAGGATAACAGTTTTGGACAGGTTACTTTTGATTACCAGATCGGGCGAGACTTTTCTTTAAAATTCCGGAACGGATTTAATCAGTATTCAGAGGTTTCGGATCTTAAAGAACCCTATAGCTATATTGCTTACAGCTATATTTCGAAAGGTAACTACAGTGTAACAAACAGCACCTATTTCGATATTGCCAGTGATCTGATCTTAAATTATAAACACCGGTTCAGTGATAACTTTAATATTAATGCCACAGCCGGTGGCGCCAATACCTACAGGAATTTTAAATCGGCTTTCGCCACAACCGACGGGTTATCAATTCCAGGATTATACAATTTGAATAACTCGCAGAATCCGTTAAAGGGGTCGAATAACCTGCAGGAACGCCGGACAGCCAGCTTATATGCCACACTTGATATTGAAACTCTCAAATTCCTGTATTTTTCGTTTACCGGTCGGTATGATAAAGCATCCACTATGCCTGTTGATAATAACGCCTATTTCTACCCGTCGGCAGGTATTTCAGCGGTACTGTCCGACGCACTGAAATTACCGGATTTTATTTCCTTTTTAAAAACCCGGGCTTCATGGGCAAAGGTAAACACAGGATTCATCGATAAAAATGATGCTTATGCACACCTGCTTACCTATGGAATAGGCCCCAAGTGGAATAACGTCCCTTCCCTGGTATGGCCGAATACCTATATTTCAGCTGACCTGATCCCCTCAACAGTGGAATCCGGCGAGTATGGACTGGCATTGGGGCTGTTGAAAAACAGGATCAATATTGATGCTACTTTTTTCAGAAACAAGGAATACAATGGATTTACCACCGTTCGTCAATCCCTGGCAAGCGGTTATTCGGGTCTGTTCCAGAATGCGGATGTTTATGTACGCAAGGGATGGGAATTTGTAGTAAGCGGCAGCCCCGTCCAGAACGCTGCTTTCCGGTGGGAAACAACATTGAACTTTAGCAACAGTCATTTGTGGCTTAAAGATGCTACCTTAAATCCGGAAGGATTTGTGGGAAACATAAAAGAAGGAGACCGTACAGACAGGGTGTTTATTACCAATTCACAAACTCCCGATGGACAAGCGATCTATAAATCAAACGGATTTGAATCCTTTGATGCGAACCCGCATTTTTTTGGTAACAGTGATGCGAAGTGGATCTATGGATGGCAGAACACCTTCAGATATAAAGACGTGTCATTGAGCTTTTCTTTTGATGGAAGGCTGGGTGGTCTGATTTACTCCACTACCAATCAGAAAATGTGGTGGGGAGGTACTTCACCCGGTACGGTTAACCAGTACCGTGACGATGCCAACGCAGGTAAAGCAACTTACGTTGGCCCGGGAGTGGTAGTAACGGAGGGCGAAGTGACATATGACAGACGTGGACAAATTATTTCCGATACCAGGAAATATGCACCCAACACAACTGCTGTTAACTATATCACCTTTATGCAAAGTACCAGCGGCGGAATGTTGAATAACTATTTCTTTTATGAAGGCACCTATTTGAAAATGCGGGAGCTGGTCCTTACTTATAACCTGCCTGCAAACTGGATAAAGCGCGTCTTTAAATCGGCATCTGTTTCTCTGATCGGTAACAACCTGTTCATACTTTCCAAACTGCCTAATGTGGATCCTGATGCGGAGCGCGATGACTTACAAACACCTTCTATGAGAAGTATGGGTATTAACATTAATCTTAAATTTTAACCACACAAAATATAGACGATGAAATACATTAGCTATATATATATTGCGGCGCTCATTATAGCATTTGCCTCCTGTAAAAAGTTTGAATATTTTCAGACAAACCCCAATAATCCCGTGCTTGCTGATCCTGCATTGTTGCTGACCAACATTGAGTTGTCAAGTTTTGCTACGATCTCTCCGAGCGCTTCATTAAGCAGCCGGCACTTGGTGTATACCCAGGGTGCAAGTGGTGCTCAGTACTACGACTGGACGCGGGCTGATATGAGTTATCCGAACATAGCGCAGGTTGTCCGGATGGAACAGGAGGCCGCACGTGTTGGGAAACTTAATTACCGTTACATCGGAAAATTTTTTAGAGCCTATTATGTGATCAACATGACACAACGATTTGGTGATATTCCTTATTCCCAAATGATGCGATCGATAACGGATAATAATTTCACCGACTCGGCGGTGATAAGACCTGTTTATGACAAGCAACGGGATATCTACCTTGGAGTGTTGAATGATTTAAAGATCGCCAGCGATTCTTTGTCGGCCAATGGGATCGAAATCGGAGGGGATCTTATTTATAACGGCGATATTACCAAATGGAAAAAACTCATTAATTCATTTGCTTTGCGGGTTTTGATGAGCCTGTCTAGGAAGGAGGCCGATGCGGGGCTCGACATAAAACAACGTTTTAATGAGATCGTCTCCAATTCTTCAAAGTATCCCCTGTTTGGTTCTAATACCGATAACGGACAATTAAAATACTATGATATTACCGGTAACCGATATCCATATTATAATGATAATTCAATGAAGACGGACTATTACCTTGACAGCTCGTTTGTCAGGATTCTGAAACAACTGAAGGACCCCCGTCTTTTTGTGTATGGGCAACCGCTGACCACATCCCTTGCTATCAGAGAGTTTGATTCCTATGACGGATTGGTGGGTAGTGCGCCGCTTGCTTATAATACCGCCAAAAAAGGACAGGGCAAGGCGTCTCAGATAAACCGGCGTTTTGCTTATGAGGCAGTAAACGAACCCAGTGTATTAATGGCTTATTCAGAAGTACAGTTTCTTCTGGCAGAAGGAGCTGTCAGGGGCTGGATTAGTGGCAATGCCGATGAATATTACGAGAACGGAATAAAAGCAGCAATGCAATTTTCCAATTTTAATTATCCCTCCATACCGGGTGTTACATATGTTGGTCAGCAATACACAGATGCAGAGATAGAAAACTATCTGAAACAGACAGTGATCGGCCTGAAAGCCGGAACAGAGATCGAACAGATTATTACGCAAAAGTACATTAGTATGTTTATGAACACAGGTCTTCAGCCTTTTTATGAAAATCGCCGTACCGGATTCCCGTTGTTTGAGGTAAAAGGTGCAGGAATCGTAAATAAAGTAAATGGATCAAATGCAGTTCCCAAGCGCTGGATGTATCCTCTGGATGAGGTAAACAACAATGGTGCGAATCTTCAGAATGCAATTAAAAGCCAGTATCCCGATGGAGATAATATAAATGGGATCATGTGGTTGATACAATAAAAGCGAATATTATCCACATGGTTTTTAAGAAGTGAATCTTATTTTTAATATAGAAAAGATGATGCTATGAAAGTGAAGATTTTTATTATTATTGGAATGTTGATGTGTTCGGCAACGGTATTTGGGCAACGGGCAAAAAAAGTGGTGTTTGTGATCGCTGACGGAATCCCGGCAGATGTACTGGAATCGGTGGCCACACCGCATATGGATGCCATCGCCCGTTCCGGCCGCTATCTCAGAGCCTATGTGGGAGGTGGTAAAGGCACTTATTCCGAAACACCTACCATTTCTGCTGTTGGTTATAACAGCCTGCTTACAGGTACATGGGCTAATAAACACAATGTATGGGATAATGATATCGCAGCGCCCAATTATCACTATCCTACAATTTTCCGGTTGTTCAAAGATCAGTATCCGCAGAAAAAGATCGCCGTGTTTTCAAGCTGGCTGGATAATCGTACCAAGCTGGTGGGAGATGGGCTTCCGGAGACCAATAAGATACGCGTGGATATTGCTGCAGACGGTTATGAACATGATACAATACATTTTCCCAAGACAGGGCCGGTACACCGAATGCACCGGATCGACGAGGAGGTAACCGATAAGGCAGTGCAAAGCATCCGGAAGGAAGCCCCCGACCTTTCCTGGATCTACCTGGAATATACAGATGATATGGGGCATGCCCATGGCGACTCCCCACAGTTCTATGAGGCGGTGGAAATGCTGGACAAACAAATGGGCCGGGTATGGGACGCTATCCGGTACCGCCAGGATAAGTTTAAGGAAGACTGGATGATCATCATCACGACGGATCACGGGCGCTCGGAGGCAGATGGCAAAGGGCATGGCGGTCAGTCTGCCCGGCAGCGCAGCACCTGGATGATCACCAGTAATCCGGCATTAAATACGTATCCGGATCATTATATACCGGGTGTGGTAGATATTTTCCCGTCTGTTGCACGTTATATAAATATAACGATACCCCCGGCCGCAGGACGCGAACTGGACGGTGTGCCGATGATTGGAAAAGTATCCCTGGCAGATATGAAAGTGAATTATTTCCAGAACAAGCTGGACATTACCTGGATGCCTCTTGATCCGGCTGAGCAGGGCCAGGTGAAAGTGTGGATAACAACAACCAATAATGTAAAGACGGGAGGAGCCGATGACTACAAACTGGCCGGAGTGGCGGCCCTCGGGCAAAAGCACCTTACGGTTGATGTAAAAGACCTGCCTTCCGGTTTTTATAAGGTAGTACTGGAAGGTGCACACAATACTTTGAACCGGTGGGTAATGCCCGCTGAAAAAAAATAACAGGAATTACTATCCCGGACGAAGAGCCGGGTGTTCAGGGAATCGGGGTGTAGGTAAATACATTTCCGATTCCCTGATCTTTTTATTATTTTGGTGTTATTTAACTCCTGTTTCATTTATGATGCACCTGAGACGCTTTCTGTTTTATTTGCCGCTGTTATTATTATTAGGTGTGCCGGTTATGGCGCAAAAAAAATGGACCGTCAAAGAAGTGCCGGACCCAAAAGCACAACCCGGCTTTAATTATGTAAGTAACCCGGACGGTGTGCTGAGCAGCAGCACTGTTGATGTGATCAACACGACACTGAAGCGCCTGGAGGATGAGACCACTGACCAGGTAGCTGTAGTGGTGTTGAATTCGATCGGGAAAAAAGTACCACGGGATTTTGCAATCGAATTATTGCGGCTTTGGGGTGTTGGCCGGAAAGACAGGAACAACGGTGTATTGGTCCTTTTGGTAATGGATCAGCGGCGGATGGAATTTGAAGTAGGCTATGGCCTGGAGGGAAGACTGACGGATCTGACATCGAAGCAGATACAGGAAGACTACATGATTCCCTATGCAAAACAGGGCGATTATGATGCTGCATTGCTTCATGGAATAGAACAGGTATGCAGCGTCCTCTCCGGGCAGCCGGTAGAAACAGGATCCGGTGAAACGGATTTCCCGGTGGATGCTCCGGTTGTTGCGGCACCTTACAGCAGTTCGCCGAACCCGGGAAGCGGCGGATCTTCGGGAGATCTTTTCACACTTTACAAAAAACATGTGGGCTGGGGTGGCTTCTGGGTGTTATTGTTCTTTGTGATTTTTTTTGTGTCGGGATTTGCCGGTCTTTTTAAGAAAAGAGCCAAGAATGATTTCTTTTTTTCTGCGCGTCCCTGGTGGTTCCCGGTGCTGAAGCCTTTGTGTTGCTACGTAGGACCGGCTCTTCTCCTGTTTGTGGTGGCAGGTGTACCGATCAATATCTTTACAGGGCTGGCTTTTTTTTATTTATCAGGGCTTGCTGCGATCAGTTTTACCGTATTCTGGCTATTGCGTTGCCTGCGTCGTGAAGAGCAAAAAGGAACAGAAGATGACCTGTTGTATCTCTATGCACGCCAGCTGGATCAACGGTGGAAACAATCATCGGTTGCGGGTAAACTCTTTTCCTTTCCGCTCAACCGGTATCGCGCTGAAGTAAGGCAATACCTCGTGCGACTGAAGCAGGGGATGGTGATCAGCAATGCGGGTAAAGAGATGCGGTTATTGAGCGAAGTGCAGGATGATGCCTATCTTACTAAAGCACAGCAACTGGAGGAGCAGTTGAAATCAATGGACTACGATGTATGGGCGGAGAAAGACGGAAAGGATTTCAAACTTCATGGTGTTTTGCTCAGCAGCAAATACAGTAATTGTCCCAAATGCAATACCATGGCCTATTTTATGGCATCGGACAATACCATTGAGCCGGCCACTTATTCCAGCAGCGGGGTAGGTGTAAAGATCTACAATTGTAAATTTTGTCGTTACGAGCAGCGCAATGAATATACGATACCCAGAAAAAGCAGGGAATCTTCTTCATCCGGCAGTTCCGGTGGTTCATGGAGCAGCTCCGGCTCTTCCAGTTCCGGCAGCAGCTGGGGTGGAGGCAGTTCCGGTGGTGGCGGCGCCGGCAGCAGCTGGTAGCGTGCCTGTTGTTGTTTAGCTTCTGTTCTGATCAATTACCATGGTATTTGTCCACCGGTCCTGCCAGGGATCGCAGGGAGTGTCTAATGCACTGAACGCACAAAAAGGCACAGCCCTGCTGAATCCGCGTAAAAATGCAGTTCGCGCGGAAATGGGTGTTCCGTCGTTGTTAACCGCAAGGGTCCCTGTTATATATTTTCCAGGGGATTTGCCCTTTAAAACGGCTTCCATGGCGCCCATATAAAGCGCGTATATTGCGGAATAAATAAGGTTCATGAGTAAAAACGATCCAAGGTCATCGGATTGGAAAGAAATAGTGGTTTCCGGAGAAAGTGACACCATAAAAAGCGCCAGTATAAAGATCAGTGCATAGAAAACGATGATGTATATTACTAAATTCAGCAATCGCTTTCCCGAGCTGGCACGGGTATAGATGATTTCGTTCTCAAACAGAGATGATTCCTGGCTGGTTGTTGATTCCTGGTTCATATTTTCCGGCTGCTATAGGTTTAATTCAATGCGGCTACACGAATGGAGATCTTATTTATCAGTCTTTTTTGTTATAGTAAAACTTCCTCCCCAGCCCTGACTGCTGAGATCTTTCCATTCTCCATTGGTTATCTTCCCACTTTTTCTATCAAAAGAAGCTGTATGGAGTTGGCGAACTCCGATATTTGAATATTTGCCATAAATGCAAATCGTATTGCATATAAGTTTATCTCCGTCCATCTCCCAGGTTCCGTTTGCAATATGAAGCTGTCCTTCCCCTTGTGTTTCATTAATCAAAGTGCCGTCCGGTTTCAGTACCATACTATAATATTGTTCACCCAGGTCGGGAGACTGTTCAACCGTATAAGAACCTGTCCATATCCCTTCAATGCGGTTAATGGGCTCCGGAGGTGGAATATGGACAGTCTCTTTTTCTGTACTGTGAATGACTTCCTTTTTTGTACAACCGGTTATTCCTGATGTAAGCAACACCATTAAAGCGATTAGTTTTAAATACTTATTTTTCATATAATTATTAATTAGTAAGCAGTGGTATATATTAGTGGCGGATCTGTTTTTTCAAGTATAAGCAGTACTGGCTTTTGAAAGATTATTATGAACTGCCTGATTCTTCATCCGGCAGTTTGTTTCTTCGAAAGTGCGTATCCGGCAAGGATACAATCCCTGCTTAGTCTTCTTTTCGCATTATGAAAATATCGCCCTTACCCGTTTCAGGTGCAGGATTCTTCCATTTGCCTTTGCTCATTGTACCATTCTTCTTATCAAAAATTGCGGTATGGATTTCCCTAACGCCGATATTCACATAATACCCGTAAATGCAGGTGGTATTACAAATGAGCGTGTCACCTTTCATTGTCCAGGTACCAGTAGAAATATGTGTCTGTTCCGTCCATTTTGTTTCATTAATGGCCGTTCCATCCGGCTTCAGGATCAGGCTGTAATATTGTTTTCCCAATTCAGGATAAATGTCAACAGTATAATTTCCTACCCAGATTCCGTCAACCTTATAGACGGGGGCGGGGGGCTGGACAAAAATGATTTCTTTGTCCTTAATATAGGTAACTTCTTTTTTGCAACCAGTAATTGCCAGGACGGAACTAAGCAGCATAAACCCTGCGGTTAGTTTTAAAAATGTTTTTTTCATATAATTATTTGTTTTTAAGCAGTTATAACATCAGCAAGTAGTTTGGTTATGACTACAGGGATGATACCTCCGGTTGCAAAGATAGTTAAACTATCTTAATTTTAATGCATTAAGTATACAATCCCCCATTAATAGAAAGCACCTGCCCGGTAATATAAGCAGCTTCTTTGGTGGCAAAGAAACCGACAGCATGGGCCACTTCCTCTGGTATGCCAAAGCGGTTGGCAGGGATGAGCTGTTTCATCTGGCTTTCGTCGATGTCTTCTGTCATATCCGTTTTGATAAAGCCGGGAGCCACCGCATTTACGGTGATATTCCGTTTGCCGACTTCCTGGGCCAGTGCCTTGGTGGCGGCGATGACGCCCCCCTTAGCGGCGGAATAATTCGTCTGACCGGCTAATCCCTTTAAACCTGAAAGGGAAACCACATTGATAATGCGGCCGTAGCGCTGGCGCAGCATGCTGTTTACCACCAGCCGGGTAACATTAAAAAAGCCGCCGAGACTGGTATTCAGCACTCCATCCCATTGTTCGTCCTTCATCCACATCAACAACACATCGTCCTTAATACCGGCATTGTTCACCAGTACTTCAATGATGTTTTCCGGGTGTGCTTCCATCCAGCTCCCGAGTGCTTGCTGTACAGAAGCCCTGTCCGCTACATCAAAGGCCAGCAATTCTCCATTGCTCCCCGCTTTTTTAACTTCGGCCAGGGTGGCCGTTGCTTTTTCCTTATTGCCTTTGTAATTGATGAGTATATTAAAGCCCTGTTTGGCCAGCTGTATGCAGATCGCACTTCCTATGCCGCGGGAGCCGCCGGTTACTAATGCCCAGTTCATAATAGTTTATTGTTTCTCGTTTATGGTTTATAGTTTCAACGGACTACATCCCAAAAGTATAAATTTAAAACGGCTGATGTGCTTTCATGAAATCGCGTACCCTGGCGAGGTCTTTATAAAGCGGGTAATCCTTGCTGAATTTCGGAAATTCTTTTCGCAATAAGGTATAAATGGCGGTTGTTTTTGATGCCATCTGCTCCTGCCGGTCCAGGTAGTCAATAGCCTGGAGCAGGGTCATGGCCTGAATGGCCAGCACCTCGTATGCATTTTCGATCACTTTTTTAGCGATCTGTGCAGCATTAAAGCCCATACTCACAATATCCTGATTGTCATTGTTATTCGGAATGCTGTGCACATACATCGGGAAGGAAAGCGTCTGATTCTCAGCAGTTGTGGAGGTTGCTGTAAACTGTATCCCCTGCATGCCGAAATTCAGTCCGAGTATCCCATGATTTACAAAAGGCGGAAATTTCTGGTTCAGCCGTGCATTGAGCAGGTAATTCAGCTGCCGTTCACTCAGCATGGTTAATTTGGTGATGGCAATCTTCATTTTGTCCATTTCAAAAGAAACATAGTCGCCATGGAAATTGCCGCCATGGAAGATATTATGGTTCGCAACATCCACCACCGGGTTATCATTCACGGAATTCAATTCGTTCACTACCGTTTCTTCCGCATTTGCGAGTGTATCGTATACAGGGCCCAGCACCTGTGTAATGCAACGCAGGGAGTAATATTCCTGCACCTTGTCTTCAAATACATCGTGCTGGATATTCTCAGGGTTATACAGGTGTTCCGACCGGCTGCGGATGAGTTTGCTGTCTTCGAGGATGGTACGCATCTGACGGGCGATGTGCTGCTGGCCGGTATGGTGTTTTACAATGTTCAGTTCATGCGAATAGTGATCATCATAAACCTCCATGATCTCATTGGTAATGGCAGAAAGCATGATCGACCAGTTGAGCAGCTGCTGCGCCTGCAACAGGTTCAGCAGGCCGACCCCTGTCATGGCAGAAGTGCCGTTGATCAGTGCCAGCCCTTCACGTACCTGTACTTTCAGTGGTTCAAGCCCCGCCTTTTTAAAGGCTTCGGCAGCAGGCTGGATGGTGTTCTCATACCATACCTCACCTTCACCAATAATGCCGAGGGCCAGGTGCGCCAGTTGTACCAGGTCGCCGCTGGCACCTACACCACCATGTTCGTAAATGCAGGGAATCAGGTTGTTACTGATCATGCCGGCCAGCAGGGTCACCAGCCTGGGATCCACACCGGAATACCCCTGCATCAGGTTATTAAGCCGGGCCAGCATCACCGCCTTTCCCTGCAGCGGAGACAATACATTGCCACCCCCGCTGCTGTGGCTGCGGATCAGGTTGTACTGGAGTTCTAAAATATTTTCATCGCTGATCTTGTATTGCGCCATGGGGCCAAAACCCGTATTGATGCCATAGATCAGTTTATGACTGGAAAATTGTTTCAGAAATTCAAAACTGGTGTTTACACGTTGTAAGGCCGCTTCATCAAGTGTAACAGGTTGGCCATCAATTATAATTGCGTTAAAATCCTGCAATGAAAGCCGTTTTTCCCCTACTGTGATCATTTTTGTATTAAAAATTTATTAAACAAGGCGCAAAAAAACGAAATATATCACTCGTATCAAAAAATTTATTAGGGGGGTACACTTACAGGTGTTTGTCTGCAGACACTGGGAGGTTAAATCACAGCGGTACCCGGCACAGGTTTGGAACCGGTGTGTCCGGGTATGAAACGGTCTTTTATAATGAAATGCTGTCTTTGATCCTGAAAACAGGCGGAAAAAGGAGATGGTTTATTGCTTATTGTCATCACTCAGGCTGTATTCATTGTTCTCTTCGTCTTCCTCACCTTTTTCTTCATCTTTATCATCCAGTTCTTCACCAGGCACGTCCAGGTCTTTTCCTGAATTACCGGTATACTCATTCAGCGGATCTCCTTCGGCATCCTTGTTATCCGGGCGGGCATGGCGCAGGTTTTTGTCGTCCTCTGATCCGGTCTGATCCAGGGCTTCCACCTCTTCTTCCGATATTTCGTCCTTATCACCGATCTCATTTTGTTCCTGTGCGGCATCCCGCACCAGGCTTTCGCTGTCTGCTTCAAAAATGCCAACGCCTTCTTCATCATCAGAAGCGATAGTGGTATCGGCCATTTCGCGCAGGTCGGGCGGATGTATATTTTCCTGACCGGGAATGTCTTTTACTTCGGGCAGGTCCATGGTGGTTTTATCCGGCTGGAGTTTTGCTTCATCGCGTTCGGGATCCTGCAGATCCTTTGGGTGTTTGTTTTCCATCGCTTTTTCTTTAAGAGGGTCAAATACAGTGCCTGTACGCTATTCCATATAAAAACACTGGTTTTCAGGAGGTATGAAACCCTTGCAGGATAAGGCTTTGGCCTCTTTGTGCTGCCAGATTGGGCCGGCTCCGGGTTCTGTGTCATCCTGCCGGATGTGTATCAATGCAGATTTTTTTCCGGCAAAGGGGAATTAATCCTACATTTATTCATAAATCAATTGTTTAACAACCAAGTAACTGTTATGGAAGAACGGTATCCTCAGGTGGTCGACCGGATTCAATCCTCAATTATTGACCTGCTTTTCATTGTCCTTCTTATGTTTATTGCTGCTGGTATCCTGGACCGGTATCAGCAGGTGCCGGATTGGGTGCGGATGATGTTGTTTGTCAGCCTTTTTATATTGTATGAGCCGGTTTGCATAACGCTGGGGTGCACCCTGGGTAATTATATTAAGGGCATCCGGGTGCGCAGTTATGCAGATGTTTCAAAGCGGATCAACCTGTTCCGGTCCTTTATCCGGTATCCCGTTAAGTTACTGCTGGGATTGATCTCCTTCCTGACCATTGGTACAAATCCCAAAAGAAGGGCCATCCACGACCTGGTTTCGGGCAGCGTAATGATCCGGTTACAACCCGGCAGCTGAATGATTCCGTTTGTAATCGGGAGCAGTACGCTAAAAATAACTAGATCCTTTTGTCAATAAATTTTACCGGTTTCCGGGCACCTTCGGGAAACTGCATCCGCTGCATTTCCTCCCGGCTAAGATATTTTATATGCGGCATCACCCGTAAACGGGCCTGCAGGTAGGTTTTTATTTTGCCATCGGTCTCTTCGGACGTATTGGCGGGTAAAATATAGAGCAGTACCTCATCTGTTCCGATTTCATTACTGTAGACTTCTGCCACATATTCTTTAATGGCCTCCATTTTATGAATGATCTCGAACAGAGCCGGTGCAAACAGGGTGGTACCCTTGAATTTGATCATTTGTTTTTTGCGGCCGATGACCGGCGACAGGCGGGTCGTATGCCGGCCGCAGCCGCAGGGCTCATAAAAGGCCCGGCAAAGATCACCGGTCTTGTAACGCAGCAGCGGCATGCCTTCCACGCCGAGCGTGGTGATGGTAACCTCACCGATTTCGCCCGGAGCAACCGGCCGGCCGTTATCGTCAATAAGTTCCAGGATCACCAGTTCGGGATTTTGATGACCGCCTTTGCCCGCCGCACATTCTGTAAATGCCGTTTGCATTTCGGTGGATGCATAAGTGGAGTAAAGCCGGATGTTCCAGCTTTCGGTGATTTTGCTGCCCAGGATGTTCAGGTCCAGGTTTTCATTCCGCAGATTCTCTCCGATACAGATGGCTTTCTTTACAGAAGATCGGTTCAGGTCGATGCCGTTTTCCTTTGCATACTGGATGAGCTTTACAATGAAAGAAGGCACCGCCACAATGGCATTGGGCTTCAGCCGCTCGATCACTTCCCATTGCAGCGAAGGGACACCTGGTCCTACCCGTACCTGCCCGGCGCCCAGCTTCCGGATGCCCAGGTAATAGGCGATCCCCGCCATAAATTGCCGGTCGAGGGTGAGCATTAACTGGTAGATATCGGAGGCGCTCCCGTCGGCGCAGGCAAAGGAACTGTATTCGTTATAGGCCAGCCGTTGCAGGTCATTTTCGGTAAGGGCAATGGTTACCGGGCTGCCTACCGTACCAGAAGTAGCCATGTATTCTACGATCTGGTGCTGCGGTACACAAATAAATTCCCTGTTGTACAACTGCAGGTGTTCCTTTTCCGTGGGGGGAATAAGGGCCAGGTCTTCAATACACCGGATCCTATCCGGGTCAATATTGTGTTCCTGAAACTGTCTTTTGTAAAAAGGAGAGTTCACCTTAAGATACTGTATCAGGTTCACCAGTTTTTTTTCCTGGTATTGTTTGATCTGTTCTGCGGACTGAAAGGACAGGGATGGTAACTCGTTCATTGGATCAAAAGTAGGATTTATATGATTTCCTGCAGATATGCACTGTTATTTTCTGCATATCTGAATGATCCGGTCTATATATTCCGGGTAGCCGCATCCTGCAGACGGCCGGTATTGTCTTCCGAACGGGTCTGCGCACAATCAGCAGGTGTATTGTTCAGCACACCTGGCAGGATTATTCGCTTGCGGGCTGTATAATTTTGCTGTATTCCTTTTTGCCGTCTTTATCAACCTGTGCTATACGGATGTACAGTTTTGCATCGGTGGCCTCAATGGCAGCGGTTTCTTTTTTGGTGCAACCGTAAAAAACAATACCTGCGGCTAATGCGGTCAGCATCCAACCCTTTCTCCGGTTACCGGAAGGGAACATGAGGCATAAAACGGACATACCCACAATACCCAGTAATGGTACGGCTTCTGCGACGTTGATTTGGTACTCATAGTTGATCCCGGAGGAGGCATTACCGCCCTCGGCTTTGGAGGCAACAGTGGCGATCTTTTTAAAATGCTGCCCGTCGGCAGAAGCTTCTATTTCGAAATGATCGTTATTGGTTTCGGTTTGGGTGGTCCATTTAACCAACAGCATGTTGTTTCTGACCGCCGCTGTAATAGTGCCAAACAATACCGGCAGGACGGCGGAATTGGCTTCATATGCGCCCATATCAATAATACTGTTTGCAACACGGTTATAGCCGGCAAGATCCGCGTTGCCATAAATGCCGACGTTATATAAAGCGTTGTCGCCGGTATTGATCGCGGGGCTTGCGGCCTGCAATGTAAAGTCACCCGCCGCCGGATTGTTAAATAACGGATCACTGGTGGACGCGTTTTGAGCGGTAACGGTAATGGCCGGCGGGTAAGTGGCGGTATAAGTCGAATTGGTAAATGTTACCGCGGGTGATCCGCTGCCGGCCGTCATTACATCAGTGTTGGCAGCTCCTGTCCAGAAAATACTGTTCTCGATCGTATTCCCGGTGTTCGCGTTCATGTGTAAAACCGCCCCCTGTGCATTAAAAAGGGTGCTGTTGATGAGATGGGCGGTGCCCGCAGCATTATACAGCACCGGAAAGTTTTCTGATCCCGAATAATAAACCAGGCTGTTTACCAGTGTAAGAGCCGGTGCAGGTTTGCTGTTGCCTGTGCGGAGGCTTATGGCAGATCCTTTGTAAACAGCCTGGGTGCCGGCTTTGGTTATGGTATTATTGGAGAACACCGTACCGGTTACACGCAGTTGCCCATCGCCAAGGACATCAATGCCGCCCCCTGTGGCTCCCTGACTTTGTGATGCATTGTCTACGATATTGCCGTTAAAAGAACAATGGGAAACTGCGGTGTTATAAACACCCGGAACTCCATAATAAGCAGCGTCCAGTTGCATGATACTCAAACCACCACCGGCATAGCTTGCCCGGTTTTCCTGAAAAATACAGTTAAAAACCCTGAATGTATTGGATGCTGTGCTGATGCCGTAATAGGCAACTGCACCGCCTCCCTGGAAAGCATAATTGTTTTTAAAGGTACAGTTTTGAAGAACCGGCGTAATGTTTTGTGATACGCCGCTGCAGGAAATAAAAAGGGCCCCGCCTGCATATTGAGGATGATAATTGCCGGTAACGCCGCCCTTGTTTGCATTTCCGTTAATAAATGTAAACCCATCGATGAGGGTTGTATTGTCAATGGCCGGGGGATTGGCCAATGACGTATCCAGTTCAATGATCATGGTATGATAGGCAATGTTCCTGCCATCCAAAGTGGTAGTGTTTGCCGCAATATTACGCTGATCCGGGCTTGTTTCATTACCGGCAAAACCTCCGTAAAGTCTGAGGTTGTTCCTGTTTATATAAAAGCTGGAATCACGGTTGTTGGTACTTGCCGGGGAATAGGTGCCTTTGGCTACCCATATCTCAGTGACAGACGGATTTGTTTGCGCGGTTTGCAAGGCAAGGCTGAGGCTTTGGTAAGCATTCGTCCAGGAGGTTCCGTTATTGGCGCCGGTGGCTGCTGCATCTACAAATAATACCTGGGCATTCAGAGTGTATGCAGACAGTGCCAGGCACAGAAAAAGGAGCTGATATTGCTTTTTCATTTATTGGTTTTAAGATAACTAGTGCTTGTTTGCTGTTGGTTTCGGTTTCTATTGTAAAGATGTTATACGGAAGGAGCTCATCCAAAAACGGGACGGGACGAAAAACGGACAGGCAGCGGACAAAAGGCGGACAGGGCCGGGCCATGCTGATCCAGGCATTCCGCCGGAGGGAGACCGGTATCGGGTGGATCGGGCACAAAAAAAGACAGCCGTGCCGGAGACTGTCTTCTGAAGCATTGATTGTTTGGTTGCGACCCCTATGGTCATCTGCTAAAACGGATGGATCTTCCGCTCAAAGTAGATCCATACTGCCAGTATCAGCAATAATGCGATCAGGAGGATCAGGAGCGTAACATATAAATGTCTTCCGCGTTTCATACGGTAATAAAGATGTATTTAAAATTAAGGCGATTCCGGATGCGTGACCGGATTTGGCGCGGACAAAAAGCGGACAGCCCGTTTTTTCAGGAGCGGATATCGAGTACGGCGATCTCGTCTTCAAGTGCCTGGTCGGTTGCAAGGTTTAAACCGGTGCGCAGGCGCCGCTTGCTGCGGGCCACACTGTCCTTGCCGATACCAAGTGTATTGGCAATCTGGTAATTGGTCAGCTTCAGAAACAGGAGTGCCGCCAGCCGCTCCATTGCGGGCGTAAGGTTTTCCATCCGCCGGCGCAGGTTGTCGAAAAAGGCCGGATAAGCTTTTGAGAACTGTTCCCGGAATTTTTCCCAATCCTCTTCGGTGAGCAGCGGGTAAGAGCGCAACTGCTCCGACGCATCGGCCTCGGTTGTCCTGTCGCTCAATTGCTGTTGCAGCGAGTCAATGAGGTCATTCTTTTCAATGATATTGCGGGTGAACAGGCCGATCTTATCTTTTGCTTCCTGTACGTCCCGTTTGGCCGCAGCATGCCTCAGCTCCATCACCCGCATCCGGTATTGTTCTTTTACCCTTTTACGGTTGTATAACAAAAGGGCAATAATGGTCAGCAGTACAATTGCCGCTAGGATGGCATTACGGATGGTCTTTTCCTTATTGGCCAGGGATTGTGCCAATATCAGTGAATACTGCAGGTTGTCGAAGGCCAGCTGGGCCTTAATAACAGAAAACTCGCTTTTTTTATTCCGGTCCCGTTCTTCCTCCTGGTACCGGTTCTGCACATCGGCATAATAAAAGGCACTGTCGATATTGCGTGCCTGTTTATAGAGTGCGCGCATCCAGCCGGCAGCATTGATCATTTCCGGATAGATATTTCTGGACTGGGCGATCTGCCATGCCTGCCGTGCGGCAGCCAGGGCCGGTTCATATTGTTCCTGCCGGAAATACAGTGCTGCCAGCGCATTTTGTGCCATGGCAATATTTAACGAGTCCAAACAGGCACGACTGCTTTGCAGGTATTCGTTCAGAAGGGGTAATGCTTCGGAGCAACGGTCTTCTGCAGTAAGGGTCTGGCCGATATTGCCCCGGGCAATGCCCTGCCAGAGGAGCATCACCTGTGGATCGGTTTCTTTTTTTAATGCCAGGAGTATGCGGTTATAATACCACCGGGCACTGTCATAACGGTGCAGTTTTTTATAGGCAGCGCCCATAATGTCGCATTGAAAAACAAAGACCCTGGGATCACGGTGAATGGTGTCGATTTCCCACAGGTCGATGCATTGCTTCCCATAACGGATGGCCCGCTGATAATCCCCCTGTCCGTACAGGGAAGCACTGACACCAAAAAAACGGTTCTGTGTGTAAGGAAAATAGTGGTACCCGATCTTCTGCTGTATTTCGAGTGCTTTCAGGTTATAGAGCAGATGGGTTTCTGCGGAGGGAGGAATGTCTGCACGGATGCTGTATAGTTCGGCATTGAGCTGCTCATCCTGCAGCGGGTAGGCCAGTTTTATAGCCTCATCAATGGTTTTATAATATTTTCCGGCATAATTATATTCCCGCGCTGCCATGATCTCAAACATCAGCAGCCGCACTTCTAATCTCCTGTCGGGATGTTTCTCCACATAGCGTTTTAACCGGTCGATATGCCCCAGGTATCTTTTTTTGAAAGCAGGATCGTTCTTATGGATCAGCAGGGAATCAAAAAAGACCTGGGAACGGTAGCTTTGTGAGCGATCGGATACATTCCATGCTTTTATATAAGCCGCAATATCCGAATCCTGCGACAGAGAGGCCATACTGAACAAGACGCACCATAGGAAGAATATCAATTTCACCGCAATAATGTTGGTGCTGTAAATATAAGCAGAAAGCGGTACAAGCTTTTGCAAAACCTCTCCCGGGCGATCAGTTTTCAATAACGACCACGGCGGCAGCAATATTTTTCAAGTGGCTGATAGAGACGCTTATTTTCCCCGGGTCCAGGTGCTGAAGGGTGCGGGCGGTCTGGCCTTTAAACTGTAACTGCGGTTTCCCCCGTTCATTTCCCAGTATCACGATCTCATTGAAAGCGGTGCCTTCCGTCCAGCCGGTTCCCAGTGCCTTGAAAAAGGCTTCCTTGGCTGCAAAGCGGGCTGCATAGTGTTCATACTTATGTGTCTTCGGCTCGCAGTAACCGATCTCTTCCGGGGAGAAGACCAGCTCGCGAAAGCCCTGTTCCTTCTGGATTTTTTCCGCCACACGTTCGGTTTCTATTACATCGAGGCCAAGTCCGGTGATCATTGTTTTTGTTGGTGGTGGATAGTGAAAAGTAAAATATGAAATGTGAAACCCGCTGGGGCTACGGTACGGGGTCATATCCGCTTCCGCCCCAGGGATGACAGCGGGAGATGCGCTTTAATGAAAGCCAGAATCCTTTAAAGGGCCCATATTTTTTAAATGCCTCCAGCGCATAATGGCTGCAGGTAGGTGTATACCGGCATTTGGGCCCCATCCAGGGGGATATGACCAGCTGGTAGAACCGTATGAGCGCAATAAACGGCAGGCTTGCTATTTTAAGGAGCCACTTCATTGATCCTGGTGATTAATTTTTGTAATACATTTCCTGTTTGTTTATAAACAATATCAAAGGCAGGAAGTTCTTTACCTGTGAATAAAAGGAACAGGAATACCTGAGATCCGGTTTGCACGGCCAGTTGCTGCAGAGGGCCTTGCTGCAGCCGGTAGGCCTCCCGTAACAGGCGTTTGATGCGATTGCGGTCGACGGCTTTTTTAAAATAACGGCTGCTGGCTCCCACACCGCATTTTATGCCGGGTTGCCCTGCCCGCTCGGACAGGTATAATAATTTGACAAAACCGGAATGAAAACGACTCCCCGTGCTGAAGACTTCCTGCAATTTTTTGCGGCTCTTCAACCGGTCACTTTTGGAAAAGGGATATGTCTTTGTCTGCTGCAATAAAATAAAATGCAAAAATAGGACGATCCGGCCGCTTTTAAATGAAATTGAAAACCACTGCTCAGTTCCTTTAGCCTTATTCTGTCAGCAGAAGTATTCCGCCGGGTTTGCTGTTCAGTTCTATCAACCCGCTCCCGGAGCTCTTTACCTGCATGTTCTGTTGTGAATGGATCCTGCATGTTGCAGGAAGTTTGAATGTTGCCCGGCCTCCTTTTTCGGCCAGGATTCTGATCCGGCTTATTTTTCCGGCTTTCATCTCGCCGCTCACAAGAAAGGCCCCTTCTGCGCGCAGGTTGGTGAAACGGATGTCTTCCCAGTCTGAAGGAATGGACGGGAAGATCTGTATATATCCGTTTCTGCTTTGCAACAATAATTCCTGAACACCTTGTGCAAAGGCAAAGTTGCCTTCCAGTGTGAACGGACGGTAGGTGAACCCGGAATACTGACCGCCTTTTTGATCCCCGTTGAGGTGGAAACTATTGGGCGAACAGAAATTGGAGGCAAAGATCTGCAGCTGGCGCAGGGCACTGTCTGCCTGGTAGGCGCGGGCATACAGGGAGGCCATCCAGCTGAAGGAATACCCGCACCAGGCGCGGGTGCCTTTTTCCTGCAGATGCCGGAATGATTTTTCGATGATGGCTTTGTCCTCCGGTTTGTTGATGTCGAGTAATGCCAATGGATAAATGGCCATATACGGTGAAAAATGACGGTGGGAAGATTCCATGTTTTGTCCGGGTGCAACGGTGAGCCCGGTCTCGTTTACATTGTAGGCGGGGAGTTCCGAAAGTCTTTTTTTCCAGCGACCGGTTTCTGCAGGCAGGTGCATAGCTGTTGCTGTTGCTGCTGCAGCCGTGAACAGGAATTTCGCCAATGCCAGGTCATAATTGGTCCAGTTAAGAAACCAGGCATTTATGGAGTTGTCATGGTATTCCGGTGAGGAGCTGAGCGGCAGTTGACGTATCCCGTTTTTCAGCCGGGTGATGTTTTCGAGATAAACAGCCGCGTCATGGATATAAGGATAGGTGCGGGTCTTCAGGAACTGGTCGTCCATGGAATACCTCCATTGCCAGTAAAAGTGCTGGGCGCACCAGGCACCCACCGTGGGGGATAAAGAATACTGGATCCAGCCGCCCATAGGATCGCCGTTGAGGGTCACCACTCCGGGAACATTCAGTCCCTCCACTCCAAAATACTGGCGGGTGTACTGCTGGCTTTTTGTACGGATCTTCCAAAGCCAGTCGGTAAAGGTAATTGCCTCGTCAAGATGGTTTCCCGTATAGGCCGGCCAATAGCTGAGCTGGGTATTAAGATCATTATGAAAATCGCCTTTCCAGGGAGGCAGACTGCCATTGTCTGCGGTCCAGATGGCCTGCAGGGTAATGGCAGGTGCTCCTTTGCGGCTTACGGCACCCAGCTTATACAGCTCAAGGTAATATTGTTTTTCCACGGCGGCATCCGGCAATTGTATGGCAGATTGTTGCCAAAAGCGGGTCCACCACCGGATATGGCTGCTCCTGTCTGCTTTTGCATCGGTTTCCGGCAACCGGGCGGGCTGATCGCTGGAAATGGTCCATGTTCCGGTCAGGCGGTTCCCGGTTTTTGTCCAGCGTACCAGCACTTCAAAGTAATGCCGTTGATAGGTCGGCTGATGATAACGGATACTGTTGCCGTTAGCCGTTACGGTTCCTTTGGCATAGCCCAGTTTTTCCAGCCCTTCGCCGGCATGGCTGTTATCATTTTGCGCAGCCGTTTTCCCGGAATTGTAATTGTGGATCTCCAGTTCCGGCAGCAGCGGGCGGGTGGCGGAAGCCGGCAGTTTTTCAAATTCAAAATAACCGGCCTGCCTGGTGGCATGAATGTAGGAACGGAAAACAGCACCGGATTGAAAGATTACCGTATTTATTGCGGTAGCGATATCCAGTTTGTTTGATACCACCGGACCGAGTGCTTTCAGATCGAACTGCAGCGCAGCGGCGGGTAATTTGGTAGGGTAGGGAACATTGTCATAAGGCCAGTCGCCCAGTTGCTGAGCCGGTTTATAGTCTTTTTTCAATACCTGCTGCTCCACCCAGCTGAAGCTCAGTTTTGAAAGATCCAGGGCTTTCCGTTCATCCCAGAGATCGGCACGGTCCAGCGATAACCGGAGCCGGTCGCTCTTTTGCCAGACCAATGCACCCAGCATCCCATTGCCCAATGGCATGGCTTCATCCCAGCGCTGTGCCAGGTGATCAAATTTCAGATTGTGTTTGGCAGCAGGTTGCGCAAAAGCATGGAGGCCGGCAAGAAGGCAAAAAACGATTCCGGGCAAGCGGTTTACAAGCGACATCATTCCCGAACTTACAACTATTTTTTTACGATCTGCAGACTGGAACAGGAACAAACGTTTGCACAACCGGTGGCATACGGGGCAAAAAAATAGCCCCGTTACCGGAGCTACAATTTTTTCTAAGAGCTGTTACAGCTTACTTTAATTTCCTCTCGTCAGAAACCGTTAGTTTCTTACGTCCTTTCGCACGGCGGCTTGCCAGTACTTTACGGCCGTTAGCGGTTTGCATACGTTTACGAAAACCATGAACGGTTTTACGACGACGACGATGGGGTTGAAATGTACGCTTCATACTATCTTAATTTTTTCACTAGTTTTTGAATGCGCATGGGAGAACATGCTGATTTTCAAGTTTCAACCACAGGACACCACTCCCGTTGGCTTGTGAAAGGATGGCAAAGGTAGGGAAAAGTTTTTAGTTTTTGGAACTGAGGGCCAATATTTCAGTGATTATGTCCATTTGAGTTGCTGAATAATTGAATAGCTGAAAGCTATCAGCTCACAGTTTCTTTTCCCGGGCTCAGGTCCACAAACCGGCTCTTTACGGGTGCTCCAAAGAACAAAGTGGCGTGGTTGTCAAAATCTTCCGCGGCATCCGTAGTAAAAAAATGCTGTTGCCCGTTCCTGCTGCAACGCTGTTCTATTTCCGGGTGCCGGCTGAGATAATCCGCCAGGCTGTTTGCCACGAGCTCCCCCTGGGTGATCAGTTTTACATCGATCGGCAGGTGTTCCTGTATCTTATCTTTTAATAACGGGTAATGGGTACAGGCCAATAATACCACGTCTATTTTAGGACCTTTCTGAAACAAGGCATGCAGGTTCTTTTTTATAAAAAAGTCGGTTGCCGGCGTATTGATCTCATTGTTCTCAACCAGCGGTACCCACATGGGGCAGGCTTCCTGATAGACCCGGGTTTCGGGGAAGAACTTATGAATCTCAATGGGGTAGGATTCGGAATTGACAGTTCCTTTTGTGGCCAGGATACCGATCTCCCCGTTCTCCGAATAAGTACCGATCACCTCTGTAGTGGGCCGGATCACCCCCAGTACCCTTTTATCCGGTGCGATCTGCGGAAGATCGTTTTGCTGTATGCTGCGCAGGGCTTTGGCAGAGGCGGTATTGCAGGCCAGGATCACAAGGCTGCAACCCTGCTCAAAAAACCATTTCACGCATTCCAGGGTATAGTCGTATACGGTTTCAAAAGAGCGGTTGCCGTATGGAGCACGGCCATTATCCCCCAGGTACAGGTAGTCATAGTGCGGCAGGGTATTCACCAGTTCTTTAAGAACGGTCAACCCGCCATAGCCCGAATCGAAGACCCCGATAGGCGCTTTACCATCGCTGATCGCTGACGGCTGGTTCCGATAGCTATAGGGACTGACAGCTGACTCCTGACTCATTTCTGTGTTCTTTTTATATCTGCCCCAAGGGCCTGCAGCCGGGTATCGATCTGCTGATAGCCCCGGTCGATCTGCTCGATATTCTGAATAATACTTTTTCCTTCTGCGCTTAATGCTGCGATCAGAAGTGCCACGCCCGCACGGATATCCGGACTGCTCATGGTAATGCCGCGGAGCTTCTGTTCACGGCCAAGACCGATCACAACCGCACGATGCGGATCACAAAGAATGATCTGGGCCCCCATATCGATGAGTTTATCCACAAAGAAAAGGCGGCTTTCAAACATTTTCTGATGGATCAGCACACTGCCATGCGCCTGGATGGCCGTTACCAGCACAATACTCAGCAGATCGGGTGTAAAGCCCGGCCAGGGGTGGTCGTAAATGGTGAGCACACCGCCGTCAAAATATTTTTGAATGGTATAGCTTTCCTGGGAGGGTATATGGATATCATCACCTATAATTTCAAGATTAATCCCCAGCTGTTCAAAACGGTTCGGTATCACACCCAGATCGGGAACGCTTACATTTTTTATAAGGATATCGCTTTGTGTCATAGCCGCCAGACCGATAAAGGATCCCACCTCGATCATATCCGGAAGGATGGTATGTGTGGTGCCGGAGAGGTAATCCACCCCTTCGATCGTAAGCAGGTTGCTGCCGATGCCGCTGATCTTTGCTCCCATCCGGTTCAGCATCTTGCAAAGCTGTTGCAGGTAGGGCTCGCAGGCCGCATTGTAAATTGTGGTAGTACCGGTAGCCATGGTGGCTGCCATCACCACATTAGCAGTGCCGGTTACAGAAGGTTCATCCAGCAGCATGTAAGTGCCCTTCAGTTCTTTGGCGGACAGGTGAAAAAATCCATCTTCCTCATTATGGTTGATATTGATCCCGAACTTTTCAAAGCCGATCACATGTGTATCCAGCCTGCGGCGCCCGATCTGGTCGCCCCCCGGTTTTGGAATAAAGGCTTTTTTATAGCGTGCCAGCATGGCGCCTGCCAGCATTACCGAACCCCGCAGTTTGCCGCTTTTTTTTCGGAAGGCCTCACTGTGCAGGTAGTCGATATTCACATCCTTTGCCCGGAAGACACAGGTGCTCCGGTCTACCCGGTTCACTTCCACATTCATCTCCGCAAGTAATTCGATCAGCAGGTTCACATCCAGGATATCCGGGATGTTTTTGATCGTGACCTCTTCGGGGGTCAGCAGTACCGCGCAAATGATCTGCAGCGCCTCATTTTTAGCACCCTGCGGGTGGATGGCTCCTTTTAAACGATTTCCTCCTCTTACTTCAAATACATTCATGCCAGGTTATTTGCCGGTTTAAAAATTAATAATGACAGGCAGCGAAGATAAAACGAAACGAATGGATTTTCAGAATTATCCGGCTGGTTTTAGTTCATAAGACCGGATAAAACCAGTGCCTTCAAAACTGACCCTGACACCGGCTATTTTCCCGATGGGATCTTTAAACGGCGCTTCAAATACCGGCTTGTCATTGATCAGTATTTTTATAGTACCCTGCCTTGAAATACAGCCCAGTGTTACCGGCTCATTGAAGGGAACACCAAATGCCGACAGATCGGTTGTGGTGCCGCGTATGAATTGTTGCGGACCAAGCAGCAGGTTCAGCTCTCCCACACAACCGATCCGGGCCAGGGGGATCATGATCGCCCCTTCGGTACCCAGGAGTGTAACGGCAGTTTTTCTGCAAACTGCATTATTGGTATTGTTGCAGGTATTCTGGACCTCCAGCCGCAGCGAAAAATCAGTGCTGTTCAGGTTGATGTCCCTGTTCACATTGGTGAGGATCACCTTCGGTGCTGTTTTTATATAATCAATGTGCAACTCCTTCAGGTCGTTTTCTGTTACCCCCATCTGCCCTGGTGTTTTAAAGATCCGCTCTCCCAGGTAAAGCGGAACAGGCTCCTGGTCGATGGCGCCCATCCAGCCGTTGGATTCTATAAAAACATCATGCTCCTTTACAATAGAGTCGTTCAGTACGAGCTTGGCCCGGTAATAGCCCGGTAAATAATAGGTGCTGTTGTATTGGTTATGGTCCTTATCCACCCGGAACCGTCTTCTGGGATCCCAGCTCTGCTGGATGAAAACACTGTCGGCATTGGACTGCCGGGCATCGTATTCAAATATTACCGTGTTGGGTACCCCCCTGGTAACCGGTTTGCTGGAAAAACGGATGGTGCCGTAACTGAGTTTTTTTGAGGTTTTTTTTATAAGAGCGAACCCGATCAGCAGGGCACCTGTGGCGATCAAAAGGAACCATACGGCGTTTTTACCCGCAGCCCTTTTTTTTCTTTTTGGCGCATCCACGACCTCCGCAGGGGGCTGTGCCGCTGTGAAGGCCCTCCAGTTGGCATGACCGATGAACCGGGCCAGCGCGTCCAGCGTACTGAGATTGGGCTTGCTGTTGTATTGTACTTTCCCCCATACCCGTTTCAGGGTGCTGGTACTCAGAACTACCCCCGTTTCATTAAAGAGTTGCTCGGAAAGATTTTCAAAATCCTGGTTCTGCCATCCGGATGGATCGCCCCAGGCCAGCTTTTTTTCGACGGCTTCCCGGCATTTTAATAAATAATCCGTGTTTTCATCCATAATAGACGCTGTGACGCGATTTGAACAAACTTGAACAGGGTATGAATTTACAATTTCTGGTAGTGCGGGCAAATTTGTGTGGTTATTTTTCACGAAACCATAAAAGAAAGATGAAAATCCTGAAATTGTTCTTGGCCGGAATGCTATTGATTATGTATACCAGGGTGGATGCCCAGCTCTTTTTTGTAGATCCTGTAAAAGGAAGTGATAACGCTCCGGGCAGCTCAGCGGCTCCTTTCGCCAGTCTGGAAAAAGCAGCGGATGCAGCAGCAGCGCTTCCGCAGGGGGCAACCATTACCATTCGGCTGGCGCCCGGTTTGCACCTGCTTAAGAACAAAGTGACAATTACCTCCAAGGGAGCACATTTATCCGATGGCCGGCTGATCATTGAAGCGGCGGTTATGCCTGATGATACTGCATGGACACCGGCAAAGATGCCCGTGATCCAGTCGGTTTCCGGTAATAATAATGACCCGAACCATAAATTCCCGCACAGCGTTGGACTGCTGATTGCGACCAATGACGTGGTGCTGCGGGGATTAAAATTCACTGGCAACGCCAATCCGGATGTAACATATTACTATCCGGTCAAAAAAGAGGATACGCTTTGTCACGGATTAAAGATCTCTCAATGTTATTTTATCGGAGAAAAGAATGCCGCCCCCATCCAGGGCGCCATATGGGCGCACGGACCAGGCACCGGGGTGGAGCATTGTATCTTCTACGGATGTAAGAATGCCCTGCTGCTTTTCCGGGGAATAAAAGATTTTTCGCTTACCCACTCCATAATTTACGATGCTTATGAGGCTGCCGTATGGTTCGGGCCCTTTACCGCTGCATTTACTTTCCGGGATAATATTGTATCAAATTGTAATTTTTTCTGGCTGCGCCCGGAAAATACCTACCCGGAATATACCTTCAGCAATTCCGTTATCGCCAATAATAAACATTATACCGGCATATACCGGGCCGCAGGGGGACTGCTTCCCATTGAGAAAAATAATTTTAAAGAAGAGCGTATCCGAAAAACCGCGTCGGTGGTATTAAATGAAGTGGAGCTGGATGGATTGAAAAAAGGGGACCTGCAGCTTTCTTCCGGATCGGACGGATATGATATCCCCGCCGGCATTTTCAGTAGCGCTATAAAACAAACCAGGTAAAACGACACGGTATCCTACCTCAACATTTAATCAATAGAACTCATGCAAAAAACGATTTTTATTTTTCTGTTTACACTTTTTGCAACCTCGTGTTGCGCACAAAAGACAAACGCAGTCATCCCCGACCTGGAACAGCTTGTTGCTCAAAAAAGGATTACCGCATTTAACCGGAATATAAATCTTATGAAGAATGCAAAAAATAAGATAAGTCTTTATATGAATGCAAAAGAGCACTATGGGGTAGCCTGGCTTACCGGTTATGCGTTCAGCGATGGCACCCTTGAGTTTGATGTAAAAGGAAAGGATGTGTTGCAGCAAAGCTTTGTGGGGCTCGCTTTTCATGGGGTAAATAACCGTACGATGGACGTGATCTATTTCCGGCCGTTTAATTTCCAGGCACCGGATGCCGGCAGGAAAAGCCATTCGGTGCAGTACGTTTCATTGCCGGAGTACGACTGGCAAAGGCTGAGGACGGAACATCCGGATAAATATGAACAGGCGCTGAAACATCCCCCGCAACCGGATGAATGGTTTCATGTGCGTATGGTCATCAAACAGCCGGAGGTAAAAGTGTATGTGAACAATAATCCGGAACCGGATCTTGTAGTGGAACAATTGGGTGACCGGAAAGGGGAAATGATCGGCTTCTGGACCGGGCACCAGTCGGATGGAAACTTTGCGAACCTGAAAATAACCCCTAAAAAATCAAACAAATGAAAAAAGCCGTTTTAATACTTGCCGCTTCTTTGCTTGTTATAAGCAGCATTGCTCAAAAAAAAGCCCTCCCGCGCGAAATGCTCATTCCTATGAAACCGGAGGCCTGGTTGTATAAAGAAGGAAAGGTCTCCTTTGTCGGGCACAATGGTCAGCCGGCAATCAGGTTATTGCAGTCAGCGGATGTGGTAACTTCAAGAGACCTGTTATTTTCCAATGGAATCATTGAGTTTGATGTGGAACCGCTGGAACCGGGCTTTACCAGCGTATATTTCCGGATGCAGGACATGAGGGAAACGGAATGCTTTTACTTAAGGGCCCAGCGTGCGGGCAACCCCGCAGCTGCGGATGCAGTGCAATATGCGCCTTTTATAAGGGGGGTTAACCTTTGGGATCTTCTGCCGCAATACCAGGCCGCTGCGGACATTTTCCTGAATAAGCCGAATCATATAAAACTGGTAGTATCCGGGTTGCAGCTGCTGGCTTATGTGAACGATATGCAGCAGCCGGCACTCCGGGTATCCCGACTTGAAGGCAATACGAAGGATGGAGCCATTGCGTTTGACGGGAAAGTGATCCTCAGCAATGTAAGAGTGAGACCGGATCAAACCGAAGGCCTGCCTCCGGAGGCAGGATTTGATCTGACGCTGAATGACCCCCGCTATATCCGCAATTGGCAGGCGAGCGCTCCGCTGGATTTTCCTGCAGGAAAAGAGCCCTACCAGCAGAACCTACCCGATTCTCTGGTAACCTGGAGCACCGTTATTGCGGAACGGGCCGGACTGATCAACCTGACGCGTTTATATGGCGGTTCCCGCGAACTGAACCGGCGGCTGGTGTGGCTGAAAGCTACACTGGATGTAAAGGATGCGATGAAACGGAAAATGGCCTTTGGATTCAGTGACGAGGTATGGGTGTTTTTGAATGGCAGGATGGTGTTTGCGGATAAGAATCTTTATCTCGAAGGCATGCGCAAAGAACCGGATGGCCGGATCTCCATTGAAAATGCCACCTTCGATTTGAACCTGAAGCAGGGTAGCAATGAATTGCTGATTGGGGTAGCCAATAATTTTTACGGATGGGGGATTATTGCCCGGCTGGCGTCGATGGATGGGGTTGTGGTAAAATAAACGGAAATTTGATGTACCGCATTAATAATACGGACTGATCAGGATATAAATAATGGGTCCGGTAACAGCCACATAAAACCAGATGGGCCAGGTGATGCGGGCGATCTTGCGGTGGCGGGGGTACTCGCCGATCAGACCTCTGTAAGCGGTAAATAAAATAAAAGGAAGGATGATGCCCGCCAGCGGAATATGCGTGCCGAGAATAAAATAATAAATAAAGCGGATGGCACCGGTGCCGCCGAATTTGGTATCTCCCGCCAGCAGGTGGTGGGCGATATAGCTCACCAGGAAAAGGATGGAAAGTACCATAGCTACGAGCATGATCCGTTTGTGTAGCAAATATTTTCCGCTTTTTGCAGCGAATAACGCAACAACCAGGAGCACGGCAACGACGGAGTTGATAACCGCATTGGCCAGGGCAAAGATGTGTACATCAAAACCGGGTTGTACATTCAGCTGAACGCGCCCCAGGGCAACCACAACGGCAAATACGATAATGGAAAAGGTATAAATAAGAAGCTTGGCTTTCTTATCATTTTTGGTCCACGACGGGGTCAACATTTTTTTTCTTTTTAAACACGATCAGGAATAGGCCAACCAATACTGCCACAATCAGGAACACCACAGCCAGGAAATTGAGTTGTCCGGAAAGCTCACTTTTTTCATTTGGATTTTTTTCAAGCGTCAGCAGTACGATGTCCCTGGAAAGTTTTGCCAGTGAGGTACTGTCGAGCCCATGGTAAAATCCCCTGATGACCCGGCTGGTATCGATCAGTACAAAATGATCGGTATGGATAAAGCTGGTATCAATGCCCTTTCCATCCACCAGCCCGATCCGCATATCCTTCAGGGCCAGGTCATAAATGGTTTTTTTATCACCCGTCAGCAAATCCCATTGCTGGGGGTTGATCTGAAAGCGGTCGGCCCAGGCCTTGAGCTGGTGCACCGAGTCGCGCTCGGGGTCAATGCTGAACGAAATAAACTGTACGTCATTATTGGTACGGTCGCCCACCCGTTCCGAATTGGTGATGGAGCCCTGCAGCCGCCGCATGTTCATGGTGAGCGGAGGGCAGATGGTAGGGCAGTGGGTAAAGAAGAAATCGGCAACAATGATCTTTCCCCTGTATTTATCCAGCGTTGCCGTTTCTCCCAGCTGGTTGGTCAGCTTAAAGTCGCTGATGCGGTGCCATACGGTATCAGAAACCTTTTTACCGCCTTTTAATGTCGAATTAATGGAGTCCGGGAAAAAACGCTGCGGCAATACTACGGCCTGTTCGCTGTAATGCTTGATGATAAAGTAGCAGGTAAGCGGTAAGATGATCGCAATGAGAATACCGTATATTGCTTTTTTGTTCAAAAGAAACTGTAATTAAAGTTTTGCAGCCGCAAAAGTCGTAAAAAGCTTTTAAACGGCTCCTGTTTTTTAGAAAATATATTTTTATATAAAACGTTACTGCGGCTATTTTGTTAACAAAACCATTCTTTTAAAAGGAATTGTGTTATTTTTAAATGGTCTAAAACAATTACACAATGAGTTTTCATGTTAAACCACTATTGACAGGGGTGCTGGCGGCGTCCCTGCTTGTAGCCTGTAATTCCAACAAATCGCATGGGGTAAAACCCGGCGAGGGGAATACAGACTCTTCCTCTAATCCCGTGGAAACAAAAAAGCCCAACAGCGATTATAAACCGGCGTTTGAAGGGCAGACCCGCATTAAAGGAGTACATACACAAACACCGCTGGATGTAAAAATGCTTTCGGACAGGCTGGTGTATCCCTGGGGTATCGTTACGCTTCCGGATGGTCGTTTTCTTATTACAGAGCGGAAGGGCACCCTGCGCATAGCCACTGCGGCGGGGCAATTGAGCGCGCCCATTACCGGTCTGCCAAAAGTGAACAGTGACGGGCAGGGCGGACTGCTGGATGTGATACCGGATCCCGATTTTGCAACCAACCGGATCATTTACTGGAGCTTTTCGCAGGATGTGCCACCGGGCACTCTTACCGCCGTGGGCAAAGGAAAACTGGCAGCCGATGAAAAGACCGTCGAAGGAGCTGCAGTGATCTACCAGGCACTTCCGGCATTTCCCAGCAAGCTCCATTATGGCTCAAGACTGGCATGGGATAAAGAAGGGAACCTGTTTGTAAGCACCGGGGAACGTTCAGACATCAAATCCCGCCCCATGGCCCAGCAGCTGAATGCGGCTCCGGGTAAGGTGTTGCGGATCACAAAAGAAGGCAAACCCGCTCCGGGCAATCCGTTTGCCAACACACCGGATGCAAGACCGGAGATCTGGTCTTACGGACACCGGAATGTGCAGGGGCTGGCCATACACCCCGTTACCGGTGATCTCTGGGAAGATGAATTTGGCCCCAAGGGTGGTGACGAGGTGAACCGTATCGAACCGGGGAAAAATTATGGTTGGGCAACCATCACCTACGGACTGGAATACAGCGGTGAAAAAGTTGGAGAAGGTATTACGCAGAAAGAAGGCCTGGAACAGCCGGTCTACTACTGGGACCCCGTAGTGTCTCCGAGTGGCGCCACCTTTTACAGCGGTGACCTGATACCCGAATGGAAAAATAATCTGTTTATAGGCGCCCTTAGCGGTATGCATATTGTAAGGCTGGTGATCGAAAACAATAAGGTGGTGGGTGAAGAACGACTGCTGGCCGATCAGCAGCAGCGCTTCCGGGATGTGGTACAAGGTGCAGATGGCGCGCTTTATGCCATCAGCGACGGAGAGAAGGGAAGACTGTTCCGCATCGGTAAGAAGTAGCGATCAGCAATCAATGATGCATTATCGGCTCACAAATTTTAATGCTGCGTTCTGGATCCGGAATCGCAACGCTGAGATCTCAAAGCGGATCGTCCAGGTTAATCTGAAAATAGTTTAAAGAAATCCCAAATGTATTATAAGCGGTTCACTGCGGCAATTGCAGCACTTGCTTTTGTTGCATGCAATACCCCGGAAAAAACAAAAAACGGAGAAACTGATGCTTCGGCATTCAGTGCCGACAGTCTTGTGCGGCATATTAAGGTCCTTTCGGCAGATTCATTTGAAGGGCGCAAACCTTTTACAGAAGGAGAGAAAAAGACCATCGGCTACCTGGAGGAGCAATTCCGGCAACTGGGTGCAGAACCGGGTAATGGCAGCAGTTATCTTCAGGATGTGCCGATGATCGATATCCTTTCAGAACCGGAGCCGGTCATGAAGGTCCAGGCCGCTTCGGGTGTCATGGAGTTGAAAGGACTTGATGAATATGTACTTTCCACACCCAAAACGGATTCCGTCATCCGCCTCAGCAATGTACCGGTAGTGTTTGCCGGTTATGGTGTGGTGGCGCCCGAATACAACTGGAACGATTATGAAGGACTGGACGTGAAAGGGAAGATCGTTATGGTGCTGGTAAATGATCCCGGGTTTAATAACGGGGACACAACCCTGTTCAAAGGGAAAACCATGACCTATTACGGACGTTGGACCTATAAGTTTGAAGAAGCGGCCCGGCAGGGTGCCCGTGGCTGCCTGGTGATCCATAGTACCGCGGCTGCCAGTTATCCGTTCAGCGTGGTACAGAACAACTGGCATACATCGGAGCTCCGGCTGGACAATAAAGATGAAAAACTGCTGGATGCCCAGGGCTGGATCACTATGGAAGCGGCTAAAAAACTGATCATGGCGGGCGGACAGGATACCGGTATCATTGCCAAAGCAGATATCCGCGGATTCAGGGCACAGCAGCTGAATGCCACCGTGTCCACAGGTATAAAAACAAAAGTGACCCGCAGTCAGTCGCACAATGTGATTGCAAAGATCACAGGAAGCAAATACCCGGATGAATACGTTCTTTATACCGCTCACTGGGACCACCTGGGCATCGGGAAACCGGATGCCCGCGGCGATTCGATCTATAACGGGGCGTTGGACAATGCCAGCGGCACCGCCGCCCTGCTGGAGTTTGCAAGGGTATGGAAAAGTCAAAAGACACCGCCGGAACGCACCATTGTTTTTCTGGCTGTGACCGCCGAAGAGCAGGGATTGCTGGGATCGGCCTACTACGCACAGCATCCGGTATACCCGCTTGCAAAAACAGTAGGGGTGCTGAATGTGGATGAGGTCAACAACTATGGCCGTACAAAAGACATTATGGTGGTGGGCCAGGGACAATCGGAAATGGAGGATCTTTTAAAAGAAGAAGCTGAAAAACTGGGAAGGTATATTTCCTATGACGCCACGCCGGAGGCGGGACATTATTTCCGGTCGGATCATTTCAGTTTTGCAAAAGCCGGCGTACCGGCCCTTGCCCAGGGATTTGGTATTGATGTGATCGGTAAGGATAAAGAGTACGGCAGGAAAATGCAGGAGGCATTCAATACTCAACATTATCACGGACCTTCCGATGAATACAATACCAGCTGGGATCTGAGCGGTGCCGTGGATGATTTGCAACTGCTTTTTATGGTAGGCAAACGGCTGGCCTATGGCCATAACTGGCCCGGCTGGAAAGCCGGTTCCGAGTTTAAAGCCGAGCGCGACAAGAGTGCAGCAGAAAGGGCCCGCTAACAGCATCGGCTTCTGTAATTTTGTACTATAACATAAGTGTACGCTTTTGGGGACATACCAAAAGTGGGGATCAAATAAATTATGCTGCTTTACAGGATGAAGAGATTATTGATAAAGGCCGTTGCAGTTCCTGCAATGATGGCTGCTGTTACCGCAGTGGCACAGAACGATCCCGGTGTACTGACGGTAGACCGGATCATGCGTGACCCCAAATGGATGGGCACATCGCCATCTGATGTTGCCTGGGGGAATGAGGGAAACACCTTATTTTTTTCCTGGAACCCGGAACAGGCACCTGCCGATTCGCTGTACCGCATTACACCTGCGGATAAAACACCCCGGAAGCTGCAGCTAAATGAACAACGCAGGGCAGTATCCGAGTCCCTGCTGCGCTACAGTAACAACAGGTCGGCTGCAACCTGGACAAAAGACGGGGATATTTATTACAGAGCACCTGCCGGTAAGATCATTCGTATTACGCAGACGCTGGAAGGTGAGTATAATCCGGTGTTCAGCTTTAATGATACCCGGATCGTTTATACCCGCGGTCAGAACCTTTATTCCTGGGAGATCGCAACAGGTGCTTCGCAACAACTGACCAATTTTACCAATGATGCGCCTCCTGATAAAGACAAAAAGACAAATGCAGAAGAAGCGTGGCTGAAAAAAGAACAGCTGGCCCTCATGGATGTGCTGCGGGAGCGGAACAACAAACGGGTGGCCGGGGAGGGATATACGCGGGCCCGTGAGCTGTCCGGACCCAAACCCATTTATCTGGCGGGGGGCCAGCTGACCGGTACAAACATCAGTCCGGACGGGCGGTTTGTGACTTACCAGCTTTACACCGCAGGAAACGGGAAACGAACCATTGTACCGGATTATGTAACCGAGAGCGGCTATACCACAGACATTCCCGGTCGCACAAAGGTGGGCAGCCCGCAGGGAAGTGCCCGTTTTTTTGTTTATGACCGTATACGAGATACTGCTTATAAGATCAGTACAGAACAGATCCCCGGCATCCGGGATATCCCCGCATTTGTAAAGGACTATCCGCTGCAATGGGAGCGGATGAAGCGGGATACGGTCCTTCGCAATGTGAATGTATGGGGTGTGGAATGGTCGCAAAACGGCCGTTATGCCCTGCTGGATATATATGCAGACGATAATAAAGACCGGTGGCTGATGCTGATGGATACCGCAACAAGGCACCTGAAGCTGGTCGACCGGCAACACGATGATGCCTGGATCGGCGGACCGGGGATCAGTCCCCGCGCTACCGGGTGGACGGATAATGAAACGGTCTGGTTCCAGAGCGAAACCACCGGCTACACGCATCTGTATCTTTACAATGTGACATCGGGGGTAAAACGTGCGCTTACAAAAGGACCGTATGAAGTGCAGGAGGCAAAACTTTCCAATGATAAAAAATCGTTTTACATTACTACCAATCAGATACATCCCGGCGAAAAACAGTTTTACCGGCTGAACATAAAAGCGGGACAAACAGTACAGCTGACCACACTTCCGGGAGCGAATGAAGTAAGCCTGTCACCGGATGAAAAATACCTGGCCATCAGGAATTCATTTATTGATAAACCCTGGGAGCTCTACCTCCAGGAAAACCGCCCCGGTGCCCACCCGGTGCAGATCACCACAAAAGCACAGAGCGAAGAATACCGGCAGATCAAATGGCGTATCCCGGAGGTGATTTCATTTACGGCAAGGGATGGTGCACCGGTGTATGCCCGGTTGTATAAACCGGAAAATGCCCGGCCCGGCATGCCGGCTGTATTTTTTGTTCATGGTGCAGGATATCTTCAGAACGCTCATAAATGGTGGAGTTCCTATTTCCGGGAATATATGTTCAACAACCTTCTTGCAGATAATGGTTATTATGTGATGGACATCGATTACCGTGGGAGTGCCGGCTATGGCCGCGACTGGCGTACCGGTATCTACCGGCACATGGGGGGGAAAGATCTTACCGATCATGTGGATGCGGTAAAATATCTTACGGACACCTATAAAATTGACCCGGCAAAAGTGGGCATCTATGGTGGTTCTTACGGTGGGTTTATGACGCTGATGGCGTTGTTTACAACACCGGATGTGTTTGCCAGCGGCGCAGCCTTGCGGCCGGTTACGGACTGGGCCAATTACAATCACGGCTATACCTCCAATATCCTCAACGAACCGTTTACTGACAGCATCGCCTATCATAAAAGTTCGCCTATTTATTTTGCGAACGGATTAAAAGGCAACCTGCTTATCTGCCATGGCATGGTGGATGTGAATGTCCATTACCAGGACGCTGTGAAGCTGGCCCAGCGCCTGATGGAGCTGAAGAAAGCCAATTGGGAACTGGCTTCCTACCCAATGGAAGACCATGGCTTTGTGGAGCCCGTAAGCTGGACCGACGAATACAAGCGGATCTTCAAACTCTTTGAACAGACACTGAAGAAATAGTATGGCTAGGTATACGTCTGAGGAGAAGCAATTAACAGATGGCTGCTGAGGGCAGATGTCTTCCAGCCGGCACTGGTCTATTATTTAGTTAAAAAATATTATATATAATATTTTTGTAACTTAGGGTGGTTAATACATCACCTATGCAACCCTCCGCTGATCTGTTTCTCGCCCGCGCACCGTTTATAAAGTTATTGCTTCCGTTTGCCTGCGGTATCCTGTTCTGCTTTTATCATCCGCTGCCTGTAACGGGCTGTATGACCGGCCTCCTGGTTTCCGGTTTAATGGTATTGTTGTTCCGGATGCTAGGCAGTTATCAGCGGTTGAAATTGCAGATGCTGCAGACAGTACTGATCCTGCTGATACTTTTCTTTTCAGGGATACTGATTGCAGCGCTTAAAGATACCGGGAACCGGCGCAGCTGGTTTGGCCGGCATTATGCTCCGGGAATGTACCTGGTGACTGACCTGGAGGAACAGCCTGTTGAAAAGAGCCGCTCTTACAAGGCCGCGGCCGTGGTAAAACAGCTGATCATTAATGACAGCGTTATCCGGGTCAATGGAAAAATGATCCTTTATTTTAAAAAGGAGCCCGGTCACCGGCAATTGAATGCCGGCGACCGGCTGGTGTTTAAGAAAGAGCCTCAGACGATCCGGAGTACGGGTAACCCGGGTGCATTCGACTATAGGCTTTATGCCCGGTTCAATGGGATCACGCACCAGGTATATCTCACCGGGCAGGATGTTTTAAAGATCAAAGGACCGCAGCCGTTCTCCGTAAGCCTGTGGCTGTACCGGGTAAGGGCATCCATTCTTGCTGTTTTAAAAGAGTACATAAAAACACCAAGGGAAGCAGGGCTGGCTGAGGCCCTGCTGATGGGTTACCGCGACGATCTGGATAAAAGCTTACTGCAATCCTACACCGATACCGGTGTGGTACATGTGATCGCTGTTTCGGGAATGCACCTGGGGCTTATTTACTGGTTGCTGGAGCTTTTACTGGGCCCGCTATTGAAACGGCGGCAAACGCGCTGGCTGCATCCCGTTCTTGTTTTAACGGTATTATGGACCTTTAGCCTGCTGGCGGGTGGTGCGGCTTCCATTGTTCGGGCAGCTGTTATGTTTACCTGTATCCTGCTTGGAAAACATTTTGGCCGCAATGTTTCTGTATACAATACACTGGCGGCTTCAGCCTTCCTGCTGCTCGGTTATAACCCCTGGTGGTTGTGGGATGTGGGATTCCAGCTTTCTTATGCAGCCGTACTGGGTATCGTTATTTTCTACAGACCTCTGTATGGTCTTATAACAGTAGAGAATAAACTGTTGAATGCGGTGTGGCAGCTCATTGCAATAAGTATTGCTGCACAGGTCTTAACCACCCCGCTAAGCATCTATCACTTTCATCAGTTCCCGGTTTATTTCCTGATCTCCAATTTGCTGGTGGTGCCTTTGTCGAGCGGGATATTGATCGGAACATTGCTGCTGGTAGCTGTGGCACCGTTTCCTGCTATAGCTGCAGCCACAGGCGTATTGCTGCGCGGCGCTATAGTCTGGATGAACCGGATCATCGAGAACCTGGAACACTATCCCTTCGCGTTGTGGAAGGGATTGCAGATCAGCATGGCACAGGTATTACTGTTGTATGTTCTTATAGCCGGGGTTGCTTTGTTACTGCAACAACGAAAGACAGGGCTTTGGATGGCAGTACTGGGTCTATCCGGATTCATCGTGCTGCGGGGACTTTCTTTCTATCAGGCAAACCGGCAGTCCAAGATCATCGTGTACAATAGTTCCGGAAGCAGCATTATCGATTTTATCAACGGCCGGGACCATTTTATCCTTGCGGATACCGCCGGACTACAGGATCCTGCAATAGCAAAAAATACACTGGAGCCTTCGGCGATCCGTCATCGTCTCCGGCAACCGGAGGCGCTGCGGCATATCAGAGGGGACGAGCGTTTGTTGTTTGGTGGCCGCTCCGTATTGCTGATACATGCGCCTCTGAACGGAACCCGGTACGGAAAAGCAGACCTTGTGGTCCTTACCGGGAATCCCCGGCTGTATATCTCCCGGCTGCTGGAGGTAGTGCAGCCCCGGCAGGTGGTGATCGGGGGCTCCGTGCCGGCCTGGAAGGCCCGCTACTGGCAGCAGGACTGTGATGCGCTGGGTGTGCCCTGTTACAATGTTGTGAACAAAGGAGCTTTTGTAATGACCCTTTGAACGCTTACCTTTGCGGCTCATTAAGCATTCCAATTCAGTTTTATGAACAAAAAGATACAATCTGCACTGATTTCCGTTTTTTATAAGGATGGTCTGGAGCCCGTCGTAAAAGAATTATCCCGCCTGGGAATTACGATCTATTCAACCGGGGGGACCCAGAAATTTATTGAAGACCTCGGCATACAAGTGGTTCCTGTAGAGCAGCTGACTACCTATCCTTCCATTTTGGGCGGACGTGTGAAAACCCTGCACCCTTCTGTGTTCGGGGGAATCCTGGGCAGGAGAGACCTGGAATCCGATAGAGCGGAAATGGCAGAGTATAAGATCCCGGAGATCGACCTGGTGATCGTGGACCTGTATCCTTTTGAAGAGACCCTGGCACAGACCAGCGAAGAAAAACTGATCATCGAAAAAATTGATATCGGGGGTCCTTCCATGATCCGTGCAGCTGCAAAGAACTTTAAAGATGTGGTGGTAGTAGCCGCCAAAAAAGATTATACAGGTCTGGAAGAACTGCTGAAAACCCAGAACGGGGAAACCACGATCGAGCAGCGCAAATCCTTTGCTGCAAAGGCTTTTGAGATCGTAGCACATTATGATGTGGCCATTGCTGCTTATTTTAACGGAAACAGCGGCGAATATTTTCTTCAATCCGTTAACAGTCCTAAGGCCATGCGTTATGGCGAAAACCCGCATCAGTCCGGAACATTTTATGGCAATCTGGAAGAACTGTTCAACCAGCTCAATGGTAAGGAACTTTCCTATAACAACCTCGTGGATGTGGATGCTGCGGTTCAGCTGATCAACGAATTTCCGCAGGGCGGCGAAGTAGTGTTTGCCATTATCAAGCATACCAATGTTTGCGGTGTGGCAGCGCGTGCTGCAATAAGCGAAGCCTGGAAGGATGCCCTGGCGGGAGATCCGGAAAGTGCCTTTGGCGGCGTGCTGGTAACCAATGGAACCGTGGATGAAGCCACTGCTAATGCCATCAACGAGATCTTCTTTGAAGTACTGATAGCACCTGCTTTTGACGAAGCAGCACTGAACATCTTAAAATCCAAAAAGAACCGCATACTGCTGCAACTCAAATCTCATCCCGATAGATATCGGGACTTAAATCCCAGATCTCAGACAAAATCCATTCTCAACGGTGTTCTCATCCAGGAACAGGATAAGGGAAATTATACGGAATGGAAAGAAGCCGGAGGCCGTGAAACCACAGCAGCAGAAAAAGCCGACCTGGAATTTGCCAATATCATTGGCAAGCATCTAAAATCGAATGCCATTGCGCTGGTAAGAAACAAACAGCTGGTGGGTAAAGGTGCGGGACAGACGAGCCGCATCGATGCGCTGCGCCATGCCATCGAAAAAGCAAAGCAGTTCGGTTTTGATCTGAAAGGTGCCGTGCTGGCCAGCGACGCTTTCTTCCCGTTCAATGATTGTGTGCAGATCGGTCATCAGGCAGGTATTGAAGCCTTTATTCAGCCGGGTGGTTCCATCCGAGATAAGGACTCCGTTGAGTACACGCAGCAGAATAACCTGGCCATGGTGATCACCGGCATGCGGCATTTCAAGCACTGATACTGCGGGAGAACGTTACTCTCGCAGGTACTGCCTTCCCGATACTCTAACTTTTATCTGGATGATCTTTTCCGGGACCTTAAAGAAGCCGGGAGGGAGAGCTGTTGTAGTTTGTGCACGACAAAAAATTTGTCTACCTACTAATAGGTAGATATCTTTGACTGCTGAATGAGTACCCGGTCTGAAATATTACGCATTGGCGATGCCCTTTTAAGGGCGCGGGGTTACAATGCTTTTAGCTTTACCGATATTTCGAGATCATTGAACATCAGGAATGCCTCCATTCATTATCATTTTCCTACAAAAACCGTATTGGGCCTGGCGATCATTGCGGAGTACGGGGAACGGTTGGACCGGCTCCGGGAAAAACTGAAAGACCGACCGGTGATGGAAAAGCTGGAAGCTTTTTTTAATGTGTATATTGCTGCCCGGGAGGAAGATAAGATCTGCCTGGTGGGTTCCCTGGCCACTGATTTTTATACAGTAGAACCGGAAATGCAGCAAGCGCTTGACCGGCTGGTACAGCAGATACTGCACTGGCTGATAGGAATACTGGAGGAAGGAAAGGAGGATGGCGTATTTTTTTTCGAGGTTCCCGTGCGGACAAAAGCACTGCTGATCACTACCAACATGATAGCTGCTTTGCAACTGACCCGGATTACGGGAACGCAGGATTTCAGAGCAATAAAACAGACATTAGTAAACGATTTAACAATAAAAAAATGAAACGTGTAGTAGTAACCGGATTGGGTGCCTTGACCCCCATCGGCAACAACGTAAATGACTTTTGGCAATCACTGGTAAAAGGGGTTAGCGGGGCAGCACCTATTACCAGGTTTGATGTTTCAAAGTTCAAGACCCGGTTTGCCTGCGAGCTGAAAAATTTTGACCCGCTTCAATATATCGAAAAAGCCGAGGCTCGGCGATACGACCTGTACACCCAGTATGCATTGATCAGTGTGGCCGAAGCCGTGCAAAATGCCGGTATCACCTTTGAAGAACTGAACCGCGACCGCATCGGTGTGATCTGGGGATCCGGCAACGGCGGTATCCAGACCTTTCAGCAACAGGTAATGGAATTTGCACAGGGCGATGGTACGCCGCGGTTCAATCCGTTCTTTATCCCCAAGATGATCGTGGACATTGCTTCGGGCATCATCTCGATCAAATACGGGCTGAGGGGGATCAATTTTACTACAGTTTCCGCCTGTGCTACGTCAAATACGGCGATCATCGACGCATTTAATTATATCAAATGGGGAAAAGCCGATATGATCATCACCGGCGGGTCAGAAGCAGCCATCAATGAAACAGGAGTGGGCGGCTTTAATGCCGCCAAGGCACTTTCCACCAACAATGAGGAGGCCGCTACCGCCTCCCGGCCGTTTGATGTAACACGTGATGGGTTTGTAATGGGAGAAGGTGCTGGCGCGATCATTCTCGAAGAGTTGGAATGTGCCAAACGGCGGGGTGCGCCGATCATTGCAGAGATCGTAGGTGGGGGTATGGCAGGGGATGCCTATCATCTTACCGGAACCCATCCGGATGGTGATGGTGCCCGCCTGGGAATGCTGGCCGCCCTTGAAGACGCCGGCATCGGGCCGGAAGCGATCGATTACCTAAATACGCATGCGACCTCTACCCAACAGGGCGATCTGAGCGAGCTGAAAGCTGCGGAGCGGGTATTTGGCACGGGTACAGCGCTCAATATCAGTGCTACAAAATCAATGACGGGGCACCTGCTCGGAGCGGCAGGGGCGGTAGAGGCCATTGCCTGTATCAAAGCGGTGGAGCTGAATATCGTACCGCCTACCATCAACTCCAAAACAATAGAGCCGGCATATAAAGATGCGTTCAACCTTACCCTGCATGAAGCGCAGCAAAAACAGGTCCGTTATGCTATGAGCAATACCTTCGGGTTTGGGGGGCATATCGCTACTTCTGTTTTTAAGAAATATGAAGCTTAATAAGGGCTGAGAATTGGGAGGCAAGAATGGAGATTGGAGAACCGGGAATCGGGTACCGGATTCTGTCCCTGAATCTGCGGTCTCAAATCTCATTTCTCAATGCGCTGTCATCAACTTTTTACGTCCGGAATTGTAGTACTTATAGATCAAATCATCACGCTATGGAAATACGTTTGAACACAGATAACAACTTTACGGCATCAGAAGCTTTTGTTGTAAAAGTGAACGAAGAATTAACGAAAAAATTACATCGGTTTAGCGAATATATAACGACTGCTGAAGTGTTTTTTGGAGACGAGAACAGCGGTAAAAGCGGTACCCATGATAAACGCTGTACCATAGAAGTACGTCCCCGTAATATGCATGCCGAAGCGGTGACGCATTTTGCAGACACGGTTGATCATGCCTTTAACGGCGCAGTGGATAAGATAAGAAATTTGCTGGACAGTCGTATCGGGAAACTTCAAAGCAGGTGACAAAATATTTCCACAACCTGTGTATAACAAGTTTACCCCATCTCAATTTTATATAATTAATTTGTAGTCGGCTTTTTTGGTAAATCATCCCAGGCAGGTATTACCAGTAAAAGCCTCCCCTGTATCATTATGCGATGCTTTCGTGCGGAAAGCAGCGTGCCTATTCCGGTAGGAAATAATCTTATTTCCAAGGGATAGCGTCGTCTCTGTACTCTGCACTGAACGGACCGATTTTTAAAGAAAAACAATATTTTATATATGGCCTTATTCGATAAACGTGTAAACTACAAACCCTTTGAGTACCCGGAGGTACTGAAGTTCACAGAAGCGATCAACAAATCATTTTGGGTACATTCGGAAGTGGATTTTACTGCTGACGTGCAGGACTTTCACAGTCACCTGAATACAGCGCAGCGGAACGCCATAAAGAACAGCCTGCTGGCGATCGCCCAGATCGAGGTGGCAGTAAAATCGTTCTGGGGCAACCTGTACAACCACATGCCCAAGCCGGAACTGAATGGGCTGGGCAGTACTTTTGCCGAATGCGAGTTCCGCCACTCTGAAGCCTATTCAAGATTGCTGGAAGTATTGGGTTACAATGATGAGTTTTCCAAACTGGTAGAAGAACCCGTGATAGCAGAACGCATCAAATACCTTTCTGAAGCATTGAGGGACGCAAAATCTTCAGATCCCAAGGAATATACGCTATCACTGATCCTGTTCTCCATATTGATCGAGAACGTTTCCCTGTTCAGCCAGTTTGCTATTATTCTTTCCTTTACGCGTTTCCGCGGATTGATGAAGAATGTAAGCAATATTATTGCCTGGACCTCGGTGGACGAGCAGATCCATGCCAATGCCGGTGTGTACCTGATCAATAAAATCAGGGAGGAATACCCGGAGTTGATCGATGAGGCTATGGAATACCGTATCATGGCCCTGGTAAGGGATTCTATAGAAGTAGAAGGACGCATTATCGACTGGATTTTTTCCGAAGGAGAGATCGATACGATCAATAAAACGAACCTGCTCAATTTTATGAAGTTCCGGGTGGACGAGAGTTTTGAAAAACTGGGCTTTCCCAAGCAATTTAACGTAACACTGGAAGAGTACCGCCCGATGCAGTGGTTTGAAGAAGAGGTCTTTGCCAACAGCCTGGATGATTTCTTTGCAAAACGGCCGGTGGAATACACCAAGCACGACAAGAGCATTACCTACAACGATCTTTTTTAACAGTAGGTAATAGCAATAATTGAAGACAACCTAAAATAAACAACCTCAAACAATAAATTATTATATGGAAAGGCTTTGGTGGAAAAACGAAGAAAGTGAGCAAATCTTAAACAGGGGCTATCTATTATATGGAGAAACTGTGGAAACCGCGATTGATCGTGTATGTACGGCGGCTGCCCAGCGGTTGTATAAACCGGAATTAAAGGAGGCGTTTAAGGAAATGGTGGAGAACGGCTGGATGAGTTTCAGTTCCCCCATCTGGGCCAATATGGGTACGGAGCGGGGATTGCCTATTTCCTGTTTTAACGTGCACATGCCGGATAATATAGAGGGCATTACCCATAAACTGGGCGAGGTGATCATGCAGACCAAGATCGGCGGAGGAACTTCTGCCTATTTCGGATCCCTGCGCGGACGGGGCAGCGCGGTTACGGATAACGGAAAAAGCAGTGGTGCGGTGAGTTTTATGCGGTTGTTTGATACGGCAATGGACACCATCTCACAGGGGGGCGTGCGCCGCGGGGCTTTTGCTGCTTACCTGGACATTGACCATCCGGATATTTCAGAATTTTTGAATATTAAAGATATCGGTCACCCCATTCAGAACCTGTTCTATGCCGTTTGCGTACCGGATTACTGGATGCAGGAAATGATCGACGGTGATATTGCAAAAAGGGAAATATGGGCACGGGTACTGGAAAGCCGCCAGCAGAAAGGACTGCCGTATATCTTCTATACGGATAATGTGAACAAGAACAAACCCCAGGTCTACAAGGATCTTAATCTTACAGTTAACGGCAGCAACCTGTGCTCGGAGATCATGCTGCCTTCCACGGAAGATGAATCGTTTATCTGCTGTCTTTCCTCGCTCAACCTGGAACTGTATGATGAGTGGAAAGATACTGATGCCATCAAGCTGGCCGTATTTTTCCTGGATGCGGTGTTGCAGGAATTTATCGCAAAAACAGAAGGCAACCACTACCTGGCCAATGCCAACCGCTTTGCCAAGCGGCACCGGGCGCTGGGACTGGGGGTGCTGGGCTGGCATTCTTACCTGCAACGCAATATGATCGCGTTCGAAAGTATGAAGGCCAAACAACTGACCCATTCTATTTTTACTGAACTGCACGAAAAAACAGAAAAGGCAACCATGGAGCTGGCCCGTATTTACGGCGAACCGGAATTGCTGAAAGGATACGGTCGCCGCAATACCACTGTAATGGCCATTGCGCCTACCACTTCTTCGTCGGCCATCCTGGGGCAGTCATCTCCCGGTATCGAGCCTTTTGTAAGTAATTATTACAAAGCTGGGTTGTCAAAAGGAAATTTCATCCGCAAGAATAAATACCTCAAGGCATTACTGGAAGAAAAAGGGATGGACACGGAAGATGTATGGCGCAGTATTATGCTGAACCATGGCAGTGTACAGCATCTGGAAGGACTGACCACACATGAAAAAGATGTGTTCAAGACCTTCCGCGAGATCAGTCAGCTGGAGATCATTCAGCAGGCTTCCATCCGGCAGAAATTTGTAGACCAGGGACAGAGTCTGAACCTGAACATTCCTCCGGGTCTGCCTGTAAAAGAAGTAAATAAATTGCTGATCGAAGCCTGGAAACTGGGTGTAAAGACCCTGTACTATCAGCGCAGCCAAAGTGTTTCCAAGGAGCTGGTGAACACCCTTACCGTGTGCAGCAGCTGCGAATCGTAACAGATCGCTTCACCTGCAGAATTTTTAAAATAAGATCAAATTTTTTTTGATCTTATTTTTTTATACGGACAATTGTTCTGCCTGCACCGGAAAAATAAAATTACGGGTCATTATGTAATATCCCTGTTTCTGCATCTTATACCCAAAAGAGCCAATAAGATGAACAGTAAACGGATCCGCCAGCTTGTATTAACACCCCTTGCATTATTTGTAGCCGTTCTTACCCGGGCACAGATCCCGGTAATGGAGATCCAGGAGAACGGGAAATACCACCCCGATCAAACAGTAATACTGCAGCAGCTTTCAGCCGATATAAAGATCGTTGGAAACATTGCCACTACAACGATGCGTATGAGTTTTTACAACCGTTCCGCCCGGTTGAAAGAAGGCCGGCTGACCTTTCCCCTCCCTGAAGGGGTAAGTGTAAGCGGCTTTGCACTGGACATCAACGGTGTACTGCGGAAGGCCGTACCCGTGGAGAAAGAGAAGGCTACAGCAGTTTTTGAAAGCATCGAACGACGGCAGGTGGATCCCGGAATCCTGGAAAAAACTGAAGGCAATAATTTCAGGACCCGTATATATCCGCTCAACCCGAATGGAGCACGGACCATTGAGATCACTTACAATCAGGAGCTGCGCAACAGCAATGGTCAGCTGGTTTATCATCTTCCGCTGGCAAATAAAGAGATCGGCTCCTTTTCCCTGTCGGCCAGCGTATATGAAACGGTTGATGTACCACAGCTTGCTGAAAAGCCCGATGGCAGTTTTGTTTTTGAGAAAAAAGGAAATGTGTGGAAGGCTTCCGTCAATAAATCAAACTTCACCCCCACCCAATCTTTAAAAATAGCATTCCCCCAACAGGCAGATGCGCCCAAAACCCTTGTGAAAAAAAAGGATGCCGGTTCCTGGTATTTTTTAACCAATGTACATATAACACCTCCGGCGCCTGTAGCCAGACCGCTGCAGCAGGTTACCATTTTATGGGATAATTCGCTGAGTGGATTAAAACGCGATCATCAGAAAGAAAAAGCGTTTTTAGAAAAATTGTTTGCAACCAAAAGCAATATAAATGTTACACTGTATGCCGTTGCTACCACCACCAAAAAAGTGGGTGATTACACCGTATCCAATGGCGCCATCGGAGCATTGTTGAAAGCTGTGGATGAAATGACTTACGATGGCGCCACGGATTACAGCACCATTCCTGCATCCCTGGCCGGAGGTGGGGACATACTGTTCTTTACGGACGGCCTTTCCAACTTCGGGGAATGGAGCCGTCTGCCGGCAAGGCCGGTGTATACCGTAGTAGCCACACCGGTGGCCAACTACAGCAAACTGCAATATTACAGTAACAGTACCGGAGGACAGCTGATCAATCTCAACCAGACAGAAGGCGATGCAGCCGCGACGCAGGTGCTCAATAAGCCTTACCGCTTTTTAGGTGTAAAATATTTATATGATGTTACCAGCGTCAACCCAGCAACAGCAGTGGTTTCCGGCGGAGACCTGATGATCACGGGTATCGCCCGTAAATTGCCGGTGACCATCACCCTGCAATTCGGTTATGGCAACAAGGTGGAAAAAGAAATCCCTGTTACACTGGATGCCCGGCAAACCGCCGGCGACTGGACCATTGAAACTTTTTGGGCGCAACAGCAACTGGCACAACTCGAACCATTTTACGATCAGAACAAAGACGCCATTTCCCGTTTGGGAAAAGAGTTTGGCATTGTTACTGCCAATACCAGTCTGATTGTCCTGGAAAGTGTGGAAGACTATGTAAAGTATAAAATAACACCGCCCGCCGAATTGTTACAGGAGTATAAGGCGCTGGTAAAATCGAGAAAAGAAGCGCAGGACGCGGCCTGGGGCGATTATCGGGAAGCAGCCCGCGAACGTATGAAGGAGTTGAAGGAATGGTGGAATACCAGTTATCCTGTAAAAAGATCAATAAAGAAATTTACCCCACCCCGGCCGGTGCCGGATACCCAGGTGATGTATGAAACCACTGTCGCACCAGCCGCAACTGCTGATGGGCGCGCCCGGGTAGTTTCCGGAGAGGAACTGAAGGAGGTGCCTGCTGCCAATACATCCGGGTTTCTTCAGGGAAGAGTGGCGGGGATAAGTGCTGATGCCAAACTGGAAGAAGTAGTTGTAGCCGGCTATAGCGCTCCGAAAGGAAAGGTACGGACCATTGACATTAAAAGTGATGCGGCCTACCTGAAGCAAATGGATGCAGCTGCAACTATTGATGCGGCCTATAAGGTCTACCTGCGGCTGCGGGAGACCTATCAGACAACACCTTCTTTTTATTTTGATATGGCCAACTGGTTCTACGATAAGAAGGCAGCCGTGCTGGCAGTAAGCATCGTAAGCAACCTGGTGGAGCTGGAGCTGGAAGATGCGGAGTTGTATAAAACAGTAGCCTACCTGCTGAAAAAATACGGAGAATATGATAAGGAGCTGATCATTACAAAGAAGGTATTGGACTGGCGTCCGATGGATCCGCAGAGCTACCGCGACTATGCGCTGGCCTTGCAGGACAACGGGAAATACCAGCAGGCCCTGGATACCCTGTATGCGGCATTGACGCAAACCTATACAGAAGAGTCCATGAACCGCGACAACGGTATTGAAGAAGTGCTGCTGATGGAACTTAATAATATTGCCAGCCGTTATGGCGCACGCGTAAGCACTTCAAAGATCGATAAAGCCTTGTTATATGACTTACCGGTGGATATACGCGTGGTGCTGAACTGGAACATGGACAATATGGACATTGACCTGCACGTTACCGATCCAAGAAACGAAGAATGTTATTATGGCAGCAAAGAGACCAGTCTGGGGGGACGGATCAGCGATGATTTTACAGATGGCTTTGGCCCGGAACAATTCCTGCTGAAAAAAGCGGTTAAAGGAAAGTACCAGATCAAAACCAATTTTTTCGGGGAACGCCGGGTTACTGTTGCAGGACCGCCCACCTTGATGGCAGAAGTGTTCCTGCGGTATGCCTCCGGCAAGGAAGAGCGGAAGATCGTTGTGTTCCAGGATGCAAGGGGCAGCCAGGCCAGCAGTTCAAACGGCCAGACCCTGATAGCAGAGTTTGAGTTTTAAGGTTTAGATAAGGTTTAAAGAAGGGAGTATCAGTCTTGTTACTCCCTTTTGCATTGAAAAAAGACGGTGTCCGTTGCGTTTTGGTGCCGATCTACGTTTTTTAAAAAAAGGTCTGATATGAAAATAACGATGGTGCTTTTATTGACGATAGTGGCGCTGGGCGCCTGTGAAAGGAGGTCCGTACCTGCAGACAGGATGTGCACTGAGGAGTACCGGTTCCTTAATGTGAAACTCCGGTCGGTATCCGGTGAAACGGTAAAGCTGGACACGTTTTACACCCGTATTGTTGGCAGTAATGTTACTTTTCATGCGAACAATACGATACCGGATGCCGGTAATGGCTATTATGCAGTAGTAACGGATGGTCAACTGCAACTTTTACCGGAACAGAAGAATACGGAGCTCCGGTTCATTGGTATCAAAAATGACAAAACCATCGTAAACGAGCCTTATATGGTTAAAAACAATGGTTGTCATATTGAAAAAATTTCCGGTAAAACCGAAGTAGTGGTACAATAGAAGAAGGGATAAGCTTTTATTTGATAGTGCTGTTGTCGCGCTCTTTTAAAAAGGTCTCATACATATTTTTCCATCCCTTAAAAACGCCTTCCTCCGTAAAGGAAGAGTTATGCCAGATCATGCTGAAAAAGCCGTTCACTTTTTTAACTTCATTGTAAAGCTGCCGCAGTTCTGCCAGTCCTGTTTCCGGGTCATCCTTTTTATAAAAAACAGAAGTGCCTTCCATAAAACAGAAAGGAAAGATCAAAAGATCCGTGGCAGCTTCTGCATCAAGATCATACCAGCAAAAGGGCGACGCCACAGAAGCGCGGAAGCCGTTATCATCGGCGTAGCCCAAGGAAAAATCAAAAAGGATGCCTGTCTTCAGCAGGTTGCGGTAGGTTTCGGGGAAGGAAAGCCTTAAAAAATGTTGCCGTGAGGCATTGATAGCCGTGCCCGTAGCAGCAGCAAGCAGCTCCTTTTCTCGTTTTAAAATGGCAGGAGTTGTATTGCTCTGCCAGGAAGGATGCAGGCCAACAGGATAACGGATCGCCTGATCGGCAATCAATGCTTTCATTGCTTTGTTATGTGGCGAAATATTTTTATCGCAGCTGTTGCGCTGTTCCGCGACCAGGAAAAAATAATAGGGTTTTAGCTGGTATTGTTGATGCAGTTGGTTCAGCCAGGCATACTCATCAAAGGGATCCTTTTCTTTTCCGGTTAATACCTTAAAACGTTTGCGGACAGCTGATAGCTGAAGGCTGACCGCTTCTTTGATAAAATTGATCCCATTTCTCCAAATGCCCTTGTGCCGGTAGCTCCAGGCCATATCGATATCATAGGTGGGAATGAACTGGAAGACGGTTTCGCGGAACTGTTCGCCCGGGAATAAGGCGGTGAGTTGTTCTTTTAACAGCCGGGTCCAGTGATTGATCAGCGGGGTTTTTAAAAAGCCGTTTTTTTGAGCCAGGGATTGTGCTGCTGCAAACCGCCCGTACCGGTCCTTTTCAAAAGGCAGGTATTCTTCATAACGGCTCAGCAAATAAAAAGCCGCGGCAAACAGATCAAAGCCCAATGCCCCGCCGGTTTGAAAGAAGACGGGCTGGCCGTTCAGCTGCGTAACATTGACCGGCTGCTGCTGAATGCCCGTCTGTGACAGCAATCCATGAGGTAGCATGTGCAGGCAGCGTGTATCCATTGTGTCTGTGGAATAATTGATCTTGGCACCCTGTTCCAGCAGAAACATTTCCGGATCATCCGTAAGCTGCCATTCTGTTGTGCCCGTTTCCGTTGAAAAGAACCGGGTGATGTACCGCAACCGCGGGGTGATATGTACACAGTATACCAACATATTTGCCCCTCAAAAATAAGGTGAATATTGGCATTTGCAGACAATGTCTGCTTATAGGCCTGCGGCTACTGATCTTTCAGGCGCTCTATCGCAGCTGATGGGCCGATGGGCCGAGCCGACGGCTCTCATCGGCTCCTTCACATCCAGCGACGAACTGAAGTTCATCGCTGGAATATAAACGAGGCGCTGCCTCTTTTTTTGGCTCCGTTCTGAGAAAATGACTTTAGGATACTTTGAAGAGACAGCAGCTGGTACGGCCCTATTTGGGGGTGCGATGTCATTCGCCTGTTGTTGATCCTCGCAAACTAATTGATGGACTGAGCCGATGGCTCTCCCTGGTCCTTTCACATCCTGCGGCGAACTGAAGTTCATCGCTGAAATATAAATGAGGCGCTGCCTCTTTTTTTGGCTCCGTTCTGAGAAAATGACTTTAGGATACTTTGAAGAGACAGCAGCTGGTACGGCCCTATTTGGGGGTGCGATGTCATTCGCCTGTTGTTGATCCTTGCAAACTAATTGATGGACCGAGCCGATGACTCTCCCTGGTCCTTTCACACCTTGCGACGAACTGAAGTTCATCGCTGAAATATAAACGAGGCGCTGCCTCTTTTTTTGGCTCCGTTCTGAGAAAATGACTTTAGGATACTTTGAAGAGACAGCAGCCGGTACGGCCCTATTTGGGGGTGCGATGTCATTCGCCTGTTGTTGATCCTTGCAAACTAATTGATGGACCGAGCCGATGACTCTCCCTGGTCCTTTCACATCTTGCGACGAACTGAAGCTTATCGTAAGAGAATAAACGAAGCGCTGCTTCAGGTTCTCTGGTTTTCAATCTGTTTATAAAGGCGCCTACTTCTTACTGTTGACAAACAAGGACCGTAGGTCCGGCCCGGTTTTAAAAACCCGGAATTTATTCCGGAACGAAAACTGGCAACATAAGCAGGAGTGCCGTAAGCACGGTTCATATAAGGCCGCTTACGGCTTCCGTTATCCCTGTTCCGGAAGCCGATATTGCTGAAGCCAGCACTGCAGCACAAGTGTGCGACGCAAGGAAGCTGCCACCTGCACCAGGCCGGGACAAAACCTATGAGGATTTTGAACTACAGGGAAACGAATTTGGGTGTTCTATCAGGCTTTTCCCTGTTTCTTCCGTTCTTCCCATTGTTCGTTGAATGATTTTTTGGGGAATTGAAGCTTGCTGTGGTTTTTGGTCCAGGCTCCGGCCACCATATTGATGAAGGTGCTTTTGAAATTACCATTCACCATATTGACCATACTGCGTTTGAGCATGGCTGTCTTCCACATTTTCCACGAAAATTTTTCTACCAGCGGTGCATAGCCTTCTTCAACCGCTTCATAGCGGTTTTCCAGCAACAGCTCGTGCAGGTTGATCTTTACAGCACATACTTCTGTGCAGTTACCGCAAAGGGAAGAGGCATGACTAAGGTGCTTCCATTCCTTCATCTCTTTCAGTTGCGGAGTGATCACCGAGCCGATGGGGCCGCTATAAGTAGTGTTATAAGTGTGTCCACCGATATTTTTATAAACCGGACAGGCATTGAGACAGGCACCGCAGCGGATGCAATACAGCGCCTCACGCGCTTTTTCGTTCGCCAGCATTTTACTGCGGCCATTATCCAGCAGGATCACATACATTTCCTCGGGGCCATCCGCTTCATTTTCCTGCCGGGGACCGGTTACAATGGTGCTGTAGGAGGTGATACGCTGACCGGTACCAAAACTGCTGAGCAGCGGCCAGAAAAGGGCCAGGTCCGTCATCGATGGGATTACTTTTTCAATACCCGCTACAACGATATGTGTTTTAGGCATGGAGCAGCTAAGCCGGGCATTGCCTTCATTTTCGGTAATGGCGATACCGCCGATGTCTGCAATGATAAAATTGGCGCCGGTAACACCCACCTCAGCTTCTGCATATTTGCGGCGTAATTTTTCGCGGGCGGTAAGGGTCAGCTGCTCGGCACTGTCGTTGGGATCGGTGCCCAGTTTTTCTGCAAAGAGCTCGGCGATCTGCCCGCGGCTTTTATGCATGGCAGGTGTTACGATATGGTAGGGCGGCTCGCCGGCAAGCTGCTGGATGTACTCCCCCAGGTCGGTTTCCACACTTTCAATATTATGTTTGGCGAGGTGGTCGTTCAGGTGCAGTTCTTCGGTCACCATACTTTTGCTTTTTACCAGCGTTCTGCAATTCTTTTGCCGGCAGATCTCGAGGATCACTTCATTGGCTTGTTTGGCATCTTCACACCAGATCACTTTGGCCCCCCGTTTTGTGATATTGGCTTCAAAATTTTCAAGGGTCTGGTCCAGCACTTCGATCGCCTTCCATTTTAAATTCTTGGCCCGTTCCCGCGCCAGGTTAAGGTCGGCAAACTGTGCCTGTCCGCCCGGCACGGCCGCATTGTACCGGGAAATATTGAAATTGATCACGTTCCGGTGCTCGCGGTCGTAGGCTTTTTCCTTGCTTTTCTTTTGAAACTGGGATGATGTATGCGACATGAAGCAAATTTAGCCAAATGCCACGAATGCACGGATGGGGAAACGTTAATTTGTGTTGCGGGATATAAGAATTGAGGTCTGGTTACCGGAATGCGATTTGAGACGTGCGATCCGGGCGCTATGTGTTTGTGGATAACAGCTTTTAGCTTTCACCAGCTTTCTCCATCCTCATGTCTCGGTTCTCAGTTCCCCAACCCTTCCAAAAACTCCCGGAATTTCTTACTGTTATAATCAGCAACCCCTTCGTGGTGATAGACCAGGGTTCCTGTTTTGTCAAGTACAAGCGTGGTGGGCAGGGTACCATTATACCAGGAGGTCGGTATTGCTCCCCGGACGGAGGATACCGGAAGCCCGAGCCGTTTCTCTTTCAGGAAGGCCATAGCTTTGGGCAGGTCATTATCGGCATCCACCAAAAGAAAAACTATAGCGGGATTGTTTTTAAAAGAAGTGTACAATTCATTGATGGCGGGCATTTCCGCAATACAGAGCGGGCACCAGGTGGCCCAGAAGTTAATGAACACCACCTTTCCTCTTAAGGATTTCAGGGTGTGGGTTTCGCCGGTTGCGGCGACAAACTGTACGGATGCTGCAGCGGCTTCAGATGCCGGGACGTTGTTGGCCGTGACCTGGGGCTGAAAAAAGCCCGCTTTCATCAGTCCGCGGATGGCCCATGCTTTAAATTCCGGGAAGACAAAAAGCGCCACTGCAAAAGCCAGCAGACCAATCGTGAGTGCATTGGATACTATTTTCTTTTTTGATGCTTCCACAGCGCGTATTTTTAGGGATAACACCTTGTTTCAGGAATTGTTGCATACCTGCCGCGCTCATGCCCAGCAATTACTTTACTTTTCCGATCAGTGCTTTCAATTGTTGAAAAGCCTGTTTTTCCAGCGCGGATATTTCAATCAGCCGGTCGCCCATATTGTCGTAATCGGCCTGGGTATTCAGCCGGCCTTTGTAGATGCCTGAGGCCTGGATGGCCGCATCTCTCCATTTATCACCGGTAGCGGTAAATTGTTTGGAGATATCAAACAGTTCGTCATTTTTTAAATAGGGATGTGCCTGTTGCAGGAAGGCGCCGTAGATAAACCGGAAGCCGCCGCCGCCGGTGCCGATCTCTTCCTGCATCCGCACCAGCTGGGCCAGATAACTGCGGGCTTTTTCATCTCCCAGTTTGGTTTTCCATTTTTTAATCTGCCTGCCGGTATACGCAATACCGCTCACACCACCGAACGAACCGGGAATATGCAGCATATCCCGGCAGTTGCGTTTGATACCGGTAATAATGGCCCTGCGCAGTTGCTCATCGGTGGCCTCTGTTAAATTGTCGCCGGGGTAGTAGAGCTGACCCCGCGGGGCAAAAGCTCCCTTGGCAAAACGTACCCGTTCCAGTTCATAACTGTTCATGGTAACCAGTCCTTCCATAATGGGATCGCTGATCACATAGTTATCATCCTGTTTATCTACCACGATCAGGTTATGCGCGTTAAAATGAAAGCGGTATTCTTTCGGAAAATAGGTGAGATAAAATACGCCCACCTGACAGGCGGTGGGTCTTCCGGCCGCCAGCCGTTCGTCCAGGTCGGCCATGGCTTTTTGACGGGAGCTGTATTTTTTCCGGGTTACCGGTATCCCCAGCGACTTGCAGGTGCGCTTAAAGATCAATCCCGGCATGGTACGGAACGAAATGGCCGGACCCCCGTTTACTTTCATAAACGGCAGCTGGATATAAAACAGCCCCGAGCCAATGCCAAAGGCCAGGGGTTCGGTTAATTTATGTACGCCATAATGACCCAGTAACGCAGTAGTAACGCCATTCTCGCAATGAGCCGCCTGGAGATGTTTGAAATTTGATGTCTGAAGTTCCAAGTGTGTTGTTTATATGTAGTGAGAAGTGAATGGTAAATAGCAGGTACAGGAATCCATCCCGCTTGCTACCTGCTGTTCCCTATTCACTTTGTTTAAACGGATTTTTTAATTCCTCCACGCTCACTTCAAAAAGTGCCGCGTATTTTTTCAGTTTATTTTCCGGAAGTTTTTGAAAACCGGTCGGGGTCAGGTGTTTTTTTATCGTCCATTTCCAGTAGCCGGTATAAGAGGCCAGGATATTCAGGTCCATGATCTTTTTTTCCATAAAATACAGGATAGGACTGGCGGCACCGGAGAGCACTTTTTGTTTGGCCGCCTCGATCTTCGCCTCTACATCCTGCCAGGCCACATTCAGGGCTTCGGTTTTTACCTCCCAGCCGGTGCTCTGTCCCGTGGAGTAGTTGCCGTTTTCATCAACCACATATGTAAGCTCTTTGGCGATCTTGCCAAGGGCTCCATTGTCTTGCGGGATCTCTTCTTTTTTCATTTTTTTCCGTACTTTTTTGCAGGATTGCGGCTCGTATGAAATACAGATACGATGATTAACCGGTTTGACTTTTCATCGAGTCTGTAAATGATTAAATAGGGGAATACATCAATTGCAGTTTCACGATATAAACGATATCTTTTAGGGTATCGTTTGGGCGCTTCTTCTAATTGTTTAACTTTTTGGAATATCTCTTTCTCAAATCGGTCTCCTAACTGAGCCTGCTGCTTTTCATACCATGCCCAGGCTTCTATAAACTCCCTTCTGGCCCGGTTAGAATACTCCGCCTGATACCCCATCATTTCGCTTTTATCCTCTTGTGTCTCAGCTGCTGTAATTCTTTCTGAATTTCAAAAGAGGAGTGGGTTTTGGCTTTTCCAGACACAGCAGCCTCATATTCTTTGTCTAATGCCGCCACAAATTCCTTATCTTCAAACCACTGGTATTCGGTTGTGATCTCCTCTTCCAAAAGGGTATATATCGCCTTCACTTTTTTATCATCAGCAAAACGTATATAGTCCTGCAATTTATTCCTGATAGCCGCTGTTGTCATTATAAATTCCTTTCCTACGAAGTTAAGAATTTTAAGGAAAAAGCGTTTTTTGTCTGTCCGGAACCAGTCCGGAATGAAACCGTACAGGATGTTTAAAATTCCGCGGCTTTACAGACCGAAATAAAAAAGTGAAAAACAAAACGTTCTCCACTTCTGATTTTTAGGTATTTAGATTTTTATACCGCCGTCAGCAAGGCATACATATAGCTGAAACGGGAGCTTTCCGGCACCAGCAGGAACACTTTATCCCCCTTTTTCAGCTTGCCGCTGTTGAACAATTCGTCCACCATAAAATACACGGAAGCCGCACCCACATTCCCTACCTGGCTCAGGTTCACAAACCATTTTTCATAGGGTATATGATGCCCCAGTTTGATATGCTCTTCGTATATTTTATCTTTAAAGAAGTTGCTGCTCATATGCGGCAGGTACCAGGTAATATCATCCGGGTTCAGTCCGCGGCGCTCAAACAGTTCCGGCAATATCTTTCCGCCCAGGGGTACGATGTTCGGACTCAGCAATTTTACATCCTGTTTAATGCTGAGCACGGATTTCTCATTTTGTGCTTCATGATCAAATTCCAGCCAGCTTTTCAGGTGTCCGTCTCCCTGTTTTTCCGCTCCCATATACATACAGGCTTCCATATAATCGGCATAGGAAATGCCTTCCATCCATTCGATCTTCAGGCTCAGTCCTTCCTCGTTCTTTTTATTGGAGATCAGGAAAGCAGAAGCACCATCCGACAGCATCCAGCGTAAAAATTCCTTGTCAAAGCTGATATAGGGGTTTTCCGCCAGCGCCTCCAGCTTATGCACTTCATCTTCAAACTGGTTGGCCACCAGCGAGGCCGAAAACCGCTCGGAGCCGGTGGCAACCGCAGTGGCGGCATCGCCGGTCTTTACTGATAAATAGGCATACTTTAAGGCGTGCATGCCTGCGCAGCACACACCGCTGGGGGATACCACCTCAATGGAACCCAGCTCCGGCAGCCAGCCGTGCACCATTACGGCATGTGAAGGCATCATCTGGTCCGGCGACGAAGTACCACAGGAGAGCACATCAATCTGTTTTGCACCTTCCGGGTCGTTCCTGAATAATTCCTTGATCGCTGCAGCAGTTAACTGGGCGTTGGTATGTGTGATCTTACCGCCTTTTTCCAGCGCATAGTAACGGTTGGTGATGGCGTTGTTCCTCAAAACAATTCGCCGGGATTTGGAGGGTTTTCCATTGATATAACCCAGGTATTCCTCCATCTCGTCATTGGATACCGGGTTGTTGGGGAAATAATGAGAAGTACGGTTAATATAAACGTCGTTCAAATTCATAATGTTTTTTAATCATTTATTTTTTATGGGCCCGGCTGCAGAACAGGTTTCAGCATCCTTGCGTCGCACGCTGCAGCTGCAGCACTGCTATTGGCCAATACGCGGTTAAATCTTTTCCCTCCATTCCACACCTGCATAATAATCCATCTGCCGCCGGATCTTTTTCTGGCTGAACGGGCGCACCAGGATCAAATCTACTAATAAAATAATAGGAGAAGCGACCAGCAACGCCACCGCAAGATAATATTTATAGGCAACAAGTATTTTTTTTCTGTTCTGCGGATGTTTATTGATAATGGCTACCCATTTCCTGAATATTTTCCCCGCTTTGCGCTCAATGAACATCAGGGAGTATTTAACAACCACGGCCTTCTGTTTTACCAGCTCCGGCTGCAGGTCCTGCCATTGCGGATTTCCGGCCTGCAGGAACCGGTTTACCGTAGCTCCGAAAACGGAGGCATTGGCAATATCGGCCGGCGCCACACCCGGTTTGGGGAAAATGCCCCATTTGCGGTCCTTTCTGCCCGTACCCAGCCAGTGAAAAATGGTAAAATAGCTGAGATGGTTGAGGTGCCGGTCAAACAGGGCGATATTGCCCACCAGCCGGGCGCCCGCATCAACGAGGAGTTTTTTGTTCTTTTCCTGGGCATTGATCCACATATTGCGGCAGCCGCAGATGGTGATCAGCGGCGTATTGTTTATAAGTGCTTTAAAGCGCTCATCCTGTAATATAGAACTGATGGGGATGCTGGGCGACAGGTTCCAGGGCTGCCAGGCCAGGATCACCAGGTCGTAATGTTGCTTCGGCACCGACCAGGGTTCCAGGGCTGTCGGGATCACCTCCACCGATTCGGGCACGGTGTCAAAGAAAACGGGTATGCTCCAGGGGAAGGGAAACTGATGCCGGGTCCGCACCTGCAGAAAATCCACCGTAACCCCGTCCGCAAGCAGCGGTTGTAAAAATGAATCAAGGATCTCCTTTGTTTGTCCTGATTGTGTAAAGTAAACCGCTAAAACATTCTTGCTCATACCTGAATTATAAAAAGCCCGACAGTGATTTTGATTTTTTACTGTAATTTTTTACACTTTGCTGTGTAACAGCCGGTAACGATGCAAACTGATCCCGGATCATTTTGCTGTCTTCCGCAATGTTCCTGGAATATCCCAGTGATTTAGGCGCATTTTCCTGGATCATCAGGCGGAGAAAACGGAATTCTGCTTCCTTGGGGTGTGCGGCAATGGCCGCTTCCAGTTTTTTATGTCCCTGTTTAAACGTTGAGAGCTTTTTGGCGGGTATGGTCACCAGACCGGCTTTCCGCATCTCAAGGGCACCGGTAAAGGCAGGGGCTTCCGCAGGGCTGGCATAGGCATTCACCTGGCTGATCTGCGCATCGATCGCTTTTACAGAACTGCCGGCCAGCGCATTATAAAATGCTGACTTTGATTGAGCTGTAACGGTATTGATACTCAGGAACAGCAGGGTCAGGATACCAGTAACTATTAAAAACTGCCTCGTCATAAATAAAGTTTGCAAAGGTAACGGAATATTTGAGAGTACGATGGGGTTTTGCCGATTTCCCCGGTGGGCCGGATACTTTCAAACCGTACTATCTTTTTAAGGATGCAATTATAGAAACAGCCGTTGGACGGGCGGTTTTTTTTAATTGTTAAAACATCTTTGGGTGTGCATCCAAAAAATTGATATGATACAAGTTTTTTATGTAATAAATACATTATTTTTACTTTAGAATATAACTTTTATTTCGTCACAGACAATATCTTATGTATGGCGCAATTAACCGAACCTATGTTCAGCATCAATGGTGTGCCGTTGATGCAGTTTACCTCCTTTGCCCTCAACCAAAGCATTTTTTCCCATCATGAATTTACTTTAATATGTCCGGCCCAGTCGATCGATGGCACTTCCGGGATGTTCACGTCTTCCAAAGAAATGATCGGCGGAAGCTTCGGTGCACGGATTACGGGTATTGGCCTGAAAGGAACACTGCTGTTCAATGGGATTATAACCGGGATAGAAACCGCCCGTTTTACCGGACATCACGGTGATGTGATCATCCGCGGATATAGCCCCACTATTGTACTGGACAGCGGGCCGCACTGCAAAAGCTGGGAAAAAAAGGCCCTGAAGAACATTGCACAGGATGTGCTGAAATTCTTTCCCCAGAACCTGCTGGAGCCTAAGGTACAACCACTATATGGTGAAACCCTGGCCTATACCGTGCAGTATAAGGAAACGGCCTGGCAGTTTTTGCAACGCCTCACCGGAAGTTATGGAGAATGGCTGTTCTGGGACGGACGCAGCCTGGTGATAGGGCCGCCACGGGGCGCGGAAAAAACAGAGCTCATCTATGGCCGGCACCTGAGCAGCTTTAACGTGTCTATGGAGGCGCGTGCCACCCAGCAGCAGTTAATGGGCTGGGACTATCTGAACAGCCAGGTATATACCAGTGAGCCACAGGGGGTGGAGCAAAAAGCCGGTCTGAACCCCTGGGGGGAGCAGGCGTATAAGGCCTCGCAAACGGTATACGGAACACAGCCCAAACAATGGAATAATAAATTTCTGACCAATAAAAAACAACAGGACGACCTGGTGACGCTGCGCAGTGCAGTGGAAAGCAGCAAACTGGTACAGTTCCGGGGACAGAGCGGTCACCCGGGCGTAATGCTGGGCGGCCGTGTGGAAGTGAGTGGCAGCAATGTATTCAGTGCCGCTTCCGAGGGGTATGGAGAATACCTGATAACAGCAGTAAGTCATCATGTGGACGGACAGGGACATTATGAAAATCATTTTACGGCGGTGCCCTCAAGCATCAAAGTAGCGCCCATTACTGTTCCCCGGGATCCTGTATGTGAAACACAAAGTGCGATTGTAACCGATAATAACGACTATAACGGTCTGGGCCGGGTACGGGTGAAATTCCACTGGATGAACGGTTCGGAGAAAACGCCCTGGATCCGCGTTACCAGTCCGCACGGCGGGGGAGAAAAAGGACATTTCTTTATACCCGAGATCGGCGAGGAAGTGATGGTGGGCTTTGAAAGTGAAAGTCCCACAAAGCCCTATGTGATCGGTACGGTATACCACGGAAGCGCCAATACCAGCTTCAGCAATGCGGGCAACGATATAAAAACCATCCGGACACGGAGCGGTCATATGGTAGAGTTTAGTGATGCCGGATCCGGTACGCATATCATTATCCGGGATCCCGGGGGCAACGAGATTTACCTGGACACCACGGGGAAAAATATAACAATAACAGCTCCTGAGACAATGACCTTTAATGCAAAGAACATGCATTTTAATGTAACGGAGAATATGACAAGCACCATCGGCAAGGACAAAGCGACCAGTGTTGGCCAGAACCAGACGGTGTCGATCGGTAAAGACCATGTGCATACTACGGGCCGGCTGAATACGGTTACCGTCGGCGGTGACAGCATGTTAAACATCAGCGGAAAACTCACAGAAATGATCGAAGGTGATGTACATTCCGAAGCAAAACAGGAGCGTGTTGAGTCCAGTCATGGAGATTTTAATCTCAGTTCCAAACAAAGTTTACTCAAGCATGCACAAAAAGTAGTGCAGAACAACAGCGGTGAAAACGGAAAAGCGAACTAATCATGAGCAGGACAAGAATTGTAAAAGGAATTTATACCAAGATTACGCACGGGAACCACAATATGTATTCCCGGGAGAACATCAATTCCTTTGCAGGCAGCGTGGTTAAAGAAAAAGGAGAAGATGAAGGGGTAAGCTATGGTGATCCTGAAGATCCGCCGGCGCAGGAGCTGAAAGCAAAGTGTATCGTCCAGTTTCGTCCGCACGCCAAATACGACGGGGAGTTTGGCTTCGATTGGGTACGGATGGGAGATACGGGCGCCAAGGGCGATACCTGGTACCGGGATATTCTGGGCCAGGTACTTTATAAAAAAGATGCCCAGGGGTATGAAGATTGGTGTTCCCCCATATTTAAGCAGGAAACAAAAGTCTATGATCGGTTTGTAATGGAGTTTGACCGCTTTACTGTTCCCTGGAAGATGAATGGACGATATGCTTTTGTATACGCCATCCCGTATTTATCACTGCTGCCCACTTATACGGCAAAACTGAATATAAAAGTGGAGGTGGAAGAGGAGCCCGAGAAGTACGAACTGGAATATGACAACAGCTATTTCGATATCTCCTTGCTGAAAGAAATTCCCACACAAAAGGGCAAGCATGATATGCCTTCCGCAGTGGAAATTAAGTGCAAGGAGTATTTTGAAACGGATCAGAAAATAAATGTGTATGCCGTAAAAGAAGACAGCAAAGAACTGGCCGGCAGGATCATTGTAAAAAAGAACGATAAGAAATTTCATAAGGAAATAAAAGTGTTGTTTGTCAAAATTCAGTGTCCGACAAAAAAAGCATCGACGGCCGGAGAAGCGGAAATACTGAAAAAGTTTATGCGGCAGGCGTATGTAAATGTGAATCTGCAAAACACGGTCCTGGACCTGCCCGCCGATTTTGATTTTGAAGAATGGTATAACGATTATGCGAAGGGTGGCCCTGAAAATTTGATGAATTACCTGAACCAGATGCTGAGCATGAAAAGAAACAAAGCAGGTAAGTCATTTGGTCATACGTTTGATTCTTTTTTCAGGATATTTTTCCTTCCGGATGTATGCACTATAGAAAGCTGTGGCGGCAAAGGCTGGTTACTGGGGCATTCCGAAGACATTCCCAAAGGGAAATTAAAAAAAGGCGGCAAGCGGTACAGTATTTTGATTTTTGATAAAAAGAAAACAGCCGCCGAAACAAAATCGTCCACCAAGGTAGATGAAAGTACGGTAGCGCATGAACTCCTGCATTGCATCGGGTTCTGGCATACATTTCTAAACCCGAGCAGGTATACTTTTAAGGAATACTCCACAGATAATGTTATGGATTATTATTCCTCCAAGACAAAAATTATTGCAAAACAATTGTATAAATGGCAATGGGACCAGGTACACCAAATCTTACCATAACGTTTAAGCTGTTTTTAGTAATAGCTGTCTGCGGCCTGTGCTTAAGCTGTAAAAGCCAGGCCGGGTCATCAGAAAAGAACGTGTTGCCGCTACCTGTAACGAAGGACAGTTTAAAAAATGCTGTTATGAAGAAGTTCAACATAGACGCGTACGAAGAAAAACTAAAGAAGAATCCGGAATATGAGGGCTACACGGAGAAGGACGGAACGGAGATTTCAGAATATTACCGATTACGTCCAGATGCAACTACAGACGCATTCGACCGGAAGCAGGTGGAAACCTATACAAGGATTGAATCGCGGCCGGATGCCTACAGAACAGCCTACCTCTTTAACAGGGAAGGAAACCTGATCAGCGTGGCCCATTATTTCTCAACAGCGCTCGAAATCGGAATCTGGCAGCAATTTGACAGTACTGGAAAGTTAACCGGAGAGACGGATAAAGACAAGGAATATCCTTTTGCATTAAAGGATGTAATTGAGTTTGGGAAAAAGCACCAGGTGGATTTTTCAAAAACAGGTCGTGTCAGGAGAGGATATGATAGCGTTTATAAGGCAAATGTGTGGAACCTGCGATGGACCGTAGATGAAAAAGTGCCCGAGCCGTATCAGCAGTTATTTACGCTGGATGGTACAACGGGCAAGGTGCTGGAAGAAAAAAAAGAGGGCCCGCCCCGGCGTTTGTAGCGGTCCCTGATAATATAAACAGTAAAAAGGTTATTCTGACGTGAGCTCCGTTAACAAAGAAAAAATATTTATTTCAAACCTGACGGGGTTAGGTATGCGTAGCTATGGCGTCTCTGTAAAATATTACGAAGGGACAGAATTCAATCCTCACAAGCGGATTGATTATAACGCTGCAATAACACTGGCGGAGCATGAGTCGGGGTTCCTGATGCGTTTAAATAAACAGGAAGTATTCTTTAACCAACATGAACCGGATACCATCAGCGAGCGGTTCGCTGCTGTGATTTCCCGGTCGTTATATCCTGTGGAAACGGTGATTGACGGATGGGGTAAGCAGGTTGCCGGAATTGTGAATCACCAGGAGATCTTAAACCGGTGGGAAAATAATAAGCGGCAGCTTTTAGAGAAATATGAGGGACCCGTTGTAAGTGATTTCACAGCAGCAGCAGACCGGAAAATCGCAACTAGTTCTTTATTGCAACGGTCGATGGATTATGATCTGTTCTGGAATTTGTTTTTTCATCCGAAGTATATGGCTTATTCGGAAAAATACATGCAGCCGGCAGATCTTTATTTATCAGTAATTCCTTACCGTTCCCCGGTCAGATTCCCGGGAATGCAAAGAATTATACCGCAGGTAACGGAATACGGATCTATAGAAGTAAAATTTGTTTCAGAAGAACAGGAGGCACCGGAGGAACTATTGCCGGAAGCTAAAAAAGAAACCCCATGCTTTATGAAGGCAACAGTGAGTTTTGATCTGGATGTGAAACATCATTTTGCGATGCACACAAATGCAGTACTGGAGATCTATCAGCAGGAGGGTAAGTATACAGCAATACCGGTGAAGAAACTGCAGTTTGTTATGTATCAGATGATGTAGCGACCTGCATACAGGCACAGGTATAAACTTTATTGGACGGACTTAAAAAAACACAACAATGGCTCAAAAAGAAAAAGTGGTTCATGGCGCTCTTTGCAAATGCCAGTTTGGAACCACTCCGGATAAGCTGGCGGTGCTCACCCATAAGAAATGGTATGCCAATGATAAGGAAGGCAGCGAAAAGTTGCTGGCGACCCATAAGGACATCGGCGTTCCGTTTCAGAGCAAAACCTTTGGCTCCTGTAAAAAGATGAACAATAGTGCCTGTGTACCAAGCATTACAAAATGGGAGGGGTATTACGAAAAAGAAAAGTATGATCCCCCCGGGGGATATGTGCTGGTAGAGGATTGTAAGGCTACCTGCGCTGTTGCCGGTACGGCTTGTATTGAGATCGTCAAGAGCGGTCAGATAGGAAAGCCCACGAAAAAGAATATGGAAAATGCCGATCCGGAACAGCAGGCGAATGTGAATCCATTAGTGAATATGAAAGAAATGAACAAGATTGATCCGTATGATTTTTTGAACATAAACTAATATTATGTCCAAGGTTATAAAATGTAAGTTTGACAATAGTGTCTTTAATAATCCCCTCCTGGATAAATTTAGTAAAGGATATGTAGAAAAGGGACAGACAATATCTGTAAGAGAAGGATCCAAGATACGGTTTTATGTAGATGAGAGTTGTTTTGATGACGCTGTTTTATCGAAGGAAACAAAATGGGCATTTATTTATGAACAATATTACAATAGCGGCAGCTCAAAAAATTACAATACACTTTGGGCAGATATAGGTGGAGAAATCAGCAGTGCCAACAATACGCCTATTGATAAAGCTCCGGATGTCGGAGAGCTTATGGCAAAAAAGGAAAGTAATGCGCCTGTAGCGGCTTTGGGTATCGGTACACAATACAAAAAGGGAGCAGAATTTTTCATTTCTCCTGCTGGTGCCAATTATTATTATGGATTTAAACAGAGAGTTGTAGTATTTACTGATAATCCCGAGCAAGAGTTTTATTTCTTTATAATACCGTATACATATCCCAATATCACCTATTCGTATTTTGATAAAAATATCAAACCTTTTCGATTTGGCGATATTGTTAGTTTGACGATTTGTTTTCATCAGTATCCAGATTATGTTTTAGGGAAGGAAACTTATTTCGCAAATATTTATCTTTTAGATAAGGATGAAGCGGTAAAATTCACTACCCGTAAAAATGCTTCCGGCGAACTTGAAAGCCAGACGGATGAACTTACGGATGCGGATTTATTTAAGGGTAAGCATAAGGGAGCAGAATTGAACCCAAGTGCCAGCAGTAATAATATAAATACGTATAAGGTATTTAATTTCCCATTAAGTTTAGAATGGCGCGATCACAATCCCGGAAAGAAACAGCGATACTTTGTTCCGGTGGTAGAGGTTTTTCAGGTGGAGAAAGGGGTGTTTATTGATTCAAAAAAAATTGTTGATTATAGAAATTTTGCGGAGGTTCCTACATCTGGACTGATGCAATATGATCAGAAATTAATAGGAATAGAAATCGTCAAAACCTACCAGGATCAGCCCAACAGCGAGATTTTGGTTGAATATGAAACAACGGATGAAATACTCTCCAGAGTGGAGCGGGAAAAAGGAGAAATGATCCAGTATATTGGAGACATTCAATATAAAAGGAAAGAGAATAATCCTTGTGCTTATTCTATGATCAGCATTAAAGAAGGAAAGGGAACGCCGGTTGTTGTTTTTGATGAGTTTGAACTAAAAGATTCCGTTGATGACAAAACGGAGAAAGTGGCTTTTTCGATTGTAGCAGGAGAAACGGAAAAGAAAGAAGTAACCGTTACCGCCAAGTATAAAGAAAAACCAGGTGCGACTGAAGAATCCATTCACATTGGCAGTAAGTATAAATGTGAAAGGGTCTTAAATGATGACAAGGCCCATAGCAGTAGTGCGGAAGTATTTAAAATGCAGTGGATTGTCGGTCAGATGAAGCCATCGAAGGAAACTGGGTTTTATATAGAAAATTTTTTGAATTATTATCAGCCCAGCCTGCTGGCACCTTCAAATGCTGCGAAAGCCGGAGTTTTAAGACCGGTGACGAAACGGAAGGAATATAAAGATGACCAGGAGGCAAAGGGAGTACCCAAATCTGAAGCAGAGCAGGAGAAGTATAAAGCAGTAACCGTTTCGGGAGTGCAGGGCCTTTTAGACAGCGATTATTCAATAAACGGGGATTCTATTACGCTAAAACTGGCATATAACTTTTACAAAACTTATGATAATGAAGTGTTGGACTACCTGGCAACCCAAGACTATCTGGAAGGGGGAATTGTGTCTGATAACTTTAAAAATATCTGGATTGTCCGATATTTGATAAAGCTTATCAAAAAAGAAGATTTGGCACAAACCTACTTTGTTCCTGTTACTACCTGCCGTTATCCCAATCAAATTGCATTGATTAAAGTATACCCCTCGATGAGTTGGGTGATAAACTTTAATTACGCTATAAAAACTCCCCTATACTATGAGGCTACAACCGAGTTAATGGAGCATTATAGCAGGTTCAACGAGGGCGAGGTTAATACGAGTAACAATAACACCAGAAAAGGAATTGCAAATAAAATCGTATCAAATGGGTTACAGCAATATGTAGGCCGGAATACGACATTTGGACTTTATGTGGAATGTAAAGTCGGAGACGGCGGTGTCATTAAACTGGGGGATGAGTTTGGTGAAAAATTCCGAACCATGTTGGCGCCTCTTTTGTGGATTGCTCAAAAGCTGGATGGCGACATGGGAATAAATGCTGCAAGGCAGGAAGAAACCAGGCTAAGGGCTACAAATAAGGGAATCCTCGCAAGATTAAGCAAACTTCCAATGAGTTTTACCCTGGATCTTCCGAAGATTGGTGTTGGTGTGGGGATTAAGTCAGCATCCCAAAATGGTGTGTTAACTTATGAACTCGATGGGCGGTTAATAGCGAATCCGGTAATAGAAGCAAATGTAAAATTGGACATTTTGGCTTTGGGAAGTAAATTTAAGCCCTGGGGAGCCATTATAGATGCATTGGATCTGGCAAGCTGGCTGGCGAATTTGGTTAGCGGAGGAAGATTAGAGATTAATTATGAATTATACGTTTCTTTAACGGCTAAAATAAGTCTGGTAGGGAGTGATTCAAAAGATGGCACTGTTACGGAGGCAAAAGTAAAATATAATTTTGCCACTAAAAAGTATACCGGTACTATCGCATTGCAGGGAGTGTTGGAAGGTGCAATTGTTTTTAGCGCCAGTTTGCAATATAAAATCAACTATGAGAAGGGACGCCAGGTTTCGCTGGTTGATGATAATGAAAAGAAAAAGAAAGCATTTGAGCTGGGGATAGAAATTGAAGGGAAAACAATGGTATCGTATACGGTTGGAAAAGAGTTTGGCAACGGAGGCTCCTGGGATACTGATTTTTATTTTTCAGGCTTTACTTTAAGTATAAAAATTAAGGCAGGAGGGTTTAATAAAGAAGAAAAAGACTTGCCATTAATTCCCAAAGTAAATAAAACAATAAATATTTTTAAAAATGCCGGCGAGTATAAATAATCTGCTATTGTTACTACTATTGGGAGGGATGTATCCCATGATTTTTAGCTGCAGGGATCTAAATAATAAAACACACGAAAAAATGGGAAATCACAAATTGTATGGAATCGAATTTAATATTCCAGTGCCCTCAGAGATTTTGGTGAATGATGTACCGGTAAGCAAAAATTTTGTTTCCGGAATTGTGGGTCCTGAGTTTATTAACCAGTACATACTGGACTCCGGCCGGCAAAGAGTTAAGATAAAATTACTACACCCTTTTTTAAAAAATGGGGGAATGTTTACAGGGGAGCAATTGAAAAAATTAACGGAGAAAGTTCAGGTTCAATTGATCGATATCAATGAGGGTTATAAAGTGACTCCAATAGCTCCTTTACATTTTCCAGAGGTAAAGGAAAAGGTGCCGTCTTTCGAATATGAATGGAACTTTGATGCCGGAGTTGCGTATAAAATCGATGGCTGGAAAAATTCTGTAGACCTTAAAAAAATGAATGAGGACCTATTAAAGCAAGAGGTATTCACTACATTTCAGCGGCTGCATACTGAATTGGATAGAGGAAATGTAGATGCTTTTTTTGGTGAAATAAAAAAAGCCAACCAAGAGCTGTTTATTTCGAATTACTATTCTGATGAAAAAATAACAGAATATAATTCAAATTGCAAAAAATTTTATTCCAATCATGCAGGCCAGATGCTGCCGATTGAAAAGTATAGAATGGTTTTTTATGCAGATGGGAAAGCTGTTTCTCTCGAGCGGGTGGATGAGGACTATGCCGGGTTAGGAGTTCTTATTGCAAAGGGCAAGGAGGAGAATGCATACTATACAAATTATATTTTACTGCATAAACCAACAACTGATGCTCCTTTGCAAGTTTTACGGATTAATTCTGAGTATATAAAAATGCAGTAGCAGAAGATGATAACCTCCCGACTCAAATCTAAAAAAGCGCAGGCATTGCCCGGCCTGAGAAAGGACGCTCTTCAGGACATCATTGATGCCGGTTCCGTTTCAATTGCTTATTTATCAGGGCGATACATGTTAAAAGCTGCTTACTGATTTGCTTGGGACAAACGAAAATAGTATAATGGGAAGTGATGGTATAATCGTTAAGCTGGCCGATCTTTTGCATATTTTTAATAAAACCGGATTCTATAATAACAAAATCTTAAAATCAGCTCTTTTTTTTAAAACCTGTTAAAATATGAAGGTTTTTATTCTGAAATGAATTACTTTTGGTGCCCCATATGAGGTGTATGGGATAAATTTTATTGTTTAAAAGCCTTAAATTTCTATTTAAAATGGCAGCTAAGATTAGATTGCAAAGACATGGGTCAAAGAAAAGACCTTTCTACTTTATCGTAGTGGCAGACGCCAGAAGTCCTCGTGATGGTAAATTCATTCAAAAATTAGGTACGTACAACCCCCTGACCATCCCGGCCACAATTGAGCTGGACCGTCAGAAGGCATTGGAATGGCTGAATAAAGGAGCTACTCCTACAGATACCGTTCGTCGTATCCTGAGCTTTAAAGGTGTATTGTACCTGAAACACCTGTTACGTGGTGTGAAACTGGGACTGTTTGATGAAGCTGCTGCGATGCAGAAATTCACCGCCTGGAGTGCAGAGCATGATGAACAAATCAAAAAACGTACTGCAAAAGCGATTGAGGAAAGAAAAGCTAAACGCAGAGTGGCCAGCGCCGCCCCGCGTAGATCCGCTGCTCCCGAGGCAAACGCTGAAGGCAACGGCGAATAATAGTAGAAAAATTATTCTTGAAGTAAAAGCGGCCTGGCGCCGCTTTTTTAGCACCATACCTGAAGATGAAACAGGAAGAGTACATCAGCATCGGAAAAATAGCAGGTGTTTACGGGCTCAGGGGGGAAATCGTGTTGCAGCACGCCCTTGGAGATACGACATTTGAAGCGCTCCGGAAAATATTCACGAGGGATACAGCAGGAAATTTTTTCCCCTGGTTTGTGGAAAGCGTCCGGGTGAAGAATGAAACAGAGGCATATCTGAAGCTGGAAGAGGTCAACACCCCGGAGCAGGCCCGCCCCATGGTACGCAAAGAAGCCTGGTTCAGCGCAGAAGATTTTAAACGGTATGCCAGTAAAACGGCGCCCATCAGCCTCCTGGGCTATACGGTAAAGGATGGGAAACAGGTACTTGGTGTTATCCAGGAAGTAATAGAACAACCCCACCAGGTGTTGTGCCGCCTCACTGTCCGCGGCAGGGAAGTGTGGATTCCGCTGCATGAAGAAAGTCTGAAAAAAGTAGACCACCGGTATAAAAATATTACCGTACAACTGCCGGATGGGTTGCTGGATATTTACCTGGGCTAGGATCACTCAATCAAAATAACAATATATGAAAACGACCTGCTGGATAACGCTTTGCGCCCTGCTGTTGATGTCCTGTAAAAACCAACTGTCTGAAGAACAAAAAGTTTTCCTGGACTTTGCCCGGCTGGAAGACCGGTACTCCGGTACGCAGTTCTATAACAATCTGTACCTGAGCGACTACACCGTACCGGGAACCACATTTGATGATAAGCAGTTTTCTATAACAATCTGTACTGAAAAACTAAAACAACAGTTGAAGTTTATTAATGATCCTGAAGAAGGCTCCATCAGCTTTGGAGGGCTGGATGAAGTCAGTATACAGGAAATACTTCCCTATCCTTCAATGTTTTTCCTGAACCGCCAGGGCGATAGGGTGCAGGTTACAGGAAAAGTACTGGTTCCGGAATCGGTTCATACTTTTTCTTTTGACAGCACGGAAACCGGTAAAACCATCCATAAGGACAGTATGAAGATCACCCTGCTGGATATGTCCAACAATGTAGCCACCCTGCTGGTAGCGGATGAAACAGAGCGAAGGGATTATAACTATACCTACGATATGTTCGATCGCAGCGCCCGGGAGTTTAACGGGAAAAAGGCAGATTCGTTAAACCCCGGCTATTATAATCTTTTTTCCAACGATTACAATGTATCCGCCCAGAGTTTCCTGAACCGGAGACTGGTGGACAGCACGGTTTATTTTGACAACTCCCGGTTGCAGCTCAAAGGGGTAAATAAGAACGGGGCTGCTTTATTTATGTCGTGCAGACAGGAAGATTTCAGGCATTATCTGTGGTACCGGAACCATGATATGCCTTACCCTGATATGGTCAGCGATTATGCCATAGTCCGGTCGGCTTTCCGGGAACCCGGTAAAAACCCGGATCATTTTTTCAGTCCCCTGTACATCATGACCATTGCTGTTGCCGGAAAGCTGCAAAAGGTGGAAGGAGTTATCCGGTCTTCAAAAGGGAAAACAGAAGAAATGGTATTGGGGCAATTTCCTGTTTTGTCTGCCGATCAAAATGATGGATTTAAACCGGTCCGGAAAAATACCGGAGGTCAACGCGCAGAACGTATCGGATTTCATTCGTGCGGGTTCCTTTGAAGTGCACAACAGGGATCTTTCAAAAAATATATGCCTTTATGTGTCGGTACCGGTTACTGAAAACATACTGGAACAGAATCTTTTTTCGGTTGGCCGGAAATCTGTTTTTTATCCGTATATCCGTGAAGTCCTGGGGATCACAGCAAAAGGAGATACGATTGAAATAAAGAATACGGAGAATGTACAGTACCTGCTGCCGGCGGACCTGTCGTTGCTTCCCGCTGATCATATAGCGGCGGTGACCATCCCAAAACCGGGGGTAGCGATCAATGCTTATATCTGTATAACCGACTTTTCACTGCTGCCCATGCAAACTTCAGCCTATAATAGTTCAAATCTTCCGCAGGGTTTTAATATCAGTAGCGACCGGAAGCAGGTACTGGTTCCCAATGATATGTATCCGGCTAAAATAAACCTGTATAACGGGAATACCCCACTACTGGATATCCGCATTAAAGAACAGGCCGACAGCTCCGGAACCTCCCTGGTTTACAGAACACAGGCTCCCGTAGACAAGATCGAAGTGCTCCGTTTTAAGGACGAGCGGGTGAATTTGCCGGTCAATGTGCGTATAACGCCTCAAAAACAAAAATGAACAGTTATACCGGTCAATGGCCCGGCGCTATTTCCGGGGCCAGCCTGGAATACCCGTCCTCATTGGGATGCAGCCCATCAGTAAACAGCGATTCATCTATTTTACCGGAGGGCAGCAGCAGGTGTTTTCCCGGGTCTGCAAATTGCAGCCGGCGGCTTCCGGCTACCTGCTGCAACCGTTTGTTTAAAGAAACGATGCGTGTTTCGGTATTTCTTCTCGGAAGGATACCCACCAGTTTGATATGCGCCTGTGGTTGCCGTTGACGGATCTGTTGCAATAAAAAATCGATGCCTTTCACTATTTCATCATCCGTACAATTGCCGATATTGTTGGTGCCGATCATCAGCACGATATTCTTTGCGGAAAAACCGTCAAGTTCACCATGATAGATGCGCCACAGCACATTTTCAATACGGTCCCATCCAAAGCCCATATTGCGGAAACCGGCCAGATACCGGTTCCAGCTTTTTTCGCCCCGCGCGATATGCGCTTTTGGCTCGCCGGCCCAGTAATGGGTAATGGAATTGCCAATGATCACATTTACGGGCGGCTGCTGGACGTTCAGCTGCAACTCCTGTTCATGTCTTTTTTTCCATTCGTAACCACCCGCTTCCCTTCGCTGGCTTATGGGGTGTTCCGTAACCAGGCTGCCTGCCGGCATTTTTAAAACGGCCCGTAGTTGCCGTTCATAAGCATCTGCGTACGCCTGCATGCCAAGATCATTAGGATGTACATAATCCACTGTGCCATCTTCCGGGAACCGGATCGAATCCCTGGTCAGATAGTAAAGATCCTGTACACCCTGTTGCTTTAATGCGTTATAGGCTTTCCATTGTGTGGCATTTAACCGCTGCCAGATGACCGCTCTTGTGGAATCGGTCTGATCATTAAAGTATCCGATATGGTCGGTGAGAAGGATGGGGGCCTTGTGCTGTTTACGGATTGTTGTCACTCCGTAAATGATCCGGTTGTATACTTCTTCCTGGGAAAGCGCTCCCATATTGGGAAGACAGTCAAATACATAAGCGGCTGCATCCTGTTCGTTGATGAGATCTACCACTGCCTTTTCAAACGGGCCATTCCCTGAAAACGCAAGGTTGACAACCGGGTAATCGAGTTTGCGCGATAAGATATTGGTCCAGCCCATTGCAGGCCGCGAAGCACATCCGCCCTGGGCGATGGAAGTACCATAAACAATAACCGGTTTTTCCTTCAGTACGGGAATGAATTCAAAATAAGCATCTTCCGGAACCCCTATTTCCAGCCAGTTTACACTGTTGTAGAGCGGCAGGTACAGCCGGTATTCAAATCCTTTTTTATGATAGCGGCTGGGAAAAAGATTTTTATACTGATAAACGATGGTGTCTGAAAAGGAGTAAATACCCCAGGCCCGTTTCCACCGCCCCTCCTCATCAATAGCGTACAGGTCCACCCCCGATACACCTGTGGCGGGCATATGATTCATGGCAAAAGGCCCCTTAACATTGTAACGGACGGTGATCTCGGGTGCGCTGGAATAAAAATGAATGCTGAGGCCGGCGGCATTTTTGGAAAGATTCCATACCACTTTGCGGACCTCTTTTTCTGCTCTTTCGGGCAGGCGGGTAAAAGTATGGCCGATTTCGGTGCTCCATCCCTGGTTCTGGATCACGGGTGCTTCGGATTGAAGCGGGTTGTACCAGCGGGTTTGGGCAGTTACGGCGGAAATAAAAAAGATCAGTAAAAAGGCAGTGGTAAGTTGTAATCGTTTCATGCTGCAAATGGATTGTACCGGGGAATTAACAGTTGGATCGTTTTTTTATCCGGTGATAAAGATAAAGGCAGCCGGTGAAACTAAAAAGTTTGAGTACCTTGTAACAGGATGTTTCAATACCAAATACAAAATAAGCACCATGAAAAAAACGGAATTGATCGCGCAGCACCTGATGGATGTACACAACGGTGAAAACTGGACCAGCGTAACCATTACCGATGTGATCGGTGATGTGAGCTGGAATGAAGCATATACACCGGTACCGTTTTCACCCAATACCATTGCGTCTTTGTTAAACCATATCAGTTACTGGAACCAGGTAGTGGCAGAGCGGGGGCTGGGGATAAAACCGGTGATAGCGGACCACAACGGCTTTGATATCCCGGAAGCGGCTCCGGAACATTGGGAAGCGATTAAAACAGAATTATTCCGGTCGGCTGCCGCACTGGCGGAAGTGATCCGCCGTTTTGACGAAGAAAAACTGGATGCTCCCATATTGCCGGAACATAGCAGTGCTTACAAAAACTTTCAGGGGCAGGTGGAGCATGCCCATTATCACCTGGGACAGATCCTGCTGCTAAAGAAATACCTTCGGTGGGCAGGCTAAAGATCCCTGCAGGTGGCCAGGATCCTGGTGTCCTGCACCTCGCTCCAGCTGGCGACCCGGATCGTATCGCCTTTACAGGTCAGACCGTATTCAGGCGGGGTAACATCGCAGGCGACACAGCTGATGCTGGTATAATAAAGAACAGTACCCTGGTATACGCCTTTCCCAAGGTAGTGTTTGAATTCAGGACTGCAGCTGGACAGTGCCTTCCATTCTTCCTTTTTTTTAGCGATCCAGTAATCATCGCAGCTTTTGCCGGAGGTTCCGTTCTTATGACAGGCAAAGAAAGCAGTTACAGTAAAAAGCATTAATGAGATTTTCAGCATTTTCATTTAATGATTATTTATATGGTTGGACAATAACAACAGCGTTTTATATTTTTATTACAGTCATCCGGTTTTATCCCTCTTTCCGCTTCCGGATCAGCCACGGTTTCCGGGAAATGCCGGTGTTGTCTCCGGCGGGGTCATAAGATACAATAGTCTGGGTTTTTATAATTCTATACGGCTGTTCATATGACCAGATTTATTATATGTAACGCGAAGAGGAGCGGTAACGCAACAGGGAATCCAATAAAATTCATAGGTATTGGGATCGGGGTTCTAACTTTGACAGGTGAGTGATCCGAAGCCTTATATTGTTCATTTTGACCTGGATTCCTTTTTTGTAGCAGTGGAGATCCTCCTGGACCCCTCCTTAAAGGGCAAGCCGGTAATTGTAGGTGGTTCAGCAAAGCGGGGCGTTGTATCTACCTGCAGCTATGAGGCCCGTAAATACGGCGTGCATTCTGCCATGCCCATGCAGACGGCGATGCGGCTCTGTCCCCATGCTGTTGTGCTGCGGGGGCACTACGAGGAGTATGGAAAATATTCGGCTTTGGTCACGGATATCATCGCGTCCAAAGTACCCCTGTACCAGAAAGCTTCGATCGATGAATTCTATTGTGATCTTACCGGGATGGACCGTTTCTTTGGCGTAAGCCAGTATACCCGCCAGCTCCGGGAATACATCATTAAAGAGACCCGTCTTCCCATCTCCTGCGGGTTATCATCGGCAAAATTCATCAGCAAAATGGCCACCAATGAAGCCAAACCCAATGGGTTTTTAGAGATCCCTCATGGAAAGGAAAAAGATTTCCTGTGGCCCCTGGGTATCGAAAAAATCAATGGTGTGGGAAAACAGACGGAGCAGCGGCTGCGTAAAATGGGGTTGCATACGATCCGCGATATTGCCCTTACTCCAAAGGACCTGCTGATCAGTCAGCTGGGTAAATGGGGCGAAGACCTCTGGAGAAAATCACAGGGTATCGGTAGCGGGGAAATAGAGCAGCACTGGGAGCAGAAAAGCATGAGCCATGAGACAACGTTTCATGACAATCAACTGGACACGGATTTCTTACACAGAAAACTGGTGGCCCTCACAGAGCGCAATGCCTACGATCTGCGGCAGGACAATAAACTGACGGGCTGCATCACCGTAAAGATCCGTTACAGCGATTTTGAAACCACCAGCAGGCAGGAGGCCATACCCTACACGGCACTGGACGATGAACTGATCAAAAAAGCAAAAATGATCTTTGATAAATTTTACCAGCAGGGACGCCCGGTACGGTTGATCGGTGTGCGTTTCAGCCAGCTGGCAGACGACGGGATGCAGATGGATCTGTTCAACCGTCAGCATGAGAAACTGAACCTGTATAAGGCTGTTGATGCCATCAAAAACCGTTTTGGAAAAACAGCGGTTTCAAAAGCGGTGACCAGCGGCCCGAAAAACGAAAGTAAAAAATGATTTTCCTGGAGGGTTTCTTTTCCTTTTAGCTGCTTTACCCTATATTTGCCGCCGGCAGGTCTCATACGGCCAGCTCCTACTGAACCTCCCCAGGGTCGGAAGACAGCAAGGATAGGTGGTTGTAGCGGCGCGATGTGAGTAGCCTGCCCTTTTTTATTGCCTCAACTGATGGTTTGTCAATGAGATAACGAATGCCTTTCCCGACACCGAACAATTTTTTCTTCCTCTTGTTCCTAAAAAATAGGAAATTTACAATTACCGGTACGTCAAAAAATGCAGTGTGCACAAAATTTCTGCATGCAAAACTTAACATAGTTTTGAAAAATGCGATGCCGCCGGTGTGGCACAATGATGAATTAATAACTAAAAATAAAAAGCATGAAATTTTTTATTGATACCGCGAATTTAGACCAGATCAAAGAAGCTAATGAACTGGGGATCCTTGACGGAGTTACCACCAACCCCTCCCTGATGGCGAAGGAAGGGATCAAGGGGCAGGATGCGATCGTCAAGCATTATAAGGATATCTGTGAGATGGTGGATGGGGATATCAGCGCAGAAGTGGTAAGCACCGAGTTTAAGGATATTATTGAAGAAGGAAAAAAACTGGCCGCCATCCATCCGAACATAGTGGTGAAAGTGCCGATGATCAAGGACGGTGTAAAAGCGATCAAATGGTTTACGGATAATGGCATAAAGACCAATTGTACGCTTGTATTCAACGCAGGACAGGCTATTTTATGTGCAAAGGCAGGCGCAAAATATGTGTCCCCGTTTGTAGGCAGGATCGATGACAGCGGCTGGGATGGTGTACAGCTGGTAGAGCAGATCGTGCACATCTACAATATACAGGGCTTTAAAACGCAGGTGCTGGCGGCCTCCATGCGCAGCGCCAACCATATTATCCGTTGCGCTGAAGTGGGTGCACATGTGGTTACCAGTCCGCTGGATGCCATTCTCGGATTGCTGAAGCACCCGCTTACGGACAGCGGATTAGCGAAATTTTTAGATGATGCAAAGAAGCTTCAATAAATTCGCGGAAAATAACATTCGCAATTGAACACAGCTTCCTTTATTGCCCACCGGATCGCCTTTAATAAACAGCGTTCTTTTTCACGGTTTATAATCAGATTGTCGGTTATAGCCACGGCGATCAGTGTGGCGGTAATGATCATTACGCTGGCTTTTGCCAATGGTTTTCAGCAGAAGGTAAGCGAAAAAGTATTCAGTTTTTGGGGGCATATCCGTATCCAGGAGATGGCCCCTTATCAATATGTCGTATCGGAAGAAATACCCATTACGGCCAGTCCGGCACTGGTGGCGCAGATAAAAAAGAATCCGCAGGTGACCACCGTACAGCCTTTTGCCACCCGTTATGCAATTGTAAAAACAAAAGATGACCTGGAAGGAGTACTGGTAAAGGGAGTGGACAGTACGTATAATTTCAAAAATCTGCAATCCTTTATCCGGCGCGGCCGTCCACCCGTATTTAAAGATTCCACCTATAGCCGGGAGATCATGATCTCGGAGTATACTGCCACACAAATGAAGCTGGATACGGGCAGCAGGGTGCTGATCTATTTTATACGTCCTGATAATTCCCTGCGTCCGGACCGCCTTACAGTAACCGGGATCTATAAAACCGGGATCGAAGAGTATGATAAGACCTTTGCCATCGGGGATATCCGACTGATCCGCCGGCTGAACGACTGGGAGCCGGATCAGATCGGGGGATATGAGATCTTTTTGAAAGACTATAAACAGATCGGGGCCGTATCCGATGAGCTGACCCGTTTACCGCAAATGCCGGAGGAATGGGATGCCCAGGACATCAAAAATTTCGCACCCAATATTTTTGACTGGCTCAATATGCAGGATGTAACACGGAACCTGCTGATCGCTATTATGATCGTTGTAGCGGTCATCAACCTGATCACCTGCCTGATCATCCTGGTGCTGGAACGTATGCGGATGATCGGGGTGCTGAAAGCTGTTGGTGCCACAGACTGGACCGTACAGAAGATCTTTCTGCGCCACAGCCTGCTGATCACGCTTTCCGGCATTGCCGCGGGGGCAGCTGGTGCGTTGGGATTGCTGTATGTGCAGGTAAGGACCGGCTTTATAAAACTGGATGAAAGTGCCTATTACCTCAGCCAGGCGGCAGTAAAGATCTCGTCCTGGGAAGTGCTTGCCATTTGTGCCGGAACCTTCCTGGTATGCCTGCTGGTACTGCTGATCCCCACCTATATTGTAAAAAAAGTACAGGTGGTAAAGGCGATTCATTTCAGGTAGGATACTGTCAGCAGTCAGCCATCAGCGGTCTGAGAGCTCAATTCTCGAACCTCAATTCTCAATTCAGCAATCACAGCTTCAGATGCGATAATAAGATACCCGTAGCCACGGCGGCGTTCAACGATTCGGCGCCCCCGATCCGTTCTATGGTTATTTTTTCGGTGATACAGGCCGTTACTTCTTTGCGGATGCCTTTGGATTCATTACCGATCACCAGAACGCCGCTGGTTGCCGGGGCGCTTTTGCCCAAAGGTGTACCATCGAGCACAGCACCATACACAGGTACCTCGTTCTGGTCTTGCAGCCAGGCGGAAAGACCGGCATAGATCACCGGTATCCGGAACAGACTGCCCATGGTGGCCTGAACTACCTTGCTGTTATAAACATCGGCGCAATCCAGACTGCAAACGATACCCGGCACACCAAACCAATCAGCAATACGCACAATAGTACCCAGGTTGCCAGGGTCCTGGATCCCGTCCAGGGCCAGTACCAGGCTGGTCCGGCAGTCCGGAGCGCTGTTATGCGGCGGCTTTTCGATAAGAGCGACCACTTCATTAGGGGTTTTCAGCTGGGAGATCTTCTCCAGTTCGAAGGCCGCTACTGCAGTTATATCGGTTTGAGGATGTAATACTGCGTGGATCTGTATCCATTGTTCCAGCGCCCAGACCTTTTTAACAGTCACACCGGGTGTTTTCAGGGCTTCATCCACTATTTTTGGCCCTTCGGCCAGGTAACAGTTTTCTGTATCCCTGAATTTTTTTTGGAACAAACTTTGAATATATTTGATTTCAGATTTACTGAGCATGATCTATCAATTAAAAAATTAAACCATACGGTCCTGGTAAAAACATTCAAAAATACATTTCTTCCTTTAGCAGCCGGCCTTACGTTGTTATTTTTATCCTCCTGCAACATCTTTACAGTGGTAAAAAAACATCCAAAGGATGCTCCGTTTGTTTTTGAAACCCGGATAAAAGTAGGCGATGCGGTGACGAAAGATGAAAAAGCCCGGCTGGAGGCAGGACTTTATGAGCAGCTGGACGATAGCATCCAGTCGCGTAAAGTGGATAAGGTATTGTGGGCGGTAATAAAAAGCCCTCCGCGGCTGGATACCGCACAGATCAGCCAGTCGATACAGAACATGCACTACTACCTGAATGCAGAGGGGTATTTCCGGGACTCGATCAGTTATTCAACAGCGGTAAAAAAAGTAGATGACCAGCAGCGCGCCACCATTCAGTTTTATGTGTGGCCAAGACAGGTAACAAGGATCGACTCGCTGACCTATGTATTGCCGGGCGACAGCCTGCAGAAAGTGACCGACGCATCGCTTCAGAACGCGCTTATAAAAAAAGGGAACCCGTTCGCGCAGGGGCCGATCTCTTCGGAAATGGACCGGCTGGTGGAGCTGTACCGGAACAACGGGTATCTCCGGTTCTCTCGGGGATTGCTGTTCGGCCTCTGGGACACGCTTGATGTATCGTTGCTGGAACCCACACTGGACCCGCTGGAACAGGTAGCGCAGCTGGAGCGGCTTAAAAACAGGCGACTTAATCCTACGGCCAACCTGGAGATCCGGACACGACCGATTGAAGACAGTGCTGCCATCCGGAAATATTATGTGGGGAATTTTACCGTGTATCCCAACAGCAACGATACCACAGGCGCCGGCCGGAAGGAAGCGGTGCTGGGCAATGTTACGGTCATCCAGAATAAATATGCATTCAAGCCGAAGATATTCCCGCCGAATATTTATCTCAAAAAAGGTGATCCCTATGATCAGCGCCGCTATATCCGGACACTGAACCGCTTTAATAATATCGGTTCGTGGCGCATGGTGGACATTGCCCAGCTGCCCCGTGACAACCAGGATACGGTGGATTTTGCCATCCGGATGCTGCCCGCAAAAAAATATAATTTTACCACCAATGTGGAAGGCAGTTTCAGCCAGAGCGTTCTTTCCGGCAACTTCGTAGGACTGGGTTTCAGCCTGGGGCTGCAGAACAGGAACTTTGCGCGGGCGGCCAACCTGATGAGCACCAATGTGAACTACCTGGTAGAACTGGGCCGGTTTACAGGAGGAGATATTATACAAACGCAGCAGTTCAGCGCTACCAATACCATTTCCTATCCCCGGTTCATTTTCCCCGGTTTGCAGGGTTTTAAGGATAATTTCAGAGGAAACTTCCGGTCGCTGTTTATCGTGAGCGGTGCCAGTACCGAGCGTCGTTACCTGTTCAATCTTACTTCCTTCAGCAGTTCCTGGGGGTACGAATTTGGCTGGCGCGGAAGGGATTATATCCGTAATAACCGCACGTTTAACCTGTCGATCAAAATACCCAATATTGAATACTCGTACCTGATACGCAGGGACAGTCTGGATAAAATGATCGCCCAGAACCCTTCTATCAAGAACCTGTTTTCGGACGGGCTGATCACCTCTACCATTGCCAAGTTTATTATGCCCTGGGGCGATGTGAATGGCCGGAATACCAATGTGCTGCGGGCTAATTTTGAAGAATCGGGTCTGTTGACGGGGCTGATCCGGAATAGTTTTATGGATCAGCATTTATACCGGTTTGCCAAACTGGATGTGGAGTATGCCAAATTGTATAAATGGACAAAGACCTCACTGGTGCTGCGCGGGTTTGCAGGGGCAGGCTATGAGCTGGAATCCACGGCCAATCCGGATAAGCGTACACAGCTGCCCTTCTTTAAACAATATTACAGCGGCGGACCCAACAGTATGCGGGCCTGGCAGTTGCGAAGGCTTGGGCCTGGCTCCACTATAAAAAGCTTCCAGGGGTCCTACAGCTTCCCTGATCGCTTTGGTGATATGCAGCTGGAGGCGAATATTGAATACCGGATGCCCCTGTTTAAAATGGGAGGGATACCTGTGAACGGTGCTGTATTTACAGATGTGGGAAATGTATGGCTGCTCAAAAAAGAGGCGGGCCTGGAGGACGAGATATTCAAGCTGGGCCGGCTGGGTACTGATCTTGCCGTTGGCTCCGGGGCGGGCGTTCGGGTCGATCTTGGTTTTTTTGTGATCCGCCTGGATTATGCATATAAGGTAAAGGACCCGAGCCCCTCGCCTGATAATGTTTCCTACAGAAATAAATTGTTTGCCTATCCGTTCATCAAGGGAAGCCAGCTGCAGATCGGTATCGGCTATCCGTTTATTTTTTAGCGGTCAGCTTTCAGATTTGAGAATCGAGAATTGGGAGTGGTTATCATAACGGATCTGCGCTGTTTCAGGCCTGCAAAACGTTAAACCTCTTTTATTCCCGCAGTAAATTCTTCGATCGTCAGCGCATCGTTCACTGAAAAATCACCGATACGGGTGCGGCGCAGGCTGCTGAGGTAGGCCCCGCATCCGAGTGCCTGTCCGAAGTCGTGTGCGAGGCTCCGGATATAGGTGCCGGTGGAGCAGACCACTTTAAAGGAGATCTCCGGCAGATGTGTGGCATCTATTTCAAAGCTGGAAATGGTTACGGGGCGCGGGTCCAGCTTTACATCGATCCCTTTGCGGGCCAGTTCATATACCCGTTTTCCGTCTTTTTTGATCGCCGAGTGTGCCGGGGGGATCTGCAGGATGTCGCCCACAAATTTTTTTGTGGCAGTTTCCATATCAAAGATGGTAAGGTGATCGAAGGATTTGAAATCCGTTGGCTCGCTTTCCAGGTCGTAGGTAGGTGTAACGGCCCCGATGGTAAAACTGCCCGTATATTCTTTTTCCTTGGCCATATAGGCATTGATCTGTTTGGTGAACTTGCCGGTGCAGATGATGAGAAGGCCGCTGGCCAGGGGATCCAGCGTACCTGCATGTCCTACCTTTTTAATACGGATCAGGTTCCGCACTTTCCGGACGGCATCAAAGGAGGTCCATTCGAGCGGTTTGTCGATCAGCAGTACAGCGCCTTCTGCAAAATCAGTATTTTTTAAATCTTCTTTTTTCATCTGCCGCGAAAATAAGTATCCGGAGCAAGAAAACGCCATTTCATTTTAACAGGGATTCCATCGCAAACGAGGATCAGAGATCGGAATAAGAAGCGGTCTTCAAAAAGGTGACGTCTATATGAGAAACATTTTCTTTGTATTCATCCTGTGTGTTCAGTTGTTTCCATGCAGCATCAGCTCCAAAGTTTTTCCAGTTCTGGCTACGGGCGTCCATATTGGCATGTGTTGTAAGGTACATCAGGTTGGGCATACGCTTTCCTGCCAGAACCGCTCCGTAAAAAACAGCATTGAAACCAAGCCGTTTAAAGATACCGATCTCACCGCCCTCGTTAAACATTTTTACTTTGCTGCGGAACCGCTTTTCCGAGCTGCTTTCATAACTGCGTAATTCATAGACCCGCTGGTCTTTCGGGCCATTCAGCCGGGGTTGTTGCAGTACCGGTGCCCCCGAAAACGATTTTAAAAAGATGGTTTCGATACGGTCATAGATCCCGGCCTTGTTAGCGCTGTTGTAATAATCTGTTGCCGCCTTCAGATAAACCGGATCCTTTTGCAGGCGGTCTGGAAGCGCTGTCCATTGCCGGAGTTCGCGGAACGGGGTGAGGACATAGATCTTTTTCTCCGCGGCTGTGTCATTCGTAAGGGCCCTGAAAACTCCGACCCGTTGCAGCTGCAGCCGGTGCAATGCCGGCACAAGTGCCTGTTGCAGGTATTGATCCAGTTGGGCTTCCTGCTGTTGGCTGGTATAGTAAAAGACCTGTAGCTGAAAATATTCTCTTATCGATCCGGCTTGCGCTGCGGACCGGTTGACGATCATCAGCAGTAAAAGGGAAAGGGCAAATACACGTTTCATGGAATGCTGTTGTAAAACGTAAAGTTAACGGATACCGGTTGTTTTTCACCTTCTTTCATCTGCGACTGAATGCGTACTTTTGAAAAATGAAGGTGCTTTCTGGTTTTGATGATACTATTGCTGCTATTGCCACTCCTCCCGGAATTGGCGCGATCGGCGTTATCCGGCTGAGCGGCAGGGCAGCCATTCCGGTGGCGGATGCGATATTTAAAGGAAAAAAGCTGGAAAAGCAGCCCTCACATACGGTTCACTTCGGACATATTATTGCTCCGGAGGATGGCACGCTGATCGATGAAGTGGTAGTGACCCTCTTCCGGTCGCCCAGGAGCTATACGGGTGAAGATGTGGTGGAGATCAGCGGACATGGGTCCCCCTATATATTACAAAAGATACTGGAAGCCGCTGTTTCAGCCGGTGCACGGCTGGCAACCGCGGGAGAATATACGCAGCGTGCCTTTCTCAACGGAAAGCTGGACCTGGCGCAGGCGGAAGCGGTAGCGGACCTGATCGCTGCGGATAGCCGGGCGCAGCAGCAGGCAGCATTGCAACAGCTGCGTGGCGGATTCTCGGGAGATCTGGCAAAACTACGGGAGCAGTTGATCAACTTTGCCGCATTGATCGAGCTGGAGCTGGATTTCAGTGATGAGGATGTCGAATTTGCCGACCGGGCACAGTTCAGCGCATTGATCACCGATCTTAAATCCCAGGTTTCAACGCTCCTGGATTCTTTCCGTCTTGGCAATGTGATCAAGAACGGGGTCCGTGTGGCGATCATCGGGAAGCCCAATTCCGGGAAAAGCACCCTGCTCAATGCCTTGTTGAATGAAGAGCGCGCCATCGTAAGCGATATTGCGGGAACTACAAGAGATACGATAGAAGAAACCCTGAACATAAAGGGTGTCCTGTTCCGGCTCATTGATACGGCAGGGATCCGGGAGCATACTACCGATCAGATCGAAAGTATCGGTATGGAGCGCAGCAAACAGAACGCGGAAAAAGCAACGATTCTATTGCACCTGGTGGATGTAACCGATCCGGATACATCGGAGATCGGCTGGCTGAAACCTTTTGCAGAAAAAACGATCCTTGTAAAAAATAAGATAGACCGCGAAGACAGCCATCAGCTGTCAGCTGGCAGCGATCGGATTTCAAATCCCCAACCTCCAATCCTTATCAGCGCAAAAAATAATCTCGGTATTGAAGTGCTCAGGAACCGGATGTATGAAAAAGCGGTAGGGGAGGTCATTCAACCCGAAAATAGTATCGTTACCAATGCCCGGCATTATGATGCGCTTTCAAAAATGATGGAAAGTCTGAACAGCATCGAAGCGGGTATGGACCGGCAGCTGACCGGTGACCTGCTTTCCATCGATATCCGCCGCACCTTGCATTACCTGGGTGAGATCACCGGGCAGGTGGAAGTGGACCGTGATATCCTGGGAACGATCTTCGGGAAGTTTTGTATCGGGAAATAAACATAAGAAACATCATATCTAAAGCCAACCAATTTCTACCCGGTACAATTACATAGAGCGGCAATGGAAGAAGCTAAGCAGTATTTCAATACAGATCAGAGTATCTGTAAAATCTATCGCCTGTTCTGCAAAGTGCTATGTAAGGAAATTACTAAACATACATATCAAGAATGATATATGCGAGTACTTACATACTTGACCATTTATGTTGATGTTTAACCAGAAGAGGGATTGGTGTGTGCCAATGAATCGGTTATTAGATGGTCTTGAATGTAAACAAATAACTATTTTCAAGCGCTTGTTATTGATCCGGATTGGTGGAGTGTTTAATAAAGAAAGGAAAAAATAGTAAAATGAATATAAAAAAACTGACTTTGCCGGCTGCTTACGACTGCTATTACTTGTTTGTAATGGGCGCAAACGTAGCTCCAGGAATAGAAAAATTAAATTTTTGTCGATTGGCGCCCAACCTATATCCGCTCCCATTGGTACGACAACACTTCTAAAAAATTGAGGTTTAAATTGAAGGCAGAACTACCTGGGGAATTTTTAGGGCAAACTGTAGAACAGGCACTGAAAAGTGGCAACACAACAATACTTAAACTATTAACTGACGGAATATTTGTAAAATAATGGAAAAAGATAGCACTATAATAAATTAATTAGTAGAGTGAAGTTGACAATTAACTTCAACCTACTAAAGATTGTTGATTTCTGGGAAGCTGATCTTTGTGCGATAGGATTAAAAAAACCAACTAGTGTATATTTCAACATTTAACTATACTGAAGATGGCTTAAAAAGATATGATGTTGATTTGGAAATAACCCGCGACAAATCAAAAAACGAATCAGCAAAATTCAATTTTAACTTTCACGCTTTAGGAAACAGGGCCTGAACCTGGCAGAAATTCTGAGTTTACTTGTCATAGTGCTGCATTATATATTTAAAATAAAACAGCATCTTCTCGTAATTTTCGATGCTGATATATTCATTGGTACTATGAATACTCTGCTGCTCCGCACTATTGATTTTAAAGGGGATGAAGCGGTAGATGTTTTTGCTGACAATCTGGTATTTATATGCATCCGTTCCGCCTACCGTAAGATAGGGGGTCGTCAAAACCCCGGGGAAGACCGTCTTGATTCCGGCTTCTACCACCTGATAGGCCCTGGTATTCGTCGATGATACAGCGGAAGCTGCTCTTGTATTGTCTATCTCTTCCACCTCCACGTCGAAACCTTTTGTGGCATTTGCAATGTGCGCTTTTACCTCTTCAACCGAATTGCCGGGAAGCAGCCTGAAATTGACCACAAACGACACTTCCGGTGACAGCACATTGGTCCCGTCACTACCCTTCATCATTGTCAAAGCGGTGGTGGTACGCACCAACGCATTTGTAGAGTTGTTCTTGGTCAGCTGGGATAGCAGTACTTTTTTCAAAAGCCATTTATTGGCAACAGCCAGACGGGTTGAAAAGGACATGGCCCCTCCCACATTATCAAAAAACTCCTGTATAAGCGGGGTAATGACCGGTTTCATCTGATGATCTTCCAATCGCCGCATAATGATTGCAGCTTTGCCAATGGCACTTTCCAGAGGCGGCACAGAGGAATGCCCGCCGAGGCCCTTTACTTTTATCCGCGCAGACAAAAAACCTTTCTCTGCACAACCAATCAATGCAAGATCCGCATCGATTCCGCCGATACTTCCCTTTTCTAATATGACTCCGCCTTCATCGTAGACTGCATCAAATTCCAGCCCTTTTTGTTTAAAATTCGCTGCAATTTCCTGTGCTCCTTTTCTTCCTCCTACCTCCTCATCAAACCCAAACGCCAGATAGATATCACGTTGAGGAATATAGCCTTCTTTCATCAGGCGGGTCATGGATTCCATTAAGGAAAAAAGCATGCCCTTCATATCCAAAGCGCCTCTTCCATAAATCCTTCCATTAGCAACGGCTCCGGAAAAAGGAGGGTAATCCCACTCCTTGGCTATCATTGTTACAGCGGAGGCTGCTTTATCCAGGGGTTTAAAGATAGCGGAGTCTTTATTTTTAACGGAAGCAGCTCCCGGAGGAACCACATCCATATGCGATAAAAATAAGATGGGCTTTAGAGCAGCGTTGTGGCCTTTCCATCGGAAAACCAACCCATAGCCATTCACTTCATAGTTTTCCGTGTTTTGATAAACCAAAGGATAATTATTTCTCAGGTATATTTTAAATGCATCAAAGGGGGTATAATCAAAATCACCTAATTCGCCGGTAGAGATCGTTGGAACCTTTAAACCGCCGGAGAACCGGTAAACGGCAGAATCGTCTTTTGGAATATTGATGGCTTCAGTTTTACTTGCCGGTGCTTTTTTAAAGGGGTAGGTGATTGTTTTAACCAGAATAAAACCGATCAAAATGACCAGGATGATCAAAGACCATAAAAGGATTTTTCTCATAATTTTCATAGTTGAGGAGTTTTATTGATTTTTAATAGTGCAATCCTGATTATAAAAGATTGTTTTTGATCATCATTATCAATACTGAACCAGAACCTGTGCTTGTCCGGAGTTGGTTACTGATACAGGGGAGCGTTTACGGCCAATGTTAACGCACCGGAATGCCGGCAACCATATTGTACATCAACCGAAGATTTATCCGAAATACCAGAAAGAAAAAGGCTTTCTAATGAGTTCTGGATTATCTTTTTCCCAAACCGGGGACAAAGAAGTAAAAGGCGATTTTTTTTTCTAAACGAAACAATCACTGAACCGGAGCCGGTCAGCCCGATAAAATACCAGAAAAAATTGCAGCAACTTTTGTGCATTACAGAAATAAGAGGACTGGTTATTAATGCGGTTTACCAAATTTACGTTTTAAATATCAATAAAAAATCAAAGAATATGAAACGAATAAAAAATGAAAGGATTGTGTCGGTTGTTTGAGGTTTCAAACCCTATTGATGACTGGATACGCAACGAATAATTTCAATGATTAAGATAGGATCCGGTTGCTTTTTTGGGCATGAACCATCAAAGGGAGAATGGTTCATAGCAGAAGTTCAGACCTGTGATATCAGGTATTGCAGGTAAAACGTACTGCCGCAGGTTAAAGAAGTTATTTTCTGGTGAATCATTTTCAGCCGGCTTTAGCGCTGCATTTTCATGGCATTTTTGGCGTTCTGAATTGATTATCGGAAAGCGGTGTTTATAAAATAAATAAGGTTATTAATACTAATGAAACTGATTTGCCCTGCCCATTCATAAGTCGGGGGTCTGCATCAGTCAGCCATTATACTTTTCTTTGTTTCTGTGAAGATTATACGCTAAAAAATATAATTTTATGAATGGTATTCGGGAAATTATTTTAAACTAAACTATTTTGATACGGATTTTACTATTGATCGATCATTCGAGTAAATTCAGTAGGAGGGTGCTCAGGGGCCTGATAAAGTACTCAAAAGATTACGGACCATGGTTGTTCTATCGCCTGCCTCCTTATTATAAAACTTTATATGGAGAAAAAGGGGTTCTGAAATCGGTCAGGGAATGGAAAGCAGATGCGGTAATTGCACAGGCAGACAGTGATGACGTCAATTATCTTAAAGGCCTCGGTATTCCGGTAATTGTTCAGAACTATAAAGAGCGAAGCGACTATTTTTCGAATTTGACGGGCGATTATCGGGGTACAGGAGTGATGGCTGCCCGGTTTTTTATACAACGGCGCTACCGGGATTTTGCTTTTTACGGAAATAAAAATGTGGTTTGGTCAATAGAAAGAGCCGAAGGATTCAGAAGTGAAATTGAAAAACAGGGTGGCAGGTATTTCCATTTCGAAACAGAGAATCTTAACGAAGAGCAATGGGGCGGCGGGTATGAACGGTTGAACCAATGGCTCATGAGCCTTCCCAGGCCGGTTGCCTTGTTTGCATGTGATGATTATTTTGCACTGCAGGTATCGGACATTTGCAAGCTTAATAATATTTCGATCCCTGGTGATATAGCCCTGCTTGGTGTCGATAATGATGACTTGATCTGTAATCTTTCTGATCCACCGCTCTCTTCCATTGTACTGGATGTGGAAAAGGGCGGATATGAGGTAGGAAGACTGCTGCATCAGCTGGTTTTAGACAAACGGACGATGCCCCATAATGTTATTGTAAACCCCGTGCGTATAGAGCTGAGGCAGTCTACAGAAAGATACAATGTTGCTAATGAATATATAAGAGAACTGGTACAATATATAGAGTCTGCTTATACCACTGCACTTTCCATTGAAGCGCTAACCCGTATGGTGCCTTTATCCAGAAGAAACCTGGAAACCAAGTTTAAAAATGAAATGGGCGTCTCTGTTTATCAGTTTATTTTAAAATGCCGCATAGAACATCTTGCAAACCTCTTGCTTACCCATCCGGAACTGTCTTTATTGGATCTTGCTATACGATCCGGTTTTAGTGATTCCCGCAACCTGTCTCGTATCTTTAAAAAATTTATGAACTGCACGCCCACGGAGTACCTGAAGAAATTTGCAGAGAAAAAGTAAATTTTGCGTTTTTTGAAGTAGGGATTGCGTGATTCGATAATTAAATCTTTAGAAGGGAGTCTAATTTTATACCACGATAAGCGAAGTTTTTGAGATCTCGTCTTTGATTGCTTTTAGAATTTAGATGCCATAAATAACGGATAGAATTATTGAATGAGACGCACATGCCGGCTGAGTATGCCGAATGTCCGGTTGTGAAGAGGGCGCCGGAAAGCCTTCCAGGAACAACCCATAATATATTTACGCAAGAGATCAAATGAGAAAAAATTTTACAAGAAGAGATTTTTTATATGCCAGCTCCCTGGGTACCGCTGGTTTTCTGGCAGGACCATCGATTGGCAAGGCCGGTATTTTTAAGAGTACTGTAAATATTGGGCTCATCGGCGTTGGTCAGCGTGGATCGGGGTTGCTGAATTTACTTACCAGGGTTGATGGTGCTAAAGTAACTGCCTGTTGTGATATTGACAACAGCCACTTACAGCGGTGTAAGACAGTAGTTCCCGATGCCAAATTATATCCGGAATATCAAAAACTGATACAGGATAGATCGGTGGATGCGGTAATTATTGCAACGCCTTTATACCTGCATTACCAGATAGCCAGGGATGCAATTGAAGCAGGTAAGCACATTTATGTAGAAAAAACGATGACTTATGATATCGATCAGGCACTTAAGCTGGAAGCGTTGTCTGAAAGTCGGCCCCAAATTATAATACAGGTAGGGCATCAATACCGGTACTATGGAATGTACCCTAAAATAAAAAAGCTTATTGCAGACGGATTGATCGGGAAAGTAACACATTATGAATGCCAGTATAACCGGAACTCAGACTGGCGCCGGCCTGTAACCGATCCATCTATGGAAAAACAGGTGAACTGGCGGATGTATAAAGAGTTTTCAGGAGGTCCGCTGGCAGAGCTTTCCGCCCACCAGATCGATATAGTGAACTGGCTGCAGGACGGGCATCCTCTAAAAGCGATAGGTATGGGCGATGTTAATTTCTGGAGAGACGGACGTACTACTTTCGATAATGTGAGAGTGATATATGACTATGAAGGGGGCGTAAAATCAAGTATTGTATCTGTTTTAAGTAATGAATACAATGGATATCTTACGAGAATCCTGGGAAGCACCGGAACTATTGAAATGACACGGGACCGTGCATTGCTGTTTCCTGAAAAATTGAAAAAAGAGCAGATGATCGTAGATGGGGTTACCGGTGCTACCAAGGAAGTATTGAATAAGGGCGAGGGGATTGTGATTTTCAATGATACCGAAAAAACAGAGCCCACCACTTTTGCATTACGTGGTTTTGTAAAAAGTGTACGGGACGGCCAGCTGCCGGTTTCCAATGTACATACAGGAAAAGAAACGGCGATTGCAGTGCATATGGGTAATGCGGCGGCGGAATCAGGCATTTTACAAAAATGGGAAGACCGATACAAATAATGATCGTATTTTATGCATAGAAGAAAATTTGTAAAAACAGTTGGAGCCGTATCCATTGCCGGCATCATGGGCAATAGCCTGGCAGCAATGACCACGGCAACCGGTAAAAAAGCAGCAGGAAAACGAGTGGGCATTATTGGCCTGGATACCTCCCACGCAGTTGCATTTACAAAGGCGTTGAATGCCGCGAATCCGGATGCGAAGTGGCAGGGATACCAGGTAGTGACCGCCTATCCTTATGGAAGCCGGGACATCCGGACCAGCGTGGAGCGTATGCCGGGATATACGGAAGACGTGAAAAAGCTGGGGGTAAAAATCGCCGGCTCCATTCCGGAGTTGCTAAGACAGGTGGATGTGGTGTTTTTGGAAACAAACGACGGCCGCCTGCACCTGGAGCAGGCGTTGCAGGTATTGAAAGCACGCAAGCCGCTGTTTATTGATAAACCCATGGCTGCTTCTTTGAAAGATGCCAAAGCTATTTTTAATGCTGCCCGTCAAAACAATACACCTGTATTTTCGAGTTCATCGCTGCGGTTTATAACAGGAATGAGCGATGTAAAAGATGGGAAAATCGGGAAAGTGACCGGAGCGGAAACATATAGCCCTGCTAAATTGGAACCTACACACCCCGATTTGTTCTGGTACGGCATACACGGGGTGGAAACCCTGTTTGCCGCAATGGGCACCGGGTGTAAAACAGTACGCAGGGTGCATACCACCAATACCGATGTTGTAATTGGCACCTGGGAAGATGGGAGGATTGGTACATTTAGAGGTACACGCAGCGGTAAAGATGGTTACGGGGGCATTGTATTTGGAGAAAAAGGACCACTGGTACTGGGAGCATTTACCGGATACGATCCGTTATTAGTGGAGATCACACGTTTTTTTGAAACAGGCGTTCCCCCTGTTACGGAAGCAGAAACACTGGAAATACTGGCGTTTATGGAAGCGGCGGATATCAGCAAAAAAAAGGACGGCAATGCAGTGGATGTGTCTGCATTATTAAAACGATAAAAATTAGTTTATGGAGAAACAACCAGTCAATTCAAGACGGGATTTTGTAAAGAAAGCCATTTTAAGTTCAGCAGCGCTTACCGTTGGAGGTGTTTTGCCAGGATTTACTGCCCGTAGTTATAAAAGTATTTTGGGCGCCAACGAAAAGTTTAATGTGGGCGTAATGGGCGTAAACAGCCGTGGACTGGCTTTGGCCAGCAACTTTGCCAAACAGCCCAATTGCCTGGTGCGCTATATAAGTGATGTGGACCAGCGGGCTGCAGATAAATGCATAACCCGTTTGGAAACGATCCAGCATTTTAAACCGGTGGCACAGCCGGATTTCAGGAAAGCGCTGGAGAAAAAAGACCTGGATGTACTGGTGGTAGCAGCTCCGGATCACTGGCATGCACCCGCAGCACTGCTGGCGATGCAGGCCGGTAAACATGTATACCTGGAAAAACCCTGCAGCCATAATCCAAGAGAAGGAGAGTTGCTGGTGGCGGCTCAGAAAAAATATGGCAAAGTGTTGCAGATGGGTAACCAGCGCCGTTCCTGGCCCAATGTGGCACAAGCAATTAAAGAAATACACGAAGGCGTTATCGGCAAACCTTATTTTGCAAAAACCTGGTATACGAATAGTCGTAAACCAATTGGAACCGGAAAAGTTACGGCAGTTCCAACCTGGCTGAATTATGATTTATGGCAGGGCCCTGCACCCAGGAAACCCTATAAGGATAATCTGATCCATTATAACTGGCATTGGTTCTGGCATTGGGGCACCGGCGAAGCCCTGAATAATGGCACGCATATGGTGGATCTGGCCCGCTGGGGCCTGCAGGTGGATTACCCTACAAAGGTACAATCCAGCGGAGGAACTTTTGCTTTTTCGGATGATTGGGAAACACCCGACACACAAATGATTTCTTTAGAATTTGCTGATAAAAGTATGATCACCTGGGAGGGCCGCAGTGCGAATGGCAAATACAACGAAGGCGCTTCCGTAGGTGTAATATTTTATGGTGAAAAGGGCTCGCTGCAGATCAATGGCGGCAACAGCTACAGCATTTACGGGCTCGACAATAAGCTGCAAAAGGAAGTAAAGGATACTACTGAATTTAAAGCCGGCGATTTGTCGAACCCAACAGAAAAGCTGGACGGGTTTCATTTTCAGAATCTGTTTGATGCCATAAAAGGCAATGCCACCCTGCATTCGGATATTCAGGAGGGATATAAAAGTACCTTGCTGGTGCAGTTGGGTAACATCGCACAGCGAACCTCCGGAATGCTTGTGACCGATCCCGCTAACGGACACATACGCTCCGATGCGGCGGCCATGAAGTTGTGGGGACGCAGTTATGAAAAAGGCTGGGAGCCGCATATATGATTTAAGCAAATAAACCATTTTTATAAATAGAGCGGCCTGGGTAACAGACAGTCCCAGGCATACTGTTCCGGACAGGAGCAGTAATGGGAGTGGTTTGTCATTAATTTTTTACAGATAAAGAATACCGCTAATGGAAGGAAGCCTGTTAAGTAAAAGAGATACGGTCGTATCCCTGGTGATCATAGGGGTGCTGTTTTTTATCTTTGGATTTGTCTCCTGGATCAATGCGATCCTGATCCCCTATTTTAAAATAGCCTGCGAGCTTACCCATTTTCAATCCTACCTGGTGGCCCTGGCATTTTATATTTCCTATTTACTGATCTCTGTTCCCTCATCCTACCTTCTGAAGCGCACGGGTTTTAAAAAAGGAATGATGATTGCATTATGGGTGATGGCGGCAGGGGCATTTATGTTTGTGCCGGCAGCATTGAGCCGTACCTATGGCCTTTTCCTGACAGGCCTTTTTTTACTGGGAACCGGTCTTGCGATTATGCAAACCGCAGCCAATCCCTATATCACGATACTGGGTTCAAAGGAGCGAGCTGCTCAGCGGATCAGTATTATGGGTATCTGTAATAAAGGTGCCGGCATTCTGGCTCCGCTCATTTTTGCGGCAGTTATTCTCCGGTCTTCCGACGCCGCACTATTTCAGCAGATCCCCGCAATGGCTCCTGATCAGAAGGCGGCGGCGTTGGATGAACTGATCCGAAGAGTGATCATACCCTATACGGTAGTAGGCTGTGTGCTCTTTGTTTTAGGGATCATGGTACGGTACTCTCCGTTGCCCGAGATCAATACGGAGGAGGAGAACGGAACCGTGGCCCTGGCCAATTCGGGGAAGACCTCCATTTTCCAGTTTCCGCATCTGGTGCTGGGGGCTGTTGCTATTTTTTTACACGTGGGAACGCAGATTGTTGCTATTGATACCATTATCAATTATGCAGGGAGCATGGGCATCCAGCTGCTGGAAGCCAAGTCCTTTCCCTCTTATACATTGGCAGCCACGATTACCGGGTATATGATCGGGATTATTTGTATACCCCGGTTTTTTAGCCAGGGTACCGCTTTAAAGATATGCACCTTTCTCGGGTTGCTCTTTTCCTTACTGCTCCTTTTTACAAAGGGGCAGGTTACCCTATTGGGACATCAGGCCGATGTCTCCATATGGTTCCTGGTATTATTAGGACTGGCCAATTCCCTGGTATGGGCCGGTATCTGGCCGCTGGCCCTGGACGGACTGGGACGCTTTACAAAACTGGGTGCATCGCTGATGATCATGGGACTTTGCGGCAATGCCATCATGCCGTTGGTGTATGGCTATTTTGCGGATGTTTTCAATGTTCGTGCCGCATACGGAATACTGGTTCCCTGTTATGCCTATTTAATTTTTTATGCGGTGCGGGGATACAGGATCAGGAACTGGCGGCGGGGTGAAATAAAATTGAGCAGGAACGGATGAGTTAAAGGGTGGGAAACGATTTAAAATAGAACCAATTAATAAGAAATAAATGGAAATGGGTGAAGTAAAAAGTACAGTGCGTATAAAAAAATATCCTGCGCGCCAGGCAATGGGTGAGGCGGCTGCGGTTGCCGTAGCCGGGCAGATCGGGCAGCTGCTTCAGCAACAGGAAGTGGTGAGTGTCATTTTTGCGGCAGCGCCCTCTCAGAACGAGTTTCTGGAGGCCCTGTTGTTGCAGGAAATTGACTGGACACGGATCAACGCTTTTCATATGGATGAGTATGTGGGACTGCCGGCCGATGCGCCGCAGGGGTTCGGCAATTTTCTAAAAGACAGGTTGTTTTCCAGGAAGCCATTTCGGTCCGTGTATTATTTAGATGGGAATGCGCCGGATCTGGATGCGGAATGTGACCGGTATGCGCAACTGGTAAAGGAAAACCTACCCGATATCGTATGTTTAGGTATTGGAGAGAACGGGCATCTTGCTTTTAATGACCCGCCTGTTGCAGATTTTGAAGATAGCAAAACGGTCAAAGTGGTGACGCTGGACAGCATTTGCCGGCAGCAGCAGGTGAATGACGGCTGTTTTGAGTTACTGGCAGCAGTACCGGCAACGGCATTAACGCTCACCATTCCGGCATTGATGAAAGGAACCAGTTTGTACTGCATTGTTCCATCTGCCGCAAAGGCACAGGCGGTATACAATACTTTTTATAAAGCATTATCACCACTATATCCTTCTACGATCTTAAGAACACACCGCAATGCATTTGTGTTTTTGGATGAAGAAAGTGCCCGGTTGCTGGATGACGAATTGTTGCAACCAAAAGAATAATGGTGCGGATGAATGATGAGCCGATGGATAACAGACAACAAATAATTATATATATGAAGTGTCGTCTATTTGTCTTTTTGCTGGCGCTGCTTTCTGTAACCGGATCTGCATGGGCACAGGAGATGGATACCCGGACCAGTACGGTAGCAGCGGAAGATGCCGCCTGGTGTTGGTTTTCGGACCCCCGTGCGGTATATCACAAGGAAAAAAAGGAGGCGGTGTATTTTGGATATATCAATAGTGAAGGAGATGTAATGGTGCGGTCACTGGAGCTGCGCACCAATAAAATGCAGGAATATACACTACATGAAAAGCTGCAGAAAGATGATCACGATGTTCCTTCCTTTTTATTCCTGCCCGATCACAGGCTGCTCACATTTTACTGTCATCACAACGGCGACATCTTTATGCGTAAAACGGTGAACCCGGAGGATATCACATCGTGGGAAGAGGAACGGGTGATCCTGAAGAAAGATTCGGCTAATTTTTATTGCTACATGAATCCCGTTATGCTGCGGGATGAGCACAACCGGATCTATCTTTTTGGAAGGAATATCGTTCGCCGGAAGAACGGCATAAATCAGCCCTGGGGCGAAACGGGTATTTATTGTATTTACAGTGATGACTACGGCGCTACCTGGAGCAAGAAAGCGAACCTTCTGGACAACAGTGGTCGTAATACACCCCAGTACGTAAAATATGCAACCGATAACAAATCGAGGATCGATTTCTTATTTACGAACGGGCATCCCAAACAAGGCGCCGATATCTCGGTACATCACATGTATTATGAAAAGGGGGCTTTTTTTCAGACAAACGGAAAAAAAATCGGAACGCTGAAAGACCTGCCTGTGCTGATCAGGGATGTTGATAAAGTATATGATCCGGCAGCGGGAAAGGCACGGAGCTGGATATGGGATATCGCGCTGGATGCTGCAAACAGACCGGTGGTTACCTATGCAAGGTACCCTTCCGAAACAAGGCACCAGTATTACTATGCCCGATGGGACGGACATCAATGGAATACAAAAAAGATCGCGGATGCGGGGCCTTATATGACCATAATCAAACCGGGAAAAAAATTACTGGAAGCCCATTATTCGGGAGGTATCGTACTCGATCACGATAACCCCGGAAACATATATCTGTCCCGGCAAATAAACGGAAAGTTTGAAATAGAAGCATTAAAAGCGGAAGCTGCAGCACAACGGATTTCTGTTACCAGCCGTTCTGTGGTGGATAACATACGTCCCTACGCGGTAAGCAGGGGCCGGGGCCGTACGCCGGTTCTTTTCTGGATGGCAGGGAACTACTATCACTACACGGATTTTGATACCAACCTTAAGATGATCAGGTAGGATCAGGGACGACACCGGGTTGTTGCAATTATCCGGTAGTAATGCACAAATAATGATGCGGACCCATAGACAGTTGGCGCTGTTGCCGGCGGAGGACCAAAAAACTAACGAATATTAAACGAAAAAACTTGTTACAAATGAAAAAAAGAAACCTTTTGTACCTGTGCCTGCTTTTTGGGTTTTTGTTTGCAGGCGCGACCCATTTCCAACTGCATGCACAAACAAAATCGATTAAGGGAAAAATCACCCAGGAAGGGAGTAATGCCCCCCTGGAAGGTGTTACTGTAACTGTGGAAGGGGCCACTGATAACGCCGTTTCTGATAAGAACGGGCGGTATGCTATTGCGGTCAGGCCTTCGGAGGTATTGGTATTTACCTATGTAGGGATGGATACGGTACGGATGGAAGCAGGCGCGTCGGCAACAATGGATGTTGTTATGAAATTATCAAAAGGTTCAATGGATGAAGTAGTGGTGGTAGGGTATGGAACCATGCGGAAGAGGGACCTGACAGGGTCTGTAAGCACCATAAAGACCGCAAAGCTGGAGATTGAAAATCCGAAGAATATCCAGGAGCTGATGCGGGGTAATGTGCCCGGACTCAATATCGGATTAACAACAACCGCCAAAGGCGGCGGTAGTATTGAAATACGGGGACGCCGCACACTAAAAGCCAGCACAGACCCGCTCATCGTATTGGATGGGGTCATTTATAATGGAGATCTTGCCGACATTAACCCGACTGATATCGAATCAATGGATGTGTTAAAAGATGCCAGCTCCGCCGCCGTTTTTGGTGCCAAATCTGCAAATGGTGTTATCATTATAAATACCCGGACCGGCCGTACCGAGAAACCAAGGATCGGTGTCAATATTACAAGAGGTATTGTGAATCTTTTCCGTTCGGAAGACGTGTACGGTCCTTATGAATTTATTAACTGGCGATCAGATGTATTAAAAAGCGGTAACAGAACGGCACCGGCCTATGCGTTCGAAGACCCCAATAAACTTCCTGCCGGTGTTACATTGGCAGACTGGCTGGCTTTTGACAATGCACAGGGAGACCCTACCGATATCTGGCTCCGCCGCCTGGGCATGTCACAGGTGGAACGGGAAAACTATGTCAAAGGACAAAGTACGGATTGGAAGGATATGGTTTTCAGAACGGGCTCGCAACAGAGCTATAATGCCAACCTCTCTGGTAAATCAAACCGGGTCAATTATTACTGGTCCGTAGGTCATGATAAGAATGAAGGCGCTGTAGTTGGGGATGACTATTCGATATACCGGAGCCGGCTGCGACTCAATGCAAATGTTACTGATTTTTTAATGGTAGGGATCAATTCTATGTTTTCTGTAAGGGATGAAAGCGGTGCACCTGTTGCATGGGGGCAATATGATGGTATCTCGCCCTGGGGACAGCCTACCAACCCGGATGGAACCTACAAGATTTATCCCATCGACGATGCAGTAGCCAACCGGCACCCATTGATTGACCGGTATTACACCGAGCGGTCCTATACCTATAAATCGCTCGACAATACGCTGTTCGCCAAACTATCGCTTCCGTTAGGGATCTCCTATGAAGTATACTATTCACCACGGTTCACCAATAACGAGCTTTACTTGCACAATATGTCGCAGCACCCGGAGTACAAGGTGCAGGGCGGGATCGCGGTCCGTAATACTTCCAGCGCATTTAACTGGCAGGTAGATAACCTGTTAAAGTGGAGCCGTACCATTAATAATATCCATCAGTTTGATGTAACATTACTGGCAAATGCAGAGAAATACCAAACCTGGCAGCAATCGATGGATGGACGGGGATTTGCACCGAGCGATGTGTTGGGCTATCATGATATGGGGGCTGCTACTATAACAAAACTGACCAGTGCCGACACGTACAGCACGGGAGATGCTTATATGGCCCGTTTGTTTTATTCCTTTAAGTCACGTTATATGATCACGGGAACGGTTCGCCGGGACGGTTATTCAGCGTTTGGTATCAACAATCCGCGGGCTACTTTTCCTTCAGTAGCCCTGGGCTATGTATTTTCCGATGAGCCTTTTATGAAAACATCCTGGCTCAATTATGGAAAGCTGCGGGTATCCTGGGGTGAAACGGGTAACCGTTCTGTTGGCATCTACGATGCGCTACCCACATTAAGCAACGGGCTGATCACTTATGTAGACGCCAGTGGCAACCCATACCAGGAGTCCTATTTGTATCCGAACACCATGGGAAATGCATTCCTGCAATGGGAGCGCACCCGATCGCTCAATGTGGGATTGGATTTCAGCCTGTTTGACCAGCGGATCAGCGGGAGCATTGAAGGATATTCCATGATGACCAATAATTTACTGGTAAACCGCGCACTCCCATCAGTTACGGGGTATGTATCGGTGCCCTCCAACCTGGGACAGGTGAATAACAAGGGTTTTGAGATCAGCCTGCAGTCAAAAAACATTATAAAGAATAATTTTTCCTGGAATACGACCTTCAATTTCTCATTGAACCGGAATAAAATTGTTGCATTGTACGGCAATAAAACAAATGTGCTGGACGCGCAGGGTAATATTGTGGGACAGCGGGAATCGGATGATCTGCTGAATAAATGGTTTATAGGGCATGCCATTGACGCGATCTGGGGTTTTAAAGTGATCGGTGTTTGGCAGGAAGGAGAAGAAGCAGAGGCCGCGAAATATAAGCTCTCACCCGGCGATATGAAGCTGGAAGATGTAAATAAGGATTATGCATTTACCAATGATGATAAGCAATTCATGGGAAATACCGAACCCCGTTTCCGGTTCTCTTTACGGAACGAATTCCAGTTGTTTAAGAATTTTGATTTCTCATTTTCGGCCTATTCCTACTGGGGACATAAACGATTGTTCAATGAGGCAAAACACAGCTATTCCATTACACTGGAACGGTACAATTCATTTAAGATCCCTTATTGGACACCGGAACACCCGCGCGATGATTTTGCCCGCCTCAATTCAAATGTAGGGGGCGTTACATTCGACGTATGGCAGAATATCTCGTTTATACGGCTCGATAATATTTCCCTGGGATATACCGTGCCTAAAAAGCTGCTCGAACGCGCCAAAATATCGCAGTTAAGATTCAACGTATCAGCCAGGAATGTGGCCGTATGGACAAAGAACTATGTATTCTGGGATCCCGAGTACATCGGGCCGGCGCCTTCCTATGTAACGTTTGGTTTGAATCTTTCATTATAGAAAAATTAAAATGATTTTATTATGAATCGGTTATTAATATATATAAAAGGAGCAGCACTTTTATTTACAGCAATCTGTATGGCACCGGGCTGTAAAAGAGATTTTCTACGTCCGAATCCGCTATCCGTCAGCACTCCTGACGCAACCCTGGTGGATGCAAAAGCCATGTATGCCGTGCTGGCCTCCAGCACCAGGAACATCCGGGACCATTATATGGACGGCACTTTTGCACCTGCTATGTTTACTGAATATTTGTTTACTGAATCGATGATAGATGGTACAACGGATAAAACCTTTCCCAGCAGGGACATGAACCGTCTGGTGATCCCTGATGGTGTGCTGAACGACCCGAGCTACAACCGCATCGGCGATTGCTGGAACAAAGCATACGATGCTGTAAAAAGCGCCTCCCTTGTTATTTATAATATCGACAAACCCGTTTATGCCAGCGATAATGAAAAAAATGCCGTTCTGGGAACAGCTTATTTTCACCGCGCCTTCTGGTATTACCTGCTGGTAAACCGCTTTGGGGATGTGCCCTGGATCTCAAAGCAGATAACCGCACCGCAGCTTGACTTTTATTCCACAAGCAGGGAAGCGATCCTGAAGCGACTCAGAACCGACCTGGTATTTGCCACACAATGGGTTCCGGAAACCATTGATAAGGGAAAAATTTCCCGCGCGGCCTGTTATCACCTGCTTGCAAAAGTATGTCTGGCGCTTGGTGAGTTTGACGCTGCCGTCGAAGCGGCTACAAAAGTTATTAGTGGTAATTATAGTCTTATGACTACCCGGTTTGGAACGGATGCCAATGACCCGGCAAAGAATGTAATATGGGATCTGCACCGGCCTTTGAACAAAACAAGTCCAGCTAATAAGGAAGAAATATTTTCGGTGATCGACCGGTACGGGATGCCGGGCAATATAGCCAATGGCATGACGTCGATGTATATTTTTACGCCCAACTGGGGAAATACTACCAATGCTATTATGACCCCGAACGGCAATCCCGGATGCTCCAAGGTAAATGGCCTGGAGATCCCGCAGGTAGAACAGGTGGGTGGTGGTGTAAACAAGGGCAGGGGTACCAATTACAGTACCCGCATGATATGGGATGACCCCAATGATCTGCGGCATGCTCCGGGCAACTGGATGCGGATGGAAGACCTGGTCTATAATAACCCGCAGCTAAAGGGTAAAGATCCCTATTATGGAAAGCATTTGCAGCTCAAAGATGATCAGGGACGTGTATTAACAAAAGATTCCATTCGTAACTGGTGCGGCGGATGGCCCCATTACAAATTGTTTATTCCGGATCCCATACGGGTACAACCCCGCGGAGGCAATACGGACTGGTATATTTTCCGGCTGGCAGAAACCTACCTGCTGCGCGCAGAGGCCCATTACTGGAAAGGGGAGAATGCATTGGCCCTGGCCGATATAAATGCCGTAAGGACCCGTGCCGGCGCAGCCTCCTATACCGATGCCGGCGCGCTGAATATCGGAACCATTCTGGATGAGCGGGCAAGGGAACTTTTTTATGAGGAGCCCCGGAAATGTGAGCTGACAAGGATCGCATTCATTTTTGCAAAAACCGGCAAAGCGGCCTATAACGGTAAAGTATATACCCTGCAGAATTTTTCAGAGACGAATTTCTGGTATGACCGGATGATAGAAAAAACAGAATTCTTTAACAAGGGGGTCAAAACAGTTGCGGGGGATGAATTCACACTGAGCCCCTATCATGTACTGTGGCCGGTGCCTCAAACAGTAATTGATGCCAACTCCCAGGGAATCATCAATCAGAATAAAGGGTATGTGGGAGCCGGACGGAACCAGCCGCCAAAGGAAACAATTGATTAATCTGTTTTATGCGGGTATCCGGGGCGAGGTTAGCGGATTAATAATGGATCATGCAGCGGTTTTTCAGACATGGCTTTGGAGAATCGTTCGGTGAATCCTTCTGAAATAACCGGTCACCCTGAAGTTTTCAGGGCGATTACCGGAGCGCTTATAAATACTAAACGAAAAACTTGTTACAAATGAAAAAAGAACATCTTTTGTACCTGTGTCTGCTTCTTTGGTTTTTGTTTGCGGGCGCATCCCGTTTGGAACTGAATGCACAAACAAAAACGATTACGGGTCAGATCACACAGGAAGGAAGCAATACCCTTTTAGAGGGCGTTACCGTAAATGTGGAGGGCGCCACCGATGCCGCTCTTTCGGATCAGAACGGCCGGTATACCATTTCGGCTAGCCCCGGGAAGTGGCTTGTATTTACGTATATAGGGATGGATACCTTACGGCTGGAGGTGGGCGCCTCCGCAACGGTGGATGCTACGATGAAAGTGTCAAAAAATGCAATGGACGAAGTCATCGTTGTGGGCTATGGAACACAGAAAAAAAGTAACCTTACAGGTGCTGTGGATGTGATTTCGGGCGACCGGCTTAAAAACCGTGCGGCAAATAATGTTGCGAATTTGATTAAAGGGGCCTCACCCAACCTCAATATCACTATGAATATGCGCGGTGGCGAACCGGGTGCCGCCAGTAACTGGAACATAAGAGGTATGGGATCCATCCAGGGAAATTCTTCACCATTGATCCTGGTGGATGGTGTAGAGATGAATGTAAATAATGTGGATCCGGAATCTATTGAAAGCGTATCTGTGCTAAAAGATGCCTCGGCATCGGCGGTGTATGGCTCACGGGCACCGTTCGGGGTTATTTTAATCACCACCAAAAAGGGAAGCAAAGACGGCGGCGCTAATATTCAATACACAAACAACCTGTCGTTCAACAGCCCGGCGCGGTTGCCCAGCTTTGTAGACTCCTGGACATGGGCTACCGCTTATAACCAGGCTGCTGCAAACGCCAAGATAACGGCGGTGTATAGCGATGAACAAATGCAACGCATCAGAGGTTACCTCGATGGCACGTATCTTACCGAGTATGACCCGGAAAGGCCAATTGAAAATATTTGGGCCGGACGGCGTGAAGGGAATGCTAATAACGACTGGCCGCGCATCTTAATGCGGGATAATTCCTTCAGCCAGAAACACAATATAAATGTCTCTGGAGGAAATGAAAAAAATCAATACTATATCGGCGGCGGTTATATAGAACAAAACGGGCTTTATCAATGGGGAAACGACAGTTATAAGCGCTATAATTTTCTCGGTAATTACAATACCACATTAACTTCCTGGCTCAAATTCAATTCCAGTGTAAAATATGCAGTCGGAAAAACCGATTTTCCCATTGGTTATACCACGGTAGGACGTGAGCACGTGTTTAATGGGATGCTCACTTTTGCCCCGATGATGCCGTTTTATAATATCAATGGCACGGTACAAAACCCCTTGGTGCGGTACCTGCAGAGCACGGGGCGGGATAATGGATTTGCAAATGATTTCTTCCTTACCCTGGGTGGTGAACTGGAACCTATTAAGGGATGGAAAACCAATTTCTCCTACAATTATAACAATCAAAGTAATAGAAGCACTTCCAATCCCAGGCCGGTAATGGTTGAGCTGGGGACGGGTGAGTTTGGCAATGTAGGAAAACCTGTGTCGGGATACAGTTCGGTATTTTCCCAGAATATTTATACGATGATTAATGGTACCAGCGCCTATGAAACAAAGCTCGACCGGCATTATATAAAGGCAATGGTAGGCTATGAACAGGAGTACCGGTATTATACCGGCCTTAGTGGTTCCGGATCGATCCTCATCAATGATGATGTGCCATCGATCAGTACCTCATTAGGCCCGCGGGTGGTAAGTGATCAAATGTACCACTGGGCCACACAGGGTGTTTTTGGCCGGTTCAATTATAATTTCGACGAAAAGTATCTCATTGAATTCAGTGCGCGGTACAACGGGTCTTCGCGGTTTGCACCAGGGCGCCGATGGGGCTTTTTTCCGTCCGGTGCAGTTGGCTATGCCATTTCCAAGGAAAAGTTTTGGGCACCAATTCAACAGGTTGTTAATAACCTCAAACTCCGGGTTTCCTATGGTGCTCTTGGAAATCAGAACATAATTAATGCGGGGGGGCAAAATGCAATCAACTACCGCTACCTGGCTACCATACCTACGGGCAACCAGGTAAACTGGATCATCGACGGCGAGCGGCCGCCTTTTGCCAATGTACCGCTGCTGATCAGTAACACGCTTACCTGGGAAACCATTACCTCCTTTAACGCGGGCATTGATGCCGCATTTTTAAATAACCGGTTGAGCCTTACTTTTGACTGGTACAACCGGGTTACTTCCGATATGGTAGGTCCGGCCATTGCCCTGCCCTACCAGCTGGGCGCAACGCCCCCGCTTGTCAATAATGCTTCGATGGGCACAAAAGGTTATGAACTGGTGCTTAACTGGAGGGATCAGCTTTCGCCGCGGTTGGGATACAATGTGGGGCTAAGCCTGGGCGACAGCCGGTCGAAAGTGCTCCAATACCTGAATGGGAAAGGACTGATAGACACCTGGTATGCCGGCAAATATGTGGGCGAAATCTGGGGATTTGTGAGCGATGGATTGATACAAACTCAGGGAGAAGCCATGGCGGATCAATCTAAATATTTTAGTGCCTGGGGCCCGGGCGATATGAAGTATAAAGATGTAAATGGTGATGGCATTATTAATGATGGGCAGCGATCACTGAATGACCATGGCGACCTGGTGGTGATCGGCAACAACCAGCCGCGATACAACATCGGTATCACCGGTGGTGTAAATTGGGGACAGCTTGATTTTTCAATGTTCTGGCAGGGTGTTGGCAAACAGGATTATTATCCGGATGCCAGTTCCGCCTTATTTTGGGGCCTGACCTCCGCCTGGGGTTCTTCAGGTATATTTAAAAACTCCTACAATCTGGACTATTGGCGTCCCGCCGATGAAACCAGTTTCCTTGGACCCAATACCAATGCCTATTTTGCAAAGCCCTATTTTACAGCAGAGACAACTAAAAACCGGCAAATCCAAAGTCGCTATGTATTGCAGGCCGGTTATTTAAGGCTTCGAAATGCTCAGATTGGCTATACATTGCCACGGGAACTGCTGAAACGGTTTAAGGTGAGCAATCTGCGGGTATATGTTTCGGGGGATAACATCATATTATTTACCGGGCTTCCCAAATCCCTGGACCCCGAAACCATGGTAGCTTCAGATCCGGACTTTGGCGGCTATCAAAATACCGGCGAAATATATCCGCAAACCCGGTCGCTCTCTTTCGGATTAAATCTTACTTTTTAATAGTTAATGATTATGAAATGAGCCGTACAAATTCTTTATACCCAAAAGAATGATTACTGGCGAATTCCATCTGACCATTAAAACAATAAAAAATAAACAGATGAAAAAGTATTATATCATTATCCTTGCATTGGTTGCCTTGCTAAATAGTGCATGTAATAAAAGTTTTCTGGACCGCCGGCCGCTGGATGCTACTACGTCGGACGTGTTTTTTGAAACCCCCGATCAGATGCGTACCTATATCAATTCGTTCTATAGTTCCGCCAATTTTCCTCAATATGCCAATCATGGAAGCGATTTTGACAGTGATAATGAGGTCAACAACAGCCCCAATACCCGATTGCAGGGAACCAGGGTAGTCGCCACATCGGGTACCATCAGCTTTGCCGATGTGCGGCGCATTAATTTTTTCTTTGACAACTACCACAGGGTGAAGGACGGTCACGAGCTTAGCGCATACCAGCAATATCTGGGGGAAGCCTATTTCTTTCGTGCGCTGATCTATTATAAATTGTTGCAGAGCTATGGTGCTATACAAATTGTAACAAAAGAATTAACCACTGAATCGGCTGAACTGTACAACCCGCGCGACCCGCGCGATAAAGTGGCGGATTTTATTATTGATCAGCTGGATTCCGCCGTCACCTACCTGATGGCCGATAAAACTTCCGGGGCCGGACGCATCAACAAATGGATTGCCTTGCTTTTTCAAAGCCGTGTAGCCCTGTACGAAGGGACCTGGGAAAAGTACCATGCCGGCACTCCTTTTGGCGTGGAAAATGCCGATCCTGAAAAATATTTTACAATAGCGGCGGCGGCGGCGGAACAGGTAATTAACAGTAATATTTACAAAGTGTACAGTACCGGCAACCCTCGATCCGATTACAAAAGCTTTTTTTCATTATTGGATTATGCCACGAACAGTGAAATGATGTTTTGGCGCAAATATGATAATAACCTGACCGGTGGGGATGCAGCTTTTGTCAATACCCGTTTCTATCGAATGGCAACACCAGATAACAATACCGTTACCAAACAGCTGGCTGATGCCTACCTGTGCTCTGATGGTAAGCCCATTACCGATAATCCATTGTTTAACGGATACAATACACTCGCTCAGGAAGGAGAGAACAGGGATCCCCGCTTTACTCAAACCATCGCCATGCCGGATCAGATTTGGAAGATTAATTCAAATGGTTCAACAGAAAATTGGAGTGTGGCTTATGGTCGGCTCAATTCTACTGCTGCGTATAATGCGCCCTGTGGCTATATTATTCAAAAAGGATACAACCCCAATACGGCATACCACGTACAGCAATATGAAGAGTCGCCCGGTATTATCTACCGCTATGCAGAGGTGCTGCTCAACTATGCCGAGGCCAAAGCCGAACTGGGTACCATTACCCAGGAAGATATAGACAAATCCATAAAACTCTTGCGTGACCGGGTGGGGATGCCCAACCTGCTGATGTCTGCTATTACTACTGATCCCAAATGGGATTTCCCTGAATTATCGCCCCTGATCAATGAGATCCGCCGCGAACGCAGGGTGGAGCTGGCAGCAGAAGGTTTCAGGTGGGATGATATCGCCCGCTGGGCCGCCGCCGACGAGTTGATCGTAGGCAGCCGGCCAAAGGGCTTCAAGGCTTCGCAGATCACAAAGAATCCCTTCCCGGTAGATGAGCAGGGGTTCCTCGACCCGTTCCAGGAATCCCTGCCCTCCGGGTATGGATTTAAATTAGACAGAGACTACCTGAACTCCATTCCGGAAAGTGAAATTTTATTGAACGATAATTTAAAACAAAATCCGGGCTGGTGATGAAGGGATGTCGTTATGCTACACCCAAGCAGAAGGATATCCCGGTTGCCGGATTGTTCAGTAGTAGCGATCACCGGGTGATTTTCCGAGAAAATCTGTAGGAAATACAACAGCATCCCGGGGTTTAAACGGCGTCATTATAAAAAAGCAGCTAACCACCTCAATAACTAAAAATAAGCGTATGACAATTCAACCTGCAAGAAGAAATTTTATTAAAAAATCCTCATTGGCCCTGGCTGGCTTAACAGTGTCCGGATTAGGTGCAACAACATTTGCTGCACCATTAATTGATTCCAGGCGGCGAATAATAGGAGCTAATGATCGCGTACGCACCGGCTTTATTGGGGTAGGCAACCGCGGAACCCAGTTATTACAGGTATTTATGGAGCAGCCGGACTGTGAAGTAGCAGCGCTCTGTGATGTATACAAACCTTATGTTACACGCAATTATGCGGAGGTAGACCCGCGGTATATAAAAGCAATGCCCCGCCAGATCCCTAAAATGGGAGAACAATTTTCCGGTCAGGTAAAACGGTTTAAAGATTATCGCAGGGTGCTGGACGATAAAAGTATTGATGCCGTATGTATTGCCACGCCCGATCACTGGCATGCACTACAGACCGTGGATGCCATTAAGGCCGGGAAGGATGTGTATGTTGAAAAGCCGCTGTCAAAAACCATCCGGGAAGGAAGAGCAATGGTGGATACAGGAAAGAACAGCAAACAGATCATTACGGTGGGGCTCAACCGGAGGGCGGCGCCTACGTTTCAGAAACTGGCCAAAGAAATACCGGCGGGTAAGATCGGAAAAATAACTTTTGGAACCTGCTGCCACGTAAGCAATATGTGCTCCAAGGGCATTGGAAAGCTGAGGCCGGAGACCCCGCCCGAAAATTTTGATTGGGATTTGTGGCTGGGGCCAAGGGCATACCGGCCCTATCAATACAATATTGCACCCTATATGTTCCGCTGGTGGGATGATTATGCCAACCAGTTATCAAACAACGGCATTCACTACCTGGACCTCATCCGCTGGCTCATCGGCGAAGAAGCCCCGGTTGCCGTTAGTGCACATGGAGGTAAATATGTGCTGGATGATGACCGTACGATCCCGGATACCATGCATGTAACGTACGAATTTGGATCCGGCGTTTTAGTAACGGTAACGATCCTTGAGGCAAGTAGCGGCAGTTTTGTGCCGCATGGCTTTCTTGAGCTCAGAGGTACGAACGGAACCTTATATACGGGAGAGGATGATTATAAAGTGCTGCCTGCCCAGCCCGGACAATTCCAGACCTGGTCATCGCAGATGCAGGCGGAAAATTTTGTGTTGGATAAGAATGATCCGGCACTCCCCGGGGGCGGCTATAAGAACAGCACCTTTGGTAATATACGAAACTTCCTGGATTGTGTAAAATCGCGCAAAGAGCCGTGGGCCACACTGGAAACAGGCCATCGCTCCACAACAATGGCCCATTTAGGTACAATAGCAATGCAAACAAAAAAAAGGCTGGAGTGGGATGCGGTAAATGAAAGATTCACCAATTCAGCAGAAGCTAATAAATTACTTTCATATGAGTACAGAAGACCCTGGAAGTTAACATGATTTTGAAGTGTATGGCGGTGTTGAAGTGTACTGTGTGGGTTGTTACCCTGCACCATGGTGAGCGGTCCTGGTTTTTTTGCTCTATCCGCCGCGGTGCGATAAAAAAAATAAAATACCGGCGCATAAAATTACACCTTGTTGGGCATGTTTTAAATGAAGATGAAAAGAAGAACTTTTATCAGTGATACCGCTTCATTATCATTGCTGCCAATGATAAAGCCTTTAGCTGGGCTGGCTATTCAATCTAAAAATATGAAAATCAAAATAGACCATATCGCATCCGATTTTGAAAGGCAGCCCCTGGTGCGGCCGTTCGGGTTTAAAGGCGGTTACTTAACAGAACTGTGGCAAACCGTTTCTTTAATGCAAACCACATCGGGCAGCCCTAAAATTGGTCTTGCCACACAAAGCGTTTTGTACGGTGATCCGGATGTTTTTTCTGGGCATACGGAAAGTGCCGGAAATGCATTGATGTACGCCTTGTCTGAAAAAGCATTGCGGCTGATAAAGGAAACGCCTTTTGACACACCGGTTGATTTTTTATTAACCAGTTTTCCGGAGGTTGCCAAATACGCCAGGGCGCTTACGGGACTCAACAAGGTGAATCCCAACTTTATTTATAATGCATTGGTAAGCGTTGATAATGCTGCATGGTTGGTGTATGCATCAGAAAATAAATCTGCGGATTTTGATGCGATGATCCCCGATGTGTACAAAAAATCGCTCTCCAACCGAAGTCCAGGTATTGCCGTAATGTACCCGATACCGTATGGGATGCCCATGACCGATTTGGTAAAGGCGGCTGCAGACGGCTATTTTGTTTTTAAAATTAAAACAGGACTGCCGGGAGATCAGGAGCAAATGCTGAAATCGGATATGGAACGACTCTCATTGATTCATAACTCACTGAAAGATTTGAGAACATCTCAAACAAAAGATGGCAGGCTTGTGTATACGCTGGATGCCAATGGCCGTTATGAGAAGAAAGAAAGCTTATTACGATACCTCGATCACGCAAAAACAATAGGGGCTTTTGAGCAAATAAGATTAATAGAAGAGCCCTTTCCCGAATCGAATAATGATGATGTGGACGATATCGGGGTAATTATCGGCGCCGATGAAAGTGTGCATACAGAAGCCGATGCCATAAAAAGAATTCAGCAGGGATATAAGGCGATGGTATTAAAAGGAATTGCAAAGACCCTGAGTATGAGTTTAAGGATCGCCAAAATCGCCTGCGAACATAATGTGGCCTGTGTTTGCGCAGACCTGACCGTGAACCCCCTGTTGGTAGATTGGCATAAGAACCTGGCTGCGCGGTTGCAACCATTTCCGGGAATAGGAATGCCGGTAATCGAAGCTAATGGCGATGTGAATTATAAAAACTGGGAGCAAATGAAAACCTTTCACCCCATACAAAATGCATCCTGGCAGCAGGTAAAACAAGGCGTGTTTGAGTTGAATAATGACTTTTATGAACGGAGCGGGGGCATATTTCAGAAAGCGGCACATTATGAAAATATGTTTAAGCAATTTCGGTAATAAGAAATATTCAGTTTTATGGCAAAATATTTTATACAATTGATGGCGGTCTGCCTGGTTTGGGTGGCAACGTTGATGCCTGCTGCTGCTCAGTCTGTATTTGTTGCCGTGAAGGCGGATCATCCGGACTGGATTTATAAGACAGGGGAAAAGGCGCTGTTTTCAGTTGAAGTAACCAGGGATAACAAGCCGCTGGAGGGTGTTACGGTTAATTACCAGACAGGGCTGGAGCGTATATCTCCCGCTGTTACGGGCGATCTGGTTTTAGAAAAGGGCAGCGGGGTAATAGAAGGCGGCTCTTTGAAAGAGCCTGGTTTTCTTCGCTGCATTGTTACTGTCGGCGTTGATGGGAAGCAGTACCGGGGGCTTGCAACGGCCGCCTATGAACCTGAACATATCAAACCCACTACAACGATGCCTGCAGACTTTGTGGCTTTCTGGAAGCAGGCAACGGCTGAAGCAGCCCGGATTCCGATGGATGCACAGATGAGATTGCTGCCCGATAAGTGTACCGGAACAGTAAATGTATATCAAGTGAGTGTTCAGAATTACCGGCAGGGATCCCGTATTTATGGAATATTGAGTATGCCTAAAAAAGAGGGCAGGTACCCGGCTGTTTTAAAAGTTCCCGGGGCAGGAGTGGGAAGCTATAGTCCCGATATTACCCTGTCGGAAAAAGGAATGATCGTACTCCGGATCGAAATTCATGGCCTGCCTTTCACACTTTCAGACAGCGCTTATAAAGCCATTGCAAACGGAAGACTGAAAGGATATCCTTTGTTTGGACATGATAACAGGGATGCCTATTATTTTAAACGCGTATTTATGGGGTGCATCCGTTCCGTTGATTTTTTGTGCGGTTTACCACAATTTGATGGAACAAATCTTGCCGTGGCCGGCGGCAGCCAGGGTGGCGCGCTCACCATTGCAACAGCCGCCCTGGATCATCGGGTTAAATATATGGTAGCTTATTTCCCCGGACTTTCTGATTTAACAGGCTACCTGTATGGCAGAACCGGTGGCTGGCCGCACCTGCTTAAAGATGCAGATAAAGTAACTAAAAAGGAGGTGGAAACTTCCAGGTATTATGATATGGCCAATTTTGCCCGGCTGATCAAAATTCCCGGCTTTTATAGCTGGGGGTTTAATGACGAAACCTGTCCGCCAACAACCGCATATGCCGTTTACAATACGATCCGGGCGCCTAAAGAACTGCTCCTTGTTAAGGAATCGGGACACCAGTATACTCCGGAGCAACGGGTAGGGATGGATAACTGGTTGCAGGAGAAATTAACCGGGAGCAAATAACAATAAAAAGAGTATATGAAAAGGGAATACTTGTTTTTGATCTGTTCCGGAATGTATTACCTTCCGGATAAGGTTTTAAATCGGATAAGGTCGGCCTGAACCCCATTCCTGAAAGAGAAATGTTGCTCAACAAAAAATAATGGAAAATAAATGAAACAAAATCTGATCTTAAAATGGCTGCGTAGCCTGGGGCCGGGACTAATTGTAGCTGCGCTGGTATTTGGCCCCAGTAAAATGACCATCACTTCCAAACTGGGTGCGGTATATGGTTATAGCCTGTTATGGATTATTGCGGTGGCGATATTTTTCATGATCCTTTTTACGTCTATGGCAGCCCGTATTGGTAGGGCAACAGAACAGTCGCTGTTGGCAACTATTACCAAAAAATGGGGACGTACAATTGGAAAATTAGTGGGTATCGGCGTTTTTTTGGTATGTGTATCTTTTCAGGCGGGTAACTCGGTGGGTGTGGGCATCGCCATTGGCGAACTTACGCATACGCCTAAAACCATCTGGATTATTTTGTTTACGCTTATTGCCATAACCCTGTTATTTTTCCGGAGTTTTTATAAAGTACTGGAGCAATTGATGATTTATCTCATCCTGCTGATGTTGCTGTGTTTTGTGATTACATTATTTTTTGCGAAACCCGATCTGGGCGGCGTTATTAACGGGTTTGTACCCGCTGTGCCCGAAGGATCGCACGGACTGATCATTGCTTTTATGGCCTCCTGTTTTTCTATTGTAGGGGCGTTTTATAATGCCTATTTGGTACAGGAAAGAAGGAGGACCGGAGCTGCTTCGGATTTGAAAGGCAGTGGTAGTGTTACCGGTATCATCGTGTTGGGCCTGCTGAGCGCGATTGTACTTATCAGCGCAGCAGCGGTATTGCATCCCAAAGGTATTGTAGTGAACTCGGCTACGGATATGTCTCTGGCATTGCAACCCGTTTTTGGCAGTTACGCTGCCGGCCTTTTTTTAATCGGGTTATTTGCCGCAGCTTTTTCGTCCATTGTCGGCACGGCAAGCATTGGCGGCACGTTATTGGGGGAAGCATTGGGTTTTGGAAATAATTTTAGTTCCCGTGGTGTGCGGGTGCTTATTACTGTGGTGATGATCGTTGGTTCGGCCATTGCACTGATTTTTGGCAAATTGCCGTTGGAGCTCATTGTTCTGGCGCAAAGCGTTACTATTTTTATTGCACCGGCCATAGGCATCGCCATGTACCTGATTGCCAATGACGAAAAAATAATGGGGCAGAACAGGAACAATCTTTTTTTCAGAGTATCCGGGCTGCTTGGTCTGGTTATTATTATTGGTCTGGCTGTAATAAATATCCGTCAACTTTTTTTAAGCTAAAGAATGAAAAAGACAAGCGTCAAGTTTACCCTGTCCTTTGCTTCAACAGTTATTTTTTTGAGCTGCATTTTAGTTCAATGCACGTATTCTGTGGAAACGCGTTTTGATAGTATAAAACCACAATATAACATACAGCTGGATTCCACACTGTTGGCCGTACAGGCGGTATCAATAAATAATAAAGTACCCTGGGAGCTCATGTGGGGACCGGATAATACCTTGTGGTATAATGAACAGGACGGCAGGATTTTCAAAATTGATCATAAAACCGGAAAATCCAAACTGCTGCTTGCGATAAAAGATGTGTATCAAAAAAATACATCCGGACTTTTGGGAATGGTTGCTGTTGCTTCCGACACCCAAAACCCGGAGTCTTTTTTATTTGTTGCCTATTCTTTTAAAAACAAAGACAATGTTGGGTTAAAACTGGTACGTTACCTGATTGAGAAGGATACATTGATGCGTCCGAAAACCTTTTGCACTATAACAGGGTACCGCGGGCATTTCGGAAGCAGGATCGTTCTGTCGGCAGATAAGAAGCTGTTCTGGGCTACCGGGGATGGAGCTGTAAGCGGTGCGGCGTTGGACGCAGCGGATTTAAAAGGAAAGGTATTGCGTTTCAATCTAGATGGAACAGTTCCTTCGGACAATCCGATAGCGGGCAGCCCGGTATGGGCACGCGGATTTAGAAATATACAGGGAATGGTTTTCTCCGGCAACAATTTATTATACACTTCAGAGCATGGGGATGCATCTGACGATGAAGTGAATATTGTACAAAAGGGAGGAAATTATGGTTGGGATAAAATTGAAGGAGCTGCAGATACCGATGCAGAAAAGGCATTCGCCGGCGGCACCCGGATTATCGAACCGGTAATGGCATGGACACCTACTATTGCACCTGCAGGTTTAACCTTTTATAACAACAGCCGGATTCCTGAGTGGAAAAACAGCCTGCTGCTGGTGTCTTTAAAAGACAGAAGCCTGCGGGTATTAAAACGGTCTGCCAATGGAGCGCGCATTGCCGATGAAACGATCTATCTGGATAAAGTTTATGGCAGATTGCGTGCCGTTTGTGTATCGCCTGATGGAGATGTATACCTGTCTACCAGCAATAAGGATTGGAACCCTTACCGTCATCCCGCACCTGATGATGATAAAATATTGCGCATTACCCCTGTAAAAAAGATTTCGGCGGAGGTCTTGCATGGAAAAAAACCGGAGCGGATCCTTGGTAGCGCAAACGTCGCCAGCCTGTACGAAGTCTATTGCTCCGGCTGTCATAAACAGGACGGCTCGGGAAGCCCGGGTGTTTTTCCCGCACTCATCGCATCTCCCGTAGTGCATAATAAAAGTAATCTGATCGATGTATTTTTATGGGGAAAAAGCACAAAAGGAGTACAGGAAAAAATGCCTTCCTTTAAATTTCTGAATGATGATGAAGCTGCTGCCATACTCAATTATGTGCGGTCGAGCTGGGGAAACAATAATAAGGATTCCATAACAAAAGAAGCGGTACAGGCATACAGAGCCGCTAAATCACATTAAACAATCTTCAACCACCTTCAATAACAAACAATGACAAAAACAAAAGAAGAAACCCTCGCTGACTTATTACAACCTTCTGAAGCGCTGTTAAATGATGTTCAGAAAATAAAAGGCGATATACTCATATTGGGAGCCGGTGGAAAAATGGGGCCTGCACTGGCATTGATAGCGCGTAAGGCGGTAGAAAAGACGGGTGGTACCAACAAAATTATTGCAGTGTCTCGTTTCTCAGATCAGGCAGTAGCAGAAAAACTTACAGCAGCGGGCATTGAATTGATAAAAGCTGACCTGCTGGATGATGATGCACTATTTGATCTGCCGGATGCGGACAATGTTATTTATATGGCAGGGCATAAATTTGGCACTACGGGAAAAGAACCTTACACCTGGGCAATGAACAGCTATCTGGCGGGACGCGTGGCCGAAAAATATAAAAAAGCCCGCATTGTCGTTTTTTCTTCAGGAAATATTTACCCGTTTACCGGTATTGAATCGGGAGGGGCTACGGAGGAAACGGCTCCCGCACCATTGGGTGAATATGCGCAATCCTGCCTGGGACGGGAGCGTCTTTTTCAATATTTTTCATCGATACATAATACGCCGGTATTGATCTACCGGTTAAACTATGCAGTTGATGTCAGTTACGGAGTATTACTTGAAATAGCGAAGTCGGTGTATGAGGAAAAAGAAATCGATCTGACAATGGGCTACGTCAACGTTATTTGGCAGGGTGATGCCAACGAAATGGCGATCCGCTCTTTAATGCATTGTTCTGTGCCCGCCCGGATAATCAACTTTACCGGCACAGAAACCATTTCGGTAAAAAGAATGGCCCAAAATTTTGGAAAACTGTTTGACAAAATCCCAAAATTTACCGGCACTGAACAACCGGAGGCATTGCTGAGCAACGCACAAAAATCGGCAGCTTACTTCGGGCAGCCGCAGGTAAGCGTAGCGCAAATGACCCATCTTATTGCCCGTTGGGTACAGGAGGGCGGCGCAACCTTAGATAAACCCACCCATTTTCAGGAACGAAAAGGAATTTTTTAAGTTATGACAGATCATACGATACTTCAGCCCGGGATAAGGACAGCCCTGCAACAGGGCGCTTTTATTCCGGCACATCCCCTGGCACTGCACGAAGACCTTACAATAGATGAAGAAACGCAGCGGCGCCTGACACGATACTACCTGGCCTGTGGTGTAGGCGGATTGGCCGTAGGCGTACATACCACACAATTTGAAATACGGCAACCAGCGTTTAATTATCTGGAACCGGTGTTGCGGTTAGCTGCGGAAGAAATAGACAGGCAACAACGAACTATTATAAAAGTGGCCGGTATTTGCGGGCCTGCTCCCCAGGCGACAAAAGAGGCCGGGTTGGCCCTTAAATACGGGTACCACCTGGGGCTGTTGAGCATGGGCGGCCTGAATGCTCTTTCGGAAAAAGAACTCATTCAGCATGCGCAGCAGGTGGCGGATAAAATTCCACTGTTTGGTTTTTATCTGCAACCTGCCGTGGGCGGACGCGTATTGAGTTATGAATTCTGGAAGGCATTTTGCGAAATAAAAAATGTAATGGCCATCAAAGTGGCGGCCTTCAACCGGTATCAGACATTAGATGTGGTGCGGGCCGTATGCGAATCAGCGCGTGCTGAAGAAATTGCATTATACACCGGCAACGATGATAATATTGTGGCAGATCTTTTAACACCGTATCGTTTTACGATCGGTGGACGCAATATAGAAAAACGGTTTGCGGGCGGGTTATTAGGTCATTATTCCGTATGGACACGCGCCTCCGTATCCCTTTTTTCACAGATCAAAGCCGCAGCAGATGCCGACGCTTTATTGGCAACGGGCGTTGCCGTAACGGATATGAATGCAGCTGTTTTTGATGCATCCCATCAGTTCAAAGGCTCCATTGCCGGTATTCATGAAGTGTTGAGAAGGGGCGGATTAATGAGAGGCCGCTGGTGCCTTAATCCTGAAGAAAAACTTTCACCCGGCCAGGCAGATGAAATAACAAGGGTGATACAACAATATCCGCATTTAACAGATACGGATTTTGTTCGTGCATTTTTGGAGAAAGAGGCCGGGCTTAGCTAAATCGAGCCAGTGACCGATATAGGTAGTGATAAACCACGGATGTGATTGCCACGGTAACCGGTATCCACACAGGTTTTAATAATAAGACCGGTGAAGTTGAACCTTCAGGTGTGGCAAAAAATAATATAGAACAATAAGGAAAACAGAATATTAAAAGCGGATATGAAAAATAAAAGTATACTGCTCTTATTACTGCTAATGGTTGTTATAACGGATACGGCGAATGGTCAGCGATCAGCAAAGGAGACGATCGATGATCGTATCTCCCGGTATTTTTACCCTCCTGCTGCATTAAAGGATGATCTTGGTCCTTACCGGCCGCTGTTAAGATTTTATAACGGGGACACCGTTCTGACCAAACAGGCATGGCAGAAGAGGAGGACCGAAATAGAAACCACATGGCACCGGATGATGGGCCGGTGGCCCTCGTTTATCAAAAAACAGAAAATGGAGCTGCTGGACTCTATACAAAGGGAAGGCTTTATCCAGTACCGGATCCGGTTTAACTGGACCCCCGTTGAAAAAACCATTGCTTACCTGTGCGTACCCCAAACAAAGGGGAAACTGCCGGCCGTAATAACAACATTTTACGAACCGGAAACCGCCATTGGAAAGGGGAAACCCAACCGCGATTTTGCCTGCCAGCTGGCCAGGAGAGGCTATGTTACTTTGTCGATAGGCACTACTGAGGCTTCAAAAGCAGGTACCTATTCTGTTTATTACCCGTCTATAAAAAATGCAACGGTAGCACCTTTATCGATGCTGGCTTATACGGCTGCGAACGCCTGGTATCTTTTGGCCGATTTACCTTATGTTGATAACAAGCGGATCGGGATCATGGGGCATTCATTCGGAGGAAAGTGGGCCATGTTCGCCTCCTGTCTGTTTGATAAATTTGCCTGCGCCGTATGGTCGGACCCCGGTGTGGTATTTGATGATACCAAGGGCAGTGCTGTCAATTACTGGGAGCCCTGGTACTTGGGATATTATCCGCCGCCCTGGAAAGATACCTGGCGGAAAACAGGATCCACAGCAGATGCAAAAGGATTGTATCCCCGGTTGATCAAAGAAGGCTATGACCTGCATGAGCTCATGGCACTGATGGCACCACGACCGTTCCTGGTATCGGGCGGGTCGTCGGACCCTGTGGACCGGTGGACAGCGCTCAACCAGGTGGTTCGGGTAAATGCCTTATTGGGCTACACGAACAGGGTGGCCATGACCAACCGCCCCAAACATGACCCCAATGATGAGTCCAACGAAGCGGCCTATCTCTTTTTTGATTCTTTTCTTAAGAAATAAAAGATCCGTCTATGTATTCTAAACTATCAGCAATCATGTGTAGCCTGTTTTTTAGCACTGCCGCGCTGCTTTTTCCGGTGGTCTTATTGGCGCAAACAGCGGGAAACCCGGTAAAACGCATAAAAAACATCCGGTACGCACCCCTGCCTCCGGCGCCCTTTGACAAGGATTCCAGCTGTGACAGAACACTCGATTTATATATTCCTCAGGAGCCGGCAGAAAGAAAAGTGCCGGTACTGATCTTTGTTCATGGCGGCGGATTTGCCGGCGGTGATAAACGGGGAAATGCAACGCTCTGTGAAAAACTGGCGCAATCAGGGATCGCTGTGGTTGCGGTCAATTACCGGCTGTATCTGAAGTACCATAAAAATGATGCAGCCAGCGCCGGGGCAAATATGGCCAAAGGGCTGCCGGCGGGTGGACATTTTCATCCGGAGCTTGAGAAAGCCATTGAGATGGCGGCCGGAGATGTAGCGCTTGCGATGCAATGGCTTAAAAATAATGCGGCACTTTATTCAATGGATGCCGGGAAAATGATGATCTCCGGTGGTTCTGCGGGGGCCATGACCGCCTTGTATGTTGCATACGTAAAGCCCGCGCTCCCGCTGAAGATAAGCGGGGTGATCGATTTCTGGGGTGGCCTGGAGGATGCCAGCGTAATTAAAAGAAATGCACCACCGGTATTGGTGTATCACGGAAGCAGCGATAAGGTAATTAATGTAGCGTATGCCCATGCCCTGCAGCAACGAATGGCAGCAGCCGGTAACCGTTTATCCGAATTTCATATTATGGAAGGTAAGGGGCATGCTGCTTACAGGATCATTGAAACCGAAAAAAGTGAAGAAGTGGTATCCTTTATAAGAAAGATTTTTGATCTTGCAGCTGCTCCGAAGCGGGACAAAAGCAGCCACTCCTCTGAATAAAACTCATTTATGATTAAAAGAGCCGCATGCTGAAAATTATCAATGGCAATATTATTACACCTGGTAAGATCATCCCTGGAGGCAGCGTATTAATTGATAACGGAAAAATAACAGCTATCAGTGAAGTACTGCCTGAAGTTTACTGTGAGGAGGTCATAGACGCCCGGGACAACTATGTTTCACCCGGTTTTATCGACATTCATGTGCACGGTGGAGGTGGTTATGATTTTATGGATGGAACAGTGGAGGCTTTTATCGGCACTGCCGGAACGCATGCGCGGTATGGTACTACGGCGATGTACCCTACGACGCTAACCAGTGAAGTTGAAGATCTTTTTATAACACTCGACGCTTTTAAAGAAGCAAAAGCTCAAAATAGAACGGGCGCGCAATTGATGGGCATGCACCTGGAAGGCCCTTATTTTGCGATAAACCAGAAAGGAGCGCAGGATCCCAAATATATCCGGAACCCGGATCCCGTGGAGTACCGGAAAATATTGGAATATTCGGAGGATATTGCCAGGTGGAGCGCAGCTCCGGAACTACCGGGCGCCATTGAATTTGGCCGCTATGTAAAATCGAAAGGAAAGGTATTAGCGCTGGCGCATACAGACGCCCTGTATGAAGAAGTAGTGGAGGGCTTTAACAATGGGTACAGTCTGGCAACTCATTTTTATTCCGCCATGAGTGGGGTGACCCGGCGCAACGCTTTCAGGTATGCCGGAGCAATAGAGGCCGGTTATTTAATAGATGAAATGGATGTGGAAGCGATCGCCGATGGGATTCACCTGCCTCCTCCGCTGTTAAAACTGATTTATAAAATAAAAGGAGCGGAACGAACTGCATTAATTACAGATGCAATGCGGGGTGCAGGTATGCCGGAAGGGGAAAGCATATTGGGTAATATAAATGCCGGTCTCAAAGTGGTCATTGAAGATGGCGTTGCCAAACTGCCGGACCGGTCTGCTTTTGCAGGAAGTGTGGCTACTGCCGATCGCCTGGTAAGAACGGTTGTAAAAGATGCGGAGATACCATTGGCAGCGGCTGTAAAGATGATGACCTTAACTCCCGCACGGATCATGGGAATAGACAAAACGAAAGGAAGCCTGGAAGCTGGTAAAGATGCAGATGTGGTGATTTTTGATGATAATATTAATATTATAACGACCCTGGTACAAGGGCTTGTTGTTTATAAGAATAAGGTTGTTCTGCAATAAATCCGTTAGGAGCTATAGCAGATCGATACCGATTAATTAATAGTAGTTATTCCGTACGCAAACTTTTTACCGGGTTGACGCTTACTGCTTTGATGGTTTGGTAGCTTACCGTTAGCAACGCTACAACGAAGGCGCCCAGACCTGCAAGACAAAATATCCACCAGGGGATCCCGGCGTGATAATTGTATTGCTGAAGCCAGCTATGCAATCCGTACCAGGCAACAGGTACAGCGATCGATATAGAAAGCAGCATCAGCTGCACAAAATCCTTTGATAATAATTCCCACAGGCCAAATTCAGAGGCGCCCAACACTTTACGCACGCCGATCTCCTTAACGCGTTGTTCCACCATAAAGGACGCCATCCCAAACAAACCCAGACAGCTGACAAAAACAGCGAGTATGGCCAGGCTGCCGCCCAACCTGCCCATCCGTTCTTCGTCTCCGAATTTTTGATCGTAGGCAGCATCCACAAACTGGTAGTGAAAGGGATCGCCGGGTAGATATTTTTTATAAAGCTTTTCAACCTGTTGCAGAGCGTTTCCGGCGTTGGCATCCGGACGGATCCGGGCAAGCAGGTAATAATCCCGGGCTGTTGTATGAAGATAATAGAGTGAGGGGCGTATGGCGGCATAGGGCGACTCCATGATCATATCCTTTATAACTCCGATGACCTTCATCGGGACGCCCTCCGATTGGATCATGGTACCCACCGGCTGCTTTAATCCCATAAATTTTACGGCTGCCTCGTTCAGCACTACTGCTGAAGAATCGGTGGGATAGGCTCTTGAAAAATCACGGCCCTCCAGCAGTTGCCAGCCTACTGTTTTTCCGTAATCATACCCTACACCGGAAAAGGGAAAGTCTGAACCCGTGTTGGGATCCTTGCCGGGCCAGTCGATCCCTGTAGTGGTTGCACCCACCTGGGTGGGCAAATCATCCGCCTCTGCCACAGCAGCGATCAATCCCCCGTTTGTCAGTTCCGATTGTATCACTTCAAAATGCCCGTGCAGGTCAGGTGCTGGTATTTCAATCGCCACCAGACCGTTCTGATCGTAACCCAGTGGCCGTTTCCGCGCAAATTCGATCTGGCGGAAAACCGTTAAGGTTCCGATGATCAATACCACTGAGATGGTAAATTGAACGACCACCAGCAGTTTACGCTGTACACCGGCAAAACGACCGGCCTGAAAAGGCCCCTTCAGCACCTTTACCGGATTAAAGGAGGAGAGATAGAACGCAGGATACAGGCCCGCGAGCAGTCCTGTAAGCGAGCAAAAAAACAAAGCGGAAATCCAGAACACGGGGTGGGACCATGGAATGGCGGTTTGTTTTCCCGAAATAGTATTGAACAGCGGCAACAACAGACCTACGAGTACCAGGCACAACAAAAAGGATAAAAGCACGCATAGAAATGATTCACAAAAAAATTGCAGGACAAGCTCATATCGCCTGGAGCCAGCGGTTTTGCGTACACCAATTTCCTTTGCCCGTTTTACACTACGTGCCGTGCTCAGGTTCATAAAGTTGATACAGCCCAGGATCAGCACAAAGACGCCGATGATACCAAAAAGCCATATATACCGGATACGCCCGCCATCGTTCCTGCCGTCTTTGAATGTCTCGTACAGATGCCATCGGTCCATAGGGTATAAAAAAAGTTCAGGCCGCTGCTTTGCAAGCCGTTCATTCACGTGCCTCAGACGCAGATCACGTATTACATGCGATACCGACTGCAGGTTTGTAGAGGCTGTAAGCTGCACATAAGTTGTAAAAGCATTGGGACGCCAAGGATCTTCGATCGTTTTCATCCAATCGCTCGTATTGACAAACAATCTCCAGGCGCCCATAAATCCCACATCGCCAAAACTGCTGTTTAAAGGGAGGTTGCGGTACACTCCCGCAATTTTTACTTCAGAATGTTGGTCAAGTGTCACCGTTCTGCCTATCGCATTATGCCCGCCAAACAGCGCTGCAGCCACCGTTTCAGAAATTAATAAAGCGTTGGGATCTGTAAGCCCGTTCCTGTTGCCGCCGATCATATGCAGATCCAGCAGTTCCCCGATCCCGGGTTCGTAGAAGCCTCCCGTATAAAAAACCCTTTTCTGTCCGGCAGATAACGTATGCTCCCATCTGCCCGCTTCGAGAACGACCTGTTTGAAATGGCTGCCGTATTCCTGCCGCAGCGCTTCGGCCACCGGATAAGGCGTTCCGTTTCCGGTACGTACTTCTCCGTTATTGGTAACATGCTGCATGACCTGCGCGATACGATCATGATGGGCGAATTGCCGGTTAAAAGAAAATTCATCCCAGATCCAGAGGCCGATCAGCATCGCCACGGCCATGCCTATGGACAAACCGGTGATATTAATCACTGAAAAGGCTTTATTGCGAAACAGATTTCTCCAGGCAATTTTTAAATAGTTTCTGAACATATATCAGCTTTAAAGATATGGACCAGTTCCGGGGCATACCGACCGTTTCCGTATTGCGGTGTTCGCAATGCTTCGACCGGGTTCTTCATTACTTTTCTGGACAGATCAAACGATTTCTGTTCTACCTGCTACATTCTATTTCCAAATTAACTGCAATCAGTTTTGTTGAAAGGAGAACGTATTGATCGTCGGCAATAAGAACCAGGTCAAACCGCTCAAAAAATAGTGCCGATTCCCCAAATGTTTCAATTGCAGAAAATTACGCATTTCGGCACTCCGAAAAACGTACGAAATAGCACACCAACTGTCCGGTTTTAATACAGCCTGTTTTATCCTGAAAAGGTATAAGAAATAACCGGTAACAGTTTCATAATCCCGTAATGCCGGATCAATGCTCATTCACCGGTACGACCCTGCTGGGTTTATTATTCCGGATCTTTTCGGGTATGGTTCCGGTAATTTCCTTTTTCAGCAGTTCGATCAGCTTCTGTTTCATAAAATTGCGGTGCACCACAAGACTGACCTCCCGCATTGGAGCCGGCTTTTTAAAATGACGGATCATCAGCATTTCCCGCGGAGGCATACCCAGCGTGGCCAGTTCCGGCAATATGGTAATACCTTCATTTACTTCCACCATACGGCGGAGGGTTTCAATGCTTCCGGCTTCATAGTCAAAAAGACTGTGTTCCCGGCTCAGCTTTTTCAGCTCACAGAGATTGGCGATCTGCGACCGGAAACAATGTCCTTCTTCCAGCAGCCAGAGCCGGTCGGGGTCAATGTCCTGGGGGATGACATAGGTTTTATGATAGACCGAATGTTTTCTGGATACATATACCATCAGTTCCTCATAGAATAACACATGTTCCCGGATGCCGGCTTCCTGTAACGGGGTCACCAATATCCCCGCATCCACTTTGTCCTCGCGGAGGGCACGCACAATATGTTCGGTCATCATTTCCTGTACCACCAGCCGGACTGCAGGGTATTTTTTTGCAAAGGGTTTTACAAACAAGGGTAACAGGTAAGGAGCCAGCGTAGGTATAATGCCGATGCGTAATTCGCCCGCTATCACGCCTTTCCGGTGCTGTACCTGTTGCAGCAATACATCCCTTGCGGCAAGCACCGTTCTGGCCTGCTCCAGGATGAGACGGCCGGTTTCTGTAGGCACTACCGGCTGCTTGCTGCGGTCGAACAGAGTAACGCCCAGTTCTTCCTCCAGTTTCTGTACCTGCATGCTCAGCGAGGGCTGTGTTACATGGCAATGCGCTGCCGCCCGGGCAAAATGTTTCAGCTGCTCCAGTGCAATAATATATTCCAGTTGAACGAATGTCATGATAGTTTTTAACTATTAGATTATAAAATTAATTGATTGTGTTTATTTCTCAAAAGTCATAAGTTTGTCTGGAACAAATCTGAGATCAATCAATAAAATTTATAAAAATGGAAAAAGACCCGAATGACATCAGTAAATGCCCTTTTCACAATGGCACGATGAAACAAAATGCAGGCGGAGGCGGCACCAAGAACCGCGACTGGTGGCCCAACCAGCTTAAGCTGAATATTTTGCGGCAACATTCTTCCTTATCGAACCCGATGGATGGAAATTTTAATTATGCGGCAGCCTTTAACAGCCTCGATCTTGAGGCCGTAAAAAAAGACCTGCATGTGCTGATGACCGATTCGCAGGATTGGTGGCCGGCGGATTTTGGTCATTACGGAGGGCTTTTTATCCGCATGGCCTGGCATAGTGCCGGCACTTACCGGGTGGGGGATGGCCGTGGCGGAGCGGGTTCCGGGCAACAGCGGTTCGCACCCCTGAACAGCTGGCCCGACAATGTGAGTCTGGACAAGGCGCGCAGACTGCTCTGGCCCATCAAACAAAAATATGGCAATAAGATATCCTGGGCCGATCTGCTGATCCTGACCGGCAATGTGGCCCTGGAGTCCATGGGCTTTAAAACCTTTGGTTTTGCGGGCGGACGGGAGGATGCCTGGGAGCCGGCAGAAGACGTGTACTGGGGCGCAGAGACCACCTGGCTGGGAGGCGATATACGTTATGCACACGGAGATCCGGGCGTAGAGAAAAAAGGGGGAGTTGTGGTTTCAGACGACAATGCTGATGGTGATATCCACTCCCGTAACCTCGAGAAACCGCTTGCCGCGGTACAGATGGGACTGATTTATGTAAACCCCGAAGGACCGGATGGTAACCCGGATCCCATTGCCGCAGCAAAGGACATCCGCGATACGTTCGGGCGAATGGCCATGAATGATGAAGAAACCGTAGCGCTGATCGCCGGCGGGCATAGCTTTGGTAAAACACACGGTGCAGCACCGGCCACACATGTTGGAAAAGAACCAGAAGCCGCAGGCATGGAGGCGCAGGGATTGGGCTGGGCGAACAGCTTCGGCAAAGGCGTGGGCGCAGATGCGATCACCAGCGGACTGGAAGTGACCTGGACCAAAACCCCCACCCAATGGAGCAATAACTTTTTTGAGAACCTGTTTGGTCATGAATGGGAGCTGACCAAAAGCCCGGCGGGAGCGCATCAATGGGTAGCCAAAGATGGGGAAGACATCATCCCCGATGCGTTTGACCCGGGTAAAAAACACCGTCCCACCATGCTTACAACCGATCTTTCCCTGCGGTTCGATCCGGTTTATGAAAAGATCTCCCGGCGCTTTCTGGAAGACCCGGAAGCCTTTGCCGACGCTTTTGCACGGGCCTGGTTCAAACTTACCCACCGGGATCTGGGACCACGGTCGCGCTACCTCGGACCTGATGTTCCGGCCGAAATACTGCTCTGGCAGGACCCTGTTCCAGAACCGGATCATGTGTTGATCGATGATAAGGATATTGCCGCATTAAAAGCAAAAGTACTGGAGTCGGGGCTGAGCATATCGGAGCTGGTGACCACTGCCTGGGCCTCGGCCTCTACGTTCCGCGGTGGTGATAAACGGGGGGGCGCCAATGGTGCCCGGATCCGTCTGGCCCCGCAACGCTACTGGCAGGTAAATAACCCGGCACAACTGCAAAAAGTGCTGGATGTACTGGAAAACATCCGGAAAGATTTCAACGCAGCACAGGCGGAAAATAAAAAAGTATCGATCGCCGACCTGATCGTACTGGCAGGTGCCGCGGGTATCGAAAAAGCCGCCAAAGATGCGGGACAGAATATTACGGTTCCTGTAACACCGGGCCGTACGGACGCTTCCCAGGAGCAAACGGATGTGGAATCGATTGCGTTTCTGGAGCCCCTGGCTGACGGCTTCCGTAATTACCGTAAAACAGGCCTGGGTGCATCTACAGAAGCATTGCTGATCGATAAGGCACAACTACTGACACTTACGGCACCGGAACTGACGGTGCTGGTTGGCGGCCTGCGCGTACTCGGAACTAATTTTGACGCTTCCGCACATGGGTTATTTACACAACGTCCGGGACAGCTTACCAACGATTTCTTTGTGAACCTGCTGGATATGCGCACCGCCTGGAAAGCCATTACCGACGACCGGGAGCTGTTTGAAGGCAGCGATCGTGCCACCGGAGCCGTTAAATGGACCGCCACCCGTGCCGACCTGGTATTGGGCTCCAACGCAGAACTGCGGGCCATCGCCGAGGTTTATGCAAGTACAGACGGAGCGGAAAAATTTGTGCGGGATTTTGTTGCCGCCTGGAATAAAGTCATGAACCTGGATCGCTTCGACCTGGTATAACCATTCGCACCGTTTGAGTTTCATAGATATCAGAGGTGGCCTGGAAACAGGCCGCCTTTTTTTATAGTGTGGTAATGTTTCCGTCACCCGCTGTATGACCGGCAACATAAAGCGGTTGATGGCACCGGGTGAAAAACAATACGATCGCTCCGGTTATAAAACAACTGTTCGTCTGTGTAATATTAACGGAACGTTAATTTTTTTATTAAATGAATGTTCAATCAATTTAATAAAATAGCTTACCGTTTTCGTAGCATGGTCGCCAGCTCTTTAGAAGCGCACATAATGCTGCAGACTACGATAATAAAATTGATTGTAAGGTGAGGTATCTGTTAACTGTATGGCTGTCATTTCTGTCTGTAACCACCGTATTCCCCCAGTTTGCCGGCAACAGGGTCCTGCACCTGGATGGAAAAGATAACAATGTGCGTACCGGCATGGGGATCATCAAAGCTCCCTGGACCCTGGAAGCCTGGATAAAGGGGGATGATACTTCCTGGAAAGAGCAGGAGGTCATCTTTGGAGGCGGGGAGTACAGTCAGCTGAGTACCACGGATGCATTGCCGCTGGTTTTAAAGAAGGGCCGGTTGCACAATGAAAAGGCAGGTCTTTGGTCGCCCACAGTGCTGGACAACAAATGGCATCATGTAGCATTGAGTTGCGATGGTAAGACCACCCGTCTGTACCTCGACGGAGTACTGGCAGACAGTAAACGGGGTGCAGCTGCTATATTACCGGGAGCCTTGGGGGTGCAGGAAGATGCGGCTGCCGTATTTGGCGGACTGATGGATGAAGTGCGCATCTGGAACACGGCTGTTCCGCAGCGCATCCTGCGCGAATGGAGGTACCGTTCGCTGACACCGGATCATCCGGGATTTAAAGCGCTTGTCGCTTACTATACATTTGATGATGAGCTGGAGGATATGGTAGTGAATTGGGTGGGAAAGGGGGATCAGGCCTACCACCTGCGCAATGGCCGGATCAACTACAGAGGCGATGCTCCATTGGCCTCAACGGTGGTAAATGATGCGTTGCGGTTTGATAAACCAACCCGACAACGGCTTTTTAATGCCGTGGTAGTGGCCAGCGAATGGGACGCGGATGCAGGGACATCAGACGATCAGCTCCTCAAATTGCGTATTGCTGTTACCGGAACAGCAGCGCCTTTATACCTGGATGAATTAATGCTCGATCTGTCGAAGGTTGCTGCATTGCCGGATATCAGCCGTATTCATGTGTATTATGCGGGTAAGACCCCATCTTCCGGGATCCGGGAGGAATTGTTTGGCAATGGAAGACCTCCGGAACGGGTGCTGCGGTTTGCAGGCAGGCCGTTTCGTCTCGGTCCCGGGATCAATTATTTTCTGGTCACTGCCGATATTGCAGAAAATGCCGTGGCCGGTAACCGGGTGGAAATAACCCTTCCTTCCTTCCGGTTGAATAAACGCCGCTACCAGCCGGAAACAGGGATAGGTCTGGTCGCGAAAAGGATTACCGGCAGCAGCAGAACAGACCAGGGTATTATAAAAGTATTGCAATGGAATATATGGCACGGCGGCGTGCACCTGGGTAATAACGGACCCAACAAGGTGATTGATCTGATAAAGGCAACACATGCAGACCTCATTACCATGCAGGAAGCTTATGGATCGCAGCAACGCATTGCGGATTCCCTGGGGTATTATCTGAACACCGCTTCTTCCAAAGACAACCTGGCGCTGTTCAGCCGGTACCCCGTAACAGGCATTCCCACGGCTTACAAAACGTTCAACTCAAATCCGGTAATGGTCAGTCTGCCGGGAGGCCGCCGGATGCTGGTTAATGCCTGCTGGCTCCGCTATGCCTACCGGCCGGAATATACTTCTGTTTTCCAGGAACCGGGGCAGGACACAAGGACCTGGATCGCGGAGGATTCCCTGCTGGGACTTGCAGATGCACGTGCCGTTATCGAAAAGGATACCGGCCCTTATCTGAATGATACGCTGCCCGCCATTATCGGCGGCGATTTCAATTCCTGCAGCCACCTCGACTGGACAAAGGCTGCCGCCCCGCTGCATTTCGGGTATGGTCCGGTTGCATTTCCCATTTCCCGTTATCTGCTGAAAGAAGGGTATAAAGACAGTTTCCGCGAAATGAACCCCGATGAAGTGGCAAGACCGGAAGGTACCTGGGCGGTAATCTATGGCCACCTGCAACGTTACCGGATCGACTTTCTTTACTATAAAGGAAACAATATAAAGGCGGTGGCTTCCAAAATTATAAAAACCACGCCCGAGATCGATAGTGTATGGCCCTCGGATCATGCCGCGGTACTGACCACCTTCCGGCTTACCGGTTTTTGATCAGCAGTATCAGACCCGCTGAATACAGAATATTATTTTTTTGAAATAATTCTTGCAAATTATGAAGCAGTTTTCTTTTTTTATTGGTATCGCGTTTTTGTGTTCCTGCCGGCCGGTGGCGCAACAGGAGCCGCACCATTCGCTTTCATTGATGCCGGAAGCTCCGGCCTGGGGCGCTTTGTGGCAGCAGCGTGCAGCGGAATACAGGGCGTTATCCTATCAGGCCTATAATACAGCCCGGTTCCGGTTGGATCAGATGCTGGAGCAACCTTCAGCAAGACCCAGGGCCATTGTGACCGATGTAGATGAAACCGTACTGGATAATAGTCCTTACTACCTGCACCTGGCAGTGCAGCATGCCGGTTACTCGGATTCTTCGTGGGTCAACTGGACAAAGAAAGTAGCTTGCGATTCGGTGCCCGGCGCACCATCGTTTTTTCAATATGCTGCTTCAAAGGGGATAACAGTATTTTATATTACAAACCGTATTGCGGAAGACCGGCTGCAGACAGTAGAAAACCTGAAAAAATATGACTTCCCAAATGCGGATACCAGTCATTTAATGCTGATGGGTGCTGTGTCGGATAAAGAAGCACGGAGGCAGGTCGTACTGAAAGCATATGACATCATCATGTTACTGGGTGATAATCTCGGGGATTTTTCGTCCCTGTTCGACAACCGTTCCATGGACAGCCGCCATGAATGGACGGAAAAATATAAGGCTGATTTTGGCAGTAAATTTATTGTCCTTCCCAATCATATGTACGGCAACTGGGAAGAGGGCTATTACAACGGAAAAAAACTCGGGTCGGTTACCGACAGTAATGCGGTATTGCAACAGCTTTCCAGTTATTATTGATAGCTGATCTCCTGATACAAAACCAGCAGATAACATTCATGCCTGCTTTTTTTTCGCATTTTTTTTTGAACAGAAAAGAACAAATACCAGTAAATTTGGTCAGAATTGATTAAACGATATCCTATGTTTGAAAAATTGATTCCAAAAGAGGCCATTGGGGATTATCATATCGTTCAGGCTGAAGAGGACAGGAGTACCTACTGGAAAGAACAGTTGAACTATGCCGTACGTCTCGGCAATGAGTTTAAAAGTAAAACAACCGTTACATTCAATACTTCCGAGGGACCGAAATCGGTAGAAACAACCGTATGGTCGCTTACGGAAAACTATATTTCCTTAAAAGGAGGCATCCTTATCCCGCTGAACAGTATTATTGATGTTCATTTTTAATAGCGGGAGTTAAGTCCGCATTATTTGTTATAGCAAAAAAGACCATCCGGCCGGAAACCTGCCGGATTCAAACGGAAAATCCGTTTTACCCGGTCTGCTGCTTCCGGTACTTTATGCCGGGTGAGGGTATTGATACCTTTAGCGGTTTCGGAAACAATCAGCTGCTTCGCAGAGCGGGCGCCCGGAACGGATGCCTTGTAAGCCACACTGCTGTTACCTTTGATACCGGTTCGCGCGCCGCACTCTTTTCAGGGATCAGCTGCCTCCTAATTTTTTGTTAAGGACAAAATACGGGTAATGCAAATTCTATTTTTCTACAAAATTGCGATACAATTTTACACGGTCCGATTTTTTATCCTGCTCTAAAAACTAAAAATGAAAACAGCTGTTTTCCCGGCCGGTCTGTTTACAGAGGTAAGCCAGGCCGCTGTTTTAAGAGTGTTGTTTTTGGTGCATCCGTACCCCCGGGTAAAAATTCAGTGGAAAAAGAAGCGCGCTATAAAGTTTTTTTCAAACCGGAATACAAAACCCCGTGAAGAAGGACTGCGTTCATTTTGGGCACGCAGGTTGCCGCATTTTATAAGTGTTGATATATAAGAAATGAAGAAGTACCGGATCGTTTTTTTTGTGTTTATAGCTGTTGTAATGTGCATTCATTTGCAGGCACAGACAAAAGTTACCTTCAGGGTTTATAACCAAAGTAACCAGGAAGCGGTTCCCGGGGTTACGGTCTCCGTAAATGATACCATTGCCGCTACGGCAGACAGCAGTGGTATCGCCGCACTGAACACCCCTGCCGGCAATAAGATCTTTTTGTTCTCGGCGGTAGGGTATGAGCGTTTCGTACTGTCCCTGCAGCTGACAAAGGACACGCTGATCGCTGTTCCGCTGAAGGCGGTAAGTAAGGCGTTGGATGAAGTGGTGGTGATTGCTACCACCCGCAACAATCAGCCGATTGAAAATGCACCTATAAAAGTGGAAGTACTGGGAAAGGAGGAAATGGGGGAGGAAAATACCATCAGGCCCGCCAATATTGCCAGTATCCTGGGTGATGTAAGCGGGGTACAGATACAGCAGTCGAGTGCTACATCCGGTAACTCCAACGTGCGGATACAGGGGCTTGACGGGCGTTATACACAGATCCTCCGGGATGGTATGCCGCTTTATGATGGCTTTAGCGGCGGATTTGGTATTCTTACCATTCCCCCGCTCGACCTGCAGCAGATAGAGCTGATAAAAGGATCGGCCTCCACCCTATACGGCGGCGGTGCCATTGGGGGATTAGTAAACATTATTTCAAGAAGACCGACGGCAGCGCAGGAAGCGGTGATTACACTGAACCGGACCATATTGAAAGAAACAGATGGAAATACATTTTTATCAAAACGGTATAAAAATTTTGGTTACACTTTTTTTGGAGGTTATACCCATCAGTCAGCAGTAGATGTAAACCAGGATGGCTTTTCTGATCTTCCAAAGCTGAACAGTTATACCCTGCATCCCCGTTTATTCTTCTACCCGAACAACACGACCATCATCCTGGGATATAATGGGAATGTAAATAATACCAAAGGCGGAGATATGCAGGTGCTAAAGGGTAATCCGGATGCGGTGCATCAGTATTTTGAGCAAAACAATACGGTCCGCCATACCGGCGAGCTGGTTGCGGAACATCGTTTCAGCAATGGCAAAAGCCTGTACTTCAAAAATACCATAAGTGATTATACCAACAATTTTTCAGCAACACAGCTAAATTATAAAGGGAACCAGCTGAGTTATTACAGCGAGCTCTCAACGCTGATCCCTTATGGCAATAAAAGCAGTTTTGTAGGTGGCATGAACATCACCGGCGACCGGTTTAATGCCACGCATCAGAACCGGATCATCCCTATCCCTGCGTTAAGTAATAATACCGTTGGTTTTTTTGCACAGAATACCTGGCTGGTAAAAGCGAATACCACACTCGAGCTGGGTCTGCGGGACGATATTCATCAGAAATATGGAAATTTTTTCTTGCCCCGCCTGGCATTTTTTAACCGCTTCAATGACCACTGGGCTACCCGCCTGGGTGCGGGATGGGGGTATAAAGTCCCCAATCCTTTTACGTCCTGGTTTATAGAATATACCATCGACAAGATCGCGGCCTTGCCGGCAGCTCTGAAACCCGAAAGGTCCATCGGCTATAATGCAGAAGTGAATTACAAAACGGAATGGGGTGAAGGGAATACCCTGTTTATTAACCAGGCTTTTTTTCTTACACAGATCCGGGATCCTGTTTATGGAACCGCCAATACGGATGGAACATTGTCGTACCAGAATGGGGGCAGGAACCTGGTCAGCCGAGGGTTTGATACCTATATAAAAGCAACAATAGCGGAATGGGAGCTGTATGCAGGCTATACCTATACAGTAGTGACCCGGAATTATCTTTCGCAACATCAATTTATGCCGCTGACCCCCAGGAACCGGATGTCGTTCGTGTTGGCGCACGATTTTGAAGATGCAGGTATGATGGCTGGTCTTGAAGGCTCCTATAACGGAAGCCAGAAAAGACTGGATGGATCCGATACTCCTGATTATATGTTTATGGCTGCGGTTGTGCAGAAACATATTGGAGATCATGTAACACTGGTATTGAATTGTGAAAACCTGCTGAACTACAAACAAAGCAATACGGAAGTTCTATATACCGGATCTGTAACAGATCCCTTATTTAAACCCCTGTGGGCCCCTATTGACGGAAGGGTGGTGAATCTGTCGCTTCGTTTTAAACTATAAGTATGAAGAAAAAGTTATTCCTGTTCCTGTGTTTTGGCCTGCCGCTTTCCCTGCCGGCGCAACAGGATACTCTTGCAACGGTTACGGAATCCCTGCCTTCCGGGTTCCGGGAGCTGCCGGCCTTCGGTAGCCAGGTTCGGTTAAAGAATTTTATTGTGCCTGCTTCCCTGATTACATTGGGCGGACTGGCAGATGGCACCAATCTGTTTAAGGGGCTGAATAAAACGACCAGGGATGAAATTATAGAGGATCATCCTTCTTTTGGAACACATATCGACAATCTGATGGAATATACTCCCGGAGCTGCCGTATTTGCGTTACGGGCTCTGGGTGTGAAGGGCAAAAATACCGTTGCACACGAGGCCATGTTATATGCCCTGTCTTTAGGCATTAATGCAGCGTTGGTAACACCATTAAAACATCTTACAAAAGTGGAGCGCCCGGATGGGAGCAACCGCCTGTCCTTTCCCTCCGGACATACCTCTACAGCGTTTGCTTCTGCAGAATTCCTGAGGAGGGAATACAAAGAGGTATCACCCTGGTATGGGATCGGGGGGTATGCGGTAGCAACGGCTACCGGTTTACTCCGGATGTACAACAACCGTCACTGGCTGGGCGATGTGGTGGCCGGCGCCGGGTTTGGCATCGCTTCCACAAACCTGGCGTATCTCTGCTATAATAAGTTACATATTGGTCAGAAGAAGAACCATGAACAGGGAACTACTTATTTTTTTCCTGCTGTTTCCGGTAGGAGTTTCGGGATCGGCCTGGTAAAAAACCTGTAACAGCCCTTCGCACACACAATACCGGCATCTCCGGTGCGGCTATTCCTTTTTTCGATAATTTCACAGTATGGCAATCGGAAGAAAACGCACATCGGGCAGGACGGTTGATAATACCGGCCTGAACACATCGGTAACCGCTAAGTATGCCCGTTTTATCAATAAGGACGGCAGTGTAAATGTGATCAACCGCTCCGGCTCTGTATTTGATAAATACAGTATTTATAATTATCTGATCAACCTGAAAAGCTGGAAGTTTGGTTTGCTCATTATCGGGTTCTATACAACGATCAATCTGTTGTTTGCCACGATTTATTACGTCTTTTGTATCCCGCACCTGCAGGGTCTTGTAAAGGGCACACCACTGGAAACCTTTGAAGAAGCCTACTTTTTTTCTTCTCAAACACTGACTACGGTAGGTTATGGCCGTATCAGCCCCATTGGTTTTATCACCAATACCATTGCCTCCATTGAGGCCCTGGTGGGGATCCTGACCCTGGCCATCATTACCGGATTGCTTTACGGCCGGTTTGTAAAGCCCCGTGCTTATATCCGGTTCTCCAAACACGCGATCATTGCCCCGTTCAAAGGAGGAAAGGCACTTATGTTCCGCATGGCGCCCATTAAAAATGCGACCCTCAGCGAAGTCTCCATACAGGTGACAGTAAGCATGCTGGTCAGTGAGGACGGACAGGACAGCTACCGGTATTTTTCCCTGCCGCTGCAGTTCAATACCATTAACGCGCTGCACATCTCCTGGACGGTGGTGCATCCCATCAACGAGGAAAGCCCGGTATACAACATGACAATGGAAGAGCTGGAACAGGCCGATTTTGAAATGATGATCTATCTCAAGGCTTTCGATGAGGATTTCTCCAATACGGTTATTGCACGTACCAGCTATACCTACAGCGAATTGGTGAACGGTGCAAAATTTGTTCCGGTGTATCATGACTCTCCTGAGGGAAAGGGAACGATCGTCGAATTGTCGAAATTGCATGACTATAGCCGGTTTCCCGAAGCCGCCATCTGATTTGCCGGTATTTCTTTAAATTTGCCTGGTTTGAAAATACTGAGTATCATAATGTCGTTTTTGCTGCTTACAACCGGCGCCCTGCTGTTGGTTGGTATGCCGGTGGCAAAACCTGCCTGTAAGCGTGCTGTATATGTTAAGAATGCGGCTGCTACCAAACGACCGACCCCCGTTCATGATATGGAACTTCCCTGCGGTGCTGTTAATCCTGCGGTCAGTCTTGCGGTAGTTGAATGTGAGCCGCCGGAACCAACCGTGATCCGGAACGATTATCCACTGATCAGTGCGCGGTTCCCGGCAGACCCGTTTCCGGAAGGTATTTATACACCTCCGCGTGGCTGATGCTGCTTTTACAGCAATATGAACAGGGCGTCTGCAGCTGAACAGGGACGCACCAAACAGCTATCTTAATCTGACACAAAAAACAATCAATGAAACTGAATTATTTTATACTGATGATCGGGCTGGGGGTTGCTACCCTTACTGCCTGTAAGAATGAAGATCAACCCAATGATACCGCAGGAACACCCCCTGCTGCAACAGATACGGTAACAATGCCGGAACCTGCCGCGCCCGATGCGGCTGTAACGCCTGCAGTATCGGTAATGCCTTCTTTTAAAATGACCGATGAGCAGGGGCGGCCGGTGACACTGGAATCGCTAAAAGGAAAAAAGGTCGTGGTGAATATCTGGGCTTCCTGGTGCCCGCCCTGCCGCGCAGAAATGCCTTCTATTCAGAATCTTTATAAAAAACTGGATAAAGAAAAAGTGACTTTTGTATTGCTTTCGGTAGATGACAATATGGAAGACGCTGCCGCATTTAAAAAAGGCCAGCAGCTGAAAATGCCGATATTTTTTCCCGGTGAACAACTGCCGCTTTTATTCAACGTGCAGGCGATCCCCTCTACCTTTATTTTTAATGAAAAAGGCGAGCTGATCAAAAAAATGGAAGGAATGGAAGATTATGATACACAGGAATATGTGGATCTGCTGAAGGGATAGCGCTGAATGCTTTGACAGATTAACAGGAAGCCGGAATAGGCCGTGCGTTCTTGTTAATCTGTCTTTTTTTGATAAATTTGATCTGGATGTTGCTTGAAAAGGACCATTGATGTTATGATGGTCCTGTTGAAAAATATTTCTTTGCTACTACCGGTGTCAGATCAACAAAACCAAACGAAATGAGAAAAAATCTACTGCTGTTGCTACTGCTTGTAACACTCACTACAAACGCTCAATCTGAACAGGAAGCTTTAAAAAAAGCGAAAGAGGCCATTGCCCTGGTGGATAAAGGAAAATTTGATGAAAGCATCCCGCTGCTTGAAGCCGCTCAAAAGCTCGCGCCCGACGACGTAAATTATCCCTATGAGCTGGCGTATGTATATTACTCAAAAAAGAATTATCCCAAAGCAATTACATATCTTGAGAAATTGGTGACACACAAAGATGTGAGCGACCGGGTGTTCCAGCTGCTGGGCAACAGCTATGATAACCTTGATAAAAGTGAACAGGCAGTAGCGATTTATACTGCCGGACTGAAATCCTTTCCCCGGTCCGGAAATTTGTACCTTGAAATGGGGGTGCTGAATCTGCGGAAAAAAGAATATATAAAAGCGCTTTCCTATTTTGAGAAGGGAATAGAGGTAGCACCATCATTTTCTTCCAACTACTATTGGGCTTCAAAGATCTATTGCTCCTCTTCAGAAGAGGTATGGGGCATGCTCTACGGGGAGATCTTTATGAATCTGGAGCGCAACAGTCAACGAACAGCGGAGATAAGCCGGCTGCTATACAATACCTATAAAAATGAAATTCGTTTTTCAGACAATTCTTCGATTTCTGTGAGCTTTAGTAAGGAGGGGGCGTTACAAAAGGATGGCTCATTGCCCTTTGGTATGGGTGTCTATGAGCAAACATTAATAACTGCCCTGCTGGAAGCAGGAACGGAGATCAATTTAAATACGCTTCATAAGATACGAAGCACTTTCATTGACCTGTATTTTAAAAACGGGCATGATGAAAAGTACCCTAATGTGTTATTCCGTTATCAAAAGCAGGTGAAGGATGCCGGACATATGGAAGCCTACAACTATTGGATACTGATGAAGGGCGATGAGAACGGCTTTAAAGAATGGATGACTGTAAACAAGAATAAATGGGAAAACTTTACAAAATGGTTTACGGATAATGGAATGAAGATCGGCCAGTCGAACCAATTTTATAAGGCCCAATACAGCAGGTAACGGATCAATTTGCCGGAACCTTTTTGATACAGTTCTGATAAAGGTAGTTCACCGCATCATACAGCAGCGCTACCACCGATTGTTTATACTGTGGCAGGCAGCCATTGGTAATGACCACGAATCCAAACTTTTTTTCCGGTTGAAAGAACATGCTGCTGTATAAACCGTAAGCATCCCCGGTATGCCCCACCATTTTTTCGCCGGCGATTAAATTTTCGGTGGTCCATAAGGCCAGCCCGTAATTTTCTTTGTCAGAGCGTTTGGTCTGCATTGTCTTGCTGCTTTCCTCACTGATGATGCGCACCGTATTGCTGCTCCCATAATTCATATGCATCATCATGTATTTTGCCAGATCCAGCGCAGAGATCTTCATTCCTCCGGTTGGAGAAAATACGGGAGTGCTGTAGCCTTTTGCGTAGTTCACCAGTTTTGCTTTTGGGGATGTATAAGCCCCCGGCGAAACAGCAAAGGTTTTTGAAGCATCGTCGTATTCGTAAAGGGGCACCAGGCGGTCACGCGCCAGCGAATCGACCAGGTATCCGCCATACAGCTGCAGCGGTTGCAGAACATGCTGCTTCACATACTGATCAAACCGCTCGCCGGAGGCCCGTTCCAGTATGGCTCCGGCCAGGTTGAAGTTGAGGTTACAGTACTCATAGCCGGTACCGGGTTTATAATCGTTATAGGCCTTTGCCCAGGACGGGTTCTTTTCCGGGTTGATCGCATCCAGTGTAAAATAACCGTTTTTGTCGTTGATGCTGGAAGTGTGTGAAAGAAGCATCTCCAGGGTAATGGGTATATCTGGGTATTGGGGATTGTTTACTTTGAAACCTACCAGTTTGGTCACTTCATCCTTCAGGCTGATCCGGCCCTGTTCTATCAGCTGCATCAACGAGGTTGCTGTAAAGGACTTTGAAATAGAAGCAATACGGAAGAGGTCGGTGTTCTGTATCAACGTTTTTACTTCCGGATCTTTATATCCGAAGGATCTGTTGTAGATGATCTTATTGTCCTTCACAACTGCTACCGACATACCCACAGCGCGGTACTGTTCCATTAATTTCAAAAGCCCGGTTGTCAGCGGTTCCTGGGCAGAAGACCTCAGTTGAAGTATACAGATAAAAGCAGCGATCAGGAGGGACGGTCTCATGGCCAATTGTTGTTTTAGCAAGAAAGGTACAATTAATATCAAACAGATCAAACAGGAATAATACGGGATTAAAAACCGTTTAGGAGTAAGTTATTGTATAACTTTGAAAGTGGGAAATGTATCTGGTTTGCTGCTGAATTGCTTTCTTAACCTTTAAATACAAAGCACTATGACTACAACATTATTGGAAGAACGCCTGAAGAACTGGTGGCTCCTGCTGGTATCCGGGATCCTGTTCGTGTTGCTGGCATTTTATATTTTCAGTCAGCCGGTAGCTTCTTATCTCGCCTTGTCCGTTCTGTTTGCTTCCACCTTCCTGGTGGCGGGTATCTTTGAGATCGTTTATGCAATGAGCAGCCGCAAGCACGATCAGGGCTGGGGCTGGTCGCTGCTGGGCGGGATCGTGGATCTGCTGTTTGGCATCTTTCTGCTTTCCTCTCCGGCACTTACGATGGCGGTATTGCCGGTTTACATTGGGGTGGTGATTTTGTTCCGCGCATTGCTGGGGATCTTTTATGCATTCAATTTAAAAAAGGCGCAGGTGCCGGGCTGGGGTGGGGTGCTGTTCGTGGCGGTCATCGGTATCCTTTTTGCCCTGCTGATGATCGGCAATCCCGTATTCGGAGGCCTCACCATCATTGTTTATACGGCGGTGTCGTTTTTAATGCTGGGCATCTTCCAGATCGCGCTTTCATTGCGGCTGCGGCGACTTAAAAAACGATTGGAGTCGTAAAACGGTCATAACAGCGGGGAGAGCAGGCGGCAGGTTTTTTCAAACAGCCGGATATAAAGCGGGCGTTGCAGCCATTCGGCGGCATCAATCCTTTCTGCATCCAGGAGGTCGCGCTCAAATGCGCGTGCCAGCTGTTCTGCAATTCCCATATCATAAACAACAGCATTCACCTCAAAATTCAAATCAAAGCTGCGGTGATCCATATTGGCGGTTCCCACCATCGCCAGGTTGCGGTCGGACACCAGTGTTTTGGCATGGACGAATCCTTTTTTATAACGGTAGACCTCCACACCTGCGGCCAGCAATGTGGCATAGTATGAATTGGCGGCAGTATTCACCAGCAGGGAGTCCGAGATCCCCGGCACCAGGATGCGTATCCGGATACCACTGTATGCCGCCACAATCAGGGCCTCCATGATGCTTTCGCCGGGGATGAAATAGGGCGTGGTGATCAGCAGTTCTTTTTTTGCCAGGCCGATAGCACGGAGAATGGTATAAAGAATGGTGGGGTTATCCGAGTCGGGACCACTGGCAGCGGTCTGCACGAGCTTGTCTTCTTTTTGCAGGAGCGCAGCTGGAGGCGGGAAGAACTGCTCATTAACCGTGAGCCGGTCACCGGCACAAAAATTCCAGTCGGCAAGAAACAGGTATTGCAGGTAATAGACACCGGGTCCCTGTATCATCAGGTGGGTATCCCGCCAGTACAGTTTATTGTTGAAGGCGGCATCATTGACATATTTGTTGCTGATATTGATACCGCCTACAAATGCCGTATGGCCGTCCACGATAATGATCTTTCGGTGGTTGCGGTAATTCAGCCGGTTGGCGAAGGCAATAAAAATGATCTTATGAAAAGGGAAAGCATTGACGCCCGATCTGCGTAACCGTTTTACCAGCATTCTTCTTATGGAATGACTGCCAAAGTCATCATAAATAAACCGGACCTCCACTCCCTGCCGGGCTTTTTCAATCAACAGATCTGCAATGGCGTTGCCGGTTTCATCGTTCTCATAAATATAATATTCCAGGTGGATGTGATGGGTGGCGGCGCGCAGTAGTTCCAGTACCTTGGGAAATTTCTGTTCGCCGTTGATCAGCAGTTCGACATTGTTATGCCCGGTCAGGGGGCTGCCTTCTTTCAACAGGTAATGGAACAGGCGGTCATTATTATCCACCACGGCACTGTTCCGGGTAAAGGCTTCCATAGAACCGCTTTGTATCCGCTCATGAAGCGATCGCTCCATTGCTTCGTTCATTAACAGCTTTTTGGTGTAAAGCTTCCTCCGCCGGTAATTGATGCCAAATGAAAAATAGGTAAACATTCCGATCACCGGAAGGAAAATGATCAGCAGCAGGTAGGCCAGCGTTTTAGTGGTGCTGCGGGTGTCATAGATCACACGCATGCAAACCAGGACCACCAGGATCACATAAAGTACTTCCGCAAAAAGGAGCCAACTCCAGTTCATAACTGTAAGTTACCGTAAGGAATTGAGAATAACCAACGGAAAATAGTTAATGACCAATAACCAAATTTAAAAGTATACAACGGAATCTAACCTTAAATATGCGGCATCGGAACTGGCCTCAGGCCCTTCGGAGCACCTGCTCTGTGGTGCCGCAATTGAAACGATCCGTATCAACGCAAGTCTGCGGGAAAATTATGCGCCTGTAAAAATATCCTTCAGCAGCGAATAGGAATGCAGCTTCTTTTTCTGGTCAAATACCTGCGAGATGACCATGAGTTCCTGTATGCCGGTCTGATCAACAAATGCCTCCAGCTCTTCCTTTACTTTTTCCCTGTTTCCGATAAATCCGTTGGACAGCATATGCATCACTCCGTATTTCTGCTCCGGTGTCCAGAGCTTTTCCAGCTCATCATGAGTAATGGGGGCTTGCAGGGGAGCACGGCTGTTGGTAAAGATACCCAGGAACATCCGGTAAAGTGAAGTGGAGAGGAATGCAGCCTCGGCTGAACTGTCGGCAACGATCACATTCACACAGGCCATGGCGTAGGGTTTACTAAGAACTGCTGAAGGCTGAAAGCGGCTGTGATAGATCTCCATGGCCTGCATCAGCTGTGCCGGGGCAAAATGGGCGGCAAAGGCATAGGGAAGTCCCATTGCAGCGGCAAGGTAGGCGCTGTCCGTGCTGGATCCCAGCACCCATAGCGGGATATCAACACCTTCCCCGGGGAGGGCCCGCACTTTGGAGCGGTGGTTCTCTTTACTGAAATATTGCTGGAGTGCTTCTATGTTTTCTTTGAAATCATAGGGAATATTTACCGGCGCCTGCCGGATGGTCATGGCCGTTAGCGCATCGGTTCCCGGTGCCCGTCCCAGACCCAGGTCGATACGGTTGGGATAAAGGATGCCAAGGGTACCGAACTGCTCCGCGATAATAAGGGGGGAATGGTTGGGTAGCATAATGCCGCCAGACCCCACACGAATGGTATTGGTGCCGCCGGCCACATAGCCGATGAGCACCGATGTAGCGGCGCTGGCAACGCTTTCCATATTGTGATGTTCCGAGAACCAGTACCGGGTGTAACCCAGCTGCTCGGCATAGCGCGCTGTTTCGAGACTGCGCTCAAATGTTTGTTTTAAGGTGTCATCCTGACAAACGGTAGCCAGGTCCAGTATGGAATAGCGGATGTTCTGTAGACGGCTTGTGCCCATATATACGATTTTTTTGCTGCATACCCTGATGATGGCGGGAACAGACAAGTAAAAGAACAATCCGGCCGGGAAAAAGTTCTGTTGTTTAAAGGTTGGTACGCTGCAAAGGTGGAAACCACGAAGGCACAAAGACACAATGCTGCACAAAGATTTTATAGGGTTATAGCAGGCGTCTGCTCTCGCGGATTAAATGGATTGTTACAGTCGGGGAATAGTCTGTGTGATCGGTGCACCCTTTTCAGAGGATCCTGACGGGGGCGCAAAGGTGCGGAGTCACCAGGATGTACGGATGATATTTCCTTTGTATTGCTTCGGGCCTTGGAGTCTTGGTGGCGCAAGGCGAAGAATATGCAGGGATTTGCTCTCACGGATTACACGGATTGTCACAGACAGGGGGGATAGTCTGTGTACGTCTGTGTAATCGTGCGTCGTTTTTAAGGGTCACTGAACGGGTCGCAAAGGCGGGAACCACGAAGAAACAAAGACACAAAGCTGCACAAAGATTTTATAGGGTTATAGCAGGCGTCTGCTCTCGCGGATTAAATAGATTGTTAGAGTCGGGGGAATAGTCTGTGTGATCGGTGCACCCTTTTCAGAGGATCCTGACGGGGGCGCAAAGGCGCGGAGTTGCCAGGATGTACGGAGGATGTTTCCTTTGTGTTGCTTTGGGTCCCGGAGTCTTGGCGGCGTATAAGGTTTTGGCAGTAATGGACCGGGGAGGCGCCGGCAGGCAGGTGGTGTAGTGCCGCTTCCTCAAACACGTTGTAACTGAGTCCGTAAGAAAAGAAATATAGGGAGGTCAGCAAAACCTTAAATGCAAAATAATCGTTGGATATCATGTCGCCGGGGTTATTTTGTAAACTTAAAACCGGTTATTGCGGTTAACTTGCATAGAGGGTTTCTGTTTTACTGCTATTAATGTGTACTAAGTACATATTTAATTATTGAACGACGTTTATAAAAATCAATGAATAAAAAATTATTTCCCCTGGCGCTCGGGGGCCTGGGTATAGGAACTACGGAATTTGTGATCATGGGGCTGCTGCCGGATGTGGCGCAGTCGCTGGGGATTGAGATCCCGGTTGCAGGGTATCTTATTTCCGCCTATGCATTGGGTGTGGTGATCGGTGCGCCGCTGCTGGTAGCATTGTCAGCAAAACATCCCCCCAAACGTATCCTGATCGGTCTGATGATCCTGTTCACGTTATTTAACGGGCTTTCTGCATTGATGCCCGGTTTTTACAGCCTGTTTTTCGCCCGTTTTTTCTCCGGGTTGCCACATGGTGCTTTTTTTGGAGTCGGTGCCATTGTGGCTTCCCGGCTGGCAAAGGAAGGGAAGCAGGCCCGGGCGATCGCGATGATGTTCACCGGACTTACGGTGGCCAATCTTGCGATGGTGCCCCTGGTGACCTTTATCGGGCACCGGTTCGACTGGCGGCTTGCCTTTGGCATGGTTTCCTTTATCGGTGCGTTGACGATTCTTTTTCTGCACCTGTGGATGCCGGCATTGCCCAGCATGAAAACCACCGGTCTGCGGGAGGAACTGCAGTTCTTTAAAACGAAAAAATCCTGGCTGATCATCGCCATTACCGGTATCGGTTTTGGTGGCTTATTTGCCTGGTTCAGCTATATCGCACCGCTGATGACCCATGTATCCGGGTTCAGCGAAAGTGCCATCTCTTACATCATGGTGCTTGCCGGCGGCGGAATGGTGATCGGGAACCTGGCGGGTGGTTATATGGCCGACCGGATGAAGCCGGAGCGTGCAGCAGCGGTGTTATTTTCATTAATGGTTGCGGCACTGATAGCGGTTTTCTTTTTCTCCGGTAACCAACCTGTGTCGCTGGTACTTACTTTTATATGCGGAGCCCTGTCAATGGCAGTGGGCACACCGGTGAATGTGCTGATGCTGCGCTCAGCAAAGAAGTCAGAAATGATGGCTGCTGCTATTATGCAGGCGGCCTTTAATGTAGCCAATTCATTGGGCGCCTACTTTGGCGGTATCCCGCTGAAGCATGGATTCGGGTACCAGTATCCCTCATTGGTGGGCGCAGTAATGGCCTTTGCAGGTCTGGGTCTTTGCGTGCTTTTTATAAAACAATATCAACAGACGGCTTCCGCCATCAGCATTCCTGCTGCTGCGCCCGCTAAAACAGTGGTCATTGCTGCGGAAACTTGCGAAGCGCCCTGTTCCTGATCCCGGTTCATTAATATTTTCTAAACGGGCATGTACCGTTACCTGCCATTGGTTTTACAGGAGGGCAAGCAGGTCGGTTTTGGTATTGGCTTCCGCAGCGGGCTTGTCCTCCCGCCACCGGAGGATCCGTGGAAAACGGAGTGCCACACCGGATTTATGGCGTTTACTTTCCTGGATGCCTTCAAACGCGATCTCAAATACCAGCTCCGGCTGCACACTCCTGACCGGGCCGAATTTTTCGATGGTGTGTGATTTGACCCAGCGGTCCAGCCGCAGGATCTCTTTGTCCGTCAGTCCCGAATACGCCTTGGTAAAAGGTACGAGCTGATCCCCGTCCCAAACGGCAAACGTATAGTCTGTAAACAGATTGGATCTTCTGCCGGATCCGCTTTGCGCGTAGATCAGTACAGCATCCACGGTCATGGGCGCGGTTTTCCACTTCCACCAGTGGCCTCTCCTGCGCCCTGTTTCATAGGGGCTGTTGATCCGTTTGATCATGATCCCTTCGCAAAAGAAATCTCTTGCCCGGGAGCGGAATTGCGCGGCTTCTTCCCAGTTGTCGAATTCAAGCAAATGGGATAACTGCAATACGGAATTGACGGACGGGTGCGCCAGCAGCGAAGTGAGTAATGCTCTTCGCCTTTCCAGTGGTTTGTCGCGAATATCTTCACCATTGTATTCCAGCAGATCGTAACAGATCATGATCAGCGGTACTTCCGTAAGGTGCTTTGCAGTGAGCTTTTTGCGGCCGATGCGTGTCTGCATCTGTGCAAAGGGAAGTACCTGCCCGTCTTTCCAGGGAATGATCTCTCCATCAATTACGGTACCATTGGGAAGGAGCTCCTTCAGCCGGTCGAATTCCGGGAACTTATCGGTCACCAGTTCCTCGCCGCGGCTCCATACAAATACCTGATGATTGCGTACGATGACCTGTCCGCGGATGCCATCAAACTTTTTTTCAAGGTACCATTCCCCGATAGGGCCAAGATTCGCTTCCGGCGGACCTTCCAGCGGATAGGCAAGAAAAAAGGGATACGGAAGGTAAACCTTGTTTTCTGCGATCTGCTCCCCGAAAAGTGATTCCAGCGTTTCGGATGCCGGATCCCATTTTCCCATCAGCCGGTGGGCCACGGCTTTTTCATCCTGGTGAAGGAACTGTGCCAGCGCTTTAATAACCAGTTGCCTGCTGACACCCATCCGGAAATTGCCGGTGATGAGTTTATTAAAAACAAAGTTCTCATCATTGTTGTGATCGGCCCAGAAGCGGGTGATGAACACCTGCTGTTCCAGGGGAGGCAGCCCTGCAAGCTGCTGAAGGGATTGCAGCAAGCCGGTAAGTGTAAGAACCGGTGCACCAGCATTTTCCCCTTTACCGGCCAGCAGGGCCAGCGTTTCTGCAAGGTCTCCCACGATATAGTAGGAATCTTCAATGATCCATAACGGAAGATTGGTGAGTGCTGCCACCCAGGCGCGCAGATCGGTGGTCTTTACCGGTCGCTTCGGACGGTTGCCCATCAGCAAGCTAATGGCCCATAACCGGTCCTGCGGATCCGCATCATTGAAATAGGTAACCAGTGCTGCTATTTTTGCATTGGTCTTTGTGGTGGCATCGATCTCCTGGAACAATTTTACAAAATCTTTCATTCAGACCGTTTTTGGATCCTCTTCTGTAAGGGCTTCTTCGCTGTTTTCAAAATGCGTGGTAAGCTCGATGGCATTCAGGCCGTACTGTTCCCGCAGCCACCTGCTGTACACTGCCTGGTAGCCGTGGGTGACATAAATATTCTGTGCGCCGGTAGCCCTGATGGCCGTGTTCAGCTGTTCAAAATCGCAGTGATCGCTTAAGGCAAACCCTTTATCCACTGAAAGCCGCCGCCGCGGGCCGCGCAGGGCCATCCATCCGCTGCAGACCGCGATCCGGTAGGGCTGGAGCTTCCGCAGCCATGGAGTGCCCAGAACACTTTGAGGGGCCACTACGACCGCATTTTTTAAACGGTCGCCCGGTGTTTCCCCGGTCAGCCATTCACCGGGAAATGATAAACCCGCCCTTGCAAGCGCTTCGTTCATATTGTATACTGCACCATGCAGCAGCGGCACGCCCAGATCGGGATTCAGGTTTGCCAGGATGTTCTGCGACTTACCCAGGGCATAACTGATAAGTATGCTGCTATAACCTTCCCGTGCGTTTTGCGCACACCAGTGGTTGATCGCTTCATAGATGATTGTACAAGGACGAAAGCTGTAAACAGGGAGTCCGAAGGTGCTTTCGGTCACGAAACTATGACAGGTCACCGGTTCGTAGGGTGTGGAGACCCCGTCATCGTGCAGTTTGTAATCGCCGGTGATCACCCATATTTCCCCCTTGTACTCCAGTCGTACCTGTGCAGCGCCGATGATGTGCCCTGCGGGATGAAAGCTCAGCGTGGCGCCGTTGATATGAAGGGGTTCATTATAACCCAGGGGCTGCACCTTTATATCAGCACCAAGACGATGCCGGATGATCTCTTTGGTGAGGGTATGACAAAGGTAACTGCCCATCCCCGGACGGGCATGATCGCTGTGTCCGTGTGTTATCACTGCACGGGCTACCGGCTTCCAGGGGTCTATATAGAGATCCGCCGCAGGAAAATAAATACCTTCTTCCCGGAACGACAGCATAGAATACTTGTTTACGAATGCCTCCTGTTACCGCTAAAAGCGGCCGGGCGACAGAACAGAAGGATCCGGATGTCTGCCAATTATCAGCAGGAGTATAAAGATACCCATTAATGCTCAAAGCCGGTGATCTTGGCTTCCTCCAGGTCCAGTTGCATTTCCTGGTTCCGCAGCACGGTATCTTCAAACTGCTGTTCATGACGCAGGCGCAGCAACTGATCGCGCTGTACACGGATCAGTGCCCGGGCAATGTCTTTATTGGCAGATGCCGCTTCTGCATGGTGACTGGAAGTAGCAATGCATTGTAATTTGTCGGACAGCAGTTCGAGATCGGTTTCCAGCTTTCTTTTCTGATGGTTCACCAGCGAATTTTGCGCGATCTGTTTCTGGAAATCACTGTTCATCGCTGTAAGGGCCGCATGCTTGAGCCGGGCCTGTATAATGGCTTCCTGTTTTTCCCTTGGCAGCACTTCATCAATTTCCTTAATCTTCATCCATTTGATAAATACCGGCAGCAGCAGCCCCTGGCCTACAAGGGTAAGTACAATGATCACGAAAGTGACAAAAAGCAATATATCCCGGTGGGGGAATGGCTGGCCGGAAGGAAGCAGCAAGGGGATGGCCAGGGCGGATGCAAGCGATACCACACCGCGCATGGCGGCAAAGCTCATGATCAGCGGAGCCCGCCATCCGGGGCTGGGTTCGTTATCCCGTATCTTTTTTGAGAACCACCGGGGAGCAAATGCGATCAGGTAGCACCAGATGATCCTTGTGGCCACAATAATGCCTCCGAGAATGACAGCGTATCTGATACCATCGGCAATCGAATAATTTTTCATCCCCTGGATAACGATGGGCATTTCCAGTCCGATCAGCACAAAAATGAGTGCATTGATCAGGAAGATGAGGGTGTTCCAAACATTGCCTGCCTGTATGCGTGTGGTATGACTTAGAAAACAGTGGGAGTGATACGACATCATCAGCCCGCCGGCCACGACCGCCAGCACACCGGAGAAATGAAAATGCTCTGCCACAATGTACATAACATAAGGAACAATGAGCGTAAGCACTGTATCAATATTGGAGTTGGACTTAATACGGTTCAGTAACCATGCAAAAACAAAACCGATGGCCAGCCCGGTAAGCACTCCCATCACTGCCATGATGAAAAAATCTTTCAATGCATCCTGGAATACAAACTGTCCTGTCATTACTGCAGCCAGGGCAAATTTGAACACGATCAGGCTGGACGCATCATTCACCAGGCTTTCCCCCTCGAGGATCGTCATATCCCGTTTGGGAATTTTCATATGCTTCAATACTGAGGTAGCTGCAACCGCATCAGGTGGGGAATTGATCCCTCCCAGCAAAAAACCCATGGCAAGGGTGATGCCGGGGATCAGGGCCGAGGATGCAAATGCCACCACCACCGAGGTAAGCAGTACCAGTCCGAAAGCGAGCAGGAAGATCGGACGTTTCCATTTCCAGAAATCCCTCCAGGAAGTAAACCAGGCTGCTTCAAAAAGAATGGGAGGCAGGAAGATCAGGAACACAATATCCGGGTTGATCTGAAAAACCGGTATCCCGGGAATGAGGCTGATCATCAGTCCGGCAATGACCAGGAAGATGGGATAAGCCACGCGGAGCTTCTGCCCGAGTATCACGAGGAGCATTACGCCTAAAACAACACTTATCGAGATAAGTAAATAATCATGTATCATAAAATGCGGTTTGAAATTGAGTTCCTGAAAATAAATCCTGAAAGGGTAATAACCAAACGAAAACGGTTTTGTTTAATATGCCGTTATTCATGCCTTCTGCTGCCCGAAAATCCGGAACTATTGTCACCGGATTGTCCGGTAGAGATCTTGAAAAGCGCTGAGGGTGCGGATCTGTAAAAAAAACGTTTTACGGAGATGTTCCCGTATCGCCGCTTTTGTCCTGTTGCGGATCCAGGATACCGCTGATTATTGTAACCGTATAGATGCTGTTGTAGTTTGCACCGGGTGTAAAAAAAGAACGGGTCTTTATAAGTGCGGTCCCCTGGTTCTCCGGATTCGTATACCGGTAGTAGTAATACTTTGATTCCTTCGGCTGCATACCTGCCGGGAAGAGGGAATGTTCTTTTCCAAAAAGCCGGTTCAATTCGGGAAAGGACAACTGGGGCCCGTTCGCTGTTTGCTCAAACAGCACGGTGCCGGATGGCGTCATTTTATACGTACTTCTCAGGTTGAACGTGATCTCATAAAAAAGGCTATCCTTCCGGCGCCAGGTTTGCATGGTTCCGGTAGTTACAGGGAGATCGTCCGGATCTGAAGGTGGGGTAACAATACTGTAAATACTGTCCGGATAAAACCCCTCATAGCCGCCGGCTGCTACTGCCGTGTTGCGGAACAGCGGTGCGGGATCCACAGCGGCAAAGGCCAGTATGATCCTGCTCCTGTCGGCTGGGCTGCCGGTGATCAACCGGCACAGGGTTTCCAGCTGGCCGGCGAAATGCTGCGGTACCTGTTCGGTTACCGGCTGCACGCAGGCGGTAACGCCACAAAACAATATAAAAAGCAGTGTCCTTTTCAGAAACAGCATAAACTGTATTTGATCTCAGCAAAGATAAATTTACTGCTTCAAACGGTATTCAGTATATGACAGTGACCGGCAGCAGGACGCTATGGGCAATGATGTACGGGATCAGCGGTGCTCTGCCTGTTCTTTCAGTCGCTGCAGTCCTTTTGTGAAATCCGGTTCCATCATTTTTTCCATATTCGTAAAAAGCTTGATGATCCGGAGGGGGTAAGGCATTTCACTGTTAAAACCCCATGTGGCCCTGGTTCCGGATCCGGCCGGCTCCAGTTTTACATAGGCCTGTGCCTCGCTTTCGTAAGGCGTATAAAATTTAAGATCAGTTTCAATGGAAGCGGGCGCGTTCAATGAACGGATGGTCTGGCAGCCCCTGCCCACCTCTTTTTTCTGGCTTTCCCAGCAAAACCGTGCCCCGGGCGTACCATCGGTACCCTCGCTTGTTTTTTTCATGGCAGGATCCTTGTCGAACCAGGGACTCCAGGTGTTCATGGCGGCAAGGCTGCTGACATGTGTCCACACTGTGTCAACCGGTGCATTGATGTCAACGGATCTTTCGAATTTGATTTTTCCGTCCACAAATGCGGCTACGAGAAGTACCAGCAGGATGAGGACGACGATTACCAGCAGGATTTTTTTCAGAATACGCATGTCTTGATTTTTTATCGTTAAAAAATGAATTGTTTCTTAAGCAGAGAAAGCAGCCGCATACATACCGCTGCTATGATACACTGAGGGGCGGCTTCCCATCAGATAAAAATTCCTGTAACCGCATTGTTCCGCCAGTTGTGCGGCTTTTGCAGGAGGCACCGGAAAGGGTACCCATCTGTTTGCGTTGCTGGTATCGTATTCCACGATCGCCATTGTTCCGCCTTCTTCCAGCTGTAGCCGGAGCCTTTTCAGCAGCGACAGCTGGTCTTTGATATAATGCAGTGAATTGGCCATCAGGATGCCGGACAGGGGAGGCAGCTGCAGCGGTTGTTCTTCAAAATCCAACCGGGAAAAACGGATCCCGGGCTCGTCGAATTGCTGCTGGTTCTTATCAATGGCGTATATAATACTGTCGGGGGGAAGCATGTCGTGGAGCGCATAGGTGAAGGTACCCCCGCCACAACCGAGATCTGCCCAGCGCAACGGCGCAGCAGCGGGCAACCGTAATCCCTGTATCAGTTCACCTGCTTCCTGAATGTTCATGTCAGGGTTTGTTTTTTTCGATCCGGTTGTGAAAGGGAACATACATCGGAAGGGCGGCAGAGCCGTACCAGTCATAGATATCGGCCTTCAGCAGTCCCGATTTTATTGCAGGATCTCCTTCCAGTAAGGTGCGTGTTTCTTCCTTTGTTTTTGTGGTGAAAATGAAAAGGCCCCGGTATTGTTCCGGGTTTTTTGCGAACGGACCTGCCAGGATCAGTTTATGGGCGGCAACCAGTTTCCCTATATTTTCCATGTGTCCTTTAAAAAGCGCCGCCACTTTATCCTTATCGGTAATGGTGCTGTCGCCTGTTTTTAACAGAACGAACTGGTACATACGCATACCGTAAGCGTCCGCTCCGAGGCTGTCGGCCAGGGCCTTGCTGTAACCAGCTTCCGGAGTTTGCGCGGGCAGGCAAATCTGAATCAGAATGCCGAATGCGAAAAGTAATATTGTTTTCATTGGCGAAGATTGAAGTTAAACACCAAACTGTTTTAAATGATGGTCCAGGTGTTTCGAGAACAGGTTATTCCATTCTGTTTCACTGAGCGGTCCGAATGAATGCGATTCTTTACCGTCAAAATGGGCAGCACCCAGTTCCCGGGTCTGGCGGATATAGCCCATCAATCGTTGCTTTTCTTTTTCAAAATCGCGTGGACCGGCGATCCGGAAATGCGGTGCGGTTCTGCCATTGCGTTTATAAGGCGATGCATTCACCACCGTCTTTTTGATAAAGGTCTTCATCATCCATTTTAAAAAACCTGCCGGCTTCGGATGCTTATCGGTATACACCGTTTCGTACATAACACAAAGATGCGCCAGCATCTGGTCGACACTCATTTTGCCCCAGTGTGGCTGGCTTTCCGGTGTAAGCTGTTCAATGCGGCTGATCATGAATTGAGCGCCTTCCTGGGAAAAAATATTGGTCATGATACCGGTCGTTTGGTTTCAGTACTATAAAAGTACTTATTATTATGTAGAATATCCTGGCGGTGAGCTCGAAGTTTTCTGCCATTCCATGTGGAGCTGTTCCACTATTTTCTACCGTGGTTGCCTTTTTTTGGGGCCGGATCTCCTGTAAGGAGCAGAAAACTATTCAGGAGGGTTAACAGGACCAGATAACCAATCGGTTTTAAATGGCTGAGACCCTGTATTATACGTGCCCCGGCAAGAATTGTTGAAATACTGAGGAACAAAAATGAAAGCCTGTTGCCATTGAATGATCTCCGGACCCGGTAAAGGATTAGCAGTCCGGTGACCATATGAATGATGTAAAAAATCAGAAATTGTTTGCCTGTGAGAGAATAAGGGAACCATTTCCGGAAAATGACTTCGATGACCAGACAGGGAACTGCCAGATAGATGAGTCCATACCCCATAGTACGTAGGTAGTATAATTTGTTAGTATGCATTGTATTTATTGAGTTAAGCGCCACCGCATCCACCACCACACCCACCACATCCGCCTCCGCAGCCTCCTCCACCTCCGCAACCGCTGCTGCAACTACTGCCTCCCCCGCTACAGCCGCCACCCGTATCATCCGTTTTCTTTTTTCCCGCATCTGTACTTTTGTTTTCGGAGAGCGAAGCAAGTATCAGGCCTCCGAAAAACAGTAGGAACCCGATTCCCATAACAGGACCAATGGTGCTTATCAGGTTGTTGCAGCCTGCCAGCAGCAATAATAAACAACAGCAGATCACCAGCTTCCAGGTTCCTGGCCTGCGGGTCTTTTGTGCTGTTTTATTGGAGGTATCGTCCCAATAAAGCGCTGGCGGATCAATTCCGAATGTGCTGCGATAGAGCTCCAGGGTTGTTTTGCGCCAATCTGCATGCTTTTTGTTCTCGTCTGTGCCGCCACCGGAAGGATGATGATGTAATTTACGACCGAGTGTTTTTTTGCAGAAGTCCTCCCAGTAATTCTGTGTGTAGAGGAGGTGCAGGTGCCAGACCTTATCCACAATAGTTGAAGGAGATGCTCCCCGAGGAGCGATACAGCAAAGAAAAATAAACCTGCGGTATTCTTCTATGGCACCGCTTGTGAAGCTGTAACTCCAATGCTGCTCACGGGCCAGTTTTCGCGAGAAAGGCAGCGCGGCTTCGTTGTTATCGAGTGTAAAGTCACGGATCCGTTGCCAGAGCAAGGTTTTTTCCGGAGACATATGAACGGGCATTTCGATTATGGTTTTCATACTGTAGTGTTTTATACTGTAAAGTTGTGGAATGCCCAGAATGCTCCTGTATTGGATTTGTCGTAAGAAGATGTATTTTAGTATTAAAATCGTATTATTTTGACCAGAGAAGCATTACAGGATCTCGAGCGGCTGATGAATTACATGGCTGTTTATTTTCTGAAAAAGAATGAATGGGCTGCTGTTTCAAAGGCAGAATGGGCGGGTGTTTCAGAAGAGCTGCGCCTCCGGCTGCAGCAAAAAAAGGAAACCAGCATGCGAAGGGATACCGCTTTGGGCGATCATTATCTCTATGAACACCTGATCATCCGGAGGTTAAAACCCTGGAAATCCGGTAAACCGGCAGCAGGAATCAGCAGCCCCAATTTTTCCAAACTTGGGGGTATAGCACGCGCACTGGGATATGAAAGTTATATTGATTTTATCAATAACACTGCGGCCAGTTTTAGCTTTCACGAATTAAAGATCAATATCCCGCTGGGTGTTGCAAATAATGTTTTACTGGATCACTTGGTGGGATACTGGTATTGTTATAACCGGAACCTTCCCTTAACAACAGATAAACCGGCGGAAGAAAGGGTCTGGCGTTCAGCGATGGAAATTTATAAATCAGGTGATGAATATTTTGTTGAGCGGACCGGAAAGGATAATCACATGTATTATGGGAAAATAACTTCTTACGGTGAGTATGTCTTTATCATTATGAATAGTACCACGTTCATTCGGCAACGTCACTTTATCGGACGTTTGAAAGATGCATCTGAAAAACTGCGCTATAAGAGTTTTTGTGTGGAACAGATGAATTTTGTGAGCACCTGTGTGAGTTTTAATGAAGAGCCCATTGCCTTGTATGAGATCTTTGACCGTGTAAAACGGGTACAGGATTTTGAAAAGATTTCAGTGGATCTTCCGCTGGGAAGCCCGGGGTTACCCGAATACATACGCATGCATCTTAACGACATTACACTCAACCGGATCACGGAACATTAACGGGTAAGGAAACGCTATTCCTCTTCCTCCTCCATTGCTTCCAGGTGGTTATACAGGCCGTTGTCTTTTACAAAATTGCACCAGTGGCAGTCTTCTTTGCCACAGCCCTTGTAGAATTCGCGGTTTTGAATGTGCTGCCAGGTCTCCCGTACCTGCCGGCGTACAATTTCTAGATGCTCCGGCAGGATAACGACCTTTTGTTTGATAAAATTCTTTTTTTCATCCGGTTCAATAAAATCAAACTCAGTGCTCGCAACCGTCCAGCTCTTGGCTTCATAATGGTCCACCAGCAATTTGTAAAATACAGCCTGCCGCCAGTAATCTCCCCCGTTGGGCTCTTTTTCAGAGGGCGGCTGCAGCTTTGCCCGCGCGTATTTCACGCTTCCGGTTTTATAATCCACTACATTCACATCCTTGCCATTGAACTCCAGTTTATCCAGCTTTCCTTTTAATGGTACGCCGTCTACCACCACATTTTTGATGTTCAGCTCCACTACCACTACCTTGTTCCAGGCATCGATATAATTGTTATAATATTCCGGCAGGATAATTCCGCCCTGTTCCATACGGCGTTTAAACGATTCACGGGTAAAGTTCTGCCGGTGGCGCTGCATGTACCATTTAAAATCTTCGTAAAGTGCCTGCACGGACGGGAAATTATTGAATGGCTCTTCCTTCATCTTCCGGAAGAAGCGCTCCAGGGCAAAGTGAATGGCACTTCCGAATTCCGTATTCTCATTTTTGCCGGAGGGGATGCGGATCAGGTTCTGGTAATAGAACCGCAGCGGGCAGTTCAGGTAATTATTAAGCGCGGTTACATTCATTACAAATTTATCCACCAGCGGTGTGATAAAATCTTCCTCCCGCTGTTCAATGGAAGGTGCCTGTGCCGTGAACTGCAACAGCCGGAAGCGCGTCATCTCCTCTTCAGACAGGGAACGGGATTGCGGCTGAAAATCATGCTGCTCCAGGATCTCCGCAATAAACATGGAAGGTTCCAGCTCCTTCCCGGCGCTGTTGCGCTTCGACCAGGAGATCTGCAGGTGTTGCTCTGCCCTAGTAAGTGCCACATAAAACACACGCCGCAGTTCCTCAACGGAATCGCCATCCGGCTGGGAACTGAAGATCGTGTCGGGCAGTTTGAAGATCGCAGGGAAACTTTTCTTTTTTTCCCAGTAGGAAGCATTGGTACCCGCCAGGAATACATATTCAAATTCCAGTCCCTTGCTTCCGTGTGCGGTCAGCAGGTTCACGCCTTTATCATTACCGATGGTGCGCATCATGGAAAGCGGCAGCCCTTCTTTTTCCATCAGGTCGATGATACTGATCAGCCCGTCGAGGCTAAAGGCCGGGTTCCGGCTGTTCTCTTCTTTTACAAAGTCGAAAAAGGCCGAGAGGTACTGCATCAGTTCAACCTTTTCAGCATGCTGCATTATATAAGCCAGCACACCGGCATTGCGGATAACGCTTTCCACCAATTGCTGCAATGTGAGGTTGGATACATCTGCGATCAGCTGTTCATAAGCAGTACTGAACTGTTTCAGCTGCGGATGGATGCCGGTGTCAAACAGATCTTTTGGGGGCGTATTCGCCTTTTCAGCCAGCAGCCGGCGCAGGGAAGTGGCTTCCCCCTTGAACTGCCGGTTATTGACTTGCACCGTAAGTTTGGCAATCTCGATCGGAGGGATCTTATAAAAATCGTAGTGTAATAATTCAAATAACAGCTCATCTCCTCCGTAGGGAATATCATGTTCCGCATTCAGATAACGGAGGATGGTGATGACTTTTTTAATAAAGGCATCCTGCAGCAGGTTAATAGGTCGTTTGCTGAATACCGGCACCTGCATCAGCCGGAAGTAATTGGCCAGTTCTTCCCCGTATTTATTTTCCTTATAGATAACCGCGATACGGCCGGGAGGTATCCCGTCCCTTACCAGCGCGTCGACCTCCATGCAAATGCCGGCCATTTCTTCTTTTTCGCTGTTATATTCGGTCAGCACCGGCAGCGTAACAAGGTGGCTGATGGCGGCATTGGCAGCAGCCAGTTCCTTGCTCAGACCGGGAAGCTGGTTCACCAGCCGCTCCGTATTTTTGGATATGACGGATTTGGATACATTCAGAATGGGCTGTATGCTCCGGTAGTTATCGGTCAGCACGACCGTTTTTAAAGCCTCCTGGTATTGCTGCGCAAAATCCAGCATATTTTGGACATTGGCACCCTGGAAACGATAGATGCTCTGGTCGTCATCCCCCACCACAAATACATTGGGCTGTTCCCAGTAGTTGATCAGCAGCTGTACGATCCGGTTCTGTGTACCGCTGGTATCCTGAAACTCGTCTACAAGAATATATTGATACCGCTCCTGGTAAGTGCGCAGCAAAGCTTCATTTTCTTGAAATACGCGGATGACCCAGTTGATCATATCATCAAAATCATACCGGCGCTTTTCGTTCATTAACTGCTGAAAGGTGTCAAATTCATTGACCGCGGCACGGAGCTTTTCAATTTTTTCGGTGGCCTCTGCAATCTTATCGGTGCGGAGATCCCCCTTTTTAAAATCCTTTGTGGCCCGTTTGGTGATGTATTCATCACGGTTCGGAAGATCATGGATATAGGCATCGATCTTTTCATTGATAAAGGCGGGACTCCAGCCTTCGCGTTTCATCACAGAGAACAGCTGTTGCAGATGGGGCGCATCAAAATACACATCACCCCGGTAGCGCTTTAACGGATGGCTTTTAGGGAAGGCATCGATCAGTTTTTTAAAATATTCGATCCGTTCCAGCTCCGAGACCGGATCGAGCGCATTTTTTTCAAAAAGCGAAAGGTTGTCCTGGATGACATCATTACAAAAAGCATGGAAGGTATAGATGCTTACTTTATAGGCATCCGCGCCGATAAACTGCTGCAGACGTTTGCGCATGGCCACCACACCGGCATCGGTGTAAGTAAGACAAAGGATATTTTCCGGGAGGGCGTCGGTTTCCAGCAGTATTTTCCCGATCCGGGCGGCCAGGATCTGTGTTTTACCGGTGCCGGGGCCTGCAATCACCATTACGGGCCCGTCCAGCGTGTCCACCGCAATGCGTTGCTGACTGTTCAGCCGTTGATATACCTCATTAAATTTTTCTTCCAGCTTTTGTTTGGGAAATGTCATCTTGTTTTATTTATCGGTTGCAACACCGGTTCTTCGGCTGCAACGGCTGTGTTCTCAATTTAAAATACAAGGTAGGGAAAATTAAACTCCCGGAGTCGGAGTCTGTCAATTCTCGGTTCTTATTTCTAATTTTATCCTTTTAAAGCACAAGGATGACAGACGAATATTTTATGCAGCAGGCCCTTAAAGAAGCACAACGGGCATTTGAGGAGGAGGAGATTCCCATTGGTGCAGTAGTAGTGCAGCAGGACCGGATCATTGCCCGGGGATATAATATGACGGAAAAACTAAATGACCCCACGGCACATGCGGAAATGATCGCCTTAACATCCGCCTTCAGTTACCTCAGTGCTAAATACCTGCCGGACGCAACGCTTTTTGTTACGGTAGAGCCCTGCGTGATGTGTGCCGGCGCGCTGTACTGGAGCAAGATCCGCCGGGTGGTATGGGGTGCTTCGGATGTAAAGAATGGATTTAGCCGTGTAAAACCCGGTACTTCGCCGTTCCATCCCAAAACAGAGGTCGTTACCGGCGTGTTGGAGCAGGAATGTGCAGCACTGATGAAGGTGTTTTTTAAAAATAAGCGATAGGCGGTTTTGCCGGGCCTGTGTTAATGAAAGTACCCTGCAACAGTGAAAACGGGTGTTATCGCCCAATATCCGGGAAACAAAAACAGGCGGATACGCAAAATCCAGTCAGTGGGTCCTACAGTGCCTGGATTTTGCTGTTCTCCGGAATCTTCGCTGTACACAGGTACAGGTAATGCTACCTGGTATAACCTTTGCGAAGAATTAAGGCTTGTCCCACCATACCCTGCCTGTAAGATCATCTTTCCCGTTCAGGCCCGGCTGGGCAGCAACAGCTGCTTTGTAGTTGACCGAGTTTATATTGGGCTCCTTGGTGGGATAGCCCTGTCTTCTGGGGATGGGAATATTGTTGTTGTCGGGTGCAGGCGATAACACCGGATAGCCGGTCCTCCTCCATTCAGCCCAGGCTTCATAGCCATTTAAATATAAGTGAACCCATTTCTGGTACCCGATCTGTTTTAAAGCCCCTGCGCTGCTGTATTTTACGGAGGGCTGGTTCATAAAGGTACTCAGCCCAGTTTCGTCATTATTGTTCCATTGTTTTACTGAGTTTTCAACTGCCAGCTTATAGTTGTTTCCGGCTTCCGCATTACCGCCTGGTATCCATCCGGTTTTTGCAGCTTCTGCGATGGCAAACAACACCTCAGGGTAGGTGACAAGGTAGGAGGGGGCGTCTTGCTGCCTCATCTTGGCGCCAAGGAACGATACATTGGCCGCCTGAATATTGCCTGCTGCATTGGCTTCCAATCCGTAAGGCATGCCTACGTATTCACCATTACTGGCGGTGGGATCGGCAAAGGTCTTTAAGCGTGGGTCACCAAGTGGTTTCATATAATTGACCAGGGGCTCGCTGATGCAATACCATTTCCTGTTCAGCACATCAAAAACATTGTACCAGTAGTTTTCGTTGGTGGATTCCGGCAAATGCCGGTAAACCGCGCTTTGATCATTGTCTGTAAAAACACCGGAACTTAATGCGTCTGTAAATTCTGCTTTCCCTCTCTCAGCGTCAACTTTTGACAATCGCAATGCCATCAACAGGCGGATCGAATTGGCAAATCTGCGCCAGTTTTCCATTTCACCGTTATAAAGAATATCCCCGGTTACGCCTTTGCCATTATCGATCTGGGCAGCAGCAGCCTTCAGTTCTTTAAAAAGGGCATCGTAGATATCCTTTTGACTGTCGTATTTATAAGTGAATTTATCTTCGCCTTTCAGCGCCTCTGAATAGGGAATGTCTCCCCAACGGTCTGTGGCATACCAAAAATAATAAGCTTTAAGAATTCTTGCAACGGCATATTGATTTGCTTCTGATCCATTTTCATCATTCTTTATGTCACTCTTAAGAATGGCTTCAAGGTTGATCAACGGCCCGGAATAGATCCAGTAGAAATCGAAATTTGTAGTAGTGTAACGCGAGTTATCTGTATAGATCTTGTCAGATAACTGCTGGGCATAAAGTACAGAATAAGGCGTTTCCAGTGTATACTGCAATTGCGTTATCGCATAGGTGAGTAATTGCGGATTAGATGCTTTTGTAGGCTGATTGGGACTTGTGTTGAAGTCGTCACTGAATTTCGTACATCCCGTAAAAATCAGGCTGGCTGCAGGTATAAGCAGAATATATCGAATGACTTTTTTCATCTTGCAGTTTTTTAAAATGTGATGTTTAAACTGATACCGTAGGAGCGTGTGGTCGCCAACTGGCCTGTTTCTAACCAGTTGAGGGATGAAGCTCCTGTAGAAAGTTCATCAGGATTAAGCCCTTTCGGCGCTTTTTGCCAGATCATAGCCGGATTTCGGGCAATCAGCGACAAGGTAACAGCAGAGAAAGGCATACGCGCAAACTGCTCTTTTGTAAAGCTGTATCCAAGGCTTAATTCCCTTAGTTTAATGTAAGAAGCGTCATAGAGCCACTCTTCATATATCTGAGTTCCCAACCGGTTTCGATAATATGTGCGGGCGTTTACATAAGCCGTTACTTCTTCACCCGTTGCAGCTGATATACCGGTTACCTTTATGCCACCTCCCTGATCTAACGGATCGCGTATGTTTTTACCATTCTCGTTTGTGGCAGCTGTTATAGCGGCTTGTCCGGATTTTACTGCCAGCATCTGCGTCCAGCTGAAGAATTGCCCGCCAGACTGGAAGTCGATCATAGCGCTTAACAGTATGTTTTTATACCGGAAAGTATTTTGCCAGCCACCAGTGAAGCGTGGAAGTACGGATCCGAAGTTGTGATTTTGTTCATATAAGGGTAAATTCTGATCATCCAGCAATATCTTGCCAGTATTGGCATCGCGTTGATAGGCGTTGCCCACTAAGGAACCAAAAGCTTCGTTTTCGTTAGCAAGCAGGAACATGTCAACACTTGAGTACCGGTTTTGATCCAATACCAACGTGGACAAACCGGGCGCCAGTTTTTTAATCATACTTTTATTACGGGCAAAATTCACCACGCTTGTCCAGTTAAAGTGAGTTGTTTTTACAGGAACAGCGTTCAATGTGAGCTCAATCCCCCTGTTCTGGATCAACCCTGCATTGATTACCTGACTGGTATATCCGCTTCCTCCCGGTATGTCCAGTACTACCACTGCATTTTTATTTTGCTGATTGTAATAGGTGACATTGAACCCGAGGCGGTTTTTTAAAAAGTTCAGTTCCAGGCCCGCTTCATATGCAGTGCCCAACGAAGGTTTGAGGTTCGGGTTAGCGAGCTGATCCGGTATGAACATCGGATAATTTGTTTCGTATGGGTTGCCCAGCTCATAAAATGGTGCTGTTTTGTAAATAGGGAGATCCGATCCTGCCTGGGCAAAGCTCAACCGCAACTTACCAAATGAAAGGGCCTGCCATTTCATTAATTCGCTGAATACAAAGCTTCCTGAAAGAGACGGATACCAATAGGAGTTGTTTTTGAGCGGAAGCGCCGAGGAAATATCATTGCGTAGTGAAGCGTCAATATAGTAGGTTTTGTCGTAGCCCAGGGACACAGAACCAAAAGCACTTCTTATTTCCTTTCTGTTAAGGATGTTCTCTACAAAAGGTCGTTCTACAGAATTCTGGATATTGAACCATCCCGGTGTTACAAATCCACCTACAGTTCCCTGATAGAGATAGGTGTATTTTTGCGTTAGGATATTACCTCCCAGGTTAGCGTTGAGAGATAACTTACCAAAGTCTCTGTTATACTGTGCCATGAACTCGTAGTTCATTTCATTGTTTTCGTATTTGCCGATGGTGAAACTTGGCAGGTACCGGCCCCCTTCCGCATTACGGGTATCGATGTTCTGAACATAGGCGTCTTTGCGTACGAAACCACTCACCTGTAGTCCCGGAAAAATTGTATACGTTAAACCGATATTACCCCAGTACCGGCTGCGGCTATCGTGTGAAGGATTTTCATAAGCTTCAAAATAAGGATTGTTCCAGTCGATCGGTTTCATGTCTTCATAAATGCCTTCATCATTAGGATCATTCAGGTTCCAATGATAGAAAGTGCCATCAGGATATTTGTACTGTTTTAGTTTTTTCATATCCAGGTTGCGTTCAAACCATTGGTACATATTACGTGTTCCGTTATAATATCCCTGTGCGGGGCGCTGTCCCTTATTGTCGGCATAATTGATCCCAGTGGAGACGACCAGTTTGGAAGTGATGTTCAGGGAGCCATTGAACGTGATATTGTTCCTTTTTAGATAGGTATTTGGCTCAATTCCTTTTATATCTGTATGGTTGTATGACAGGCGGAATGTAGTATTGGCACCGCCTCCGGCAACAGAAACATTGTTGTTCCAGGTATGTCCTGTCTCGAACCAGTCCTTGATATTGTCCGGGTGCGGAATGAAAGGAGTTGCTTTGCCAAAATCGGGGTCGGCAGGATAAAAACTATATTGTTGTCTTACCGGTGTGCCATCCATTTTTGGTCCCCAGCTTTCATCCCAGCTTCCATCCACATATTTTGTTTCTACACCGTTTATGTCGATCGTGGGAAAGTTCAGGCTGGAGCCTGCGCCATACAGATTCTGTAAGGGCAAAAAATTTGCTGCTTTTTCTATTGAATAAGTGGAGCTGAAGTTGACAACCGGCTTGTTCGCACTTTTGCTTCCTTTTTTTGTCGTGATCATAATGACTCCAAACTGACCACGCAAACCATATAGGGCAGATGCGGCCGGGCCTTTCAGAACGTTCACCGATTCAATATCATCCGGATTGATGTCCTGTGCCAGGTTTCCATAATCAGATCCATTTTTATCACTATAATTTGTGTTGGAGATTGGTGTATTGTCTACCACGATCAGCGGTTCGCCATTTCCTGTAACAGAATTAACACCTCTTATCTGAATTTTTTGAGTACCCCCCATGCTTGCACCCGAAGAGCCGGATACCTGCACCCCGGATATTTTTCCTGCCAGGGCACCAATTACATTTTGCTGCTTAGCAACCGTAAGATTTTGTCCGGATACGGACTGCGTAGCGTAACCAACCGCTCGCTGTTTTTTACCGATTCCCAATGCTGTAACCACCACTTCTTCCATGATGGCCTTGCCATCCGGGATGAGTGTGATGGTAATAAATGTGTTATTTCCAACAGCTATCTTTTGCCGGGCATAAGTAACAGCAGAAACTTCCAGTTCCGCGTCGTTTCCAGTTATCTGGAGGGAAAAGCTTCCATCATCATTTGATGCGACGGCATTCCTGGTACCTGTTTGAAGAATGGTGGCTCCGGCAACCGGCTCACCGGATTCATTTTTAACAGAGCCCTGGATCTGCTGCTGTTGAGCCCAGAGCAGGAGTGGAGACCATGCTAAAAACAAGGCTGCCATACGCAATGCGATCATTCTCTTCATGCAAATTGGTTTTAATTTAAAAAAGTAGAGGTTTGTTAAATATACGTTATTTTATAGTTAAAAGTGCACAAAGCAGATAAAATTCGCAGAAAGCCGCAGTTGGAAAAATAGCAAATTCCCCCAGCCACAATGGATAACAGCAGTATGTAAAATATATATATATTAAATTATATTATGTGTTATTTTTTGCTAATTTTTTTTAATAAATTTGATACTGTTAATAGTAATGACACATGTTATTTTAATATAATTTATTTATTTCAGCAACCAGTGTTTTAAAATGAACACTTCGTCTTTTTTAAAAGAGGTTTATAACCACTACCCTAAAGGCCTTACACCACTGGTAGACCGACAGGAATATGAGGAGGTGTATGCCCGGCGTAAACGATCAGTTCGGGCTCTGAAAGAAGCATTGGGAGAGCAGTGGGAAGCATTCCGGCAAGCACTTGCTGCCGGTTTAACAAGATATGAACTGAATGACCGTACGGATCTTTTTCATAATAAATTCTGTTATTACCTCGACTGTACTTCAAAGGAGGGGCGCGGATTATTTAAAATACATATCCTCCTGAGCGTTCTGATGCCCTGGCACAGCATCGTGGTTACCGATTTCCTGGGCCTCAACGGCACAGCAATGCTGGATCATGATCAGTTTTGCCTGAACAATGAAACCAAACACCGGCAATACCTCGAAACGGTGAAAACGATCAACCGGTTACTCGGAACTTTTTTTAATACCAGGCAGGTGCTCTTCCGGGAACTGAACAAAGTGCCGGTACCCGGCGCCTACCTGCAAACCAAAAAGGCGAATGTGCATCTGTTCGACCTGGTATTTACCAATTACTTTACCAATTTCTGATCGAAGCACCGGTGGCGATAAGTAACAAAATCTTATAACCCGGAGCTGCCGCATGGCTGAATTTTTGCAGTATAAGTGCGCAGATCGCAACGATAATGAGTTAACTTTGTTGCAATTATCAGTTATTGTTTACTAAATAAAAAATAAAGAATCATGGCATTTACACTACCAGCCCTTCCTTATGCACCTGATGCACTGGAACCGCACATTGACAAGCAGACGATGGAGATCCACCACGGAAAGCACCATCAGGCTTATGTGGATAATTTAAACAAAGCCATAGACGGCACTGAGAACGCAGATAAATCGCTGGAAGACCTGGTAAAGAACGCAGGTACTATTTCCCCGGCAGTTCGTAACAACGGAGGCGGTCACTGGAATCATTCCTTTTTCTGGGAAATCCTGGGACCCGGTGGTGAAGGCGCTCCTTCCGGAAAACTGGCAGACGCGATCAATGAAGCCTTCGGATCTCTGGATGCACTGAAGGAAAAAATAAATACAGCTGGCGCAACGCGCTTCGGAAGCGGCTGGGCCTGGCTGATTGTGAAGGACGGCAAACTGGAAGTGACTTCTACTCCTAACCAGGACAATCCCCTGATGGATGTTGCCGAAGTGAAAGGAACTCCTATACTGGGAGTGGATGTTTGGGAACACGCGTACTATCTGAAATATCAGAACAAGCGCCCCGATTATTTAAAGGCGTTCTGGAATGTGGTGAACTGGAAAAAAGTAGAAGAACACTATAATAACGCCCTGTAAAAAGACCGGTTCTGCTGAACCGGTGAAAAAAATATAGTTTGTTATCTAGCAGGAGCTGCGTCTTTAAAATGGAGGCGGCTCCTGTTTTTTGTCCGGACCTTCCGGACGGCCTACGGGAAGGCGGAATATAAAAAAGCCGGGAAAGATCTCCCGGCCCTGGTAATATCATGGAGCATTGGTGCTAAAAATATTTTGTTTTTCCCGGTGTGGCAATGGGATAGAACCCATCGGCGTCCGGAACCACGGGAGGGGTGGCATTAAAGCTGTACTCTTTGGGCATGATATCGATACCGGAGTTAAGCGCTTTATCCCATTCGATCACCTGTCCGCTATATGTTGCCATACGCCCGATGATCGCCGTCAGTGTGCTTTTGGCACCATACTCCGCATTGGCAAACTTGTACTCTCCTTTGGCAATGGCCTCAAACAGCTCATCGTGCTCGGTTTGATAAGGGTTGCGCTCATTCTTTTTATCGAACGCATACAATACCTTTCCGGAGCGGTCTTTGATCACCGCCTGGTCGCAGAAAATAGCGCCCTTGGTGCCTACCAGCAGTTCATCTACCTTACTCATGGTACCGGGTATGTGACGGCACTGGCTGTTCAGGATAGAGCCGTCCGCATAATGGAATTCCACATAGTGGTGATCAAAGATCTCCCCGTATTGTTTTCCGGTTCTTACCTGGCGGCCGCCCATGCCCTGTGCTTTTACGGGGTAGGCATCTTTGAACCAGTTCATTACATCAATATTGTGGATGTGCTGTTCATTGATATGATCTCCGCAAAGCCAGTTGAAATAATACCAGTTACGCATCTGGTACTCCATTTCGGTCTGCTGGGGCTCCCGTTGTTTTACCCATACACCGGCATTGTTCCACCAAACCTGCCCGGAAATGATCTCTCCGATCAGGTCCTTGCGCTCAAATAATGCCCGGTAAGAATCCTGGTACCGGCGCTGCAAGCCTACAACCACATTCAGTTTTTTCTGTTTGGCGATCTCTGCGGCATCCAGTACTTTTTTGATCCCCGCCGGATCCGTGGCCATCGGCTTTTCTGTAAAAATGTGTTTACCCTGTTTTACCGCTTCTTCAAAATGAATGGGGCGGAAGCCGGGAGGTGTGGTAAGGATCACCACATCTGCCAGGGCGATGGCCTTTTTATAAGCATCGAAGCCGGTGAATTTATTGGCCTCGGGAACGCTGATCTTTTCTGCGGCGATCCCGCTGTCGTCCTTGGAAGTAATGGTTTTATAACAGCTGTCGATACGGTCTTTAAAGGCATCGGCCATGGCCACCAGCTTTACATTCTGTTTGGTGGATAGGGCCTGTGTTACCGCCCCGGTGCCCCTGCCGCCGCAGCCGATCAGGGCTATTTTGATCACTCCTTCAGCGCCGGAAAAAAAGTTCACATTTCCCAGTACAGGGGATGCAAGTAAACCGCCTGCGATCAGGGAGCTGCTTTTTACAAAATCTCTTCTTGTTGTTTTGTGATTCATAATATGGTATTTAATCGCTAAAAGTTTATAAGATATATGTTGAGAAAAATTTTTCAATCGCTTCTGCGCTGGGCTGTTTGGCAGGACGTACCAGCCGGAACCCTACAAAGGGCGCATCAGCATTCCACCATTTGCTTTTGGGGATCTGCGGATCGCGCCGGTTCCAGATGGGATCCGATTCGGTCCGGTTGGCACTGCGCAATGCCGGTGCCTCGTCTTTATAATTCCCGCCTCTTACAATACGCGGATTTTTTGCTTCAGGCAATCGTACCGGATTGGCGGCCGTTTGCTTACCCAGTGTTTTATAATAATCCGCCTGGTACTGGTCGAGCACCCATTCGGCCACATTGCCGTAAATATCATAAAGTCCCCAGGGATTGGGTTTTTTTAAGCCGGTCTTGTAATAATGGTCTTCACTGTTTTTTGCATACCAGGCATAATCGTCCAGCTGTTTGGGATCATCCCCAAAAAAATAAGCCGTGCCCGAACCCGCACGCGCTGCATATTCCCATTCCGCTTCTGTAGGCAGCCGGTAAAACACACCTGTTTTTGTATAGAGCCATTTACAGTACATAATGGCGGCGCGCTGTTGCATGCTGTTGGCAGGAAATCCGCCTTCCTTGCCCATACCCAATGTAAGATCAATATAGGGAGCGGTCGGCCTTGTAACAGCATCGGCATCTACATTCTGGCCCAGACTTTCATCGTATTGAAAAAGAGCATACTCATCAAATGTCACCTCATGGGATCCCATATAAAAGGCATCCAGTTTTACGGTCACCGGAGGTTGTTCATCTGCTTCTCCGGAACTGCTTCCCATTTTAAAGGATCCTGCGGGAATGGGAACCATGGTAAATTTTACGGATGAACCGGGAATGGTTTGCTCATATTTTTGAAAACCAGGGTCTTTTTTTTCCTGTGCATATAGGGCACCTGCACCAGCGCAAAGCAATGCTGCAGCAATCAATTTTTTCATCGTTCCGAAGTTAAGTAAATTTCCAGTTTGACAATTAATAAGGCTCAAAATATCATAATTTGAAAATAATTACCAAATCTTTTTTATAAATATCAAAGTTTCCTATTTTTAGTTCGAAAAAATTTGCCACAATGAACCGAAGAAATTTCGTAAAGAACAATGTCCTGACAGCGAGCGCGCTGGGGCTTGGAACCGGCTTATGGGCGCAGCCCGCAAAAAGCGCAAAGGCCGGTAAGCTCTTTAATATGGACTATGCCCCGCATGACGGGATGTTTGCCAACAGCGCCGGTAAAGACTTTATCGACCAGATCAAGTATATGTATGACAAGGGATTCCGGTCGATAGAAGACAATGGGATGACCGGGAGAACACCGGAAATGCAATCTAAGATCGGTGAAACGCTGGCAAAATTAAATATGCGGATGGGCGTTTTCGTAGTGCCAAAGGGCGGTAACGGAGCGAATACCCTAGCTGCAAATAAAAAAGAACACCTTGATATTTTTCTTGACGGCTGCCGACAATCAGTAGAAGTAGCCAAGCGCTGCAATGCCAAATGGGTGACCGTGGTACCGGGCGATTTTCAGCGTGATCTGCCGGTTGAAGTACAGACCGCACATGTCATTGATGCATTGCGGAGAGGCTCGGAGATCTTTGAACCCCACGGCATTGTGATGGTGCTGGAGCCATTGAGTGATACGCCGGACCTGTTCCTGCGCACCTCTGCCCAGACCTACGAAATATGCAGGGGCGTAGACAGCCCATCCTGCAAGATTCTGTATGATATTTATCATATGCAGAAGAATGAAGGCAATATCATAAAAAATATGGAGCTCACCTGGAGTGAGATCGCCTATATCCAGATCGGGGACAACCCCGGAAGAAAAGAGCCGACGACCGGGGAGATCAACTATAAGAACGTATTCAAATGGCTGCACGAAAAAGGTTATAAAGGCGTACTGGGCATGGAGCATGGTATTTCCCAGCCGGGAAAGGCCGGGGAAGACCGCCTGATCGCCGCCTACCGCGAGTGTGATGCTTTTATGTAGCAGATCAGCTGCACGGGCCGGTGCAGCATTGAAGCCGGCACAATGCAAAATCAACAAAATGAGAAAGCCCCTTTTGCTGCTGCTGCTCCTTGGGAGTGCCGCATTCCTAAATGCCGCCACTGTAGATACGGTGAGTATCCACAGCAGTGCCATGAAAAAAAACTCCGGTTGTGTGGTGGTACTGCCACAGGGCTATGTAAAAGGGACGAATTTTCCCGTGGTATACCTGCTGCACGGTTATGATGGTAATTATTCCAGCTGGATCACCCGTATGCCGGAACTGAAAGATCATGCCGACCGCTACGGGCTCATGATCGTATGTCCGGATGGCAGTCGCGACAGCTGGTATTTCGACAGCCATATGAATCCCGCGGTACGGTACGAAACCTATATCGGTACTGAGGTCCCGGCCTATATTGATGCGCATTATAAAACACAAAAAAGCCGCTTTGGCAGAGCCATTACAGGTTTGAGTATGGGCGGCCACGGCGGCATGTTCCTGGGGTTGCGCCATGCCGCCACTTTTGGTGCCTGTGGCAGCATGAGCGGGGGCGTGGATATAAAACTGTTTAAAGACAAATGGAATATCAGGATCTGGATCGGCAATCCGGATTCCACCGGGTTTGACTGGAGGGATGTCACCGTGGCAAATGCCATCGAAAAATATCCCGCCGATTCTGTAGCTATCATTTTTGATTGTGGCGTGGATGATTTTTTCTGTGAAGCAAACCGTGGCCTGCATCAAAAAATGGTACAGTTAAAAATTCCGCACGACTATATTGAACGTCCGGGCGGGCATGACTGGGCTTACTGGAAGAATGCCGTCAAATACCAGCTGCTTTTCTTCAGGGATTTTTTCGATAAAATGAGAACGGCAGGCAGCTAGAACGGATCACTTTACAGGCTCCCTGAGGATGGTCCTCAGTTTTTCGGATGCTGTTTTATTAAAATCGGATAAATAAATTTCGTGATGCACGCCGTTCCTGCGGAGCTGGTGTGCTTCCATAAAACGGCTTATTTTTTCCAATGATTCCGGCTCTGTGGCAAAAGGACCCTGGTGCAGGAGTTGTACACAGCGCCCTTCTTCCATTTGAAACAGTTCTACTTCGGGCACCAGTGTATTATTTTTTTTCCGGAGAACAGCCTCCCTTGCCATAGCCACTTCCGCTGCCGTTATAAATCCGGGAAGACGGATCAGCAGGCGGTATTCCCATTCACTCCTGGGAACTTTTTGCGCGGCTTCTGAAGCCGTACGCACATCGAAACGCTCTTCATCAAACCACCAGAGGCCTTCCAGTTTTGAAACCACAAAATCCCGGCCGTTTGCCTTGGAAGCAAACTTGAGTGTATAGACCGTCGGGTACAGGGCTTCAATATGCATTTTAAAATCTGATCCCGAAGGGTCGCCTTTGCCGGTAACAGAGAGGAACTGAGCGGCTTCGATGGTCACCAGTGCGGGTTCCGGCTTTGCCTTGTAATAATGCGGGTATTCCTTTGTAAGATCCAGTTTTTCCATTGTTTGTCCTGTTTAATTACCACAAAGAAAATAACAGGCGGTGACAAGCGTATGTCAGCAGGGAAGGGCAATAAAAAAGCGCCCCGGTTTTTGAAAACAGAAGCGCTTTTTAAAATCATATCACCTGTTTTAATCCTTGTTCTTGGAAAGTCCTACTTTATAAAGTACAAAAGCCATGGTGGCGAAGGCCAGCGTTCCCAATACATAGTAACCGCCTTCTCCCAGCGCGGTACTCAGGCCATGTTCGGCGTTGACCATTTTCAACGCAGCCGCCGGGCCATCAAAGCCCGAAAGAATGGCAATAACCACACCGGCAACGGCACCTCCGGCCACCAGACCGGTGGCAAAAAGGTTACCCCGTCCCAGTTCTTCCTCTTCAGGATTTACAGGTTTACCTGCCTTTTTATCAACAGCACCCCGGATGAGGCCTCCGATAAAGATGGGCAGGGTGGTAGACAGGGGCAGGTAGGCACCTACTGCAAAGCTCAGTGATTTCACCCCGCAAAGCTCCAGTACGATAGAGATAAATACACCCACCAGCACAAACTGCCAGTCGAGGTTAAAAGAAAGGATGCCTCTTGCCAGGGTAGCCATCAGCGTACCCTGCGGTGCGGGGTAATACTCCGAACCGATGGCATGCTGGGTGACACCTTTAGCTACCATATCCGCCGTTGGTTTATCCAGGAAATTCACGGTAAGTCCAATAACAATAGAAGATACGATCACACCTACGAACAGGGCCAGCTGCTGGTATTTGGGAGTGGCGCCTACGATATAGCCCGTCTTCAGATCCTGCGAAGTGGCACCGGCATTGGCGGCGGCAATACAGATCAGTCCGCCTACCACCAGGGCCATTGGCTCATAGGCCTTGCCGCTCCAGCCCACTGCAATAAAAATTAAACAGGTGCCCATCAAAGTGGCGATGGTCATACCGCTGATGGGATTATTGGAGGAACCGATCAGGCCCACAATGCGTGATGACACGGTAACGAAGAAGGCTCCGAAGATCACCACGAGGATGCCGATCAGTAATTTCTGCAGGATGGTATGTCCGGGGATCTGCGGTAATAAAGCGATCAGTATTACCAGGCCAAGGCTGCCTAAAGCGACTACTTTCATGCTCAGGTCGCGCTCGGTCCTTTTAACAGCGGTTGACGCTGTGGAAGCGCCGCCTTTTATGGAGCCCAGGCTGCCTTTAAACGAGGAGATTATAGTGGGTATGGTCTTGATGAGGGTGATAAAACCACCGGCCGCTACTGCACCCGCACCGATCTGGCGGATATAGGCGTAATAAACAGCAGAAGAAAAATCCTCAAATGTTTTGGCCACAGGGTCCCAGCCACCTTTGCCTCCGGCAGTTGCCGTATCGGTGAGGTAACCCAGTTTTACCAGCTGGGTAGCGATGAGGTCGGGCTGTACCACGGAAGATAACAGCGGGATCAGCACCAGCCAGGCCAGCACCCCGCCGGCTACCAGCACGCCGGCGATCCGGGGGCCGATGATGTAGCCCACACCCAGGTATTCCGGGGTGATCTCTCCGCTTAAGCGGGCAGAGGGGAAAAATCTATTGGTCTGCTTCGTAACAAATGCAGGCGTTTCAGCGATGACGTGAACGATCTTTTGCAGTACGGCATATACAAAGGCAAAGCCGAGTCCCCAGAAAGCGGTCTTGGCAAAGTTGCCTCCTTTTTCACCGGCCTTCAGTACATCGGCGCAGGCGGTACCTTCGGGATAAGGCAGGGTTTTATGTTCATTTACGATCAGGGATTTACGGAGCGGGATCATCATCAGGGTTCCCAGGATGCCACCGATGATGGCGAGGGTGAGGATGGTCATGTAATTAAAAAAATGCTCCCCGCTGCCATCACTTAAAAATAAGAAGCCCGGCAGGGTGAACACCACACCGGCCGCGATGCTTTCACCTGCGGAGCCGGTGGTCTGTATGATGTTATTTTCAAGAATAGTGGTTTTCAAAAATTTCCTTCCCAGGGTGATTGCGATCACAGCAATGGGGATGGAAGCAGATACGGTGAGACCGGCTTTCAGGGCCAGGTATACGGTGGCCGCGCCAAAAATGATACCGAAAGCAGCACCGGTGAGTACTGATTTTAATGTGAACTCTGCCATGCGTGCGTCGTCCGGCACAAAAGGCTTAAATGAAGATTTTGTTTCCTGCATAGATATAGTTAAAAATAATTGTCAAGGTTACATTCCGGTTGCGGGTAGATCCGTCTTATGCGACGCCTTTTTCCCTCATAACTTTGTTCAGCCATTTCAAAATAGCAAAAAGAAACAGGGCCGCACCAAAAAGCAATACGAAATTTAGCCAAAAGTAGCTTTCTTTATTGGTATACTCATCCCATTTACTGGAAAGAATGCCGCTGAGTTTGTTCCCGATCGATATGGCCAGGAACCAGCCGCCCATCATCAGTGAGGTGATCCGAACGGGGCTCAGCTTTGAGACAAGCGATAATCCCATCGGACTGAGGAACAGCTCGCCGATGGTGATCACACCATAGCTGGCTACGAGCCACCAGATGCTTACTTTTTCCGCGCCGTTGTTGCCTGCCTTTACAGCAAGGACCATTACCAGCACCGACAGGGCAGAGATCAGCAGTCCCAGTGCGATCTTGGTGGGGGTGGCCGGCTCTTTTCCTTTTCTGCGGAGCGCAGTGAAAAGGGCCACCAGCAGCGGCGTGAGCACGATCACCCAGAATGGATTGATGGATTGTGATAAGGATGGTGCCCAGGCCTGAACCGTGTCCCCGTCTTTCAGCGGCGTTTCCTGCAGGTCCATGTTTTTAAAATAAGAGGGATAGTTCATACCTTTTACTTCCCTGCCGTTCTCTTTTATTTTCCGGAACTGATTGTCGAGCAGCGCAACAGAATCTTTCCGGTAGGTAATGGTTTCAGTGAGTTTTAATGAGCTCAGAATGGTTCCCTGTGTGCCTTCCACGTGCCGCTCCGTATACCGGCTGGCCCAGGTATTGAGCGCTGAACCATTCTGCTTAAAGATCGCCCAGAACAGGATCACTACCGCAAAAATGGACAGCAGGGCCGCCATGGGCCGCCGCTCTTCCTTCGGACTTCTGAGCAGTAATGCGATAAAAAATACCGCTACGGGGAAACAGGCAAAGATAAAGGCATCCGTACTGCTGCTGTCAAAAAGTGCCCCATCTGCTCCTTTTATAAGATAACCAATGATACCGAATGCCACAGCAGGCAAAACAACAATGCTGAATATCCGCGCAATGGACATATCACCTTCTTTCAGTGGCTTGCGCGTATCAAAGGTCTTATAATGCCGGAGGCCGGCAACAAAGATGATCACTCCCAGGAACATACCCACTCCTGCGGCAATAAAGGCAGCGCCCCAGCCAATGGTGGTATAGAGGGCCGCTCCGAAAAAATTACAGATAAAAGCGCCCAGGTTGATACCCATATAAAAAATGTTATAGCCTTCATCTTTTTTATCCTGGTATTGGGGTGTGGAGTATACATTACCGAGCAGCGTGGAAATATTGGGTTTGAAAAAGCCGTTGCCAATGATGATCAGGCTCATAGACAGGTAAAGCATTGGCAGGGAACGGATGCTCATCAGGCAATAGCCCACACTCATCAGCAATCCGCCCACGATTATAGAATTGCAATACCCGATTTTCCGGTCGGCCAGCATTCCCCCTAAAAAGGGAGTAAAATAGATAAGTGCAATAAAGGTTCCATATAAAGAAGCCGATTCCTTTTCATCCATACCGAATCCTCCGGCGCTGTCTTTAAGATAAAAAGTAAAAATACCCAGCAACAGGTAGAAGCCGAAACGCTCCCACATCTCGCTGAAAAATAAAAAAGGCAATGCCCGGGGATGTCTTTTCCACATGACAGATTGTTTCAGGGGCGAAAGTAACAAATGATCGTTTATAAAATGAAAAATCACGCAATAAATGACGTTGCGTGATTTTTTGTGCTGATAATATAATTTTGCTTAGATGCTTCCTGTTTTGTCTTTGATCACCTGTGCGATCCGTTTGCTTAATATAAAGATGATGATGCCGGCAACCAGGGCACCCACCACCAATATTAAAAAGTAATTACTTTTGTTTTCAAAGCTATCCCAGAAAGTAGCCATCAATCCGGCCACTTTTCCACTCATGGAAATGATAATAAACCAGCAGCCCATCATCAGTGAGGTAACGCGGGCGGGCGCAAGTTTGGAAACCATAGACAGGCCAACCGGACTCACAAATAGCTCCCCGATCGTAAAGATGGCATAGGTACCCACCACCCACCAGGCGGATGTCTTATCATGATAAATATTGGTGCTCATTGCTGCAAATACCATCAGCAAGGCCGATAGTCCTGCGATCCAGGTGCCGAGGCCCGCTTTTACGGGAGTATTGGGCGCCCGCTTGCGTCGCGCCAGCCACCCCAGAAGGCCGATGATCAGGGGAGTGAACACCACTATAAAGAAAGGGTTGATCGATTGAAAGATCTCGGTTGACAGCAGGTTCATTTTGCCGGAGGGCGGCCACTGATCTTTGGGTAAATTATTGAAGTAAAGATCCGGTCCTGTCGTGGTAAGTGCATTTCCTTTCGCATCTGATTGCGTACGCAGCAGGCTGTCTACGCTGGCCACTTCGTGCGGTGTTGTTGAAACGGTCTCCAGCATCCCGAACGGCCGGGCCGCATTTTCCAGATAGGCGGGCATCTCCCGTGAAGTATACTGGTCGGCCCATATGGTAAGCCCGGTGCTGTTCTGGTTATAGATCACCCAGAAAACAAAAGCCCCTATAAAGAAGGTGAACAGCGCCCCCAGGCTTCTTTTATCATTTTTATTTGCTTTGATGTATAAGGTGGCAAAGAATATGATGATTGGGAGGCAGGCAAACATAAAGGCGTCGTTCGACTGTGAACCAAAAATCGTATGCCCGGTCATCGTCTTGATAAACCAGCCAAGGATACCGGTAAGGATGGCAGGAAGGAATACCTGTAGCAGAATGCTGCTCATCGGTATATCATCTTTTTCCACGGTCTTTTTAATATCACCGTCTTTTACATGTTTCAGGCCGGCAATAAACCATATAACGGAGATCACCATACCCACGCCGGCCGCGGCAAAAGCAAAGCCCCACCCGTAATAGTTACGCATGTATGCGGCTACGAAGTTGCAGATAAAGGCACCGACATTCACGCCCATATAAAAGATATTATAGGCAACATCCTTTTTGGGTTTCAGGTCTTCCCGGTTATAAATATTACCCAGTAACGTGCTGATATTGGGCTTAAAAAAACCATTACCGATCATCAGTAATGGCAACGAAACAAACAAGGCCTTGTCTCCTGGAATGGCCAGGCAAAAATAGCCTGCTGCCAGAAGGATCCCGCCCAGGATGATCGCTTTCCGGTATCCCAGGTAGCGATCGGCTATAAGTCCGCCTATGAAAGGCGTCAAATAAACCATAGCGATATAAGTGCCTACCAGATCCGCAGCTTTTTGAGGGGTAAATCCAACGCCTCCGTTTGCAGTACTGTCTTTTAAATAAAGGAGAAAAATACCCACCATCAAATAAAAACCGAAACGTTCCCATAGCTCTGTAAAGAATAAAACATACAACGCACGAGGGTGACGGGATTTTTTGTCAATATTTTCCATAAATGCAAATTGATATAAAAATAACCGGGCCAAAGTACAGAAAAATCGGGAATCGCCTTTTTTTTTCATTTTATGGCTATCTTTCCGCCCTTAATATTGATTAAAAGCAAAAAAATGAAAATACTGGTTTTAGGAAGCGGGGGACGAGAGCATGCCCTGGCCTGGAATATGAAGCAACGCGGTGATCATCAACTGTTCATCGCACCTGGCAATCCGGGAACAGCGGAAATGGGAACCAATGTGAACCTCGGTGTGAATGACTTTGAAGGGATCGGTACTTTCTGCATGCAAAACGGTATTGAAATGGTAGTGGTAGGCCCCGAAGAGCCCCTGGTTAAGGGGATCTGGGATTTTTTCCAGGAAGATGCTGCGCTGAAAGCAATACCCCTTATAGGACCTTCCCGGTTCGGGGCACAGCTGGAAGGCAGCAAGGCATTCGCCAAGGCATTTATGGAGCGGCACAACATTCCTACAGCCGGTTATAAAGAATTTACAGAAGCTAATTTTGAGGATGGTATCCGGTACCTGGAAACGCATGCGCTGCCGGTGGTTCTGAAGGCAGACGGACTGGCCGCAGGCAAAGGAGTGGTGATCTGCCAGACCAATGAGCAGGCAGTGGCGGAATTTGAGGCCATGATCCAGGAAGCAAAATTTGGAGAGGCCAGCCGCAAGGTGGTGGTAGAAGAATTTTTATCCGGTATTGAGATGAGCGTGTTCCTGGTCACGGACGGAAATGAATACGTAGTGTTGCCTGAGGCAAAGGATTATAAACGCATCGGGGAAAAAGATTCCGGTCTGAATACCGGGGGCATGGGCGCCGTTAGCCCGGTACCGTTTGCGGATGCGGCTTTTATGCAAAAGGTGACGGACCGGATCATCAAGCCTACAGTAGACGGGTTGGCAAAGGAAAAGATCGATTATACCGGTTTTGTTTTTATCGGTCTCATAAAAGTAGGAGATGATCCTTTTGTAATTGAATACAACTGCCGCATGGGTGACCCCGAGACGGAAGTGGTGATGCCGCGCCTGAAGAACGATATTGCCGCTGTTTGTAAAGCGGCGGCTGAACACCGTCTTTCTGAAATAACGATCGAAGAGGACCCCCGCACTGCTGTTACGGTAATGGCGGTGAGCGGCGGCTATCCGGGCGACTATGAAAAGGGATTTAAAATAACGGGACTGGATCAGTCCCTGCAGGAGGCGATCCTGTTCCAGGCCGGTACAAAAGAGGCGGATGGACATATCGTTACCAGTGGCGGACGGGTGCTTTGCGCCACCGCTTTCGGGAATACGGTTTCAGAAGCTGTTGGCCGGTCAAGGACGATCCTGGAGCAGATCCGTTTTGATGATATGTACTACCGCCGGGATATCGGCTATGAGTTTGAATAGCAGCTGCCGGATTTTTGCTACATTCATGGGATGAAAAGCAACGCGATCAACTGTTTTATGCACCTGTGGCTGCTTCTGTTGCTGTCGGCTTTTGCAAAAAGCACCCACTCCCAGGAACTAACGGATAGAGCAGCCTTATTAAAAGGTGTCGGAACATTTTACCTGCACGCAGATACTGTTCCTGCAATTATAACCTATCCCGTAGGGTATGATGTACAGGTGATCGCTTCTGTAAATATGGCTGAAGGCTCCGGCCCGCCGATATACGCGCCGGTGATCATCACCGGCCGGTTGGGAACCGGGAAGATACTGGTTATCGGTAATGCCCGTTTTCTTAGTAAACCGGTTGTAAGCCGGCCGGATGTTCATCAATTCTGGAAGAATATATTTCATTGGGCACCTGCCGGAATGGCGGCTGTTGGTTTTAACAGGGAAGCCTTCGGAGCGTTAAGCCGGATCGCCGGGCAGCAGCATTTAACCATCCGGCAACTGACAGGGGACCGTATTCCTGCGGGGATACGAACATTGTTCCTGAACGATATACCGGGTAACGCAGACAGTCTGGAACATATCGGCGATTTTGTTAAGAAGGGAGGCACCCTGGTTTATCTCTCATCAGCATGGGAAACGCTAAAAAACAATAATTATCATTTAGACAGTATTCCCGGAAATCATTTACTGACAAAGGCCGGGTTGTTCCATTCGGGGGATTTTGTTAAGGGAGCTCCGGAAGACACTTTTTATACCGGCCCGGCGCCGGATTACCTGCAGCTGCAGCAGATCCTCCCGAATATCAGCAATTATCAGTACATCCCCCTGTTTTACGACAAGGGTACCGGCGCGATAGCGCTGGGGATATTAAAGCTTATTTATTTCTGGCTCGATTCAAGTGCTGTGACCCGCAAGGACCTGGTACAGTCCGTTTCCGGCCATCAGTTCGACAGTGTCGGTTTCCCGGGGTTGAAGCAGCCGCTGCCTACGGGTTACTGGCCGGATGTGTTCCGTCTTTTTATGCGGGTATCGGATGATGAACGGCAGGCGACGCTGGATCCGCACCACAGATCCGCGAATAATAAAGAGTTTCCCGGGATCGTTTCAGACAGTGTGCCCCGGGTTACAAAGCGTATTGAAATCGCCTATTCCAACCGGTGGAGCGGATTGGCGGAGCCGGATACCAGTTTTAAACGATGGCATAGTACGGGGTTGTATGTGGCTCCGGGGGATATTGTGGAAGTGATCCTGGATCAGCCGGCGGACACATCGCGGCATATCCAGGCCCAGATAGGAGCGCATGAAGACGAAGTGATGCATTTGGACATCTATTTGCGAAACCCGTTTAGCCTGGTAAAAAATTTCAATCTGGATAAAGATACGGTCCGTATCCACTCGCTGTACGGAGGGCTGCTGTATTTCAATATACCGCTGACCGACAGCGCGGATTCCTTTAAAGCAACGGTGGCGGGAGCGGTAAATGCGCCTTATTTTAAACTGGGAACGACCTCCAACCAGGAATGGATAAAGCAGATCCGGAATTATGGCGCGCCCTGGGCGGAGCTGGCAAGCGATAAGATCATCCTTACCGTGCCTTCGGACAGCATCCGGAACCTTGAAGATCCGGAAAAGCTGATGCGGTTCTGGGATGCAGTGATGGATGCCAATGCCGACCTGGCGCAGATCCCGCGAGCCCGGCGGCACCCGGAGCGGATCATCATCGATAACAATGTAGCATATGGGTACATGTATACTTCTGCTTCAAAAATTGTAGCCCCCAACGACAGAAGCCTCTCGCGGCTTTTGAATGAGCGCTGTCTGCGGGATTCGGGATCCTGGGGCCACTTTCATGAGATCGGTCATCGGCATCAGTTCTTTGGGGTCGATTTTGATGAGCTGGGAGAAGTGACCGTGAATTTGTATACTCTTTATACCTATGGAACGATCCTTGGAAAAGACATCTACCAGTCGCGGGAAGGTGCTACAAGAGACAGCATCCAGAAGCTGATAAAGGATTATATCCGCCATCCCGATTATTCCAGATGGCAGAACGATCCGTTCCTGCAGCTTTATACCTTGTTTTATCCCATTATTGACACTTATGGATGGGATGCGATAAAACGATTGAACCAATCCGCCAGAAAGATCTATGAAGAAGAATACAGAGGTACCGATATCAGTTTTAAACAGACAAAAGATAACAATGAAAGAAGAAATACCTATTTCATTTTATTATCAAAGGCGATCGGAAAAAATTTAGGCAGCTACTTCGATAAACTGAAAATACCTGTTTCGGATCCGGCAAAAAGAGAAGTGGCCGGTCTGCCGGTGTGGCTTCCGGATCTGTTCTTAACTACAGGTCCATAAAGAACTGCACCCAGGGCGAAGTAAGCCCGAACTGTTTCAGCATCTTGGATGTGGTAGCATTAAATTCTTTGTTGTTTACCAGCGTGCTTTTGCCCTGTTCCGGCAGTTTCCATTGGGTGGGAGCCGTATCCATGCCGGTAACGGTTTTTGCAAAAATGGTAATGTGCTGATGCGGAATGGCGATGCCAAGAATCATCCCCGGCAACCCGTTAAACGATTCCGGCCCGCCCTTGGTGAGGATCTCATCGGTATAAAAAGCAATCACATAAATGGAATCGAAGAACAGGGCATTGGCCCGGCGGCACTGGTAGCCCGCGATCTCACGGGTTTCATCCGTCAGTTTCCATTTTATATTTTTGAGGGAATCTTTGATAAAAAAAGACTTTTCAAAAGCCTGTTTTACGGTTTGCACTTCTTTTGTTTCAAAATTGCTGTACACCTTATTCTTGTAGGCTACGGGTATGGCAAAGGTTTTTGAAAAATCGATGTCGGGATTCTGCGGCTGGTAAAGACTGTGTGTTTTATCAAAGAACAATTCAAAGCTGTCGGTCCAGAATTGCGGGGAGGAGCTGCGGTATTTTTGCATAAACATACCCAGCTGGTCTTCCGGTACCTGCTTGGTCTCCTTCAGAAAGATCTGCATGGCTGCAAATGTGTTCACTTTCCGTTCAAAGGTGATCCTGCCGCTATTTACAAATGCCGTGAACTGCGCCTTTGCGGGCTGGCAGGCTGTTACGATCAGGATGAATAAAGCTATTGAGATCCGTTTCATGAAAGGTTATTGCTTGATGTTATTAAATTTTGTAAAGCTCCAGGTGGCACCCACCATAAAAAAGCGGCGTATGGTGGTGTACCGGTTCTCGGAGAAGAACGTGTTGCTGGCGGTACGCGAGTAACCGTTGTTCTCATTCAGTATATCATTGCAGGAGATCTTGATCGTCAGCTGATCGTTCTTCAGGAAGTTCCGGCCGATCCAGGCATTCCAGATAGTCCGGCTGAAGTTGTCGCTGAAGGCCCTGCTTTTCTGTTGCCACAGATAATTCAGGTCGGTATGCAACTGGAATTTTTTCAGGAAATAAATGTCTGCCGAAGGCGTAAGGTTGTAAAAGAAATAATTGTTATCGCTCTCCGGCTGCAGCGAAGACGTATTAACCGTGTAACCTCCGTTGCCGGTAAGATAAAAACTGTACTGTTTTATCTTGGTTTTAAAGAATTCCAGCCCCAGCGTATAGGTGGTGTAGTTGAGCTTGTTGACCGCATCATTGATCCGGCTGAAGGTCTTCCCGCCGTTAATACTTCCATAGGCCCCTGCCTGAAGGTCCCAGCCCTGTATCTTTTTCGAGTAATAAAGACTGGCGGTATAATTCTGATTGGTATAACCATTCATATTCACAAACTGATAGGTGTAGGCTCCGGAGCTGTCTACCAGTATGCTGTTAATGATCGGGTTGCTGGTCCTGTTATAATTGGCATATCCGCCGGCATAGGTCTGGGAAACGATCTTTACCGTATTGTAATAGGCCGTCAGGTTATTGGAGAAGCTGTTCTTAAGCTCCAGGTTGGGCAGGTAAGTGGATAGCTGCCCGTTGTTAAAGGCAAAGGGCAACAGCTGTGTACGCTCCGGGTTGGTGGTGTTGCCGTTATAACTGATGTTCAGATTTTTGTAGGTACTGAATTTATAATGGATGCTTGCCTGCGGATTCCAGTTCCAGAACTGCTTCTCAAAGTTCAGCGGGTCAAGCTGATCTTCAATGTTCATTTTTACCAGTTTAACATTATTGCCGATTTTGGCAATTAATTTTTTGGAAGCATAATTCAATGCAGCACCTGCCTGGTTGCCCCAGATGGTTGAACGCATCAGCGTACTGAAATCCCTGTCCAGCGTGGCCCCGGAAGGGTCCTGTACCAGATTGTAAGAGCGTTTATCATCGCGGGATTCGTCATTGTTGAGTTTATAATTTACGATCAGCGACAGCTTCTGGCTCAGCGGTTCCGTATAGTTTGCATTAAAGCTCAGCGTGCGCCAGTCGTCGTTCATCTTCCGCTGCAGGTGGAGCAGCACAGCACTGTCCCGTACACCCTGATCATTATAAAACTCACTCTGGGAGCTGCTTTCGCCGCGTGAGGCATCGTTTGAAAAATTATTGTTCAGATAAAAGGAAATCGTTCTGCCGTATTTTTTTAATTTTTTCTCCCAGGACACATTCAGGTTGTAGGTGTTGAAGTCGTAATCACTGTAACCGGAGGTCTGGTTGTTGTACAGCAGGCTGCTGTCGCCCCGCAGGTTCCGGGTCATCCCGTTGTTTTTGTTCTTATTGTTATTGATGGTACCGTCTGTATAGATCGTTACTGTGGAAGTGGTATCAAATTTATGAATGTACTTGGCGTTGACTTTATGACTGCTGCTGCTGTTTTCAAAATGATTGTCAGCATTACTGAGGATAAGACCGGTTGGCAGGTTGTTCTGGGAAATGGTATTGTCATCCCCTTCTACATTGGTTATATTAAATTTGTAGTTGCCGTTGATGCTGTTCTTATCCTCGCTCCATTTTTTATCATAATGCAGTCCGCCGGAAGTTACTTTGGGCAGCCCTTTGCCGGAATAAGTGCCATTGCCCTCTTCATCACTTCCGATCTTTTCCTTGTCTGCCGAACCCAGGCCTGTACGGCCGATATTGCTGGTAGTACCGTAAACCGCCATTTTCCGTTTGCCTTTAAAGGCATTCAGCATGCCCTGGGCATTATAATGTTGATCTGTGCCGCCGCCGGCCTCCGCCTTGCCAAAAATCCCGTGGTTCTTATCCTCCTTTATCTTCAGATTAATGGTCTTATCCTTTACGCCGTCCTCGATACCGGTGAAAGCAGCCGCATCGGATTTTTTGTCATAAACCTGAACCTTGTCGATCATGTCGGCCCTGAGATTCCGTGTAACAAGGGTAGGGTCATCGCTGAAAAATTCTTCGCCGTCCACCAGTACCTTTTTAACCTTCTGACCCTGCGCTGTGATATTGCCGTACTGGTCTACCTGAAGACCTGGTAATTGTTTCAGCAGGTCTTCTACCGTGGCATTGGGCTGCACCTTAAAACTGTCGGCAGTATACTCGGTGGTATCCCCTTTGAGCTTTATCGCGCTGACCTGGGATTTTACAATAACTTCCTGTAGTAATTTTTCCTTGAGGATCAGTGATAGCCGGTTCATATCGAACAGGTTATTTTTTGCTTCCCGCATGGAAACCCGGTGGGAATAATCGGCGTACCTGGGATAGCTGAAAAAAAGGACATATGCTGCTGTATCGCTGATATTGGGAAAGCGGAAACGCCCGTCCTTATCCGCCCGTGTATCGGCCACTATAAAAGAATCCTTTGCCTGAAGGAGTACGACGGAAGCATTGGTCAGCCGTACATTGGCGCTGCTGTCTACCACAATGCCGGTAATCTCGGTTTTTTGGCCATAGGCTTGGGCGCAGAGGAAAAGCAGCAACACAAATCCCAGGTATGTTCTTGTCATTTAAGGTCAATTTTATTTAAGCTTACTGTTAGTCGTTCTAATGCAAAAAAAGTTACAAATAACTAAAAGAACTATTAAAATTTCTTTAGCTCGTCTCTTTCTGGTATTCCAGGATATCACCCGGCTGGCAATCCAGCGCTTTGCAGATCGCTTCCAGCGTCTCGATCCGGACCGCCTTGGCCTTGCCGTTTTTTAAGATAGAGAGGTTCGAAAGTGTAATGCCCACTTTTTCACTCAGCTCGTTGAGCGACATTTTCCGCCGGGCCATCATCACATCTAAATTGATAATTATGGGCATTGGTTATACGGTTAAATCATTTTCCGTCTGAAGTGCGATCCCTTTTTTAAAGATATGTGCGATCACAAAAAGTATTACGCTCATAAAGATCCATACATCAGCGCCTCCCAGGCTTAATGCCTGAGCATCCGGCATTTTTACGTTCCGTTTTATCAGCCACTCACTGTATTCAACACCCCATAAGGAAAACAGACCGGTGAACAGGGCAATGCAGGCACTTGTAAGGATAAAACGCCGCACTGCCTCATTAAAAGGCTGACTAAGGGTGAGCTTTTTGTTGTACAGGGTTTTTATGATAAGGTAGAACAGCCATGCTTTCATTGTTGTTACAATACCCAGTATCAGGGTCATTACAAAAAAATAGCCCCGGTCGTAATGAAAGAGGTCGGTCAGATCGGCCTGCTGCCAGAGCCGGGTCACTATTGACGGAGCTGCCAGCGCAAAAAAAGAATTGGCAATGAAACCACCGGCTTCAATACATATGCCCACAAATAATATCCATACAACGATCTTCAGGACCGTCAGGACCCAGGTTGTATTTGTTCTCATTTTATAACTATTTATCATGAAAGGTCGTTTATAACAGATGATCGAAATTAAATGGTGAACTCCTGTTCCTGCTGCAGCTCTACGCCGCGTGCATATACAAAGGCGATCACAAAAATGATCAGCCCGGTAATAAGGTCATCGCCGAAATGCATTTCAGGCCGGAACCGCATTGCCGGGAACTGGTGATCAAGGATGGAGCGCATCACCAGGTAGTCCATAATGCCCACAAGTTCGTTGGCAATAAATACCAGCGCCAGCAACCGCAACAGCCGGATGATCTTTAAATGAAAAGGACCCGCCTTGCTGATCGTTTTCAGGATGCGCAGCAGTAATCCCAGTATGGCCAGGCTGATAAAAAGGTAGACGGTCCGTATAAAAACAAGATAATAACCTGCCGGGGTATTGGGATAGGGTTGAAAAAGATAGCTGCTGATCTGCTGATAGAAACCTGTCTGTTTTTCATTGGTGATCACCTGGCTGGCTGCCGTATTGCCGAATGCACGTACTGTAACGGCGTTTGAAGGGTTCAGGTTTTTATCAATATCAACCCCGGATAACTTCAAAGCGGAGATCACCAGGAAAAAGACAATGATCAGCAACAACAGGTAAAAGCCGATACGGATAATGATCTTTAAAACAGTTATTGTGATTTTGAGAGTCATTGGAGATAGTTTTACTCAAAGATAAAGCGATATTTATCATATTTCAAAATAAATTTATTGTAAATCAATAAATATTTTTCGATAAATAAAAAAATATCACTTATTGAAAGCTGATTTTTAAATGTGCGGACATGCCCGGAAATGCGATATTTGTATGAAAATCATTGGGTATGCGCTCTTTTTGGCTAACTGTTTTTTTATTGAATGTTTTATATGGATCCGGCCAGCCAACCGTGAACGGATACCTGGATAACAGCGCCATCAGCAGTACCTATGCAGATACAGCCCTGTACCATACAGGGAATATCTATTCGGTCCGCTATTATAAAATGATCGGGAAAAATGAAGTGAAATCTCCTTTGATGCGGATGAAGAACGGGTTGTCTTTTTTACCGGAGAGCTATACAGAATACCTGCCCGATGGAAGACGCAGCTACCGCGAGACGTATGGGGGAAATACTACCGCAATGGAAACCTACCACTACGACAGGAACTCCGGGATGCTCTTACTGCTGGAACGTACAGGGCAGCCGGAAAGCACGTATTACTGGTTATTTTATGACAGGCACCCGTTCCTGAAGGAAGCGATCACCGTTCAGACCGACAAAAAGAAACGATTCCGGTTTCAATCTTATGAACAGTACCGTGTTACCGCTACCGGTGCAGACACGCTGGTGCGGATCACGGGTTATGGATACGATACCATTGCCGGTTCTGAAAAAAGTTACCGGTTCGCCTATCCCTACCTTGTAAAACAGCTGCCGGAATACCAATCAAAATGGCAGCGCTTCCGGCTGACAGGCGGCAGTTACAGACCGGTTGAGACCAAAGGATATATTTTTGATGACCGCAGCGTGAATTTTACCTATGATGCAAACGGTTTTATTACTGCTGAAGTATGGTATAAACCCGAGGGCAGGCTGGAGAATAAAACAGAATATTATTATACGGATGATTACGCGGAGCGGACGGAACAGCGCTACCATATGCTGGGTACCGAAAAGTCGTTAAAGACTGTTCGCCGCTATAATAAACAGGGCGATATCCTGTTTGAACAGTCAACCGAGTATACCGGCAATCTTCAGAGTATTAACAGCTATGAATATATTTATGACAGCCTGGGTAACTGGGTGGAACGGAGGGCATACTACCAGCCCCGTGAAAATGGTGTATACGGAGAAAAACAACTGATCCGGCATGAGCTCCGGGACATCACCTATTTTTCACCGGGATCAAAAGTGCGGCAGACGGTACTCCCGGAGCAACAATTTGAAAGCTACCTGGCCAGTATAAGAAATCATATTCCCGCGCGTGCTGCGGAAAAGAAACAGCAGGCGGATGCGTTTAACAGGGCGGTGGAAACCGGTGATTATGATACGGCGATCACAAAGACCACCGCAGGAACGCTCACGGCATTTGCCCCGCGCTACTGGACCCTGCGGGACAGCGCCTTCGGCGACCTCGACGGCATAGAAGGGGATGAAGCCGTAGCGGTATATAAAACGCCCCTGCCGGCAGAGATGGGCTTTGCCTCCTGCCTGGCTGTCTTTAAAAAAGAACAGGGTCAATGGAAGCTCTGGCATCAGACCGTTATGCCGCTGCTGGGCGATCAGAACGGGGGCATGATGGGCGATCCTTATGATGGCGTTGCAATTGCAAGACGATGCATTGTGATCAGTCATTTTGGAGGCAGCCGTCAGAAATGGAATTATACCCACCGCTACCGGTTCCAGAGTAACAACTGGTACCTGGTGGGGGCAGCGGTGCATTTCGGTGCGCCCTGTGATTATATGGATCAGCTGGATTATAACCTGTCCACAGGAGATGTGGTGATCCGTCACACGACCGAGGATTGTGAAAAAGAAACGATAAAAGAAGGCGGCTGGACCGAGCGGATGAATTTAAAACGAAAACCCCCATTAATGGATGATTTTATACCCGGTGAAACGGAATTGCGATTGGTGAAACGGAAGCTGACCTACTATTACTGATCGATAACCCCCAGTTTTTTCATAAGATAGGAGGCGCTGAGTTTGGTACAAACTCCGTCTTTTAGTTTATAATCAAAGATCAGTTCATCATTGATGATCTCAGATTCAAACGCTTTGTTGGAAATATAACGGGGATAATCCTGTATAAGATCGGCCACTACCACATCGTGTGTGGCAATGATACCAAATGTGTCGAAGCCGGCCATTTTCCGGATAAGACCGATAGTGCCATTGCGCTTATCGTTGCTGTTTGTACCGCGCAGGATCTCATCCAGGATCACAAATGTGCTGTTCCCTTTTTCGAGATGTTGTACGATCGTTTGCAGCCGTTTCAGTTCTGCATAAAAGAAGGATTCGCTTTCCTGCAACGAATCGGTGATGCGCATGCTCACATAAACATCAAAGGGGTAAAATACAAACCGGGAGGCGGTTACGGCGGCACCGCACCGTGCCAGTACGAGGTTCATGCCAACGGTTCTTAAGAAAGTGCTCTTCCCGCTCATATTGGAGCCGGTAAGGATGATGAATTTCTGTTGCCGGAAATCCACATCATTACAGATTCGCTTCTCTGCTCGGATCAGGGGGTGCCCCAGGGATGTGGCCGCCAGAGTCGGCTGGCTGCTGACCCCGGGAAAACAGTTATCGGGATTGTTGAACGAAAAATTACCCAGACTGCCGAGTGCTTCAAACTGTCCCAGTATTTCTAACCAGGTATGGATGTGTGCACCATGTTGCTTTTTCCAGGTCCCGAGGCGGTACAGGATGTGGATATGAAAAAGAAAAAGGCCATTGAGCAGGATACTTACCAGCAGGTTCACGATGGATTCAAGATATTCAAAAAGTGTTGCCAGTTTTTGTAGCTGCCGGGAAGCGCCGGGGGCATCAATGGTCAGTTGTTGCTGGGCAGTCTTTAGCAACGGTGATTGAAAGGATTGTATTTCGATCAGCTGTAGCTGATGCTTATACGCCGCAAGGATTTTATTTACCGAAGTGGAGACGGTTAGCTGTGCCGCAATTTTTTTTCCGAAAGAGAAGGCGATAAACAGGTTCAGAACAAAACTGATATAGATGATCCGGAACACTTCATTGCTGTCGGAAATAAATACGTAGTACAGCAGGCTGCTGATCGTAACCAGTGGCAGCAGCATCAGCAGCAGGTATAAGGGCTTGCTGATGCCTGTTTTTGCCGAATGCACCCAGCTCATCAGCTGGTTCAGTTCCTTTTCCCTGTTCTCCTGCAGGCTGCCTTTTGCATACAGCTGCTGACGGAAATCATTCATAGCCGCCAGCTCCTTTACGGCTTCCTGCCGCTGAAGAATGGCGGCTGTATCGGGGTTCAGCAGCAGGCGGGCCAGTTCTTCCCTTCCAAAGGAGGTGCTGCAGCGGTTGAGATGGGCATACAGGCCGCCTTCTCCAAACAGATCCAGGTCGTATGAATAAGGGTGATGCGGGTCCTCATATGTTTTGCCGTTCGGATAAGACGAGCGGTTGGTGTCCAGGAAGGTGATCTCATCAGCATTATATTTGGCCAGTGCCTTGTAATAAGCGGTCCTTTGCTGCAAGCGGTCGTACCATTTCACTACTACCAGGAATGCAATAAAAAAAATAACGGTGGACGTGATGGTTACCGGACTTCCTGTCTGGGTGGCGCGGTAGGCCAGGTAAATAAAACTGATAAACAGCAGCAGCCGGGAGAGGCTCAGTAAATTGGATTGCCGGGAGAGCTGGGTTGCTTTGTCGGTATATTGAGCAAGTAACTGTTTATATGTGCTTTGTTGCATGTTTCTTTGTTCATGGTTGATTGTTTATGGTTGATGGACGGCTATGAACGATGCTCCGTATTACCATGAACACATTAATTGACCGGGCATTTTTCATGATAATTCACCAGCTCAATAGGCGTGGCTTCCATTTCAAGACCGGAATATTTTTCAATGATCTCATCCAGTACTTCAAGGATGGGGGCTTCTTCGGCAAGTCGCACCAGCTTACTCCGGTATTCTTTTATATTAGGTAACCCTTTCAGATAGTTGGCATAATGACGGCGCATTTCATTGATACCGACAACGGGACCTTTCCATTCCAGGCTTTTTTGTAAATGCTTGCGCACTACATTTACCCGTTCTTCAACAGTAGGTGGTGCCAGCAATGTGCCGGTCTGTACAAAATGCTTTATTTCCCGGAAGATCCAGGGGTAACCTATAGCGGCACGGCCGATCATGATACCGTCCACACCGTAGCGGTTCTTGTATTCCAGCGCTTTCTCCGGACTGTCGATATCCCCGTTTCCAAAGATGGGGATCTTTATGCGCGGATTGTTCTTTACTTTACCGATCAGGGTCCAGTCGGCCTCGCCCTTGTACATCTGGCAACGGGTACGGCCGTGGATCGCCAGGGCTTTGATGCCCACGTCCTGCAGGCGCTCTGCTACCTCTTCAATGTTTAGCGTGCTATCATCCCATCCCAGCCTTGTTTTTACGGTCACCGGCAGCGAGGTGGCTTTTACCACTGCTTCGGTAAGACGCACCATCAGGTCGATATCTTTCAATACACCCGCCCCTGCTCCCTTCAGGGCCACTTTCTTTACCGGGCAGCCGAAATTAATGTCAAGCAGATCGGGCTGGGTCACATCCACGATCTTTGCGGCCAGGGCCAGGCTGTCCTCATCACCTCCGAAGATCTGGATGCCGATGGGACGTTCATAATCAAAAATGTCCAGTTTCCGGCGGCTTTTTATAGCATCGCGGATCAGTCCCTCGCTGCTGATGAACTCGGTATACATCAGGTCGGCCCCGTTGTCTTTGCACACGGCGCGAAAGGGCGGGTCGCTCACGTCCTCCATGGGAGCGAGCAGGAGCGGAAAATCCGGTAATGATATATTGCCTATGTTTACCATGTTGAGCGATCAGTTGTGCGCTGTCTGCCACCGGCATTCAGCATTTAAAACGGTCTGCTGGAAGAAAATCAACTATTTTTGAGCCGCAAAGGTACGATTTATTTTTTTGATGTTATTATGACGGATCCTTATAAGAAAGATGTGTCCTATTCAGCGGGATTTTTTATGCTGATTGCTTTTGGGGTGGCTGGACTGATGTTCGCCGGGATTTTAGGCGGCGTCGTTTTTAAGCTGATGACCGGAAAAGATGTGCTGACAATGATTAAAGCCCTGGGGGATCCTGCCTACCTGAGGGAAACGCAGGTGATCCAGACACTGACCGCAGTTGTGGGGTTCCTGATCCCTACGATCGTAACGGCTTCATTCTTAAGTAGTAAACCCTTTAAGTTGGTAGGATCTGGTGAAAAAATGGTGTTTGGACAATTGTTATTTACGATCCTGATCATTTTTTGCGGAATGGCGATCAGTGCCGGTCTGGGGCATCTGAGCTACCAGTTGCCGCTGCCCTCCTGGCTGGAGACGCGTTTCCTGAAACTGGAAAATACCTATGTTACGCAGGCTGCCGGAATGGCGAGCTTTAAGAACATTCCGGAGCTGCTGGTTTCGCTGATCGTATTGGCGCTGCTGCCTGCTGTTTGTGAAGAGTTCTTTTTCAGGGGCGGGTTGCAGAATTTTATGTACCGGAGTACAAAAAATGCCTGGGTTTCAGTGATCGTGGTCAGTCTTATTTTCAGCGCTGTACATATGTCGGGATATGGCTTTCTTTCCCGGTTTGCACTGGGTGTGATCCTGGGGCTGATCTATCAGCTGTCCGGCAATATCTGGTTGAACATTACAGCGCATTTTATCAACAATGGTCTGGCCATCATTATGATGTACACCCAGGTACAGGCAGGCAAAACCATTGCTGAAGTGATGAATGATAAAAGCGGCAGCTATGCAGGACTGATCGCGGTTCCCGTAGTGATCCTGCTTTTTGTGCTGATGCACCGGAAAATACAACAAACAAGAAGCACCGATGGCATTTAACTGGAAAACCTTCTGGACCAGGGCCTTTACCGCATTGATCTTTGTGGCGGTAATGATGGCGGGATTGCTCTATAATGAATGGAGTTTTTTACTGCTCATCACACTTATTCATTTCGGATGCTGGTGGGAATACCTGAAACTGATCGAAAAGATCTTTGGTGTTTCTTTTCATGTATATATAAAGCTTGGTTTTTGTCTGACCGGCTATCACCTGCTGCTGCTCTGCTGCGGGTTATTGCAGTTGTCCGGTTATGCGCTCTCTTCCAGTTTCTCACTGCCGTTCCTGCTTGCAGGACTGGTGTTGCTGGTTACCGGCATGTTTAAACAGCGGCTTCATCTGAAGGCATTGGGTGCGGCCGCACTCGGATTGTTTTATATTTCGCTGAGCTGGGCCCTGTTGTTGTTGTTGCGTTATACAACGGATATCAACATCATGAAGGATGCGGCACAGGCGGCCCGTTCCGGTTTCTTTATTCCTGTTTTGCTGATCGCTGCTATATGGATCAATGACACCTGCGCCTATCTTGTGGGCTCGATGATCGGAAGAACACCATTCTCAAAAATATCACCTAAAAAAACAGTGGAGGGAACCATAGGAGGGATGCTGCTTTGTGTTGCGGCCATCACCCTTATACTGCAGTTCTGGTTTCAATGGCAGGTGCTGCTGGCCATCTCACTGATCGCAGCGGTTGCGGGTACTGCCGGTGATCTGCTGGAGTCCAAGCTCAAACGTATGGCTGGTGTGAAGGACAGCGGGAGCATTATGCCCGGACATGGGGGCTTTATGGACCGGTTCGATTCGTTGCTGGTCACCATCCCTTTTGTGTGGTTGTTCTTTGCAGTTTTATCCTGGTTCCTGGGCAATATACAATTACATCATGGAACACCTGTTGCGTTATTTACGATCCCTGGCTCCGGTTACTGAGGAGGGCTGGCAATTGCTGCAGCCTGCGCTTTCTGCAGTGCACTATAAAAAGGGCGCACTGCTGCTGAAGGAAGGCCAGGTGTGTCAATCGCTGTACTTTATTGAAAAGGGATATTGCAGAAGTTATTACCAGCTGGATGGGCTGGAAAAAAATACCGGGTTCTTTTTTGAAAATGATATAGTGACGAATATTACCAGCTTCGGAAACGGACAGCCTTCGGAATATTTTATTGCTGCCGGCGAACCGCTGGAGGTGATTGTTTTTGACAAAGCGCTGTTACAGGAAGCCGCCGGGCGATCACCCGAGATCGAGGCTCTGGGCCGGGCCTGCATCCGGATATTTGCAGCCCGGCAGGAGGCTTTTGCGAACCTCTTCCAGCTATATACGGCAACGAACCGGCTGGAATACCTGGAGCATCATTATCCTTTCATGTTGCAACGTGTGCCGCTTACCCGGCTGGCATCTTTTTTAGGTGTTGCCCGGGAGACCCTGAGCCGGATACGGAGCCGGCGGAGAATAAATCCATGAGATTTTTTTGTGATTATTGTCACAGCCCTTTTTCGGGGGCTGTGTTAGCTTTGCTGTATCGTTAAAACAATAATATATGAAGAATCAGGCTACAGCATTGGTGTTGCGGTTTATCGAAGCACTGAACGCGGAAAATTTCCCGGATGCCCGGGTTTGTTTACGGGAAGATTTTGTATTTGAGGGCGTACTCGGGAAGCGGGAAGGTGCAGACCTCTATATAAAGGAAATGACACAAATGAAGCTGAAATACCAGGTACAACAGGCGTTTGCGGCCGGAGAAGATGTCTGTCTCTGGTATGAGATCGATATGGGCGGAAAAATGGTGCTGGCATCCGGGTGGTACCACACGGAAAACGGGAAGATCCTTTCACTGAAAGTGGTGTTTGATCCGCGGCCTTTGTTGGAGGGAAAGTAAACAAGGTCGTTTCTTTTCCGGAGATCAGATCCGGGCCCTGTTCTTTAGTTCCAGGTATTTATTGATGGTATTTACGGTGAGCTGCTGCGGCGCGGTAAGAATGCTTAAGATCCCGTTCTGCTGCAGCTCCTTGACCATCTGCCGCTTTTCAAAGGCAAATTTCTCCGCAATGGTTTTAATATAAACTTCTTCAAGATCGCCGGCGCTTGTTTCGGTAAGCTCCCGGATCGCCGTGTTTTCAAAGAATACCACCAGAAGCAGGTGATAATGGGCCATCCTTTTTAAGGCCGGCATTTCACGTTGCAGGCTTTCCATGGATTCAAAATTGGTGAACAGCACCAGCAGGCTGCGGCTGGTGATCTTATTACGGATAACGGTATAAAGCTTTTCGTAGTCAGCTTCAAGGAAACGGGTTTCCTGTTTGTACAGCGTTTCCAGCAGCAGGTTCATCTGTCCTGGGCGTTTGTCGGCGGTAAGGAATACATCCTGGTTCTCTGCAAAAGTGATCAGTCCGGCCTTATCCTGTTTTACAAGGGATATATTGGACAATACAAGGGCTGCATTGATGGAATAGTCCAGCAGGGTCATACCTTCAAATGGCATCTTCATCACCCGCCCTTTATTGATAATGCAGTATACCTGCTGGCTGCGTTCGTCTGTGTAATTGTTCACCATGATGCTGCCTTTACGGCCGGTGGCTTTCCAGTTAATGGTGCGGTAGTCATCGCCGCGCACATATTCCTTAATGTGCTCAAACTCCATGCTGTGCCCGAGCCTTGGTGAGCGCTTTACCCCTGCTTCCTGCAGCCGGTTGGCAATAGCCAGTAACTGGAAACGGCGCATCTGGATAAAGGAAGGATAGACCTTTGTGGTCTTTTGCGCGTTAATGGTGAACCTGCGGGTTACCAGCCGCAGCGGTGCGGTAACAAATACATTGATATCGTGAAAAAGGTATTCGCCGCGGGTGAGTGGTTTCAGAAAATAATGGATGTCTGTTCCCTGGCTTCCGGCAAGGGTGGTATTGCGGACCCAGCTCCGCTCCTGGAACTGGACCGGCAGTTCATCGATCACCGAAACGGCAACCGGGTGGTTATAGTTGTTAAAAAGGTGCAATGTGATCCGGTTCTCGTCGCCGATACTCAACCGGTCGGGGGTGGTCCTGGTGGCAATAATGCCGTTTTTTTTCAGATACACCAGCAGCACATCGGCGAGAATGGCAATGAACAGCAGTACCAGCAGCACCGATGCAATGGAATAGAGCTGTGGTGCAAAATAACTGGCAATAAAGCACAATGCGATAGCGCCGCCGATGTAGTAAACGATCTTATTGAGATAGAACGATTGCAAGGATAATTGAGAATTGAGATGGGAGAATCGGGATTTGGAATTTGAGATTTAGGATTTGAGATTTATCTGGGTATTTCCAGGCCATTGATCAGCTGCCTGATGATCTCATTTTCGGTAATACCTTCCATTTCTTTTTCCGGCGACAGGATAATGCGGTGCCTCAGAACGGGAGCGGCCACCGCCAGTACATCGTCCGGTGTTACAAAGTCCCTTCCCCGGATGGCTGCCATAGCTTTCGAAGCGTTCATAATGGAAAGGGAAGCACGGGGTGAGGCACCCAGGTAAATGGCTTTGTTATTCCTTGTCTGGTGGATCAGTTTTGCAATAAAACCCAACAGCTTTTCTTCGATGATGATCTCTTTTACCTGCTGCCGGAGGTGATTGATCTGTGCTCCGGACAGGGCCTGATCGATGCTTTCCAGCGGATTCTGATTCCCCAGCTGATGAAAGCGGCTGAGGATCTGCAATTCCTGTTCTTCAGTAGGGTAAGGTACCTCGATCTTAAACAGGAAACGGTCGAGCTGGGCTTCCGGCAGGCGGTAGGTGCCTTCCTGTTCCACCGGATTCTGTGTGGCAATAACCATAAACGGCGTGTCCATCGTATAGGTCTTTCCATCTACCGATACCTGGCGTTCTTCCATCACCTCCAGCAGTGCTGCCTGGGTTTTTGCCGGGGCCCGGTTGATCTCATCCACCAGTACAATGTTCCCGAACACCGGACCTTTTTTAAATTCAAAACGTGCATCACCCGGGTTGAATACAGGTGTGCCGATAACATCGGAAGGCATCAGGTCGGGGGTGAACTGGATCCTGGAAAAAACAGCATTTACCGAGCGGGCCACCAGCTTGGCGGTAAGGGTCTTTGCCACACCCGGAACCCCCTCTATCAGTACATGACCGTCCGCCAGTAGCGCCGTGATGATGAGCTGGACCATTTCATCCTGACCTATAATGATCTTTTTTATTTCATCGGTGATCTTCATTACCGCCTGGTTCAGGTCGCTGAGGTTGACGCGGTTTTCAAAAATTGGTTCTTCCATGTATCTTGTTTTTAGATGCTGTTATAAAATTTTTCAATATCTGCCTGTAACACGATGAGGTCCGTATCCGAAATAATACCTTCATTGTTTACCTGTTTTATCCGCGCCACAATGCTGTTGATCAATTCCGGATCGGCCCCGCTTTTATGACTGACCTCCTGTATGAATTCCTCATTCAGTTTCTTCGAAAAGATATGATATTTATTGCGAAGGTGTTCCAGAAAATACGCACTCATTTTCTGGGCAAGGTTGATATTATCTTTTTTCTCATAATAAAGCAGCCCCATTGTTTTTACAAAGTCGAGCGTGTCGTTCTTTGGCGGTACGATGGCGGGTATGAAACGCTGCCGCCGGCGCATTTCCAGCAATGCAAAGAGCAACAGCAGCAATAATGCCAGCAGTATCCCGCTCCGGAAGCTTTTCTGCTTCATAATGGAAGCGAACCAGCCTTTATTACTTTTATCATCGTTTCTTCTTTTCCGGTAGTATTCATCCCAAACAATCGTATGGGTAGCTGAGGGAATGAGGGAAAACACCCGGTTGAAATATTCCATATTATTTCCGTAAAGCAGGAAATAATTGCTGAAGCTCAGCGGCGAAAGGTGTATGAACAGCGAGCCTTTCCCTTTTTTCAGTTGTATAAAATTGGCGCGTCCTTCCCGGCCGCGGCCAAGGATCCGCGTGGTGCTTTTGTCGGTGCGTACGAAATAACCTTCCATGGCCACGCCGGGGTAACTGGCAGCATATGCCGGTGACGGAGGTATGGAATCCAGCTCCTGGCGCATGGTATCCGGCCCGTAGTCGGCAAAAGGGTAGGAGTCGATCGGGCCGATGCTGGCCCGCGCATCAACAAGATGCTCCAGTTCATTGCCGGGCCGGAAACAGCTGATGAATACATTGTTGCCGGGCTCTATAAATTCCATCAGCTCATCCAGTTCATACTCATAGAAGCTGGCCTGGGGTGCTATGACAATAAAAAGCTGGCCGCCGGTTTCCCGCGAAAGAGCAGTGTCATTGAGCAATTCCTTCTTATTGATAACAAAACGCGCTTCGGGAAAAAAACGTTTTAAGCCGTTATAGGCCACATAGGTGCCATAGGGATTTTTATCTTCTTTTTTAAGGGAAACAAAAGTACTTGGCTGCTGCTTTGTATCTGTTTTTCCATTCCTTAACAGCACAAAAAGAAGTACGATGATCAGCAGGAAGCCCAGGAGATATGGAAGCTGTTTTTTCAAAAGACGGGTCCGTTAAAGTTTTTGTTTCAGTTGTTGAAAGGTATCGTTTATTTTTTGATACATATTCTCGCTAATATCGAATAAGCCATACCAGCTGTACTCATAATGCCGGGTAGCGGTAAAAAAATCCTGGTAATGCTTGCTGGAACGCATTTGCGTCAGGTACTCAAAATTGGTTTTATCCGGCAGGAAATGGATCAGCTGCCTGTCGGATAATTTTTTCAGCAGTTCAAGGTATTGCAGCCGGATGGCCAGCCGGTAATTTTTCTGCTGTAATGCCTGCCGGATGGATGCCGCATAATCGATGGAAAAAATATCCCGGGATGCCTCTTCTGTATGTGATACGGGAAGCGCGGTGCTTTTTTTGCGGAACAGGATAAACTGATTGGCGGACAGGTACCACACCAGGATGATAATGAACAGCGCAATAGCAATATACGGGAGCAGGGAGAAAAAACCGCTGCCGATGACGGGCCCCCGTGTTTGTTGTGAAGATGCTTTGTTTTCCGGTTTCAGGCCGGTTTTTACATAACCGAAGTCGGCATCATTATGGAGCCGGCGGACAAAACTGTCCGGAACGGAGCGGACCGCAGAGCTGTCGTTTTCAAAATATTCAATGCCTTTGAAGCTGGCAGCCGGTTCTTTATCGGTCGCACTGCCGATATCTACAATGCTTGTTGAATCCTCTGTGATTTCATCCTCTTCATTTGACTGCGAAAAAGCAGCGGCCGGCAGTAACAGAAACAGGATACCACAAAACAGGAACGCATTTTTCAGTTTATACATCGCTTGCAATGCCCCCCTCTGCAGCTCTTTTGCTGCGGCGGGCCAGCTGAACGGGATAAATGATAAAGTACCAGATTACAAAAAGGACCGAGGCAGTTGTTATGAAGGTGGTAAACCAGGAGGCATTATTGTAAAGCCTCGTAAAAAGTCCTTCAAAAAAAGCAGCAATAATGAACGCCGGTAATATACCGATCATGATCTTTACTCCGTCCTTGGCGCCTTCCCGGAAGGCTTCGATGCGTTTCCGGGTACCGGGGAACAGGAAGCTCTTCCCCAGGATAAACCCGGCTGCTCCGGCCAGTATGATAGCGGTTATTTCCAGGGTACCGTGTACAAATACCACCATCCAGAACTGAATGCCAAACCCCTTTGACGTAAAAAGCTGATCAAAAACACCTACCATGGCCCCCGTCTCGGCGAGTTTGTATAAGGTAGGGATCCCGCAGAAAATACCCGATACAAAAAACAGGAAAGCCACCCTGATATTATTGATCATGATGCCCAGCCAGCTTAAGACGGGATTACCGGATTCATAGATCCCGAAGGGATTGCCCTCCTCGATGTTTTCCATTGTTTTCTGCACATAATTTTCTCCGAAAAAATTGTTGGCAACATCCTGGTCTTTTGCCGCAACAAAGAATGCGAGTAAAAAAAAGGTCACAAATACGATAAACGCGAACAACACGGTGCGGTGGTGCTTGTAGATAACCAGGGGCAGCTCATATTTCCAGAAATAAGCGAGCCGGCTCGATTCTTCTTTCCGGTTCTGGTAAATGCTGAGATACATATCGGAAGCCTGTTTGTTCAGGTACTGTGTGGTCTTGCTGGTGGGGTAGAATGTTTTGGCATAAGCCAGATCATCCACCAGCTGGGTAAATGATTTAGCCAAATCATCGGGTGATTCCGGCGGTTGCTGTTGGTTTTTCAGCCAGCGGTCTTTGTTTTTCTTAATGAACAGCGCCTCTCTCAAGCAAATTGATTTTCTGCCAAAGTACAATTTTTATTTAAAAACATCAATTCTGCCGGGTAAAATAAATCATGGTTAATATTAGGATTTAAGTGTATTTTGCCTGACAAAACAACGCGCTCATGCCGGTAATCAGCATCCCTACCTCCTTTAATATCGATGTGGCTTTTGAAGTGCCCAGCTTTGGCCGGCGCATGGCGTCCCTGTTTATCGATATGGCGGTGGAGCTGTGCTATATTATTGCCGCCAGCTGGCTGGTGGGAAAGCTCACCGAGCAGATCGGCCCCTGGGATGAAGACGGGCGGCATAATTTATGGGCCATTCAGCTGCTGGTAATGGCGCCTCTTTTTTTATACCATATCATCATGGAAATTACCACCAACGGGCAAAGCATCGGAAAAAAGATCATGCACCTGCGGGTAGTGAACGACAACGGGGGCAAGGCCAGTATCAGCCAGTTTTTGATCCGGTGGCTGCTCCGGGTGTCCGATCTCTGGATTGTGGTGATCCTTATATTGCTGCTGACCCTGGGAAGCAGCGCCGACTGGCAAACCTTTTTTATCTTCCTTCTGGGCTTCGGATTCCTGGTGACCGATATTGTACTGGTAGCCTCCTCCAAAAAATCCCAGCGTATCGGTGACCTGCTGGCGCATACCATCGTTATCCGGACAAATAAACACGAAGACCTCTCGAATACTATATTCCGGGAGGTACGGGAGGACTATGTTCCCGTTTTCCCGCAGGTGATGCACATTTCCGACCGGGACCTTAACATCATCAAAAACCTGCTGGATAATGCGCACAAGACCCATCGCTATGATTCGCTGAAAATGGCGGCAGACCGGGTAAAGGATTATCTGAAAATTGAAACGGATATGGAACCCTACCAGTTCCTGGACAAGCTGCTGGAGGATTATAACTATCTTTCCACCAATCAGCGTGCTTAGACTGCAGCTCCCAAGCTGATCATCAATGCACTCAGAAAAGAGTAGGCCAGCAAGAAGATCACGGCGATTCCAATTATTTTAAAATAAGAGGCCAGGTGAAAAAGCCCCTTGCTGAGGGTCCGGTGATCGCCGGCCTGCAACGCCTTCCGGGTAAGCCGGGAAAAATTGAAGAGCATGTAAAATAACAGCAAGCTGAAGATCATCGACCCCGCGACAAAAAGTATCGGGCCCCGGGACGTCATTTGAATGGCGGCGTCATCAAACCCTTCTTTGGCTGGCCCTGTTTTTACAGGGGATTTTAGGATCCGGGCAACCAGATTGATGATCGTTCCGGAAATAGAAAGAAGCGCTACAACACCTGCTACCTTTGCGGCGCCCATGATCTGGCGTTTCGCCGCACTGTCAATTGGAATAACTGATTCGTTATTATCGTTCTCCTGCTGGATCATTGGAAGAGGATTGAAAGATTGGCTAAAAGTGAAAATCCTGCAAAAATGGCGATTGCAATAAAGAACCGGCGGAAATTGGCAAAGCCCTCTGCTACCAGTGCTGCGTTTTTCTGCAGCACACCTGCCTTGATATAAGTAGCGGCGTTATACAGAAAATACAATAAAGCGGCCGCGGCAAAAAAGAAAATAAAGAAGGTAATAATCATAGCGCTATAAGCACCTTCCACCTGCACCGGGAGCAGGCCTTCCATCTCTTTCAGGATGGCAGCACCGTTAAACAGCATGGCTACCACCAAAAAAGCACCGAAGCTGAACCCGATCACGGTGATAAACCGCGTCCACCGGCTGACAGTCAGCAACTGGTGTTCCAGTTCCGGATCGGTCTCTGTATCAAAAACGGAATGTGGGTCCTGTTCAGTCATTGTTTATTTTTTAAAGGGTAAAGATAGGTCATGTTTTTAAGAAAGCCGGCAAAGAGCGTTTATTCCTGCGTTTCAAATAAAAAGGGCAGTTTTTAAAACTGCCCTTTTTATTAATATATTACCGGGTCATCACTTCCATCCGCCGCCCAGCGCCTTATACAGCTGGATGACAGCATTCAGTTTGCCATACTTGGCGTCCACATAGTTGAGCTCTGCCTGTAATTTATTGGTCATCGCGGTGATCACATCCAGGTAATTACCCATACCATTATTCACCAGCTCCTGGGAATACTGTGTGGCTGAATCATATTCCTGGAACTCCTGCTTTTTAAAACCGATAAGCTGCTGTTGGGCGTCATAGCTGAATAATGCATCCGATACTTCTTTTGCAGCATTCAGTATGGTCTTTTTATAACCATTATAGGCGATCTGCTGATTGGCCTGTGATACCTCATATTGTGTCCTTATCTGGCGTTTGTTCAGTATAGGCTGTAACAGGGAACCTGTTGCTGTGGCGAAAAGGGAGCTTACACTGAACAGTTTGTCAAAATCCACACTTTGAAGGCCACCGCTGGCGCTAAGGGTCAACGAGGGATAGAACCCTGCCTTTGCAGCATTGGTGAGATGGAATGCATTCATGTAACTGAATTCGGCTTCCTTCACATCCGGCCGGTTGGCCAGCAGCTGTACCGGTACTCCTGTTGCCAGGGGCGTATTGATCTGTTGCTGATCCAGCGTATTCCGTTCAATGGGTTGTGGCGGAATACTCAGCAACATACAAAAATAATTCTCCATCAGTTTGATGCTGTTGTCGAGACTGACCAGGATACCCCGGGAGTTGAGCAACAGTGCTTCGCTTTGCTTTACCGCTACCTGTGTAAGGGTACCGGAATTTTTGAGTGCCTTTGTTGTTTCCAGGTTCTGCTCACGGTAGCGGATCGTTTCCTCCGTGATCTTCTTTTGCTCATCGAGCGACATCAGCTGGTAATAGGTATCGGCAACGGCGGCGATCAGATCTGATTTTACAGCCTGGTGAGCGGCCTGCGATTTCAGGAAATTAGCAACGGCGTCTTCTTTATTGCTTTTTATTTTCCCCCACACATCTGCTTCCCAGGATAAACTGCCACTGATGCTGTACTGAAAGAGGTGCAGGCGGTGTCCGCCGGCAAGCTGTCCCAGCTGTGTGTTCAGGGAGTTGGTCTGGTACATTACGGAAGGACCGGCTGATAAAGTGGGAAAGTAGTTTGCTTTGCCCTGCTTCATGTAGGCCTCTGCTGCAGCGATCTGCTGGATGGCGGTGCGGATGTCCAGGTTCTGTTCCAGCGCTTTGTTGATATATCCCGTGAGCTTGTCATCGGTAAAGATCTCTTTCCAGGAAACATCGGCCATGTTTGCGGAATCAGCAGGGAGCTGGTCGGTGCGGTAGTAGCTGTCGTCTACCAGCTCCTTTGGCCGCTGGTAAGGTTTTGCTACAAAACATCCCGACAGCAGGATCATCATCAGCAATGATCCCGGTAAGACGGTATATATTGTTTTATTGATTCTAGATTTCATATTTATTTTTTTTGACCGGTTGGATCGCCGGCGATCCAACCGGCCGGTTTGGAACGGTTATTCGGATAGTTTTTCTGCCTTGTTGATCTTTGCCGGACGTATCTTTTCCTGCAGCCACTGGAAGATCACAAACAACACGGGAATCACCAGTAATCCTAAAATCGTACCGATCAGCAGGCCCGATGCGGCACCTGTGGCAATGGACCGGTTACCGATGGCGCCGATGCCGGTTGCATAAACCAGCGGCATCATACCGGCGATAAATGCGAACGAGGTCATCAGGATGGGACGCAGCCTTGCCTTGGCAGCATTGATGGCCGCCATGGGAATACTCTCGCCTTTATGCCGGCGCTGCACCCCGAACTCCACGATCAGGATCGCATTCTTTGCGAGGAGCCCCACCAGCATGATCAGTGCGATCTGGAAATAAATATTGTTCTCCAGTCCGAACAGCCATTGCCCGAAGTAGGCGCCCATTACTCCCATCGGCAGTGAAATGATCACCGAAAGGGGAATGATATAGCTTTCATACTGGGCACTGAGGATAAAGTAAACGAATATAAGGCTGAGTGCAAAGATGATCAGGGTTTGTGACCCTGCATTGATCTCCTCCCTGGTCAGGCCGGAATAGTCGATGCCATAGCTGGTGGAAAGAGAGGTCTGCGCCACTTCCTGTACCGCCTTGATCGCGTCACCTGTACTGTAGCCGGCATTAGCCGCACCGGTAAGATCCGCGGAAGAGAACAGGTTGAAGCGGGTTACGGACTGCGGACCATAGGCACGCTCCAGCGTTACAAACTGTGACACCGGCGCCATCTCACCGTTACCGGTCTTTATGAAAAAGGAGTTCAGGCTGTTGACGTCCATCCGTGCGTCCGGCAAGGCCTGTACCATTACCCGGTATTGCTTACCATACTTTGTAAAGTCTGCTGCGTAAATACCACCGATATACCCCTGCATGGTAGCCAGCAGGTTGCTAACGGACACACCGGCTTCGCTGGCCTTGGGCACGTTGATCACCATTTCATACTGCGGATATTTTGTATTAAAGGAGGTTTGCGCAAACTGTATCTCCGGGCGCTTCATCAGCTCGCCGATAAAACGCTGGGTGGTTGCATCCAGTTCATCGATCGATTGTCCTCCCTTATTGAGCAGTGAGAGCTGGAAACCCGCACTGTTACCAAAACCGGGGACACTGGGCGGACTGAAGAAGATCATTCTTGAATCCGGGATCGTTGCACCCACACCAAATAGTTTCTTCGTGATATCGTCCACACTCTGGCCGTCTGCCGAGTTACGGTCCTTGAACGGCGCCAGCTTGATAAATGCCAGGCCGTAGTTGCTGCCGGAACCGGCGATCAGGCTGCGGCCGGTGCTGAAGGTAACACCCTGGATACCGGGTATCTTCGAAGCCTTGGCAGTAAGCTCTTTCATTGCCTGATAGGTACGGTCCATGGTGGCGCTGGGTGGCAGCTCCACATTGGCGAATATGATCCCACGGTCTTCAGCAGGCACAAAGCCGGTCGGCGTGCGGTTGCTGATGAAAAAGATCAATCCGAGTGAGGCCACCAGGATGATCAGGGTCACCCATTTGTGGCGGATCAGGAAAATAAAAGCCTTTCCGTACCGCGTGGTCATTGCATTGAAAGCCGTATTGAAGCTGGCAAAGAAACGCTGCAGGAAGTTCTTCTTTTTGTGTTCGTGGTCTTCCGGATGCGGCCGCAGGATCAGGGCACAGAGTGCCGGACTGAGCGAAAGCGCGTTAACGGCAGAGATCAGGATCGCCACGATAAGGGTGATACCAAACTGCTTATAAAATACCCCGGTCGGACCACTGATAAATGTAACGGGTATAAATACGGCGGCCATTACCAGCGTGATCGAGATGATGGCACCCGTGATCTCATGCATGGCATCCAGCGTCGCTTTTTTGGGATCCTTTTCCCCGTGGTCCATTTTGGCATGGACGGCCTCCACGACGACGATAGCATCATCCACCACGATCCCGATTGCCAGTACCAGCGCAAACAGCGTGAGCAGGTTCAGTGAGAACCCCATCAGATTGAGGAAGAAGAAGGTTCCCACAATAGATACGGGCACCGCGATAGCCGGGATGAGGGTGGAGCGGAAGTCCTGCAGGAAAATATAAACAACGATAAATACCAGGATAAAGGCCTCCACCAATGTGTGGATCACTTTTTCGATAGAGGCTTCCAGGAATTCGTTGGTGTCATAGTTGATCACATAATTGATCCCCTGTGGCAATGTTTTCTCGGTTTCCGCCAGGTACTTTTTAATGTCAACAATGATCTGCTGGGCGTTGGATCCGGGTGTCTGGAAGATACCCATACTGATACCGGGATTACCGGAGCTTTCCCCGACACCTGCATAAGAAAGTGCGTCCAGTTTTACGGAAGCAACGTCTTTCAGGCGTAAGAACTGGCCCTGTCCCAGCGACTTGATGATGATATCCTCATACTGGCTTTGTTCATTGAATTTACCCTTGTACTTGATCACATATTCAAAGGAGCTACCGCTGTTCTGACCCACAGATCCGGCTGCGGCCTCCTGGCTCTGGCTGTTGATGGCTGCTGTTACGTCACTGGGCTGTACCCCATAAGCCGCCAGCTTTTGCGGATCGAGCCAGATCCGCATGGAATAGGATTTTCCCCCGAACACGGTGGCATCACCCACACCATAGATCCGTTTGATACCGGGAATAATATTGATATCAAGATAGTTCTGAAGGAATACGTCATTCAGTTCCTTATTGGTAGTATAAAAGGTAAGGAACATAAGGGCACTGGTCTGTTGCTTTTGCGTAACCACCCCGGCACGTGTCACTTCAGCGGGAAGCAGGGGGGTGGCGCGGGCCACACGGTTCTGCACGTTTACCGCGGCAATGTCCGGATCGATACCCTGTTTAAAGAATACGTTGATAGTGGCGCTACCGTCGTTACCGGCAGTGGACGTGATATAATCCATCCCTTCCACACCATTCACCTGTTCTTCAATGGGGATGATCACGCTTTTCTGTACGGTCTCAGCGTTGGCACCGGTATAGGTCGCCCGCACGTTTACCGTGGGCGGGGCGATATCTGGATACTGTGTTACGGGCAGGGAGATCACTCCCAGGATTCCCAGTAATACGAGTATTACGGAGATAACCGTAGACAGGATCGGTCGGTTGATAAATGTTTTAATCATGTGTTAAAAAACAGGTTTAATGGCGTTAGTAATACTGTCAAAATCTACGGGACGGGGAATTACGGCAGCGCCGTTCCTCAGTCCGCCCACTCCGGCAGCAATGATCGTATCTCCTTTTTTAACGCCGCCACCCAGCAGGGCCATATTGTTAATGCGGTCCAGAACGCCCACCACAACAGAGTTTACTGTATCCTTTCCTACTTTATACACATAGATGATCCCTTGTTGTTCGAAAGTAGCTGCTTCCGGCACCGCCAGCACATCTGTATAGGTTTTTGGAATTTTAATAGTACCGCTGTTCCCGTTTGCCAGCAGGCGCCCCTGGTTGGGGAAGGATACCCGGAACAGGATGGTTCCGGTGCCGGGATCGATCTGTCCGGTTACCGCTTTTACTTTTCCTTTTTGCCCGTATAAGGAGCCGTTTGCCAGTTCCAGGTCAACTGCGGGAATGTTGTTCAGTTTTTGAGCAACGGTAAGCCCTGGTGTCTGCTCCAGGAAGTTCAGGTATTCCTTTTCATTCATTGAAAAATAAGCATAGATCTCGCTTACATCGGATACCGTGGTAATGGGGGTCTGGTCCGTGGGGCCTACCAGGCTGCCCACCCGCAGCGGCAGTTTACCCACGATACCGTCTATCGGGCTGCGGATAACGGAATATTCCACGTTGGCCGCAGCACTGCGGTAGTTGGCCTGGGCCTGGCTGCGGTTGGCCTTGGCCTGCATCAGCTGGCTTTGCGCAGAGCGCAGGTTGGCCTTTGCGGTTTCCAGCTGTACATTGCTGATGATGTTCTTTTCCACCAGCGGCGTTAACTTGTTTACTTCCACCTGGGCCGCATTTACATTGGCCTCCGCCGTGCTGATGCCGGCTTCTGCTGCACCCACACCGCTTCTGGCGGCATCGGCTGTTTGGGAAAGTGTATTGGTTTCGAGGCGGAAAAGGAGCTGTCCCTTGCGAACGGCCTGACCTTCATCCACGAGTACTTCTTTGATATACCCCGAAATTTTTGCGCGTACGTCGTTGTTGTTACGGCCCTGGATGCTGGCCGGATACGTACTGAAACCGGTCACACTTTTAACAGGAACCGCTATTACCGGATAAGGCCGCGCGGCATTGGGGTTGGGGGCTTGTTTCTTTCCTCCGCAGGCAGCTAAAAGCACTAAAATAATGCTGCCTGTTACAATACTGATCTTTGTATTCATATATGTCCTGATTTCGGGGTTATTGGTGTAGGGTTTTGACAGTTGACTCGATTGTTTTTATATGTTTATTGAGAATGCTGATATATTGACTGATCCCTTTGATGGCCGGTTCGTTGGGATGCCGGGTTTGTTTGTTAAACTGTATCATCCGTTGCATCAGCTCTTTTTCACGCAGCAGCTTATCGAGTATATTCCCGAAACGGATGCCCATAAACTTAGGATTGATGCGGTAATACCGTTTCCGGGAATCGATCGGCGTGATGTATTCCACATATTTATTCTGCACCAGCATCTGCAGGCTGTTGGACAGGGAACTTTTGCTGACGTTGAACTTTTCGAGAAGCTCATCAAACGTATAACCGTCCGCTTTCAGATCCAGCATCATGTACACATAGATCTTTGCGTTCAGGGGCGGCAGGCCGTAAAGGTTGCCGTAGAACGCCACCATGTCCTGATATAATTCTTTTTTTGTTGCTACCATGATTAATGAAAAAACGAACCGCAAATTTAGTGTTAGTTCGGTAAATTGCGAACAAACCGGTATTAATATATTTTTAAATTTTGTCCGGGGTACTAACACAGAATCCTTATAAAAGTTTGATAATGAGATGCTATTTTCTTATTTGTTTCAGCCGGGATTTTATAAACGGTAAAATAATCGGGTAAGCGGCAGCGTCCATCCAGTGAAACGCCGGCTGTTTTTTAAACCAGGTCAGCTGCCGTTTGGCGTAGTGCCGGGTATGCTGCTGGATGAGGGCTACAGCGGCTTCGCGCGTAAGCGTACCGTCGAAATACTGAAACAATTCCTGGTAGCCGACCGTCTGCAGGGCATTGTGATGGCGCAGGGGCAGTAATTGGCGTACCTCTTCTTCCAGTCCGGCTTCTATCATGTTTAGGACACGCTGGTTGATGCGCTCGTAAAGCAAAGGCCTTGGAAGCTCCAGTCCGACAGACAATACATCAAAAGGACGGGGTTGTTTTGTGTTCGACTGAAAGCCGATAATGGATTGGCCGGTAGCTTCCATCACTTCCAATGCGCGCATCATACGCTGCGGATTCTGCATTTCGCCCCTGGAAGCAAACAGCGGATCTCTGACCTCCAACTCCTGTTGCAGCCAGGAGATGCCACCGGCTTCATAATTGCGGATGATCCTGTTCCGCAGACCGGGGGCCACAGCCGGCACCGGGTCCAGTCCTTCAAGGAGCGCTTTTATGTAAAGGCCGGTACCGCCTGCCAGCACCACTACCGGATATTGCTGAAACAGGTTTTCCAGTAATTCCAATGCATAGGTTTCATAAAGGGCGGCATTCATTTCATCATGAATGCTGTGGGAGGCAATAAAAAAATGAGGAATGGCTTCCAGTTCAGCTTCAGACGGGCGGGCCACCCCAACCGCCAGTTCTTTAAAACACTGGCGGCTGTCTGCCGAAAGGATCACGGTATTCAATGCACGTGCTACCTCAATAGCAACAGCCGTCTTACCCACAGCCGTGGGGCCTGCAATTACAACCAGTGTATTTTTTTGAAAGGGCATTGTATTTACAGGGCAGTGGTAATGATGCACAACGGGTTATAAACAATCAATCAGGCCGGGTGAGCTGCAGCAACGGAACGGGGTCTGTTGGTCCGGGAGTACAGGCGGTCAAAACAGTAGCACCCTGTTAATCATCCAGCTCATCATTGAACTCCTCACTGCCCTCATCAATACCAACGTCTTCACCATCCGCACCTTTTTCACCGAAGCCTTCTGCCGACCGGGTGAGATCATATTTTTCCTCGATATCGGCAAACTTTTCGCCCAGCAGGCCTTTTGTTCCGTATTGTTTGGGACTGATGCCTTCTGTACGGGTGATCTTGGGATATTCGATCGCCGCATTGCCGTCCTTTGCAACGTTGATGAGCTCAATCAGAAAATCCCAGTGTTTTTGAAAGTCGTAACTGTAGGTAAAACGCTGGTTGGTATTCTTGATCTCGGAACCAATGGTGGTGGTACGCATCAGGAGCGGACCCACCCGGTAAGTCCGGTCAGCATATTGTTCCAGCGTTATTTCCCGGCCCTTCTGCCATTGATCGTTGCTTCTGAAGAAAGTAGCCTGGTGTTTATTGTCAAAATCAAATGCCTTGAGAATCGTTTCGTGCAGGTCAAAAAAGGTTTGGGTATGCAGCACAGCAATATCTCGGTAGACACTGTCATCCTCTTCAAAATATACCCTGAATTTTAAAATAGCCATAAGCCGAAGGTACAAAGAATCTGGAAATAGTGGTCAGAATATACGCGGAAACAGCCGGTGTAAAGGGCCTGCCGGAACGGTCTTCCTGATAAAAAGAATCCGGGGCTGTTTTAAGAGCAGCGCATGCAAGAATGAACAGATGAGCCGGGAATGGTGCCGGAAACAAAAAAGACCCGGAAGAGGGTCTGACGGATAGCTGTTCAGCAGGTGATAAACGGATGGGTCAGCATTATTTTTTAACACGTATGGCCGCCACAATACCCAGGCTGTACAGGATCAGGAAAGCGCCGAATATGATTAAAAGATTGGTCATAGTTGATAGTTTGTATGGTAATATTTTCAAGAACCGGGCCAAACCGGTTTGGTATGAAATGATCAGGATCAAGCTTCGCCCGGTAGGGTATTGCAGCCGTTAAAAAGGCCCGTCCGATCGGTGTAACCGGCTGCAGGCCTTAATCGTATGGGAATGAATGTGAAAAATAGTAGGGGAGGTTTTATTTTTTATGCGGGTGCCGTGGTATCCGGCTGTTAAAACGCCTGCAGGAATAAAGGAATATGGGTACAAAAACTACGGTCTTTTTTGATAATTTTTAGAAATTGGCCCGGTCCAGCGTAGCGGATCCTGATCTATAACGGGAGGAGGGCCGCTTTTCATACTGCTTTTACAGAACGAAATGAAACGGTCTTAAAGCCCCGGCTACAGTGGATCACGGAGGCAGCACGAAAACGTTGTCTTAAAAAATACCTGTTGATTCTGCCCGGACATAAAAACATTTAATATTTTTAGGGCATTGGGTACAACGTATTAAATATAAATTCAATTAAAAATATGAAACGATTTGGTTTGCTTTTGTTGTTAATGACCGGAATGATTATCGGGGCGGCTGCCCAGGGAACCGTAAAACGCCCGGATCCGCAGCCTGCTGCTGATACACGTGAACCCTTTAAGCTGGGAATGGCCGGATATACCTTTGCAAAATTTGGCCTGGACACCGCATTACAGACACTGCAGCGGGCAGATGTGCACTATCTCTGCATCAAGGATTTTCATTTGCCGATCAATAGTACCGACGAAGATATCGCGGCTTTTCATCAAAAACTGAAAGACAAGGGCGTTACCGGTTATGGTGTAGGGCCGATCTATATGAAGACCGAAGCCGAGGTGGACCGGGCTTTTGAATATGCAAAACGGGTAGGGGTAAAACTGATCGTGGGAGTACCCAATTATGACTTGCTGCCTTATGTAAATAAAAAAGTAAAGGAATACGACATGAAATATGCCATTCATCTGCACGGCCCGGATATGCCCCTCTATCCCGATGCAGATGATGTATGGAAAAATGTCAAGAACCTGGATCCCCGGATGGGTATGTGCCTGGACATCGGCCATGATACCCGCAACGGAAAGGATGCAGTTGCCGATCTTAAGAAATACCACACCCGCGTATTTGATATTCATCTGAAAGATGTTACCGGGCCTACAAAACAGGGCTATTCCGTAGAAGTGGGACGGGGCATCATCAATTTCCCCGCTTTTGTAAAGATGCTGCGCCAGGTAGGATACACCGGAGTGGTGAGCCTGGAACACGAGCGGAATATGGACAACCCGTTCATGGGTATTGCTGAATCTGTAGGTTACTTCAGGGCAATGCTGGTGGCTACGAAGAAATAGCGGTCAGCTGTAAGCCTTCAGCAATCAGCTGCCAGCTTCAGAATTTCTTCAAAACTCCTGCTTACTTTTGCAGGGGATGAAAATTTTAATCGTTGAGGATAACATTGCTTTATCTGCCAGCATCCGGGATTACCTGGAAGCAGAGCATTTTATCTGTGAATGCGCATTCGGGGTGGACGAGGCAAGGGAAAAGTTATCCGTATTTACCTATGATTTTATTTTGCTGGACATGATGCTTCCGGACGGCGACGGCCTGGAGGTGCTCCGGTTTATCAAAACCGAAAAGATCGTCAGCAATGTGCTGATCATATCGGCAAGGGACGCGCTGGATGACAAGATAAACGGCCTGGAAGGCGGTGCGGATGATTATATCACCAAGCCTTTTCACCTTCCCGAACTGCATGCCCGGTTGCGGGCCATGTACCGCAGGAACAGTTTGCAGGGCAGTCATATCGTTACTGCCAATGAAATTGAACTGAACACCAATACCATCGAAGCACGGGTGAATTCGGTGCTGCTCGACATTACCCCAAAGGAATTTGACCTGCTGTTGTATTTTGTGGTGAACAAAGACCGGGTGCTTTCCCGGCAGGCCATTGCCACACATCTATGGGGCGACTATACCGATAATCTTGCGAACTTTGACTTTATTTACCAGCACATCAAGAATCTCCGCAAAAAGATCGCCGCAGCAAATGGTAATGATTATATAGAAACGGTGTACGGACTGGGTTACCGTTTTAAACTCTGAAGCATGAAACTGATCAATAAGATATCCCTTTGGTTCCTTTTCATCCTCCTGGTGGTGACACCCGTTACGATGACCATTTCCCAATGGGGGATCAAACGTAAAATGATCGAATTTGAAGTAAAGCGCCTGCAATCTGTAAATGACCGCATTTACCACCTGCTGGAACAGGGCCGGCCGGTGGATGATTTTATAAAGGACCGGGAAATTGAGATCGCCACTGTCCGCGGTCCTGTTCCAAAAGAAAATCCGCAGGTGATCAAACGGCTGAACAATGTGGAAGGAATGAGCGAAAAGGAGGTGGCGCTTTTCGTGATCAGCTACCGGCCGGTGAACGGGGTGGTTTACAAAGTGACCTCCCACAACTATTTCATCAATCCCAATGAGTTTTTCAGCAGCATGTTCATTACCCTGCTCTGGAAAATGCTGCTGGTGAGTGTGGCATTTTTCATTTCTGCCCGGATCCTTTCCCGGACCCTCTTCAAACCGTTTAAAAGCACCATGGAAGCGATCCGGCATTTTAATATCCGGCAGAAACAAAAGCTGCAGCTGGGACGCTCATCCACCAAAGAGTTCAATGAGCTCAATTGTTTTATAGAGACCATGACCAATAAAGCGATGGAGGAATATGCAACCGCCCGGGAGTTCAGTGAAAACGCATCGCATGAGCTGCAGACACCGCTGGCCGTGCTGCGTACAAAAACAGAGTTGCTGACCCAGACATCATTGAACAGCCAGCAGGCCGGACTGATCGAACACATGCAGACGGAAGTGAACAAACTTTCCAATATTACAAAATCACTGGTATTGCTGGCCCGCCTGGAAAATCACGAATTCAATACCCGCGAAAAAATAAGATTCTGCCGGATCGCTAAAAACGTCATCGAAACCTATAGCTATTGGGCGGATCTCAAAAACATCACTGTTACGCGTAATACCGACAGCCGGGTGTTCATCCAGATACATCCTACGCTGGCAGATATCCTGGTGGCCAACCTGATGCGCAATGCCATCCGCTACAATGAGGAAAACGGATCGGTTCATGTAGAACTGACTACCGATTATTTCAGGATCAGTAACACGGGAGATCCCGTAACCATCCCGCATAAGGACCTGTTCCGGCGTTTTAAAAAAGGCAGTCAGAAAAATGAGGGAGTGGGGCTGGGCCTCGCCATCGTAAAGCAGATCTGTGAGGTATGTAATTTCAGGATCTCTTATGCCTATGTGGAACACCGGCATATTTTCTGTGTATACTTCAATGAAAATTATTTATCCGAAATCGATGTAATCCCCTCCAATGCTGCGTTTCAGACGGTTGTTTTTGCAGAAGCCTGAGCAACTGTTCGTAAGCCGCGCGTCATTTTAATTCCAGCTTCAAAATTGCTTCAGAAAGATCCAGTTGTTTTGCGCATTGTTTCCACCAAATAGCGCAAATAACCATGCATAGAAGATTTCTTTTGGTACTGCTCACTGCAACCTTTTCGGTAATGGCGGGTGCGCAACCGCAACTGTCATTGAAGGACGCGATCCGGACTGCAGCGGAAAATTATCCTTCCATAAAAGCCAAGACCGCTTATGCAAAGGCTTCAGAACAATTGATCACAGCTGCGCGGAAAGAACAATTGCCGAATATCAATTTCGGAGTACAGCAGGACTATGGTACCATCAACGGAACCAACGGACCGCTTTATGGTTTTGGCGGGCTGGCCACGGCCTCTTCCGGCCCGGCCCTGGCCACACAGAACTGGAATGCGGCGTTTGGAGCGCTATACCTTACCAATGTGAACTGGGAGTTTTTTGCATTCGGGAAATACCGGGAACGGGTAAAAGTGGCACAACAGGTCTGGCAGCGCGATACAAAGGACCTGGCTCAGGAACTTTTTGAACATAAGGTGCGGGTAGCCGCAGCCTATCTTACACTGGTGGCAGGTCATCAGATCACCAAGTCGTATGAAAAAAATTTAAGCCGTGCCGATTCGATCCGCCGGTTCGTTATTGCCCGTGTAAAAAACGGGCTGATCGCCGGGGTGGATTCCTCTCTTGCCAATGCTGAATATTCCAGCGCCCTGATCCTGCTGACCAACGCGAGGGATAAAGAACAGGAACAAAAAAATATCCTGGCGCAACTGATCGGATCTGAAGATACCGGCTTTACCATTGATACAGCATTTGTTTCCCGGATACCCGGCAGCTATCTCGACACATTAACCCCGGAACAGGAGCACCCGGTGCTTGAATATTACAGGAGCCGGATCGCTGTCAGCGATCAGCAATCGCATTTTATTAAAACGCAGTACTACCCGGCGTTCTCGCTTGTGGGCGTGTGGCAGTCGAGAGGGTCGGGCTTTGAAAGCGACTACATCAATGATCAGCATCATTATTCATCCGACTACTGGAAAGGGATCAACCCCAACCGGTCAAACTATCTCATCGGGGTTGGTGTTACCTGGAACCTCATGCAACCCGTGCGGTTGTCGAAACAGGTAAGCGCGCAGCGGATGATCAGTAATGCCCTGCAGGAAGAGTACAACACGGCAGCATTACAGTTAAAGACGCAGCTGCGCACCGCAACAAATAAAATGACCAACGCACTTTCGAATTACAGGGAAGCCCCGGTACAGGTTAAGGCCGCCAGTGATGCGTATCACCAGAAGTCGGTGCTGTACAAGAACGGCCTTACCAACATGGTAGATGTGATGCAGGCCGGTTATACGCTGATACGGGCGGAGACCGACCGGGATATTGCCAACAACAATGTGTGGCAGGCGCTTTTGCTGAAAGCAGCAGCAGTGGGCGATTTTGACCTATTTGAAGAACAGTTATAATAAAACCGGTAGGAAATTAAAAAGCAGGGACAGTTATGAATTTGATACGTTTTGCATTAAGGAAACCCATTACCATCCTGGTAATGGTGGCAGCGCTTTTCTTTTTCGGCATAAAAGCGGTAAGTACCATAAAGGTGGACATCTTTCCCAAACTGGACCTGCCGGTAATTTATCTCTCCCACCCTTTTGGCGGATATACGGCCCAGCAGATGGAAGCGTATTTCGGAAAGCAATATATTAATATCCTGCTGTATGTAAACGGGGTAAAAAGTATTGAAACAAAAAACATCCAGAGCCTTACGCTGATCAAGATCAATTTTTATCCCGGCACCAATATGGCGCAGGCTGCCGCAGAAGTAAGCGCTTTTTCCAACCGGATACAGGCCATTTTTCCGCCGGGGTCCAATCCACCTTTTATCATCCGCTTTGATGTATCTACATTGCCGGTAGGACAGCTGGTACTGAGCAGCGATAAACGGAGTAACAACGAGCTGCTGGACCTGGCCAACGTATATGTACGTTCTTCCTTTACTTCCATCCCGGGTCTGGTAGGATCTACCCCTTTTGGGGGGAATGTGCGTACGGTGGTGATAAAGGCCAACCCCGAACTGCTGCGGGCACACAGCATGACCGCGGACCAGCTGGTGGCGGCACTTAGGGTGAACAACCTTTCCACTCCTGCGGGTAACGTACGGATCGATGATAAAAACTATGTAACACCCGCCAATACCACGTTGAAAGAAATAAAAGATTTTGAAAACATCCCGCTTTTTACCAATGGGGCAGGTGCGTCCAACCTCTATTTAAGAGATGTGGCCACCGTGGAGGATGGTGCGGATGTAAGCACCAGCTATGCGCTGATCAACGGCCGGCGCTCGGTATATGTGGATATTGCCAAGGCCGCGGATGCCTCTACCTGGGAAGTGGTGCAGAACCTGAAAAAAGCATTGCCCAAAATACAGTCGCAACTGCCGGACGATGTAAAACTAAGCTATGAATTCGACCAGTCTACTTATGTGATGAACTCCGTAAAAAGTCTGCTGAGTGAAGGTGTGATCGGAGCGGTACTGACCGGCCTGATGGTAATGTTATTCCTGGGCGATCTGAGGGGAGCACTTATAGTGATCCTGACAATACCTACATCGATCATCACCGGGGTACTTTTTCTGAGCCTGTTCGGACAGACCATCAACATCATGACCTTAAGCGGACTGGCGCTTGCTATCGGTATCCTGGTAGATGAAAGCACCGTAACGATCGAGAACATCCACCAGCACCTGGATATGGGCAAGCCCAAAGCGCTGGCCATATGGGATGCCTGTAAGGAGATCGCCTTTCCAAAACTGCTGATCCTGTTCTGTATCCTGGCTGTGTTTGCTCCGGCATTTACCATGGGGGGTATTCCCGGTTCCCTGTTCCTGCCGCTGGCCCTCGCGATCGGTTTCAGCATGATCGCTTCTTATTTCCTGGCCCAGACCTTTGTGCCCGTAATGGCCAACTGGATCATGAAGATCAAACATAAAAAGGGCAGGGATGGAAAAGAGCTGACGGAGCAGGAAACTTTTGAAAGCGCCGCCATCGCTGCTGAAGAAGAAGACACCTGGTCGCAGAAAGAAATCCTGCTGAAAAATGAGGACAGTAACCGCGACGGGAAAATCAGCCGGTTTGAGAAATTCCGTATGCGGTATATGCGGTTCATCGACCGGATGATGCCTTACCGGAAATGGATCGTGTCGCTTTACATACTGGTGGCCGGGCTTACTGCCCTGCTTCTCCTGAAACAGATCGGCCGGGATGTACTGCCAAAAGTAAATGGTAAACAGTTCCAGGTACGGCTCCGCGAACCGGATGGAACGCGCATCGAAAAGACGGAACTGAAAACGCTCGACCTGCTGAACGCGATCAATGAGGTAGTGGGAAAAAAGAACATATCGATTACATCTTCCTTTGTGGGCGTGCATCCGCAGCTTTTTTCCACGGCGCCTATTTTCCTCTGGATGGCAGGGCCGCATGAAGCGGTACTGCAGGTAGCATTAAAAGAGGACTATAAAGTAAATCTGGACGAGCTGAAAGACAAGATCCGGAAGCGCGCCGGTGAGATCGCCCCGGAGATGAAACTGTCGTTCGAGCCGATCGAGCTTACCGATAAGATCCTGAGCCAGGGCTCACCCACACCGGTGGAAGTGCGTTTTTCGGGCAGGGACAAAAAACAAAATGAAAAGTACGCCCTGATGATGGTGGAAAAGCTGAAGCAGATCCCTTATTTAAGAGATATACAACTGGGGCAGTCGATCCGCTATCCGTCACTGAATATCAACATCGACCGGATACGGGCAGCCCAGCTGGGTACGGATGTGAATACGATCTCGCGTTCACTGATCGCTTCTACCTCTTCTTCCCGTTTAACAGAGAAGAATATGTGGGTGGACCCCAAATCCAACCTGCCTTACAGTGTGCAGGTGCAGATACCGGAAAATGAGATGACCAGTCACGGGGCGATCGGGGAGATCCCGCTTACGGCAAACAGCGCCCGTCCCTTGCTGGGAGATGTGGCTACCATTGAGCCGGATGTTACCTATGGTGAAGTGGATAACCTGGGTTCTGTGCCGATGTTGACAGTAACTGCCAACCTGAACAACAAGGACCTGGGTGCGGCGGCCCGGGATGTAAAACAGGCAATACAGTCGCTGGGTAAGCTCCCCCGCGGTCTGAATGTGGACCTGATCGGGCTCAGTGATACGCTTACCGATACACTGGACAGTTTACAGGGCGGACTGATCGTTGCCATCGTGGTGATCTTCCTGATGCTTGCGGCCAATTTCCAGTCGTTCAAAGTATCGTTGATCGTACTGGCTACCGTTCCGGCCGTGCTGTTCGGATCTATGGCCCTGCTGATGTTGTGCGGTTCCACGCTGAACCTGCAATCATATATGGGAATGATCATGTCGGTGGGGGTATCCATTTCAAATGCGGTACTTTTGATCACCAATGCAGAGCAGATCCGGAAGCATAATGGCGATGCCGTGAAATCCGCCAGGGAGGCTGCCGCACTGCGGATGCGGCCCATCCTGATGACTGCGCTGGCCATGGTGGTGGGAATGATCCCTATGGCATCGGGCCTGGGAGAAGCCGGTGATCAGTCGTCACCGCTCGGCCGTGCTGTGATCGGCGGATTGATCGCTTCTACATTTGCAGCGTTGTTTATCCTGCCGCTGGCATTTGCCTGGGGACAGGGCAAGGCAACAACAAAAAGTGTATCCCTCGATCCGGAAGATGCGGAAAGCGTTCATCACATACCGAATTTACATCACCGTTAAAACTGATTTGTTTACATTAATCACACTGAATTATGATAAGGACAACAAAAATAATGCTGGCGGGTCTTGTTGCTGTTGCAGCTGCGGGTTTGCAGAGCTGTAGCTCCACCAGTGCAGAAGAAGAAAAAACGCCGGAAAAACAGCCGGTGGTATCTGCGTTCCTGCTTACAGAAGGCGCACTTTCCGATACGTTGTCGATCCCCGGCGAGCTGGTCGCCTTTCAGCATGTAGACCTCTATGCAAAAGTGAGCAGTTTTGTAAAAAGACTGTATGTGGATGTGGGCAGCGAAGTGCGTGCAGGTCAGTTGCTGGCGGTAATGGAAGCCCCGGAACTGAACGCCCAGAGCGAAGGAGCCCAATCAAGGGTGCGGTCGCAGGAGGCGGTTTACCTGGCCAGTAAGGCCACTTACGACCGGCTGCTGGAAACCAGCAAAACACCGGGAACGATCTCTCAGAATGATCTTGATGTGGCAAAAGCACGCCAGCAATCGGATTATGCACAATACCAGGCGGCAAAAGCTGCGTTGCAGGAAGTACACGACAACCGCAATTACCTCGAGATACGGGCACCATTTTCGGGAGTGATTACGGCCCGTAATGTAAGTGCCGGTGCTTATGTAGGGCCGGGGGCAGGAGCAGTGCCTATGTTTACCCTTCAGGAACAGAAGAAACTCCGGCTGGTTGTAAATCTTCCCGAAAGCAATGCGGGCGTGCTGGATCAGAACGGTTCGGTTCGGTTTACGGTAAAATCCTTGCCCGGACAGCATTTTACGGCCAGGACCTCGCGGGTTTCCGGAGCGCTGGACAACCGGCTGCGGGCACAGCATGTGGAAATGGATGTACCGAATGCGGATAAAAAATTATTGCCCGGTATGATCCCTGAAGTACAGATCCCCCTGCAGGCCGGCGCAGCAGCTTCCTTTGTGATCCCGGGCAGTGCGCTGCTGAATTCGAGCCAGGGCGTTTACGTGATAAAGATCATGAACGGAAAAACAGTCTGGGTGCCGGTGCAAACCGGTGTGCAGACAGGCGGCAAAGTGGCGGTGTACGGCGCACTTCATAAAAATGATACACTGGTTACCACGGTCACGGAAGAAGTGCGGAACGGCGCTCCTGCCGATGGAAAGATTGTGCTGTAATAGACGGGCCTACTCCACAGAAAGGATCAGGTAGTCGGCTTCACCCAAATGGATCTCATCTCCTTTTTTCTTGCCTTCCAGGTTGGCATAGGCGGGGGCATCCAGGGGAACACCGGTTACTTTTTTCCCGTTGATCTCCAGCGGAGGAAGCACTACGCCAAACAGGAAAAAATGTTCCGTGGTTTCTACCAGCGCACCGGGGCCTACGGCATCTCTTGATATTCCCTGGTATTTTTTTACTGTGGCGGCCGTATCTTCTGCAACCGCTTTCGGCTGCTGCATCAGGTTGTAAATATCCGTTGCCTGATCCCGCTGGGAAAGGGCATCCAGATCGGTGGTGGCTTCCGTGTCAATACCGGCGTTGGTTTCCTGCGTATCTATTTCTTGTTCAACACCGGTTGTGTTTTGTTGGAGTGTTTTAAGAATGGCATCAAGAATATCTTTTTTCATTGTTACCTGTTTGTTTAAAGTTAAGAATATTTACGCGCTTCCGGCAGCGTTGACATGAATATGTGAAATCTGTAACAGGGTAACCCCGTGTGTGCTGATTGGTTCAATTTTAAACAGATCATCGCGCCGGTGCGTATTAAACAGCGAAGCAGCCGCCCGCATCAGTATCATGCATCCCGGATCTTCCCCTTTTTTCAGGCTCAACCGCTCAATTCCGTACCTTCGCGGGAACAAAAAATTATACTATGTCTGAAGTATGGAAAAAATACCAGGAGGAAAATAAAGAGCGTTTTCTCAATGAGATGATGGATCTTTTGCGCATTCCCTCCATCAGTGCCAAAAGCGAGAACAGGGAGGATATGAAGAAGTGTGCGGAGGCGGTGAAAGCAGCTTTATTGGCATCTGGCTGTGATAAAGCTGAAGTGATGGAAACCGGCGGGCATCCGGCCGTATATGGTGAAAAAATTGTTGATCCGTCCAAGCCGACAGTATTGGTATATGGGCATTATGATGTACAGCCGGTAGAGCCGCTGGAGCTTTGGAATACACCTCCTTTTGAGCCTACGATCAAGGATGGTAAAGTATTTGCACGGGGAAGCGCCGACGACAAGGGACAGTTTTATATGCATGTAAAGGCACTGGAAACGATGGTAAAGACCGATACCATGGCTACCAATATCAAATTCATTCTCGAAGGGGAAGAGGAAGTGGGTTCGCCCAACCTGGCGGCATTTGTGGCAGCAAATAAAGAGTTGCTGAAAGCCGATGTGATCCTGATCAGCGACAGTTCACTGCTGAGTATGGAGAACCCGTCGCTGGATACCGGTGTACGTGGTCTGAGTTATATTGAGGTGGAGGTGACCGCGGCCGCAAGAGACCTGCACAGCGGTACTTATGGCGGGGCAGTGGCCAACCCGATCGTGATCCTTTCTAAAATGATCGCCAGTTGTCATGATGAAAACAACCACATCACCATTCCTGGTTTTTATGATGATGTGCTGGAGATTTCGGCAGAAGAACGAGAGCTTATCAATAAGGCGCCGTTTAATGAACAGGAGTATAAAGATGAAATAGGCATCAAAGAATTATACGGAGAAAAAGGTTTTACGACTTACGAACGCACCGGTATCCGTCCTACCCTGGAACTCAACGGGATCTGGGGTGGTTATACCGGCGAAGGCGCTAAAACCGTGCTGCCTGCAAAAGCAACCGCGAAGATCTCAGCACGGCTGGTTCCGAACCAATCCAGCGAAAAGATCACAAAGCTGCTGCTGGAACATTTCCGCAAGATCGCTCCGTCCTGCGTGGAAGTGCACGCATTTGAGCATCATGGCGGGGAACCTTACGGAACACCTATTGACAGCAAGGGGTACCAGGCAGCTTCCAGGGCACTGGAGACCACATTCGGAAAAACGCCCATTCCTGTAAAAGGTGGTGGCAGCATTCCTATTTGTTCGGTACTGGAAAATGAACTGGGCATCAAGATCATTTTTATGGGCTTTGGACTGGATAATGATGGATTACACAGTCCGAATGAAAAATACAATCTCGAGAACTACTATAAGGGTATTGAGACCATCCCTTATTTTCATAAGTATTTCGGGGAATAAGAAGGAATGCTGCGAATGAATAAAGGTATTCATTCGCAGCATTAAACAGAGCCGTCCTGACATGCTATGGGAATTGTATTCGGGACATTGAAATATGGAAAAAGAAAAATTACGTTTAGATAAATACCTCTGGTCCATCCGGCTTTTTAAAACAAGAAGGCTGGCTACCGACGCCTGCAATGACAACAAGGTGAGGTACCAGGAAGAGTCTGCCAAGCCCGGAAAGAATGTACACCTGGGTGATATCTATGAAGTGCGTACAGAGGGCCGCAAATGGGTGATAAAAGTTACGGGCCTGCTGCATACACGTGTAAAATATGAAGAAGCCATAAAGCATTATACCGATCTGACACCCCCCGAAGAGCTCGAAAAGGCCAAGATCCAGGCAGCATCTTTTTTCAGCGGTAAACGGTTGAGCAAGATCGGCCGGCCTACCAAAAAAGAAAGAAGGGATCTGGATGATTTTATGGAAGGGGAGGATTAAGGCTTTTTGGATTTTTAATTGGTAATTTGCGGCTGTTAATGCCGACAGCTAAAGTTCATTCTCAAATCTCAATTCTCGTTAATGCACATCGATATCATTTCCGTCCTTCCCGAATTACTGACCAGTCCTTTTGAGCACAGTATCATGAAACGCGCGCAGGATAAGGGCCTGTTACAGGTGGCAGTACATCCGCTGCGGAAGTGGGCAGTGAATGAATACGGCCAGGTAGATGATTACCAGTATGGCGGCGGTGCGGGTATGGTAATGATGTGTGAACCGCTGGTGAAAGCCATCGCTGAACTTTCAGCAGTCGGAAAATTTGACGAGATCATTTATGTTACCCCTGACGGGAGCACATTGAACCAACGTATGGCCAACACGCTTTCCCTGAAAGAACGGTTGCTCATTATCTGTGGTCATTACAAAGGGATTGATGAACGCATCCGGCAAAAATATGTGACGATGGAAATCTCTATCGGAGATTATGTACTGAGCGGAGGAGAACTGGCTGCTGCAGTGCTGGTGGATGCTATTGGCCGCCTGCTGCCGGGAGTGCTGAATGATGAAACATCGGCACTGACGGACTCCTTTCAGGACAACCTGCTGGCTCCACCGGTTTATACCCGCCCGGTAGATTTTGAAGGTATGAAAGTACCGGATGTATTGATGAGCGGCAATCATTCAAAAATAGAGGAGTGGCGCTATGAACAGGCATTGCAGCGTACCCGGGAACGCAGACCGGACCTGCTGAAGGATTAAATGACACCCGTTCGGAAGCCATACTTTTTCGGGTACATTTGAGGAATAAAAGCGGCGGGAGCCGCTAAAAAAACGGGGCAGCTGCCGGTAAGCTCAGGGGTTTTTTCTCAGGTTTTTACGGCTTACGATCTCCATGGTCAGCTGCAGGGTATCTGCCTGCCCTTGCAGGGCCTTGATGGTCTGTTTCTGGGATGCGATGATCGCATCACGCAGCTCACATTCCTTACAGGGAGCAGCTTCGTCCGGAGCGGGTACATCGTGTAATACCAGGTCAATCCCCACCAAATGTTTTTCACCCTTGTTAGAGATCAGCCAGTTCAGGTCTGCATTCTCAAACCTGTTTTTAATGTCTTCAATGATCTCAAGGGAAGGTTTCCCTTTACCGCTCCGGAGCCGGTTGAGCTTTTGTGATGATTTGTATTTCAGTCCGTTAATGGCAAAATCGTTGATGGATTTAAAACCTTCGGCAATACTGAAGGCTTCCAGGCGTTCAAAAAAGGTTGTTTTTTTATTCATTTTTGTTTGTTTGTGACAAATGAGTTTGTATCTTTGAAGTGCTAACAGAAAAACAATCAAACTATGATAAACAAAAATAACGAGATTCTTTTTATGGTCTGTGAACCAGACCCCGGCTATAAAACATCCGGAAGATCCCCGAGAGAAATACCCGGTTTCGATGAAGACGATTTTAATCCAGCTTATCATTTCCTGCATCTGGTAAAATCGCATCCGTTTCATTGTCTTTCCCTTGTTCTGAGCAGTTCGCAGCTGGAGCAGCTTCAATCAGAATGGCAGACATGGGCCGAATGTGCAGTTTGTGCCGAACACAGCGTCTTTAGCAACGACAATGACAGGAAATACCTGCTTCGTTTTTCAGAAAATTTCCGGGTGCTTATGGATGCGCTTCATCACACGGTGGGAGAATGGATGAAAATGAAAAAGCAAAAAATGGCCCTCTATGAAAATGATGCCATTTACCGCTATCTGCCGGAAACCGGAGATGCCTGCCGGCTGATCCTTGGTTTTACAGAACGGTACCCCGAGAAGAAAGCACGTATCTATCTCTGGTCCGTGCTGGACTGTGTGCTTGGTGAAGGTGAACATTTTGGTATTGCACGTGAAAATATATTGTTTGATTATGAATCATTGCTCTGTATGCTGCGCGCACCCTATCATATGATCCGGCAATACCCTTCTCTTTTCGGCAGGGCGGAAACACCCGGGCAACTATGATGGTCGCGACCGTATAATCTTTCACAAAGCCTCAAAAGGTATTCCGGTACTAACCGGAGGTACAGCCGGTGCACATCGCTGCTGCACCGGAATCCTGTTAAAAATGCTAACCAATGGAAAAAGATACCTTACCTGTCCCGGCTGCCTGCCCGCAGGAGTGGGATGATGCAGCTAAATACAGGCTGCTGAAACAATTGATCATTAATGAAGCAGAGCGGGGATTTGCTCATTATCTGTATGAACTGCTTCCCGATGTGGAACGGTTGTTTAGCCCGGCAGTACCGGAATATAACCAGCCGGCTGTACACGGAGCCTCTTCAAAAGAATGGATCGTGGCATGGGTCGCCGGGCTATGCGATCCTGTTTTTATTTTTGAACTCGATGGGGATACGGAACAGCGTTTTTTAGATCTTCTTATTGTAGTAGCTTCTACGGGCGAGCGCAGTTTCGAGGAGCTGCAATCCTATATCCGTTCCGCCAGTACCGGCAGTTGGAATATCCGTTTCTCCCTGTGTCAGCTGCAACGTTTTTGCCAGCAACGTAAACAAGGGAACTTCTTTTTTCTGCTCCGTTGTAATGAGGAAAACCTGGTCTACCACGCAGAAGACGCTTTATTTGAACCGGTGAACGGCGATGCGTTGCAGCGCAGGATCACGGCTTCCATCGATGTGTTTACGGCCGGCTGCAGCAAGGCCCGGTTATTTCTGGGGCTGGCCGCCTCATTACAGCACAGCGGGAGTAATGAGCTGGCCTGTTTTGCATTGCACCAGGCTGCAGAACTGACGCTCCGGGGATTTGCTGAAGCTTTTTCGGGAATGCATATCCGGCAGCATTCCATCAAACAACTCCTGCTCCAGTGTGCACGCCAGCATCCCTGTTTTTTATCCTTTTTTCGAACGGAAACAGAATATGAGCTGCTGGCTGCCCTGGAGGCATCCTATACAGGGGCACGATACGACCGGAGCTTTACCATCACGGATCAATGCCTTCTTGCTGCAAAGGAAAAGGTAAATGCGATCCTGGCCGCTGCAGAGCAGGTTGCCGGAACTTACCTTGAAACTTATGTTTTCAAAACACCGGGACGTATTTAATATCAAAAGTGCGCGAATGCACGCCGGTACATTAGAACTTTTTACCGATCCTTTGTGTTTCTTTGCGACTTCCTGTATTCGTATCGACATATACTGCCGGGACCCGAAGCGTTTATCTGAAACATTTTTTACATTTACCCAAATGTTAAAAGAATGGAGCAGGTTAAAGGCAACCTTGTAGATATCATGCGGCGAAAGATCTGTTTTGCGGCAATCGGGTTTGATAAGGAAGGCATCAGGCAGATCGAAATACTGGAAGAAAAAGAGATTGCCGGGGAGCCCTATCTCTTACCGGGTTTTGTAGACAGTCATGTGCACATAGAAAGCAGCATGCTGGTGCCATCGGAATTTGCACGGCTGGCAGTGGTGCATGGTACAGTGGCCACGGTAAGCGATCCGCACGAGATTGCCAATGTTTGCGGGATGGAAGGGGTACAATACATGATCGACAACGGGAATACGGTACCGTTTAAGTTTAATTTCGGCGCCCCCAGCTGCGTCCCGGCTACAGCATTTGAAACGGCCGGTGCTTCGCTTGGAGTGGAGGCGGTAACAACGCTGCTGGCAAATCCTAAAATACGTTACCTCAGCGAGATGATGAACTTTCCGGGTGTACTGGCCGGAGACCCGGAAGTGATCGATAAAATAAAGGCCGCCCATGCGGCAGGAAAACCGGTAGACGGGCATGCTCCGGGATTGCGCGGTGCGGATGCACAGCGGTATGCCGGTTCGATCGCTGCACCCGGCCTTCCGGGAACCGATCATGAATGTTTTACCAGGGAGGAAGCACTGGATAAGCTAAAGGCAGGAATGAAGATCCTTATCCGGGAGGGAAGTGCCGCCAGGAATTTTGAAGCACTTATTGACCTGTTGCGGGATTACCCCAAGGAAATCATGTTCTGCAGTGATGACAAACACCCGGATAGCCTTGAAGCGGGACATATCGATCAGCTCTGTGCGCGGGCCGTTGCAAAGAACATCGACGTATTCCATGTGTTGCAGGCGGCTTGTATCAATCCTGTATTGCATTACAAACTTCCGGTGGGCTTGCTCCGGGAAGGAGATCCTGCGGATTTTATTGTGGTGCAGGATCTGAAGCATTTTAAAACGATCCGGACAGTGATCAATGGGATACCGGTAGCTGCCGACGGACGATCCCTGATCCAGACGCCCGGTGCTGGTATCATTAACCAGTTTAACTGTCTGCCCAAAAAAGCGGCTGATTTCGCGATAACTGCTACCGGGGCAGCACGTATACCCGTGATCGAGGCACTCGACGGACAGCTGATTACCAACCCCTTACAACTAGAGCCAAAAATAGCGGAGGGATTTTTTGTAAGCGATCCTTCCCGTGATCTGTTAAAAATAACAGTAGTAAACCGTTACAAAGAAGCAGTACCGGCTACCACTTTTATAAAGAATTTTGGTTTGAAGACCGGCGCGCTGGCTTCTTCTGTTGCACATGACAGCCATAATATCATTGCCGTAGGTGTTGATGATGAAAGTCTGTGCAGGGCGGTCAACCTGGTGATCGCGGAAAAAGGCGGGGTAGCAGCTGTAAACGGTGATAACGAGGCGATTGTACCGTTGCCGGTGGCGGGTCTGATGAGCAATGCCGATGGTTACAAGGTGGCGGCAGCCTATACCGCCATCGACCGGATGGTGAAAGAAATGGGCTCCACACTTTCGGCTCCGTTTATGACACTGTCCTTCATGGCATTGCTGGTGATACCGGCCTTAAAACTAAGTGATAAGGGCCTGTTTGACGGCCAAAAATTTAAATTTGTGGTCTGAAACAGTGTGTTTTCGCCGGGTGTGGATTTTTTTCCGGATCTCGGTATTGTCATTCGCCGTGGCAATCCGCCCATTTACCGATATCTGGCGTTTACATGCGAAAAATCTGTTGTAAGGCCTATCTTAGGGGGGTATTTTTACATAAAATTTGAACAATGAGTGAAAATAATCCGTACAATACCGAATTCTATAACAAATCAGAAAAGACCGACTTTTCTGATAAAAATGCCCCGCCGCAACCGCCTTCCTTTCGCGAACGCAATGCCAAAGGGCATATCTGGATCGGGCTGTTCCTGGTGCTGATCGGTGTTGTGTACCTGCTGAGAAGAATGGGCTTTATCTTTCCCGACTTTATGCTTTCCTGGCAAATGTTCCTGATCGTGCTGGGACTGTTTATCGGGTTCCGCAAAAATTTCCAGGGCCCCGGCTGGTTGATCCTGATCCTGGTGGGATCCTTATTCCTTGTAAATGAATTCTTTCTTTTTAACTCCCTGCGCAAGTTCATCTTTCCAATAGCCCTGATCGGCGCCGGTTTGTTCTTTATCCTGAGACCCAGAAAATCGTATGATTTTATCACTCAGGATCCCAATACGGGGGAACCGACCGGCAAAAAGACCTACAGGGGAAGTGTCAGCAATGAAGATATCGTTGATGCCACTTCTATTTTTGGCGGAACCAAGAAAAAGGTATTGTCCAAAAACTTCCGGGGAGGAGATATGGTGAATGTGTTCGGAGGCAGCGAGATTGACCTGTTGCAGGCGGATATCAGTGGCACTGCGGTGTTGGAAGTGACGGCTATCTTTGGCGGCGCTACATTGCTGATACCTTCTCACTGGAATGTGATCTCCGAAGCAGTGGCTATTATGGGAGAAGTAAAGGACAAACGCGTTTCTATGGGAAATGTGGATACTACAAAAACGCTTGTGTTGAAAGGTACCGTAATTTTAGGGGGCATTGATATCAAGAGTTTTTAGGAGGACTGAAAAAGTGAAAAGGTGAATAGTGAAAAGTGACTGGGTAAAATACTCTGTAACATATTAAATCGTATCCCGGCGGCAAACCGGGATTCAAATCTCAAACAATCCAATTTAAGTGTCGTCCTCTCCGTTAACAGCAAAACGATTCCTCATCTCCCTGATCATCGGATGGGTGGTGCTGGTAAACCTGCAGGCGTTTTTGCTGAACTCTTTCGAGTTTCCCTTATACATTGTTCTTACCGACAGCTTACTGAGTAATTTCCTTTTATTGTTAAGCGGATTGCTGATGCTGAATATTACAAGGTATTATCTTCCCTCTGCTTACCAGTACTCCAGCGTAATTGCTTCCTGCCTGATCGTTACGGGCCTGTGGCTGTTTGTTTCAAACACCTTCCTGAAAATATTCCTGGATGATTCGGAAGCCTATCTCGCATTCCTCGCCAAATCACTTATCTACCGGGCGGGCTTTGCCTTCCTTGTGCTTACTATATTAACGATCGCTGCTATTTTATGGTACAACTGGGTGGAACGGCAAAAGGTGGAGCAGCGGCGTACCGATGCGGACCGGCTGTCCCGCGAAGCGGAACTGTTTAAACTCCGCCAGCAACTGCAGCCCCACTTTTTATTCAACAGCCTCAATTCGATCAACGCCCTGATCGGGCTGAATCCCCAGCAGGCCCGTAAAATGGTACAGCAACTGTCCGACTTCCTGCGGGGGACATTGAAAAAAGAAGAATCTCAAATGATCTCACTCACAGAGGAGATCAATTATTTGAACTTATATTTGGAGATCGAAAAAGTGCGTTTTGGAAACCGGCTGATGACCTCCATTGTAGTGGAAGAGGATACAAAAGAACTGCAGCTGCCTACATTGCTGCTGCAACCTATTGTTGAGAATGCAATCAAGTTCGGGCTTTATGATACGATCGGGGAAACACTGATCACCATTACAACCACAAGAGAACTATCGGAGCTGTGCATCATGGTAACCAATCCGTTTGATCCTGAAACCTCGCTGCCAAAAACAGGAACGGGTTTTGGTCTGAGCTCTATAAAAAGAAGATTATACCTGCTGTATGGCAGGAATGATCTCCTGGCTACAAAAACAAAAGATAATATCTATTACACAATCGTTAAAATACCGCAACACCCATGAGTAAAGTTATAATTATTGATGATGAGTTTTTGGCAAGAAGCATGGTAAAGGAATACCTTCAGAAATACCCGCAGCTGGAGCTGGTGGCGGAGTGTGGAGACGGTTTTGAAGGAATGAAAGCGATCCAGGAACACAAGCCGGATCTTATTTTCCTGGATATACAGATGCCAAAGATCAGCGGTTTTGAAATGCTGGAACTGATAGAGGAGCCGCCTGCGGTGATCTTTGCCACCGCCTTTGATGAATATGCCATCAAGGCGTTTGAAGCACATGCGGTTGATTACCTGTTGAAACCTTTTGACCAGGAGCGCTTTGATAAGGCGGTAAACAAATTCCTGGCACAGCATAAAACCAGTCAGACTAACACCCAGGAGCTGCTGAATGATGTGCAGCTGCCCAGTTCAAATAACCGTATCGTTGTAAAGAATGGCAGCAAGATCAAGATCATACCTGTTCAGGAAGTACTGTATCTTGAAGCGGCAGATGATTTTGTAAAGATATTTACAAAGGATGGCTATTTTCTCAAGAACAAAACCATGTCCTTTTTTGAGGCATTCCTGCCTACCGATATGTTTGTGCGCAGTCACCGTTCCTATATCGTCAACATCCAGGAGATCACCCGTATTGACCCATATGAGAAAGACGGGCATGTGGCGATCCTCAAAAACGGAACAAAAATTAATGTGAGTCGTAACGGATACGGAAAGCTGAAGGCGGTACTGGGTCTTTAGCCGCGTAAAAAATTATTTGTTTCTGTTTGATTATTGTGCCAACTTTAATAAAAAACTATGGGCAAATTTGTAATCACCAAACGTACCAACGGAGAATTCCAGTTCAACCTGAAAGCCGGTAATGGCCAGGTGATCCTTACAAGCGAAGGATACACTACCCGGGCTGCCTGCGATAATGGCATTGCTTCCGTGAAGAAAAATGCACCGGATGATGCCAATTATGACCGGAAGACATCTACAAACAACAAACCCTTTTTTAACCTGAAGGCCGGCAATGGCCAGGTGATCGGGAAAAGCGAGCTGTATGAATCCGAAGCTGCCCGCGAAAACGGCATTGAGTCCGTTAAAAAAAATGCGCCTGATGCGGACGTGGCAGATGAAACAGGAGCGTAACGTTTCTCTTGTTCCCTTTTAGCAAAGCGATTTTATTTAATGACACGTTTCAGCGTATTGAGTTTCCCTTTTAATGAAGGGTAAGCCAGTGGTATGTCTGGCCAGGTATGGGCTTTTAGAATACCTTTTGCATGGCTGAATGTCTCGAATGAGAACCGGCCGTGATAACGGCCGATACCGCTGTTGCCCCTTCCGCCGAAAGGGAGGTGCTTGTTCAGGTAATGTAATGCTGCGGTATTTACGCAACCGCCGCCAAAGGGTACCTGCTGCAGCCAGCGGTCCGCTTCTTTCTTGTCATTAGTGAATACATAAAAGGCCAGCGGATCCGGATTTTGCCGGATGACTGCCATGGCCGCTTCTTCGGTTTCATAACCGATCACAGGGAGTAGCGGTCCGAATATTTCTTCCTTCATCACCGGGCTTTCCAGGGAAGGGTTATCAATCAGGGTAGGCGCAATAAACAACTGGTCCTCGTTGTGCTCCCCGCCATGCAGCAATTGCTGGCCCTCCATAAGACCTTTAAGCCGATGAAAGTGCTTAGGATTGATGATGCGGCCATAGTCATAGCTGGTAATGGGATTTTCACCATAAAACTTCAGCAGTGTTGTTTTTAACAGCTGGATAAAGGCCGCTTTCACTTCGTTATGCACCAGCAGGTAATCAGGTGTAATGCACATCTGACCTGCATTGGAGAATTTTACATTGATGATCCGACGCGCGGCAACCTTTAAAGGGGCACTGCGGGTAATGATGCACGGACTTTTCCCCCCAAGCTCAAGGGTTACGGGACTGAGTTGTGCAGCTGCTTTCTGATAAATGATCTTCCCCACTGCGGTGCTCCCGGTGTAGAACACATGATCGAACCGGAAGTTGTCCATTAACGCAGGAATGACGGAGGCCCCGTCCCCCGGCACATACCGGATGTATTCAGGAGCAAAAGCCTCATTGATAAGCTGCCCCATTACTTTTTCCGTGGAAGTGGCCAGCTCACTGGGTTTCAGTACCACACAGTTGCCCGCTGCAATGGCGCCGATCAGGGGCATAAATAACAGCTGGAACGGGTAATTCCAGGGGGCGATAATGAGCACCACTCCCAGGGGTTCATAAAGAATGCTGCTTTTTCCGGGCAGATTGACAAAATTGGTAGGAACCGGTTGCGGAGCCGTCCATTCATCAATCCCTTTGATGGCAGTATTGATCTCGGAAAGTACCATTCCGGTCTCTGTTATCCATACTTCTTCCCTGCTTTTATGGAGGTCTTCAAACAGGGCCTGGTTCAGTGCTTCCTCGTATTTCAGGAGCTGTTCTTTTAATAGCTGCAACTGTTTTTTTCTGAATTCAGGAGGGCGGGTGGCTCCTGTATTAAAGAAGCTTCTCATGGCATTGAGATAAGGGGTCAGACCTGTCATGACTATATTTATTTATTAGTGCCTCCGGCGATGCAGACAAATTTCGACAAGATTGCCAAGACTGGCAAATTGTCTTCCTTTTCGGGAACAGGAACTACTATTTAAAAGCCACAAAGGAAGCGAAACAAAGATTTTTATGCAGCAGTTCAACAGACCGGAAGCCCGTTTTGCGTAATAAATCGGTCTGATACAAAACACTTCTGGGGGTATCTTCTTTTTCCACATAAGCGAATACATGATCCCGGTAAGCCTCATCTTTCAGATCCGTCAAATAGTTGCCGTAGTACTGCCTGAAAAACAGCTCCTGTAGTGCGGGCTGATCATGTGCCACAAAATCAAAGATCCAGATGCTGCCACCGGGCTTCAGCAACCGGTAAAATTTTGAGAATGCCGTTTCCCAATCCGCATCGTCTCTCAGGTGATGGAGGGTTGCTGTGGCGATGATGATACAGTAGGTGTTCTCTTCCAGTACGGCTGTCCGGAAATCAGCCTTTACCGTAGTTACTTTCCCGGTGGTAAGGGGCTGTACCCGCTCCAGTGCCCGGTCCAGCATGGGCTGACTCAGGTCCACCAATGTAACTTCAGGATCAGTAGTTAACTTGGAAAGCAGTTTTACGGGATAATTGCCTGCTCCGCAACCGATATCAAGCAGTTTTTTCAGACCGGGTACAGCGGTTGCGATGCCGCTGGTGATCAGTTCCATGTTAAATGCTGCATCCAGTGTGGTCTGCTGCCCGGTTTCAAGGTTTGAAAAACGCGCTACATCCCTGTCAAAACGTTCTTCGATTTCTTTTAAAGTTGATTTGTGTTCCATGCTGCTGTTTTGATTCAAAAGTAGAACGGTAACTGATACTTTAAAAATGCTATTTTTATCATTAAATAATACTTTACAGGTATCATGGAACTCCGGCATCTGATCTACTTTACAACCCTCGCGGAAGAATTGCATTTTGGAAGAGCGGCATCAAGGCTGTTTATTTCCCAGCCACCGCTGAGCCGCCAGATAAAGGAGCTGGAAACAGAATTAGGCGTGCTCCTGTTTGAACGGAATAACAAACGGGTCCGGCTCACAGAAGCGGGGACCTATTTTCTGTCGGAAAGCACGGCACTGTTACGGCAACTGGAAAAGGCAAAGATAAAGGCGCGACAGATCCAGGATTCGGTTGCGGGTACTTTCCGGCTGGGTTATATCAGCGCTACACCTAAAAGTATTCTTGCAGCCGTGCTGAAAACGGTACAAGAACACTACCCTTTTTTACGTGTAAACCTTTATGAAACGTCAACACAACGTCAGCTTACGGCTCTGGAGAGCGGGGCACTGGATCTTGGTATTGTACGGTCACCGGTTTTGGCACCACAACTGGAAAAGCAGGCGTTACTGACAGAACCATTTTGCCTGGCAAAACCCCGCGGGCTGAAGCTGACAGGCACGGGTATAGCAGAGCAGCCCTTTGTTTCGTTCAATAAAGAGTATGCGCCGGACTATCATCAGCAGTTCATTCATTGTTGTCGTCAGCTGGGCTTTGAGCCACACATCCTGCACGAATGCAATAATATGCCATCCATCCTGGAGCTGGTAGCAAATGGAACGGGGATTGCCATTGTGCCGGCGTCTGCGAAACGGTTGTTTCACCACCCCGAGCTGGATTTTAAGTCCCTGCCAAAATTGGGTGTTACTACAACTACACTTGTTGTTTTTGATCCGCAGAACCCCCAGCCGGCACTGCCTGTTTTTCTTCGGCTGCTGAAAGAAGCGTATGCCGGTTTTATGCCTGTCTCAAAATAGCAGCATCCATCCGAAATGTTGTAACTTCCCTGTGTGAGAATAAAGGACGATTTTCCTGTTCTTGGGATCAATGATTTCCGGGATGTGTTGCAGACAGAAAGCAGCCTGCTGTATCATGAGATCCATGGTGAGCGGCACATCGAAAAACCGCATAAGCATGATTTTTTTGTTTTTCTTTTATTTGATAAAGGAAGCGGGGTGCATTCGATCGACTTTACCGATTACAAGATCAGGGGAAGACAACTCCATCTTTTGTTCCCCGATCAGGTACACAGCTGGCACCTGGGTAAGAATACATCCGGCTACCAGCTGATGGTGAGCCGGCCTGTTTTTGAGACGTTCTCCGATTCACTGCGTTTTTCTTTTGTGTTGTACCAGAACCATCCCGTTATTGATCTTTCTCCTGCGGTTTTTCAAAAAATATTGTATGAATTCCGTGCCGTGGAGGAGGAACTTGCCCTGAAGCCGGTGCAATGGGGTATTGTTAACCTCAGAAGCAGGCTGATAGCGGAGCTGGTGAGCCGGGAAGCAGAACGCCGGTTTGAAGATCTTACGGTGTACCGCACCAAACCTGTTTTATACAAATATCATTCGCTTGTCGACCTCCATTTCAGGGACGAGAAATCGGTGGCCTTTTATGCCCGCCAGCTTCACATAACCCCCAATTACCTGAACATACTTTGTAAACGGCATTTTAATGTGCCTGCCACCTTTCTGATACAGAACCGGGTGGTACTTGAGGCCAAACGGCTGATGCAGGCCACGGAAAAATCGGTAAAGGAAATTGCCTTTGAACTGGGTTTTAGCGATCTGGCTTATTTTTCCAATTTCTTCAAGACACAGACCGGATTGTCTCCCAAAGCATTCCGGGGGCAGTTATAAATTTTACAAGTTATGGCATGAATCCTCCATCAGCGGCGACGGGGGCCGGATTACCTTTGTAAACTAAAACAATCATTATGGCTCCCCGGTCTATTTCCAGAAAGGATTTTATCAAGAACTCTTCGATCCTGTTTGCAGCAGGCAGCGGTTTACTGGCAACCGGCCAGACCGTTGCTGCAGGTGAAAAGTTGCCTGCGGCAGGAAAGCTGCTCCGCCTGAAGAATGTGCTGCTGGAAACAGGATTTGAATATGAAGAAGGAGAGGTGAGCGCTACAAAAACGGAGTTGTTCACTATTGAGATCAATGACGGGAAGATCAGCGCGCTATTACCCAACAATACTACAGGTGCCGGTACCGATGCCAAAGGGCTGCTGTTGTTGCCGGCTTTTAAGGAAATGCACATCCACCTGGATAAGACCTATTACGGAGAAAAATGGAAGGCGACCAACCGGAAGGGTGGTGGTGTAAAGGGGATGATCGCGCTGGAACAACAGATCATTCCGGAACTGCTAAAAACTTCTACCTATAAGGCAGAGAAGCTGATCGAATTGCTGCAGTCGAAAGGCAGCAATTTTGCACGGAGCCATGTGAATATTGAGCCTACATCCAAACTGGATTCTTTGCAGCATCTGCAAAAGGCACTGGACAATAAAAAAGACTCCTTCGACGCGGAGCTGGTGGCTTTTCCGCAACATGGCATCTATTATACCGATGCTGCCGGATTGATGAAAGAAGCGGCACAGATGGGCGTGGATTTTATCGGCGGACTGGATCCGGCGACAATAGACGGCAGCATTGAAAAAAGTATGGACTTTGTGGTACAGCTGGCGCTGGATCATCAAAAGGGCATTGACATCCATTTACATGAAGGTGGCGAATCCGGTTTGAAAACGATCCTTTACCTCATTGATAAAGTAAACGAGAATCCCCTGTTGAAGGGAAAGACCTTTATCAGTCACAGCTTTGCCCTGGCAAAACTGGAAAAGCCCAAACTGGAGGAAGTGGCCGAAAAGCTGGCCGGCGCACAAATAGGAATTATTTCAACCATCCCCTTTGGCGGAACGATCATGCCCATTCCCACATTGTATAAGTATGGGGTTGACGTAAGGGCGGGGAACGATTGTATTATCGATCACTGGAGCACTTTCGGTTCGGGAAGTGTGCTGCAAAAAGCAAATCTTGCCGCCCAGTTATATGGATATAACACCGAATTCGGCTTGTCGCGGATATTGAAACTGGCTACACACAATGTACTGCCGTTAGATGATAAAGGCAACCGGCAATGGCCGAAGGTAGGGGATCCGGCCGACCTGGTGCTGGTGGATGCAAGCTGCTCGGCAGAAGCAGTTTCCAGGATCTCTCCGGTGCGTTCGTTGATCCACAAAGGAAGTATTGTATTTTAAATGATATGTTATGCACCAGTTGCTCCTGATATTTTCCATGCTTTTTTTGAACTCCTGTCAAACAAAAACAACTATTTCCGATATGAATGGTCAGAACACGGTTATCATTGAAGCGGTGGAAAAAAACCAGCTGTCTGTTGTGGAGGCCGCATTGAAAAAAGGGGATAATGTAAACACGACTGATAAGAATAAACGATCCCTGTTGCTCATCGCCACACAGGCTAATAACCGGGAAATGGCACAACTCCTGCTGGCACACGGTGCGGATGTGAACCAGCAGGATCAGATACAGGACAGTCCGTTTCTCTATGCCGGGGCTGCAGGATTTACGGAACTGGTAAAGCTGTTTCTTGCGAACGGAGCCCGGTTTGATGTATTTAACCGGTACAACGGAACGGCCCTGATCCCGGCTTGTGAACGCGGTCATCTGGATGTGGTAAACCTGCTGGCGAATACAAAAGGATTCCCCATTGATCATATAAACCGGCTGGGCTGGACTGCCCTGATGGAGGCCGTGCTGCTGGGGGACGGAAGCAAACGGTATGCAGCAGTGGTACAGACGCTTATTGCAGCCGGTTGTAACATCAATATACCGGATCATGATGGTAGTACCGCATTGCAGCATGCAAGGGCAAGAGGATATAAAGAAATCGTAAGTCTTCTCGAAAAGACTTCAAAGAGCGGGTTATAAAAACAACTGAGGATGTGATGGGTACGATTTTTTATAACTGTTCAGCAAAGGAAGAGCCCCCCGGGGCTTTTCCTTATTATACCGGGTAAGATAAGATGCTCCCGCTACGGAGGAATGCTCCGGAAAAAAACTGATAATGGATACAGAGATTATAACAGGAACAGCAGCTCCCGTGCGGGTGCTGAAAAAAATGGAAAGCGCCGCAAGCCCGGCAAAGCCGCCGCTTACACGCGGTGTACTTTGGCTGATGACCGTTGCAACAGGGATAGTGGTGGGTAACAATTACTACAACCAGCCGCTGCTGGGGCTGATGGCACGTGATTTTGGAGTGAGCGAAGGCCGTATCAGCAATATTGCCATGCTGACACAGGTGGGCTTTGCCTTTGGATTATTGTTCATTGTGCCATTGGGGGATATGCTGCGGCGCAAACGCCTGATCATTGCCGCTTTTGGCGGAATCATAGTATCGCTGCTGGGCATGACCGTGGCGCCTTCTGTTGGCGTGCTCTTTGCCGCCAGTTTTATGGTGGGGTTTACTTCGGTGCTGCCGCAGCTGTTTGTGCCGATGGCCGCTGAACTTGCAACAAAAGAAAAACAAAGTGCTGTCATCGGAATGGTAATGAGCGGTCTTTTGCTGGGTATATTGCTGTCGAGAGTGGTCAGCGGGTTTGTGGGTGACCTCTGGGGGTGGAAGATGATGTATTATATAGCCACGGTGGCCATGGTGCTTCTTGCAGGATTACTGGCTGTTAAGCTTCCGGATGTGCATCCTACATTTAAAGGAAGTTACGGATCGTTGATGCGGTCTTTATGGCACCTTACACGCACACAGCCGGTACTTCGGCTGGCCGCTTTTCGCGGAGCCATGGGCTTTGCAGGATTCAGTGTATTCTGGACAACGCTTGTTTTCCATCTGGAAGAGGCCCCGTTCCACGCCGGTGCGGCGGTTGCCGGCTCCTTTGGCATTATCGGAGCGGTAGGTGCACTGGCAGCCGCGGTGGTGGGCAGGATGGCGGGAAAGGTTAGCGCTTTCAATATTGTTTTGTATGCACTGCTGCTGCTGTTACTGAGCTGGATCGTCTTTTATATTGGGGGATACACCTATGTGGGATTGATTCTCGGAGTGATCCTGCTGGACCTGGGGCTCCAGTCGATGCATATCATGAACCAGTCTTCTTTTTTTGCACTGAACCTTGGCGCCAACAACCGGCTGAATACGGTGTATATGTTCAGTTATTTTATCGGAGGATCTGCAGGAACCTATCTTGCCGCGCAGGCCTGGAAGCAGGCACAATGGAACGGAACCGTGCTGGTAGGTCTCGGGTTTACACTGCTGGGATTGATAGCACACCTGCTCTATGCAAAGAAGCAATAGTATTTTGCGAAAAACAACTATTGATGCTGGTCCTCCAGCGGGCATCAATAATTACAAAAGCGCAGCGGTGATCTTTCCCAGCTGTTTAAGTTTTCTTTCCAGCTCATCGGTCCAGGGAAGCCCGATACAAAGCCGCATACAATGATTGTACTGGTCCTGAAGGGTGAACATCCGTCCGGGAGCAATACTGATCTTTTGCCGGATCGCACGTTCATACAACACGGCTGTATCGATAGCAGGATCCAGGGCAACCCAAAGTGCCAGTCCTCCCTGTGGCCGGCTGATCTTTGTGCCCCCGGGAAAGCTGGAAGCAATGGCATCCGTATACCGGTCGCGGTTCAGTTGTAACTGATGCCGTAACTGGCGGAGGTGGTGATCGTAACGGTTGTTTTCAAAAAAACGGGCCACGGTTTCCTGGGTAATTGCAGTGGCAGAAACGGAGTGAACATATTTGAGGTTGAGTAACTGTTCTTTAAATCGCCCCGGCGCCACCCAGCCTACCCGGTAACCCGGTGCCAGGGTTTTGGATACCGAACTGCATAAGAGCACATTCCCGCTTCTGTCGTAGGCCTTGCAACATTGAGGTCGGCTTTTTCCGAAGTACAGATCGCCGTAAAGGTCATCCTCTATAAGCGGGATCTGATGCGTCTCGAGCAGCCGGACCAGTTCCTTTTTATGCGCATCGGGCATCAGGCTTCCCAGCGGATTGCCAAAATTGGTTATCAGTAAACAAAGATCGATGCGGTGGATCATTTTTTTAAGGGCCCCGATCTCAATGCCGGTTTCCGGGTGGGTTGGCAGCTCCAGTACCCGCAGCCCAAGACTCCTTGCAAGCTGCAGGATACCGGGGTAAACGGGGCTTTCCACAGCGATCGTATTACCGGGTCTGCTTATTGCCATCATGCAAAAAGAAAGGGCATTCATTCCTCCTGCGGTCGTAATAATATCTTCCTGGGAAAGGCGGCCACCCCAGAAGAATGACCTGCGGGCGATGGCCTGCCTCAACCTGGAATTCCCCTGCAACGCTTCGTAAGAGGATCCGTTACCTGGAAGTTGCCGCATTGCCCGGGTCATCTCCCGGTTGAGCGTTGAAAGCGGCAGCAGCTTGTCGGAAGGAACGCCTATCGAAAAAAGAGTAAGATCCTTTTCACCCATGGTCGCATATACTTTGCTGATAAGCTGGTTGGGCATCCCGCTGTTTTTGACAGGCATCGGACTCGAAGGCTCCGGCTCCGGCAGCCTGCGCTGTTTACGATTGCTTACAAAATACCCCGATTGGGGCCGTGACTCGATCAGCGCCTGTTTTTCCAGTTCCAGGTAGATCCTTTTTGCTGTGTTGATACTGAAGCCCTGTTCGCTGCACAAGGTGCGGATGGAGGGCAGACGGTCGCCCGCTTTTAAAACACCTGTACGGATCTGAAGTGCCATACTGCGTGCGGCTGTGGCATATAAAAAGTCCTGTTTCATTGCTCTGGTTTGAACTGTGTCCATAAAAATAAAAAAAAATGTAACTGTATCCATTATATCATTTTTATTTTTTTTGTAAAAATTTTACTATGGAGCATTTTGATATCCGGACAGGTGTGGCGCAAATGGATGTGCCGCTGATCCACCGTTTTTTACAGGAAGAATCCTATTGGGCGGAAGGGATCGATTATGAAACAGTGGCCTACTCGCTGCAGCATTCGTTTTGCATCGGTGGTTTTATTGAAGACCGGCAGGTATCCTTTGGCCGGATGATTACGGACTATGCGACGTTTGGGTGGCTGGCGGATTTTTTTGTATTGCCGGCATACCGGGGCAGGGGTATTTCCAAGGCAATGCTTTCTTTTTTAATGGAGCAGCCCTGGACAAAGCGGCTGCGCCGGTTGATGCTTTCTACAAAAGATGCACACGGGCTTTACCGGCAATACCGGTTTGAACCGCCTGTAAATGTTCCGGTACTGATGGAGGTGTATCGTCCGCAGGTGCACCTGAGGCTTGGCGCCGATGTTTTGCCGGTTCCGGACGGGAACGGGAAGGACGTTTAAGAAAAATCCTGCCGGGATGAAAAAAGGGAATGCTGCCACATAAATTCTTTGTATTTTAGTACAAAGAAAAACCTGATGGAACACCCCTTGGTCTACCGCATTGCGCTGACAATGATCCCCAATATCGGGCCGGTGATTGCCCGGCTTTTATTACAGCATTTATCCCCTGAAGAGATTTTTACGGAGCGGAGCAGTACGCTGGAACGGATCGAAGGGCTGGGAAAATTACGGGCGGACCGCATTAAAAAGTTCACAGATTTTGAACGTGCGGAAAAGGAAGCGTTGTTCGTGGAGCAACAGCAGATCACCCCGCTGTTCATCACCGACACAGCTTATCCCCAGCGGCTGCTGAATTGCTATGATGCGCCTGTCCTGTTGTATTACAGGGGTAACGCCTGTTTGAACCGGCCGAAGATCATCGCAGTTGTAGGCTCACGGCTTCATACCGAATACGGAAGGATGATTTGTGAAAAGCTGATAGCGGAATTACAGGACAGCGGTGTGCTTGTGGTAAGCGGACTGGCATACGGGATCGACGCGCTGGCGCATAAGTTCTCGTTAAGCGCGGGGTTGGAAACCGTTGGCGTGCTGGCACACGGATTAGATAAGATTTATCCGCCGGTACATAATTCCCTGGCACAGCAAATGACCACACAGGGAGGATTACTGACGGAATTTGCCAGCAATACCGAGCCGGACCGGCATCATTTCCCCAGTCGCAACCGGATCGTGGCAGGAATGAGTGATGCCGTTGTGGTAGTGGAAACAGAAGTAAAAGGAGGAAGTATGATCACTGCCGAACTGGCCAATGATTATCATAAGGATGTATTCGCCTTTCCGGGGAAGGTGTCGGATAAAAAAAGCGGTGGCTGTAATCATCTGATAAAGACCAACTGTGCACAATTGCTCATAGACGGCAGGCAGCTGCTGGAAACACTGGGCTGGAGGCCGGTTAAAAAGAAATCAGGACGTCAAACAAGAGAACTGTTTATTGAGTTATCTGCTGAAGAAAAGATCCTTGTTGAATTATTGAAGGAACGGAATCAGGCAGGTATTGACGAGCTGCACCTGCGTTCAGGATTAAGCAGCAGCCGTGTGGCGGTGGCCATGCTGAACCTGGAGATGCAGAACATCGTACAGACGCTGCCGGGGAAGAGGTACCAGCTGTTGTAGTCCAACGGTTATTTTGAAACGATCTCCAGCGCCTTATCAAGGAACTCATCTTTCCCCCCACGAATGCCTTTGATGGTCCGTTCCATTGGTACATCGGGTAGGATACCTTTGAGATGGTGCCTGCTGCCATCATGATTCTTCACCAGCATACCGGTCCAGGAAACCGTATATCCGCCCGGTAATGAAAAGGGGTTGATATTCCCATTGGTGCCTGCAGTTGGCTGACCCACGATGGTAGCCAGTTTAAAATCTTTTATAAAGCCCATAAAGCTCTCGGCATAACTGATCGCCCTTCCATCAGTTATGAAGACCACTTTTCCCTTAAACCGCGGGTTTTGAGGTTTCATATTCCATCCTTCTCCCATGAATTCAGTTTTTTCCTGATCGGGGTAGGCCGTTTTGGGAACAAACATCCATTTGGTGTGTTCTTCTTCTTTCAGCAGGTAATTGATCAGGTTGTGGTTGCTGTTCGGGTAGCCCCTCAGGTCGCAGATAATTCCCTTTGAAGCGGCAAGCGCACCGGCCCATTGATCGATCGAATCCTTTGGAAGGGTATTCAGGTTCAGATAATAGATACCCTGTGCGATCTTTCCGCTTTTTCGGCTTGCCTGATTGGTTATTGCATAATACTGATACCGGCTCATGCTTCTGCTCAGTGTCTGTTCCATTTGCTTGCCATCACGCTGCAGGGTAATGGTTACCGCCGGAGCTGCTTTACCGTTTATAAGACCGGAGATCGCTCTGTATGACTTCCATTGCGGCGATCCTGAAACAGTGCCCATGCGTTCTTTATACAGATCCATAACCGCCTGGCCATCGATCTTCTCCAGTAGGTCTCCTTTTCTGACCGTTGTAAGGGCGCTGTCAAGCACAGCATCAACGACAATCCTGTTTTCGGCAAGCGCCAGTTGCAGGGGCAGGAAGTATGCCTCTGTGGTATCACCATCCAGGCTTACCCAGATATGGCCGTCGTTCAATGGCTCGGTCATCTTTAGAAGTGTATTTTTAAATTCCAGGGGAGTTGTATCTGTAAAACATTTGTTGAGTGCCTGATTCAAAATTGCATCGGGATCTTTTGATGCATCATTCCAATAAGGAAAGAAGTGTTTGAAGATGTTCCAGGCAATAACAACGGCGCCAAGCCGTACAGACAGATCATCAGCTGTTTTGTGCTGACGCGCAAACCGGCTGATGTCCTCTTTAAGTATTGCAAGTGCGGTTGTGTCGGCTGCTGGATAGGTAGTTGCCGGAGTTCCGTAAAGTGAGATCGGGATAATGGCTTTTATATCCGGATGGATCTGTTTTTGGACAAATGTGCCTGCGGCAGGAGGTTGTTGGTAGTCGATAGTGCTTACAACGGGCCCCTCCGTGGATGCCGGATCCTCGCTAGATATCTGAAGAATATTCTTAGTATCAGGATGGCTTACTGCAAATTTGTATCCATTTACAGGTCCTGCCGACCATCCGGACGGCAGACTGTCTTCAAGTGTATTGAAATCACCGTTTTTTATACTGACCGGGATCCAGGGATCGCTGTCCTTATCTCTTTGGAACAATGCGATCTCTTCCACCCAGATAATACCCTTTCCCTGCAGGAAGCCACCAAAATAAATTTCATTGGCATCCCTGTCGACCCTGCCTGTAAATTCATAGCTGTTCCAGTTTGTTTGCGTAACAGGCCTGTCGGCCATGTTGTAGAAAAACCCTGTTCCTTCGCTTTTATCCACACGAAGCCAGAAATGACCGCCGCTGTTTTCCGATACGTTGGCTTTCATCCGGCCTACCAGCCGGATTTCTTTATTGCGCAGCGGTGTTGCATCGATACCCTGGCTAAAAGGTGCGAACTCACGTTTTGAATTTTTTTGTATAGGCCTGGGCCGGTTCAGCCGCAAGCTGGAATAAATACTGTTGTCGGATAGTCCAACGCCTGTATGGAACCAGAAAACAGGTTTATAATCAATTGGGTTGGCAGGAGTGATACTTTTAAGCTCAAATTTAGGAGCCTTGCCTATTTGCACAGAAGGCGCTATAGGATCGAATAACCGGTGCAGGACAATGATCAGTTCTTCATCGGAAGTTGCAGCTGACACTGCGTTTGCGCCATAGACCGCAAATTTATTCCAGTCGATGGATGCTGCTTCATCCGAAGGATGAAAATAGCGGACATAACCAAAGAGTTTTGCAAATGCAGCGGCGTTCCGGACTTCCGGTGTTGTTTTTTGAGCGCAGCCGGTCAGTGTTATCTTTAAAAGAAATAAAAGCAGCAAGGGGCGCATAAAAATTATTTTAGGTGAAGCAGATTTCATATGTTCCTCTAAATTTAAATCAGCAATGCCGATTTGTTTGTTAAGCCTTTTGTAATGTTCTTCCGGTATCTTTACTTCTCAAACCGGAAGGCGCTGCCCAGTAAACCACCCAGCCCTACACGCACGCCGTAAGTCGTTTTCAGCAGGGGCTGGTAACCGGCGATCACATCCACCCGGAACAGTTTAAAAATGTTCTCCAGACCCACAAAGGCTTCAGCGTAGTATTGATTCTTATTGACGTAGAATGCATTGCTTCCGGCAACCAGGTTCCATTTGAGTTTGTTGAACAACGGGATCTTATTGGTCAGCAGTCCATTAAAATGATGTTCAATATTTCCTTCGGCATAAAACCGTGCTGCATTGCTGTAGGCATAATAGGGCGCCAGCTGAAAACTGTTCAGGTATTTTATGTTGTAGAAGGTCTGGTTGCCATTGAAATGTTTCATATCCGGAAGATAATATTCCTTTGCGCTTAAGAAGCCCCCGGCACCAAGCCGGTATTTGAACAGGCCCGCCAGTTTCAGGTTCTTCTCGTGGGTCATTTCCACAGCCCATTTGTGATAGTCGACATCGCTGCCCAGCAACTGTGGGATGCCGGCAGTATAGGTAAAAGAGAATACCGGTTTATCGGATCCGATGGAGGCCTTGTAATTGGGGTATTGAATGTACCGCTGCCCGAGCTGATAGGTGATGGTGAGGCCTGCGATCAGCGCCTGGTGCGGATCGAAGGGGATGTGCTGTAAAGCTTCCGGGTGATTAGAAGTGAACCGTTTGTCGCGGTTAAAGAAGGAATAATCCGATCGGTTCTGTAACGGGATACGGTCTTCATACAACAGACTTGCATTAAGGCCGAGACCGTTTTCAAAGCGGTTGTTGTAGCGGATACTTCCAAACCAGTTCTCATAGAGTTTCATAAAATTACTCCGGAGGAACAGGGTGTAGAAGGTATTGGTCAGTGCATCGATCGGCTCATCCGGATTGAACTGCGACACCCGCTTCCCGCCTGAAAAACTTAAATAACGGTTGCGATAGGGAAGTTGCCGGGGTTTTATGGTAAGGGTACCATAGCTGTTGAAATGATGATTTTCAAAACCATACCGAAGGTTCCAGCGCAGGTCATATAAGTAGTTCCCCTTTATAGGCGTGTAGTTCAGGGTCTGATCCACCTTCAATGCTACTCCTTCTACTGTATTGTATTCAAGCCCTTTTAATAAGCCTCTCAGCTTATAGGAGAGTGTATGGTTTTTTGAGTACCAGCGGTATTGCTGGTTGTTCCACAAAATATTAAATACAGAGATCTTCTGATGGCGCCTCAGTGAATCGTAATATGATTTGGGCCGGTTCTTGTTTAAGGCGCTGATGCTGTCGCGGAACGCATAGTATCTTTTTTCATCATCTTCCAGTGTCACCGGCCGTTCCTGTTTCCAGAAATTGGAATCCCTTTTGTAGTATCCCGTATCGTATTTCATTACGATATTGTTGAAATATCCTGAGGGATAAAGGGGATGCAGGTTATAGTCGTAATACACATTCACAAAACTGCCGATGCCCCGGAAGCCAAACTGGTTGAACGAAATGGAAACGATCTGGTTCCGGGTCTTCCATACATCGGGGGCAACCGGGCTGTGAAGCTGTTTGATACGGAGCGTGTCGATTAGTTCCAGTTGGTATTCTTTTGTCAGCAGCAGGTCAAGACTGTAGATCCGCCAGCTGGAATCTGCTATTTCAATGATCCCGGAGAACAGGGGCTCATTTTTTCTCCGGGGTATTACCCGGATGGTTTTTACTGTTGTACCGTCGCGGGTATAGGTGTTCAGCAGTTTGTACCGGTAAAAATTCAAAGCACCGTCGGCAATCGGGGATATGTATCCCCGGGAGCTGCTGTTGATATCAAAGACCGCCACATTGTTGGTGTAAAAAGAAGTGACCTTTGAGAAATTCAGTCCCATATTATTGCCGCGCTCATAGCTGGATTTTACGGTCACTTTCGACTGCCGGGGTCTGATCTCATCCAGCTGAAGCGTGGATTCCGACAACAGCAGTACGCCTTTTCCTGCGGAGTCCAGCCCGTCATTGGTATCGCGTTCCACTTTCTGACCCAGCACTTTTTTAGGAATATTCAGGGTACGGATAATGCCTTTCAGGTAGATCATTACCGACAGGGAATCATTTTGCTGTTCGTAATAGGTCCTTTTTTTTATTGCCTGGCGGATGATCCGGTATGCGGGATCTTCACCTTTGCTCTGCACGACCACTTCGCCCATAAGGTGGTCATTGGTGTAAAGGGTAATGTCCAGCACCTGGTCGTTGTCGGTGGCCGTTATTGTTTTTTCAATGGTAATATATCCCACGTACTCGAATACAAGGGTATAGGTGCCCGGTGTAAGGGCCACCGCATAAAATCCTTTGCTGTTGGCAGTGGTTCCGTTTGGAGTGCCTTTGATGGTAACAGTGGCGTAGGGAAGTGGTGCCCCCTGCTCATCTCTGACAATGCCGTTTATCCGGCCGGCAAAACCAGTGCTGAAGAAAAGAGCGGCTATGGCAGTCAGTATAAATGTTTTCATTGTTATGTTTCGTAACGATTGGTTTAAATGTTACACCGGCCCATTGAATTACAAACCTGCAACGAATCTTTGAAAAGGAAAAGTTAAATGCGCGAAAGTTGCCGTTGGTGCATATAAAAAAGCCCCGGAAATGCTTCCGGGGCCTGTAAACTATGTTTAAGAGGAGGTTATCCTTCTTTTCTCTTTGGGGGGAGGGTGATCCAGTTCCGGCCTTCACGGGCAATCAATGCTTCAGCGTCCTCCGGTCCCCAGGTTCCGGGGGTATAATTGGGAAAATCAACCGGGGGGCGGTTCTCCCAGGTTTCCAGGATGGGCTCGATCACTTCCCAGGCGATCTCTACCTGGTCGCCGCGCATAAACTGGGTGGGGTTGCCCATCATAGCATCCAGCAACAGGGTTTCGTAGGCCTCGGGTTGCGGCGCATCATAGCTGTCGCTGTAACTGAATACCATGTTCACCGGGTTAAGCGACATGGTCTGTCCCGGACGCTTGGCCTGGAACCGCAGCCGGATGTCCATTTCCGGCTGTATGCTGATGGTAAGCCGGTTGGAGCGCCAGGTTTCGGAGGCTTCCGGGGGGAATGCATATTTGGGTGCTTCTTTAAACTGTACAGTGATCAGTGTGGTCTTTTCCTTAAGGAATTTTCCGGTCCTTACATAGAACGGAACGCCCTGCCACCGCCAGTTATCGATATAGAATTTTACAGCGGCAAATGTTTCCACCGATGAATCAGGGGCAACACCTTTTTCTTCGCGGTAGGCCTTTTCTTCCTGGCCCTGTACCCATCCGCGGGAATACTGACCACGTACCGCGTACTGCTGTACCTCCTCTTTTTTGATCTTCCGGATGGCATTCAATACATCCGATTTTTTATTGCGGATCTCATCTGCTTCAAATGATACAGGTGCTTCCATGGCTACCATGCACAGCAGTTGCAGGATGTGGTTCTGCACCATATCGCGCAGGGCGCCGGAACGTTCATAATAACCGCCGCGGTCTTCCACGCCTACAGTCTCCGCTGCGGTGATCTGTACATGATCGATATAGTTCCGGTTCCAGATGGGTTCAAACAAGGCATTGGCAAAACGAAGGGCCAGGATGTTCTGTACCGTTTCTTTTCCAAGGTAATGATCGATACGGTAGATCTGGCTTTCATCAAACATTTCGGTCAGCAGCCGGTTCAGCTCCTCTGCACTCTTCAGGTCATGTCCGAAAGGTTTTTCAATAACGATGCGTGCCTTGTTCTTATCTTTTGCTTTTTCCAGCTTGTTTAAGTTGGTGGTGATCTCCGGCACCAGCTGCGGCGCTACCGCCAGATAAAACAGCACATGCGCTTCCACTCCCCACTCCGCTTCATAATCACTGATGATCTTTCCCATGGCAGCATAATCATCCGCTTTGTCCACATCCATCCGCAGATACGATACATGCGCTGAAAACTTTTCCCAGCTTCCGTTGCCATCACTTTTCCTGCGGGAAAACTCATTGATACCTTCCAGCAGGTGATCCCTGAATTTTTCGTTGGAGTAATCGGTACGTCCCGTGCCAACGATGGAAAACTGATCCGGCATCAGGCCATCCATCCAGAGGTTGTACAGGGCAGGGGTCAGTTTGCGCTGGTTCAGGTCTCCGCTTCCGCCAAAAATAAAAACGACGGTAGGTCCGGGCTTTTTAGTATGATTGGTTTTAAACATGATTCAATGCTGCATTAAAATTTGTTTGCAAAAGTAGGACTAAAAAGAAAAACAGGGTATTGTTTGTGCGTTTCGCTGGTTTTTAACGGGAGTGTAACTACGCAAACGATTGCATGTGCCGTTATGTTAAAGCAGCGGCGGCGGCCGGAAAATACCCGCTCCTTCTGATTATAGGGGGTAAAAAAAATTTATCCTGCGGAAGCCGGCCTTCACAGCGGCTTCCAGCGTCATGGAATTGCAAGATCGGTATGATCAAATTGTGAAACGGTGCATCGTATTTCCATTTTCCCTTACCTTTGCACATGGCAACAAGAAAATCTTCTGCAGCTACTGCAAATAATTCCAAAATCGCCTTTGAAGGCTTAACATTTGATGATGTATTACTGGTGCCGGCATTCAGCCAGGTGTTACCCAGGGAAGTGGATATCCGCACCCGGCTTACAAAGGATATTACACTGAACATCCCTATTTTATCTGCCGCGATGGATACGGTTACCGAAGCGGCGCTGGCCACTGCCATTGCGCGGGAAGGAGGACTTGGTATCCTGCACAAGAACATGAGCATTGAAAAGCAGGCGGAACAGGTGCGCAAGGTAAAACGGAGTGAGAGCGGACTGATCCTGGATCCCATCACCCTACAGGAAGATGCCACCATCGGAGATGCACTGCACCTTATGGCAGAAAATAAGATAGGCGGCATCCCCGTGATCGATAAAAATAAAAAACTGAAGGGCATCCTGACCAACAGGGACCTGCGGTTTGAAGATAACCCCCAGCGTAAGGTGGTAGAGGTGATGACCAGCACCAACCTGATCACTGCTCCGGAGGGAACCGATCTTAAAAAAGCGAAGACCATCCTGCGGCAGCATAAAGTTGAAAAACTGCCGGTAGTGGACAAACAGGGAAAACTCATCGGATTGATCACTTACCGGGACATCCTGCAGGTGACCTCTTTTCCCAATGCGATCAAAGATTCCTTTGGCCGTCTGCTGGTAGGTGCCGGGGTAGGCATCACCGGTGATGTAGAGGCACGCATCGAGGCCCTGCAGCAGGTTGGGGTGGATATCGTGGTGCTGGACAGCGCACACGGGCATACCAGGGGTGTGCTGGATGCATTGAAAAGAGTAAAAAAGAACTTTAAAAAACTCAATATCATCGCAGGCAATGTAGGTACTGCAGCCGGAGCCCTTGCAATGGCCGAAGCCGGTGCCGATGCGGTAAAGGTAGGTATCGGACCCGGTTCGATCTGTACCACGCGTATCGTTGCCGGAGCAGGAATGCCACAGCTGACGGCTATTATGGAAGCGGCTTCCGGTCTGAAGAAAAAAGGGGTACCGATCATCGCTGATGGCGGGATCCGTTATACCGGCGACCTGGTAAAGGCACTTGCCGCCGGAGCCGATTGTGCCATGATGGGAAGCATTTTTGCCGGTACGGAAGAAAGTCCCGGTGAGACCATTATTTTTGAAGGACGTAAATTCAAAACGTACCGGGGAATGGGTTCACTGGGAGCGATGGCCAAAGGCAGCAGCGACCGCTATTTCCAGGATCCGGAAGATGATGTGAAGAAATTTGTACCGGAAGGTATCGAAGGCCGCGTGGCGTATAAAGGCACATTGAAGGAAGTGATCTATCAGTATACCGGCGGGCTGCGCGCAGGAATGGGATATTGCGGTGCAAAAAGCATCAAAGATCTTCAGAACGCGCAATTTGTAAAGATCACCAATGCGGGTATGAATGAAAGCCACCCGCATGATGTGGACGTGACGAAGGAAGCTCCGAACTATAGCCGGAAATGATCTTTTTAAATAACCGATGGGCCATGGTTCACAACAGATGGATCGTGGCCCGTTTTCATATCATTAACCCAAAACAATCAATGCCATGAAACATCGCCTGTTGTTGTTTGCACTTGTTGCAGTGGCCGCTGCAACCAGCGCACAGGTAGCTGTGGTAACACGCGCTGCCGAAGCGTATAAGGATTTTAAATATTCAGGGACACGGCTGCTTAATATCAATGAAGCGGGTATTGAAGGAAAAGAGAACAACGTGTTTCTCTTTTCAAAGGCCGCCAAAGGCAGCAGGCCGGATACCCTGTACCTGCAGCGTTATACGAAAGAAAAAGACCAATGGAGCGTGAAGGCAGATACCGCGCTGGTTCACGATGGGGTTATCATAAACTGGGACGCACGTAAAGGTTTTTTTGATGGCGACCAGGATGGAAGCGTGGATGCCTATTTTGTCTACAGCCTGGCAGACACCGGCCTTCAGCAGCAATCGGTTCACCTGTTGCTTTCAAAAAACACTTCTTTTTACAGCATCAGCGCCTCCGCCTCCGATCGTTATCAGAAAACAACCTACTCCGGAAATTTTAAGACCCTGCCTGAAGCCATCAGAAAACGGCTGCAGGAAGCCTGGGAGCAGCTGGACAAGGAATAAGATTTGAAATTCTAAATACTAAATTCCAAATTCCAAATCTCAGGTCCCAACCCTGCAGTGAACGCAGTATCTTTGATCCATGGGGTATATCCGCGAATATTATGAGCGTTTCCGTAAGCTGGATGAAGCGGAATGGACGTTGATCGCCGCACATTTTAAACGGTGGGTTTTCCGGAAAAATGAACGGGTGGTGAAACTGGGCGAAACCGAAAATTACCTGTCGTTTATCGAATCGGGCCTGATACGCTGCTATATTCCGGGAGAAGAAGAAGAACATACGTTTCACTTTCATTTCGACAGGGAATTTACCTGTGCCTATGATTCCTTTCTGACCCGGAACCCCTCGGAATATGAACTGCAGGCACTTTCGCCCACTGTTGCCTGGCGGATCTCTTATGAGGATCTTCAACAGGTATACGCTGCAACCGTTGCAGGCAATTACCTGGGGCGGTTTACTGCAGAAAAATTGCTGCTGGCCAAAACAAAGCGGGAAATAAACCTGGTCAAGTACAATGCCACCGAACGTTATCTCCGGCTCCTTATCGAGGATCCGCGTGTGGTGCAGCAGGTGCCGCTTAAATACATCGCCTCCTATCTTGGAATGACACCACAGGCGCTGAGCCGCATAAGACGGCAGATTTCTTAACAATTATTCATTGGGGGGATCCGTTCATGTATAGATTTTTGCGAAAAACAACGTCAATGATCTATCCCATTCTGGCCTACGGGCATCCGGTGCTCCGGGAAAAAGGAATAACCGTAAATGCAGAAGAACCGGGTCTGGATCAGCTGATCAGTGATCTCTGGCAGACCATGCAAAACGCCAACGGATGCGGGTTAGCGGCCAATCAGATCGGAAAGAACCTGCAATTGTTCATTATCGACAGCCGGAGTACATTCTTGCAGCTGGATAAAGACGACCGCTGCCATTTTTTTGAAGGAGACGACAGCGGCACCGAAGAAACCTTTATCAATGCAACGATACAAAGCCGGGGAGTCAAGTCCTGGACAGATGATGAAGGCTGTCTGAGCATGCCTGGTTTTTCTCATCCGGTTACCCGGCCCTGGTCGGTTGAGATCACTTACTACAACCGGAATTTTGAGTTGCAACACCGGAATTTCAGTGGCATTACTGCGCGGATGATCCAGCATGAGCATGACCATACACAGGGTATTTTATACCCGGACCATCTTCCGCCACTCACCAGGAAACTGCTTGCCGCCAAACTAAAGCGGATCAGGGATGGAAAGGTGCGCACAACGTATCCGTTGGCATTTTACAGGTGATGCTGGTTGCTGAATAGCGTATTTTCCGATTGCTTATAGCGGAAAGCTGATCACTGCTTTTTCTATAGATCCGGAGTTGAAACCGCAGCACTTAAGTCTCAGGTCTCGAACCTCAACGCTCCAATCTGACAGGCTCAATCTGCCTTGTTCACGCTTCCCGCGCCGTTGGCGGAAGAACTTACTTTGGGGTTGCCCATGTATTTGATGCTGGAAGCGCCGCTGGCGTCAGCGGTGAGCTGAACACTGGCAAATACGTTGGCTGTGCTGGCGCCGCTGGCTTCTATGTTAGTGTTCTCTGCTTTCAGGTCAAAGCCATGGATGGTACTGGCACCGCTGGCTTCCCCTCTGATATCCCTTGTTTCCCCGGAAATAGTAAGGGTGGATGCTCCGCTCACATCCATCTGTACCACGGGTGCTTTCACCTGCAAGCCTGCATTGGATGCCCCGCTGATATCCAGATTGAATCCTTCATCCTGGCTGATCTTATTCTCCCCTTTTAACGTAGAAGCACCTGAAAGCGCTACCTTCCGGATCAGGGGCATGGAGATATAGATCTTTATATCATTTGTGGGTTTCAGATCGTAGCCGTCCTTTTCATCCACATCCAGTTCGCCCTCATCAATACCGGTAACGATATATTGAAAAAGATTTTCATCTGTTTCGATCTTTACGCTGAAGACAGAGTCCTGTTTCAGAAAGACGTTGGAGGCATTGCCGATATCGATACTGCTGAAGCCCTTCAGGTCGTAGGTTTTACTGATGATCTTTCCGTTCCCTTTAATCCGCTGCTGATCAATGATATTACAGGAACCTGCCAGTAAAACGGCAGCAATTGCAACTAAAAATAACTTTTTCATCCGTATGCTTTTTAAGTTTAAGTGATGCCCCCTTTACGGGGGAAACAAGAGCTGCAGCAGTGGAATATGCCGGCGCGTGTTGTTCTGTTTTATAAAAATAAATTTTTATACAGAGATTCCGGTAATTTAACCAAAGGTTCTCCGGATTCTCTACCCATGTGATTTGCAATTTTATTACCTTCGCGCATCATGACCGAAAAAATCCTAATACTTGATTTTGGCTCCCAATATACTCAGTTGATCGCGCGCAGCGTACGGGAGGCCAATGTTTATTGCGAAATCATTCCCTATTCCAAATCATTTGAATTCGAAGGCAATTTAAAAGGAATTATCCTTTCCGGTTCGCCCTTTTCGGTAAATGATGAAAATGCCCCGGTTATCAGCATAAAAAGCCTTGTGGGAAATGTGCCGGTACTTGGTATTTGCTATGGAGCGCAGTTGGCCACCAAATTATTTGGTGGTAAAGTGGAAAAAAGCAGCAAAAGGGAATATGGCCGGGCGCAAATGCAGGTAAAACAAGCCGCAGACCCGCTGATGAAGGGGGTGGAACAAAAAAGCCAGGTCTGGATGAGTCATGGTGACAGCATACTGGAGCTGCCTGCAGGTTTTGAAATACTGGCTACCACCGACAGCATACCGGTGGCTGCTTTTAAATACAGCGGGGCCAGCCATCCGCTTTATGGGTTCCAGTTTCATCCGGAAGTATACCACAGCATTGAAGGAAAAAAACTGCTGAACAATTTCCTTACCGGTATCTGCGGCTGCAGCCAGGATTGGACCCCGGCGCATTTTATTACTGACACGGTAAATGAACTGCGTGAGAAAATAGGGGACCGTAAGGTAATTATGGCCCTGAGCGGTGGCGTGGACAGCACGGTGGCGGCAACCCTTATCCACCGGGCGATCGGTGACCGGCTCTATGGCATCTTTGTAGATAACGGTGTGCTGCGGAAACATGAGTTTGAGCAGGTGTTGGATACCTACAAACAATTGGGATTGAATATAAAAGGTGTTGATGCCAAGGAAATTTTCTATAAAGAACTAAAAGACAACCCCGATCCTGAAACCAAGCGGAAGATTATCGGCCGCCTCTTTATCGATGTATTCCAGGAAGAGGCCAACCAGCTGAAAGATATTGATTTCCTGGGGCAGGGCACTATTTATCCGGATGTGATTGAAAGCGTATCCGTACATGGCCCTTCCGTAACCATCAAATCCCATCACAATGTGGGCGGTTTGCCCGAAAAAATGCACCTGGGCCTGGTGGAGCCGCTGCGGTTCCTTTTCAAGGATGAAGTGCGGAAAGTAGGAAGAGAACTGGGAATACCTGCTGATCTGATCGACCGGCACCCGTTCCCAGGACCGGGACTGGCCATCCGCATACTGGGTGAAGTGACCGAAGAAAAAGTAAAACTGTTGCAGGAAGCCGATCACATCTATATAAACGCCTTAAAAGAAAACGGTCTCTATGCAACGGTTTGGCAGGCCGGAACAATCTTGTTACCAGTAAAGAGCGTGGGTGTAATGGGCGATGAGCGCACTTACGAATACACAGTGGCGCTGCGTGCCGTGACCAGCGTGGATGGAATGACCGCCGACTGGGCACATCTGCCCTACGATTTTCTGGCAAATGTCTCCAACGAGATCTGTAACAACGTACGGGGCATTAACCGGGTGGTTTACGATATCAGCAGTAAACCGCCGGCTACCATAGAATGGGAATAATATTTGCTAAGGATATACGGGTTCCGGCTACGCCCCGCAAAATGGTCCGGACCGCTGATTAAATATTCTTGTAACTATGAAGAAATTATCATTATTTATCCTCCTGGCGTTTTGTAATGCCTTGGTGGTTACTGCACAGGTAAATCCCGGTCAGCGTCATAAAATGGCCCTGTTTACCCCGCTATACCTGGATGCCGCCTTTGGTTCCGATGGTTCCTACAACTATAACGGCAGATCATTTCCCAAGGCTTCCATACCCGGCCTGGAGTTTTATCATGGGGCATCAATGGCGATCGATTCGCTGGATAAACTGAATATTCCGCTGGATATATACATTTACGACTCAAGGTCAGCAAAGCAGTCTCTCGAAAGCCAGGTCAATAAAGCAGCAGCCGACGGGGTGGAGCTGATCATTGCCAACTGTGCCATCAGTGAACTAGATAAACTTTCGAAACTCGCGGCTTCCAAAAAGATCACCCTGATCAATGCGATCGTTCCCAATGACGGAAATGTAAGGGACAATCCCTATTTTGTAGTGATGAATCCCACGCTGCCTACACAGGGAGAACAGATCTATGCCTACCTGAAGAAAAACTATCCCAATCAGCAGATCGTTTATCTTACAAGAAAAGGAGCTTCAGAAAATTATCTCCGGTCGGTTTTTGAAACGCTGAATAAACTGGACCGCACAACAGCCATGCATATAAAATTTACGGATGTAAGGGATTCGCTGTCGCCGGCGCAGATCGCCGCCAATTTTGCAAAAGGACGCTCCTCCCTGTTCGTGATCGGTTCGCTGGACAATAGTTTTTCCGAAAAATTGCTGGGGCAGTTATCAAGGCTCAGTAAAACATACCCGCAGATCACCGTAATGGGTATGCCCACCTGGGATAATCTTAACTTTTCCAAATACAAAGGGCTGAATCTGGTATACAGCAACCCGTTCTATAATTCCAGAACGGATATGACGAGCCGGAACATTGTCAATTATTACAATACGAAAATGTATGCCCGCCCTTCAGATCTGGTATTCCGGGCCTACGATCTCACCTACCGCTTTGGCCGCCTGATCAGCCAGTATGGGAAAGATAATATGGCCGCTGCGCTGGCCAGTAAGGAACACCGGGTTTTTTACGACTATGACATCCAGGCAGTAAGCAAGACCAATAAAATTGACTACTACGAAAACAAAAAACTCTATTTCCTGGAATATTCCAATGGCAGTCTGCGTGCCGTAAAATAACCGTGCTGCCGGTCAGTTGTTCTTCAGATCATCCAGCAGGCTTTTTTGGGAAGCGATAATTTTCGATTGTTTATTCTGTTCCTCGAGATTTTGCTTCATTTTAAGGTCAAGTGCCTCATATTCACCCTTTAAGGTGTTTAATTTTTTCTCTTCCGTTACCAGGAGGTCTTCCTGTTTCTTTATCTGGAAGATCGTGTTGCTCTTTTTTACATTGGCGGTAAGGCCTTCCAGGAATGATTTCCCGTTGGCTGCGAGCACTACGGCATCACCGGCAATATTGTTTCCGCCCTCCATGATCATATATAAGGTTGTTTTTTCCTTACCGGCTTTTGCGGAGGGAACGGTTCTGAAGGTATAGTCGAGGTTGGAGCGGGTGATAGCGGGGATCACGCTGTTGGTATACGTGATAAAGCCTTTGTTGACACTGTATTTAAGGCGGAGATCCGCCATCTGGGCCCTCAGTGCATTTTCCACAACGGGAACGGGGTAATCGTATTCTATGGCAATGGCAGGCTGGTCTGTTTTTTTATATCTGATTTTTCCTTCATAAGCTTTTTGTGCAAAAGAAACAGTGCCGGTCAGGGAAAACAAAGCCAAAATCAACGAAAATTTTTTCATGTTAATTTGTATTTTTATAGAATGATGTATTGCGAAGGTAAAAAGATGTCCTTCGAACCCCAAATTTTACCCGGCAATACCATTTAGCGGAAGTACAGTACATTTGTCAACTAATACAAAGATCCATTGAGCGGCATTAAACAACTGGCAGGACAAACGATATGGTATGGCTTTAGTAATGTAATGGCCAGGCTGTTAAACTTCCTCCTGACTCCTATACTGACCTACCTGATGGTGGACTCAAAGGGGGTTAAGGAATACGGTGATTTTAGCTTGTTGTACGCATGGATCGGGGTGGCAAATATTGTCTATACCTATGGATTGGAAACCGGCTACTTCCGGTTTAGTAATCATGCAGATATTGGACAAAAAAAGCTGTTCAATACGACATTCGGTTCCCACATTGTTTCCACGTTTATACTAAGTGCAGTTTTAATATTCTACAGCGAGCCGATCAGTAAATTTCTTGAAATCGGAAAATTTCCGGAGATCATTACCATCACTGCGCTGATAATAGCATTTGATACTCTGGCCACCATCCCCTTCGCCAAGCTAAGGCAGGAAAACCGGCCGCGCCGTTACGCCTTTATTAAGGTGTTTGGTATTGTGGTAAATATCCTTTTAGTACTGCTGTTTGTATATTTTATTCCTAAATATTATAAGGATACAGATAATTTTCTTATCAGCTGGGTTCTACATCAGAACAGGGTAACGCTGCTGGTGATCGCAAATATGATGCAGGCTTTTTTTGTATTTCTTTTCCTGTTGCCGGAATGGAAGCGCTTCCGGTTTGAATGGGATTGGGATCTTTGGAAACAGATTATCCGTTACAGTACCCCCATGATTATTATCGGCCTGGCGGGTATGGTAAACGAAGTTATGGACCGGCAGTTGTTAAAAAGCTTTCTGCCTTATTCGCCGGATGAAAATATGAGAATCGTAGGTATCTATTCTGCCAATTACAAAATCTCTATTTTTATCACCATGTTTATTCAGGCATTCCGTATGGCCGGTGAGCCTTTTTTCTTCAGACAGAAGAAAGCAGAGAATGCAAAATATACCTACGCCAAAGTGATGAAATGGTTTGTGATCACGCTTTGCATCGCTTATTTGTTTACAGGGTTATATTTACATATATGGCAATACATGATCGGTAAGGAGTACCGGCAGGGGCTGTATATTGTTCCGATCCTGTTAATGGCAAATGTGTTTCTTGGTATCTATTATAATCTTTCTGCCTGGTACAAGCTTACGGATATGATGTATTGGGGCATTATCATAACGGTGATTGGTGCAGTCATTACATTTGTGGGCAATTATCTGTTCATCCCCAAATATGAAATGTATGCCGGCGCCACTGTTACAATGATATGTTATGGAGCGATGGTGGTAATGGCCTTTCTCACGGGGCAAAAATATTATCCGATCCCCTATGCCTGGAAAAAACTTGTAGCGTACCTGGTGATCACGGTGCTGTTATTTTTGATCAACAAAACTGTTGTATCATTTATTTCTAATTTCTGGCTTAAAACGTGCAGTGCGACGCTGTTTATGTTTGTATTCCTGTTTCTTGTGGGAAGGATTGAAAAAAATGAGCTTAAAAACCTGCCCGTTATTGGAAAACTACTTGGCTAAATATAGCTTGTTTTAATAGGTGGATTGCGCTCAGATACCGGCAGCCGATATCTTACTGAAAGCACCTTATTTTTGTTAAAAAACAACCTATTTCTGACAATCAGAACATATTATCAAGTCCCGTCGGATATCTTAAAGGCGTGGGGCCGCAGCGTGCAGAACTTTTGCAGAAGGAGCTGAATGTGTTCACGTTCAATGACCTGCTGCATCATTACCCTTTCCGGCATGTAGATAAAACAAAGCTGACCCTGGTCGGTACCCTTGTTCCGGGCGAAGAATATGTGCAGGTGGCCGGCATCCTTTCCCCGTTTGAGCTGATCGGCGAAAAGAGAGGACGGAGGCTGATCGCGCAGCTGAAAGACAAAACGGGCGTGCTGGAGCTGGTATGGTTTCAAAGCATCCAGCTTATCCAGAAAATGCTCCACCCGGGTCAGGCTTACCTGGTTTACGGGAAGCTGTCTTTTTTTATGGGCAAGCCCCAGATGGTGCACCCGGAGATGGAAGCCTGGGACCCGGAAAAACTAAAAGGCAGGGATTACCTGGAACCGGTATATCCTTCCACAGAAAAATTAAAGGCAAAAAACCTGGGCGGCCGCCAGCTGGGTAAGCTTACGGCAACCCTTGTACAACACCTCACCGAACGGGAACTGCCGGAAAACCTTCCGCAACCAATGCTGGAAGCGCTGCGGCTGATGCCGCGGGCGGAAGCCTACCGGAACATACATTTCCCGAAAACAACAGCGTTGTATGAAGCGGCCGTACGAAGGCTGAAATTTGAAGAGATCTTTTTTGCGCAGCTGCGTATGAACCTGCTGCGCTGGGAACGGCACCGCTTTTCAAAAGGCGTGGTGTTTGAAAAAGTAGGGGAGTTCTTCAACCGGTTCTACAGGGAATGCCTGCCTTTTGAACTGACCAATGCGCAAAAGCGGGTATTGAAAGAGATCCGGGTAGATACGGGGCGCGGAAAGCAGATGAACCGCCTGCTGCAGGGGGATGTGGGAAGCGGAAAGACCATTGTGGCGCTGCTGAACATGCTGCTGGCTGCGGATAACGGCTTCCAGGCCGTATTGATGGCGCCTACCGAGATCCTCGCCCGGCAGCACTACCAGGGCATTAAAGAATTGCTGGAGCCATTGCCGGTGGAAGTCGCCATTTTAACCGGTACCACCAAGGGGAAGGAACGCAGGGCACTGCTCGGGCAGCTGGCAGCGGGAACCATTCATATTCTCGTTGGTACACATGCGGTAATTGAAGACCCGGTGCAGTTCCGCAACCTGGGACTGGTGATCATCGACGAACAACACCGGTTTGGAGTGGCACAGCGGGCAAGACTCTGGGATAAAGCACCCATCCCGCCGCATGTACTGGTAATGACGGCCACTCCCATTCCCCGGACCCTGGCCATGACCGCCTACGGCGACCTGGATTACAGTGTGATTGATGAGCTGCCACCGGGAAGAAAGCCCATACAGACCGTGCACCGCTACGAGAACGACCGCAGCCTGGTGATGGACTTCCTGAAGGCCGAGATTGAATTGGGAAGACAGGTATACATTATTTTCCCGCTGATAGAGGAAAGCGAAAAACTGGATTATGAAAACCTGATGCAGGGATATGAGGAAGTAAAGACCTATTTCTCGGAGCCGCAATACTGGATCAGCATGGTGCACGGAAAAATGCCCGCACTCCAGAAAGAAGAGAACATGCGGCGTTTTGTGACACACGATACCCAGATCATGGTTTCCACCACGGTAATCGAAGTAGGAGTGAACGTTCCTAATGCCTCCGTTATGCTGATCGAGAGTGCGGAAAAATTTGGTCTCTCGCAGTTGCACCAGTTGCGCGGCCGGGTGGGGAGGGGCGCCGAAAAAAGTTATTGTGTGCTGCTGACCGGTAAAAAACTGGGAAATGAGGCCCGTGAAAGGATGAAGATCATGACCAGCACCAGTAACGGCTTTGTGATCGCGGAAAAGGACCTGGAGCTGCGCGGCCCGGGAGATATTGAAGGTACCCGGCAGAGCGGGGCGCTTAGTTTTAAGCTGATCGATATTGTTAACGACCGCCCCATGGTTGAGGCCGCCAAACAGGAATGCGAAAAAATCCTGAAAGACGATCCGGATCTGTCAAAGCCGGAACACCGGACGATCCGGGAGTTTCTGAAAACGCAAAAAGGCAAAACCGCCTGGAGTAAGATCTCCTGATTGTTTTTAGTTATCAGCCTTCAGCAATGGTTGTCCTGAGAATTAAGGACCTGCATCGCAAATCTCAGGTCTCAGATCTGAAATCATAAGTAAAATATGGATCAAACAGGATCCTGTTTGCAGATTGCTGACGGCTGAAAGCTGACAACTCAGGGCTTGCAGCTGAATGCAATTTTTTCCTTTGCCGATTTTCCCCGAATTTTACGCCTCCAAAATTTATAGACGATTTCGTAAAAAAGAATAATGGCAGCGAAAAAGATCACAGCTGAACACATAACGGCTTTTAAGCAGATAGTAGGCGCAGCAAATGTTATTGTAGACACAGAATCCCTGGAATTTTACGCGCATGATGAAACAGAAACCCTCCATTTTGTACCGGATGTGGTGGTAAAACCCGGCTCGGCGGAAGAGGTTTCGGAATTATTTAAGATCTGCAACCGGGACCTGATCCCTGTAACGCCCCGGGGTGGTGGCACCGGGCTTAGCGGTGGTGCCCTGGCGCACCTGGGTGGAGTGGTACTTTCTACTGAGCGCCTGAACCGGATCCTGGATATCGACGAACGGAATCTTCAGGTGACCACCGAACCTGGCGTGATCACGGAAGTGCTGCAGAATACGGTAAAAGAAAAAGGATTGTTCTATCCCCCCGATCCCAGCAGCCGCGGCACCTGCTTTATAGGCGGCAATATCGCGGAGAACAGCGGTGGCCCCAAGGCGGTTAAATATGGCGTGGTAAAGGATTATGTGCTCAACCTGGAAGCGGTATTGCCAACGGGCGAGATCATCTGGACCGGTGCCAATGTGTTGAAAAATGTTACCGGTTATAACCTGACCCAGTTGCTGGTGGGAAGCGAAGGCACACTGGCCGTGGTTACCAAGATCGTTTTAAAACTGATCCCCCTGCCCAAATATGACCTGCTGATGCTGGCGCCCTTCGCCTCGCTCGAAAAGGCAAGTGAAGCGGTGAGTGCTATCTTCAGGGCCGGATTTAACCCTTCTGCGCTGGAGCTGGTGGAGATCGATGCGTTAAAGATCGTAAGCCGGATGGTGGACAGCTATGCGGTTCCTGTAAATGATGAAATAGCGGCACACCTGATCGTTGAAGTAGATGGGAATAATCTGGATGTACTGATGCAGGAAATGGAGCAGATCGCAGGACTGCTGGAGCAATATGAAGCAGGCGAGTTGTTTTTTGCAGATGATGCACAGCAGAAGGAAGAACTCTGGAAACTGCGCAGAAGGACTGCCGAAGCGGTAAAGTCGTCCGGTTATACGATTGAAGAAGATACGGTGGTACCGCGCGCAGAGCTGCCCAAACTGATAAAGGGTGTAAAAGCACTGGGGCAGGCGCATAATTTTCATGCGGTGTGCTACGGACATGCAGGAGACGGTAACCTGCACGTGCGCATCAAAAAAGAAGGAAATAAAAACAGTCTTAATGACCCCGAAATGAATGCGGTGCTGCGGGAATTGTTTAAATTAGTAAAAAGTTTGGGCGGTACCATCAGCGGTGAACATGGCATCGGGCTGATACAAAAGACCTATATGGACATTGTATTCGAAGAGCGCCAGATACAGCTGATGCGGGATATCAAAAAGGCATTTGATCCCAACAATATCCTGAATGCCGGCAAGATATTCGACGCCGGAGCCTGACGGAAAACAAAAAACAAAATTGTTGAATATGAAAAAATTAAGTGCCGGTGCCGGCTTGCTTGGCTTGTTGTTGCTGTCTGTGGTTGTGGTTCATGCGCAGGATGATTCTGTCCGAGTACGGAATGGCAATAACGATCAACCCTATAAAGAAGGAGGCTTCCGGAAAGAAAACCTGTTCACAGGCGGAGGTGTTACGGTATCTTTTTTTTCAGGGGGCAGTGTGTTGGGCGCGAGCCCCGTACTCGGCTATAAGTTCAACGACTATTTCGATGGCGGTATCGTATTGAATTATAATTACTCCGGTTCCCGGGATATCTATGAATATAACGATAAACTGCGCCAGCACGTATTCGGACCTGGTGTCTTTGTAAGGGGTTATCCCATCAGCTTCCTGTTTTTACAGGCCCAGTTTGAACAAAACTTCACCAATGTGCGGTACACTTCCAAAAACGGCGGCACATCCAGTTACAATGCCAATGCCCCGTCCCTGTTACTGGGTGGTGGCTATTCCACCGGCCGGATCAAGGGAGGCACCACCTTTTTTTATATTTCCGTTCTTGCAGATGTGTTGAAGAACCGTAACAGTCCTTATGTGGATATATCTCGGAATCAGCAGACCGGTGAAGAAAGGGTAACAATACTGCCCATTATACGGGCCGGTGTAAATGTGGGCTTATTCCAGGGGCGGTACGGAAGGTATTAAAGGAGGCCGGCAGGGGGCGGTTATAAAAGGTGTAATCACAGGTTAGCCCAGTCTCTTACTTGAATTAAAAACCTTGATCCCTCGTAGAACAAAATTAATACGGACAGCAGCTTTAAAAAATAACGGTTTTCCGGTATTTTTCGCCTGAAAGCCCCGGGTTGCCGGGGAATAAGAACAATTTTGCTTCGGGTGAAGTACCTGCTATTTGGGGCAGGGCGCCCCCACTTCAGTTAAAAACAACCTTACATCCGGCTTATTCCCGGCCGTTTAACGGTCTTCCTCCTTATCCCCGGGTGTGTCTATGTAGATATTCTCCAGGCGGTGTTCCTCAGCGGTTTTTGCCACTACCGGATCATTATGCAGGTTTTGTATGGAATCCTTATTCTCCACTTCCACATGTTCTACCCAAACGGCATACTGGCTGGGGTAGATGTGCATATTGTGATGAATAGCGTAAACACGGGTAAAGACGGCCCCTATATAAAGGATGATCGCTGAGTAATAAACCCATAAAAGAATGACGATAACAGAGCCGGCAGCGCCGTAGGCAGACGACATTTTATTGTGGCCCAGGTAATAACTGATCAGAAATTTTCCGCCCATAAAAAGCAGTGCTGTAACAATAGCGCCGGCCCGTACCGCACGCCATTTTATCTTAGCATCCGGCAGTACTTTAAAGATCATTCCAAACAGAATGGAAGTGATCAAAAAGGTAATAGCCAGATTGGAAACATAGGCCAGCACCCGTTGCGATTCAGGAATGATACGCGTAAGCTGGCTTGTAAGTAGTTCCATCAGACCATTGACCAGCAGGGAAACCAGCAGTAAAAAGCCCAGACTGACCACTACAGAGAAGGACATCAACCGGTCCAGCAACAGCTTCAGCCATCCCTTTCCCTTTTTGGGCCGTGCTTTCAGCCGCCAGATCATGTTGATCGAATCCTGAATCTCTGCAAAGACTCCTGTGGCACCAAAAATAAGCGTGAGCACCCCGATTATTTTTGCAAGCGCTTTATTGGGGAAATGGGCGGCATTATTAATGGTTTGCCAGATCTGGCTGGCATAGGTGGTGCCGATAAATCCCTCTATCTGTTTGTACAAACTGTTTTGTACATCCGCGTGTGAGCTATGACTCAAAAGTGCATCTGCAAAAAAGCTGTCGCCGATCCAGATGATCACGATCAGCAGGCCGGGCAGCGAAAAGATGGTGTAATAGGCCAGGGCTGCGCTTAGCTTAAAAACACGGTTGGTAAAGATCTCTTCAACGGTTTGCTTTGTGATATTCCATGCATGTTTAAAAGCCATCCGCTACAATTTTTTATTGTTCAAATGTCTGGATGCATCCCGGATATTCTTTTTTTCAAAATTCTTTTCCAGTGCGGCTGTCAGGTCCACGCCCGTCTGGTTGGCCAGGCAGATGAGTACCCACAATACATCCGCCATTTCATCTGCCATCAGCTGCGGTGCTTTTTCACGGTCTTCCTCCCTGCGGTAAGACTGATCGCCGTAAATACGTGAAAGGTGCCGGGCCAGTTCACCCACTTCCTCGGTCAGGATCGCCATATTCGTTAATTCGCTGAAATAACGGACCCCAACTGTTTTGATCCAGTGGTCCACGGTTGTCTGTGCTTCCTGAATGGTCATATGTTTTTTATTCTTTGTTTTTTGAATCAATAATAATAGTAACAGGGCCATCATTGATGAGCTGCACCTTCATATCCGCCCCGAACATTCCGGTGCTTATTTTTTTACCCAGGTCCTCTTCCAGCCGGCAGATCATTTTTTCATAGACCGGCAGGGCAATATCCGGTTTACTGGCCTTTATATAAGAAGGTCTGTTCCCTTTTTTGGTGGAAGCCTGCAGGGTAAACTGGCTCACCAGCAGCACGGCGCCGTTGATGTCTTTTACAGACCGGTTCATAACACCGTCGGTATCATCAAAGATCCGCAGCTGGGTAATCTTCTGGCTCAGCCAGCTGATATCTTCCTCAGTATCGGCATCCTCAATGCCTGCTAAAACCAGCAGTCCTCTTCCGATGGATGAAAAAATAGTGCCATCAATGGAGATGGACGCTTCCGACACTCTTTGAATAACCACTTTCATACTGTTGTTCTTCCTTCAAAAATAGCGATACAAAAGATTAGTTTGGGCAAATGTGTAAGAATGAAGTAGTTTTATAGATTCATAAAGAAAAAGAGCATGGATGTTTCAAAAGAGCTGTTGTTCCAGACAACGCGGAGTGGCGGAAAGGGCGGACAAAATGTGAATAAGGTAGAAACCGCAGTAATAGCCCTTTTTCATGTACGGCAATCAGCCCTTCTTACTCCGGCGCAAAAGGACCTCATCACAGCAAAATTACATAACCGCATACAGTCCGGTGGCTGCCTGCAGGTACGATCACAGGAGTACCGGACACAGCTGGAGAACAAGGCCGCGGCGATAGAAAAGATCAATACACTGATCAGCGGCGCACTGCAGAAAAAGAAGGCCCGTATTGCTACGAGGATCCCCCGGGCGGTTGTAGAACAACGCATAAATAATAAAAAGCGCAAAAGCGAGTTAAAGTCCGGCCGGAAGAAAGTACGGAGGGGCGACTAAGGGCGATCAGGTGATTGAACCCTGTGGGATAAAGAAGGCTGTAAGAGTGGGTTGCTGGTCCGTCTGTTTCCTGTTTCCCATTGATCCCTGGTACTCCGGTCCGGGATCCGTTTTAAAAAGGGCCCGCCGGGAAACAGCAGGCCCGTGGGAAATGGGGGTGTTTTTCTAAATCGGTTCAGTTAATTTTCTTCTTCATGCCTGCAACTTCCTGCTGAAGATCGGCTACAATATTTACCAGCTGGCCTACATTCCAGCTTTGAAGGGTATTGGTCTTGGAAATGATAAACTGAGCCTCCCACATTTCCAATACATCTTCAGAACTGATCGAATAAGGTTGAAAAGTAGGATTATCGCTCATCAGCATGAGCTTGTTTTTTGTCTTTCCGTTCTTTTGTACCCGTTTGTATACGATGCCGTCATTTTTCGATACCACAATGCAGGCGGTGTTGTTTTTTACATGATCCATCGCCTCCACTTTTTCGCCTACAATAATGGAGCCGCTGGGTGTGGGCAGCATGGAATCCCCCGAAATTTCAAAGGCCCGGTAATTACCACCGGATACCATGGGAAGGGTAAATGTATTCAGCTCATCAATAAATTCATGGTCAGCATAGCCATTCAGATAACCGGCTGCTGCTTTTACGGGAACAAACGGTATTTTGGCTGCTGTGTCTGAGAGCTTGATCGCACGCCGTTTGGCCAGGTAATTTTCGGTGGTTTCGCTCAGATCTTTTCTCAGCAGTTCATCAAGTGTAAGTTTGAAAAGATCGGAAACGGTCTCCAGTACTTCAAGGCGGGGTTCAGCACGGCCTTCTTCGTAAGCACCGAGAAGCGAACGCTTAATATGCAGTTTGTTCGCAAACTCATCCTGTGTCAATCCTCTGAGCTTTCTCAGGTACTTCAGATTTTTATTGGCAACTGACATGGCTAATAATTTTAGTGCAAATTACTAAATATTTTAACAAATAAAAATTTTTTTTCGATTTTTATCGCTGGCCAAACTATTTTTTTTTTGCAGCATTGCTATTATCTTTGGATGCCTGCAAGGGTAATTAATCTGTCATAATCATCCGAAAGATCCTATGGTCCTTATACCAATAATAATTATCGCCATAACCGCCGGATTTCTCGTTTTCCTGTTTCTGAATAAGCCGTCACCGACGGAACCGCCGGCAGCCGCTACTGAAAGTCTTGCTGCAGGTGTGCAGGAAAAACAAGCGGTCTATGAAAAGCTGGAAACACAACTGTTTGAAATCATTGAGCAATCGTTTGATAAAAAATATACCCGGGAGATCCGCGAGGGTGAGGTTTCCGTTGGCATGCCTGCGGAATTCCTGCTGATGGCCTGGGGCAACCCTGCCCGTACCGGGGATGGTAATGGAGAAGCTGCTACCTGGGTGTACACGCAGCCGGAAAACGGGGAACAGGATAAAGAAACGGAGGTCCGGATTTTTCAAAAAAAGGTTCAGAGCTGGAAAGACATCTAAAAATGGCAGGGACATTAAAGAATTTTTACGAAACACTGGGTGTGCCGCGCTCCGCAACGGACGAGCAGATAAAAACGGCCTACCGGAAACTGATCTTGAAATTTCATCCCGATAAGAATGTAGGAGATGTATATTTCGAAGACTGGTCAAAAAAGATCATCGAAGCATTTGAGGTGCTGAGCGACCCGCAATTACGGGCCGAATACGACCAGGTGTATGATGAACACCGGCGGGCTGCCGGAAGAAATTTCAGGGAATCCGCATCGCGGCCCGAACAGCAGCCGGCACCGGAGCCTGGGGAAACGGCATCCGGACCTGGTGAAACACCCGGCGCTGAAGCCGATGCAGCGCCCGAACCGGTTGCTGAGGAAACAGAAGAGGCAGATGCCGAAACAGCCGCACTGGCGGCAATCAATGAGCAGTTGCCTGCTTACCTGAACGCCAAGCAGGAGTACCTGAAGGCAGAGCGGGACCTGAAAAAGGCCCGGCAGCAGGTTCCGGCTCCCAAAAACAGTTACCGCCTGCCGCTGATGATCCTTTGCCTGCTGGTGATCGCCGCATCAGTTGTATGGCTCATTAATATGCCGCCGGCAACGGAGAAGGTTGCGGTGGCCCCGGAAGGAACGGTAAGCGATATCAGCGGCAGGTTTATCGTGGCGGCAGATAAAGCCTATTTTTTTAAAGATCCCCAAAACCAGGTGCGCACGAATGAATACCTGACAAAAGGGAATAAAATAACCGTTTCAAAAAAATACAGAAATTTCTATTATGCTGTTTTTCAAAGTATTGCAAACCCGGACTACAAGCTCACCGGCTGGGTGAAGGAGGAGGACCTGCAGCCGCTGGAAGAATAGCTGCAGGCCGGCAGATAAGGGAGGAAAGAGGTACTTAGAAACAGGTAATTTTTCAAAAACCTTTGGCAAAACTGGGAAAATCTGGAAAAAAAAATCATATTTGCTTTGGAAGAGGACAGCTATTCCGCGTGTTTACCTATCAAGAAAATATCTTTTGAGCCTGGCAAATCGCAATATCTAGATCACAACTATACAACGATCCTTTTGAACGTCAGGCATGTTACATCAATATTATAAGTTACCACTGGAACTGGAGAAGATCGTGAGCAAGAAGGAGTTGAAGAAATGCTCATTGAAGGAATCCATTGCCCATCACCTGCACCTGATGCTGACCACGGCATTCGGAGAGCTGCTGAGCGACGAACAATTCGGGAATAAGCTCTGGGAAGAAGATTTTGATAATGTTTCTTACCGGAACAGGCAGAAAGAAAAGATATTGCTTTCCCTGGGCAAAACCATCAGCCGTTTTGAGAGAAGGATTGAAAAAGTAAAGATTGAAATGAATGTGCACCAGGAGGAAAACCCCTCCGGTGGCGATCCCCGGATGAAGCGGAGACTCGAATTTGCCATTACAGCGGTAATTGCCGCTACCAATGAGCCGATCACGTATCGGGATGGTTTTTTCATCAGCCCGCTGGCATATAATTAAAGGACCACCATGAATGAAAGCAGGGAACATATCAGAAACAGGATGCTGCAGAATGCGGCAAGGATCTGGGGATACCCCGAAACAGAAGAGGCATCGAGCTTTGATCCGCTGGTAAGTTTACTATTGTCTGTAAATGCGGCAGAGCTGGAGCGGCTTTCCAATGAGATCTATCACTCGCGCAACCGGGTAATGGACCGGATCGTTCAGCTGCTGGCCCCCGATGTATTAACCGGTCCGCGGCTGGCTTCGGCCATTTTAAATGCCAACAGCCTGGAAGAGACCGCTACGTTATCTGTAAAAGAACAATTCTTTATTACACAAACGGTGCGGGATACCAATGCGGAAACCCCCAAAAGCACCGATATCTTTTTTACACCCACAGATCAGTTCACCATTAACAAATCACGCGTGCGGTATGCCGCTACCGGAAATAAAATTTACCGGTACCCCGGGGGCGTTACCAAAGAACTGATCGGACTGGCGGAAGAGCAGCAGTGGTTACCGGCATCCACACTCTGGATCGCCATGGACCACAGGGAGCTGAACCTGAACAATACCCAGTTTTATTTTCAATACCGGAGCGAAGTGAACCGCGCCGTATTTTACAACCAGTTGAAGCATGCGGCATGGGAGGTGAACGGCCATCCGCTTTATACCCGCAAGGGATATAATGTAACATCAAATACGAGTCCCGACTGGTATGCTGCACAGCTCATCCAGCAGGAGGCCAGCGCTACATCGCGCTACATAAAAATGGTGAACGAGCTGTATGAAGAATCGTTCATAAGCATTAAGGATCCTGCTACCCAGCGTTACACCGCAGCAGCAGACGGGATCCCCGAAGCGGTGAAGGCGGTGTTCGGAAGCAAGACGCTGCAGGGGATCAATGAACCGCTGTGCTGGATCCGGATCGCGTTTCCGGAGAATATCACCAGTACCATGCTGGAAGATGTGAGTGTATTTGCAAACTGTTTTCCTGTAGTGAACCGGAGGTTGCATGAGATCACTTACCGCATTCAGGAAATGATCAACGTGATCCCGCTGCTTACGGACGACGAACAGTTCTATGACCTGGCAGAGATCACGGATGAAACCGGCCGTTTTTTACACACCCGTCAGAATACCGAAGAAGAACAGGATAAGATCAATATTCTTTTACGCAATGGTGGTGCGGGCCGTTTTGATGAACGTGATGCAACCGTTGTGGTGGAGAATCTTGTTCAGTTATTGCGGGATGAGAGTGCCGCATTTTCAAAGCTGGGAAAGGACCTGATTTCGCAGGAGATCAAAAGCCTGCAGCAATCCATTACAAAAATCGAACAGCTGGTGGGGGCACATACCTCCAACCAGTCGGCATACACGCCCTATCTCATGGTGCGCAGTGCCCGGCAAAGCAATGCCAAATTCCTGTATATACAATACTGGAGTACCAACGGATATGCGGCCAACGGGTTAAGACCCGGTACGCGCCTGCAGCCTTATAAGACCGGATCGGTCAATCATTCTTCCGTTTTCCTGCTCACCAATACGCAAAGCGGCAAGAACCGGCTCAGCCAGTCGGACAGCGTGGTGGCCTATAAATATGCCCTGCTGTCGAAGGACCGGGTGATGAGCCGTAATGATATTGCCTTGTATTGCCGGCTCTTCCTGGGCGACATGGTACAGGAGGTAACAGTGGAAAAAGGATTTATGGTTTCGGCAGAAACCACCAAAGGCTTTATGAAGACCATTGATGTTACGGTTGCCATAAAGCGGAAAGAATTTATAGAGGCGCAGGAAAAAGGAGAAGTGGCGCAATGGGAAAAGGAACTGGCGCTGCAGTTAACAGAGCGGTCCATGGCCTTTATACCCTACCGGGTGTTTATAAAAGAAGCCCCGGGGATTTAATTATGAAGAAAGAGGAAAAGATACAATACCTGTGGAAACTGTTACAGGAGCGCGACACCGACGTAAAAGCCGAGGTGCTGCTGAACCATGCCATAGAGAACGGATTTCCCGGGCAGGGATATGTGACGCACAACAACGGGTACTTTTACCGGGAATTCGTAAAAGACATTTTTGGTGCCAGTGTAATTGAGGACGACTGGTACCGGATGTTCCTTGAAATAAGATTATCACGTCCCGGATTTTATGATATGCTGCCGGAAGCGCTGTTTCATCAGCCGGAAACCAATGAATTCCGGCAACGTTCCGGTGTGGCGGAGATGATTGACCGCTACAAAAAAAACCAGGCAAAGGAAACCGAGACCCGGAAATTCTTTCAGCCTTTTGAAAATGAATTTTTTTACCAGCAGCTGATGCTTGAAAAAGAAGAGATCAACCTGCTGGACATCCTGAAAAGTAAGATACTTACCCGGTATTTCCTGGACTTCTGGGGATTGCCGCCCTCTTTTAAAATATATGAAGCGGCTTCATTTTTGCTGTTGTTGCCCTATGCGCATCAGATCAGCGGCAATCTTCCGGTTATGGAATCCTGTCTGAAAGCGCTGCTGAACGAACCGGTACAGATCATCCGGAAAGAGCCGGAACTGATTCACGTGGAAGCCGCAGACGGATTGGGTGCGGGAGCCGGACTGGGAGGGGCCGCCCTGGGGGATGCGATGGTGTGCGGAGCAGAATTCATGGAAGACTACCCGGTGCTGCAATACCGGATCGGACCCCTGAAGCACAACAAAGTGAGCGACTTCATAAACAATAAGGAAAAGGACATCCTGATCCAGACCTTTAATGATTACTTTGCACCGGTGGAGGCCGATATTGAAGTGGAGATCCTGGTGGCGCAACAGGCTGGCGAAATGTCTTTTGATGAGGACAGCGAAGTGATCCTTGGCTATTCGTCAATTATGTAAATGGTTTTTTAATTTTTTTAATACAGGAACAACACAGAGACATAAATGGAAAACTGGTTTTCACCATCGTTGAAATCGGCGTTGCCTTACCTGGGGGTAAGCTTTATCAGCATGTCCGTAATAATGGGGCTGATTGTTTCGAAGATACGGGGCAGCTTTAAGCCTTTTACCAAGCCTACCGTGTATTATATCCTGCTATATGCTGCAGGGTTTGCGCTCATCGGGCTGTTGTCCTGGTTCCGTTTTCTTGAAAGCAATACGCAGCAGTTTCTTCTTTTTCAGCTCTTTTTTCTGAGCCTCGGTATCCTGCATGTGTACACACTGCATACCCGCCTTAAATGGGTGAATGAAAAAACATACTGGGCGGAAGTCTTTCTGACACTCGCCATTATGTTTATCGGGGGGCTGTGTTTTATGATGACCTACCGGCTGTTCCGCAAGGATCATATGGATGTAACCATGGCAACGGCGGGGGTTATCTTCTTTATACCTCTGATTGTTTATTACACCTACCGGCAGGCTGTTGCCATTCCTTTCAAGATCCTCAAGCAATGGTATTACCCTGCTCATATGGAAGTGGCCGAAGTAGATGAAAAAAAGCTGCGGAACCTGCTGGTGATCAGTTTTGAGTTTCACAAAAAAGGAGCGGATAAACATTTTACGAATTTCCGGGCAAAAGCGCCGGTGGATATGGAGTTTGGCGAACTGTTCTATTATTTCATCAACGATTACAATGAACGGCATCCCAGCTCCAGCATCGCTTATATCAATGAAAAAGGAGCACCTTCGGGATGGATCTTTTTCAAAAAGCCCAAATGGTATACCTTGTTTACAAAATATATAGATCCTGAAAGAACGATATTTATCAATAAGGTCAGAGAAAATGATATTATCATCTGTTCCAGGGTGTCCTGATAAATTCAAAAAGATATGAATCGCACACAAGAATACAAACCCGTGAATTGGGTAAACGGAATGAAGATCAACAAGAATCATTTCATAGCCCAGCACAATGCTGCTGTATTTCAGCAGGCACTGAGCAACAGCGTTTTCCTGAATGATCACAATTATGGGCTGCTGCCCATCAGCACTGCCATTGAGGCTCCGCGGATATGGGTAAGTGTGGACAATATGCAGCATGTGAATGTACGCATCCTGTCATGCACCGCTATCACACGCGGCGGTTACGTGATCCGGCTGGATACCGATTCAACCGATAATGCCAGTCCACTGAGTGCAAAGATCCCCGGGCTGAGTGTTCCGTTTAAAGAATTACAGGGGAAATCGGAAGCGTATTATGTGATCCTCTCGCTGGATCCTTATAACCCGGTTCCGTCCGGCGCCGCCAACCCGGAAGAACAGCCCATCCGTCTTCCCTTTACCGAACCGGCCTTCGGCGTGTCGCTGCTTCCGGTATCAGAAACCTCACTGAATACACTGGGCGCCTTTCAGCTGCCCGTGGGTAAAGTGATCATCCGCGATCAGACCGTGTCGCTGGAAGAGGACTACCTGCCCCCCTGTACCGCAGTCAACAGTCATGAAAGCCTGGTACAGCATCATGCGGAGACAGAACAGTTTTTTGGACGGATGGAACTGAATGCCCTCCAGATCCTTCAAAAGATCCTTCAGAAAAACCAGCAGAACGAGCTGATCGATCCGGTGCGCCAGCTGAGTGAGCAGGTGCTGTTCTATATTTCACAGGTATACGGCAGCTATCGTCATGATGTTTTATACGGCCCTCCGGTGAACCTGGTATCTGCCGTTTCCGGTTTGGCCCGCACCATAAAAAATGCGATAGACATCTATATCGGTTCTGCAAAAGAAGAGATGATCAATTACTTTACCGAGTGGTGCAACGTGAACCAGGGAGAGCTGGAAGATGAGATCACCGAGATCACCAATTACCGCTACGATCATCTCAATATCCGCCAGGGCATTGATAAGAATGTGAAGTTCTGTGCGCTGATCCTGCAGTTGTTTACCAACCTGGCAGCGCTGGATTATATCGGCAAGAAAAAGGAAACAGGAATTTTTGTAAAGGAAAAACTGGTGATACCCGAAGAAGAGGTACAGGCAAGGAAACGCGGATTCTTCCTGGCCGACTGATCCGATTTGTAACAGCAATTAAAAAATAAAAGAACATGTCGCAAATAGTTATCAATGCAAAGGAGCGCCAGCAGGCTTTCTGGAAATTTTTGTTTCTGTTTATTTTAGCGGTGGGGCTGGTGTTGCTGGCATTTTATTTTGATACGGCAGTGCCCACAAAGGACAATCGTATGATGCGCCAGCAACTGAATAATTTTAAACTGCAGGAGGCTGCACAGGACCGGTTTGTACAAACAATGGATGAAACAAAGGTGCTGATCGATTCGCTGCGGAAACCAGGTGCGCAAAAGGCCTATCTGAACTCCCTGGTGATGGAAAAGATCCGCACCCTGAACAACCTGCAGTATAAGGACAGCAGTATGTATTCACGCCTGAATACAAATGTGATCGATGTATTTCAACGCTACCTGGAAGCTACCAATAAAATAACCGATATCGGTGACATGCCTACAGAAGTAGAGAAGCTCAAGTCCGAAAATGCGCAACTGAGCAGGGATCTTACAGAATGCAGGACCCAGATGAATAATTTATTAACAACGCCCCGTTAGAACAGGGTTCGCTCTTTGACTTAATTTTTTGCCACTTTTCTGGATTTGTTCACGATCAGCCGTCCGGATGCCACATACCGTGTGGCCCAGTAGGGTTTCCGCAGGCTTTCTATGGTAACCCCGCGGGATGCAGAGTTTACAAACCGGCCGTTGCCCAGGTATAGACCCACATGGGTGATGGGGTTGCCGGGAATGGTCTTGAAAAAGATCAGGTCGCCCTCTGCCAGTGATTCCCAGCGTGCAAAACGCTCCACGTTTTCGGTAAAGTATTGCTGATAGGAGGTCCTGGGAATATAGATCTCGTATACCTCGGCCAGCAGGCGCTGCATTAAAGCAGAACAGTCAATACCTCTTTTGGTAGTTCCGCCCCACTGGTAAGGAGTATTCAGCCATTCATCAATAAACCGGTAGAGTTTCAGGTTGGTGATGCTGTCGGCCGGCACCTGTAAATAATAAGCGTATTTGGTTTTGAGAAGTGAATCGGACCGCGACAGGGTGCTTGCGCCGGCCGCACCATTCTTATTGGCTGCGGTTGTTGCGCGGGTATTATTGCTGTCTTTATTTGTGCTGTTGTTTATATAAAGAGAGGTGCTGTAATCATGGGCTACAGGTTTTTTAAAAAGGGTGCAGCCGGATACAATAAGAGTGATTAACAAGGCGCCAACTATTTTTCGTGGTAACATGAGGCAAAATTAAGTTTTAAAGTAAAAAACTTTTATAAAAACTACTAAAAATCGCAAAATCCTTCCTATGCAGAAGAAACAGTTTATGGTTTTTCGCCTGGATGACAATGTGATCATTACATTGCTGGCAGTATGCATCCTTGCTTCACTGGCATTTGTAGTTCGCTTTAAAAATTATAAACCCTGTACGGATTTTAATATCAAGACCATCGGAAACGATCTGCGGGTGGGTACTATTGTGCGCTTTGAAACCGATGTGAAGAATTTTAAACGGCTGCACTGGGATTTCGGCGATAACCAGCGGAGCATCACGGAGGTGGGATCGTCGCTGCATTCATTTGACAGTCCGGGTAATTATACGATCGTGCTCACAGTGGACGGGAAATGTGTGGAATACAAGACCATTACCATAAACGAGGCGCCGGAAATCATTGATTCTACATTGATTGCAAAAGTGATTATGCCGGCTACGGCGGAAGTGGATGCCCCCGTTCTTTTTACGGATACCTCTTCCCGGGCGACCAGCTGGGAATGGCGTTTCGGAGAAACGGCCAATGTGGATGGAACCCTGAGGAATCAATACTATACTTATAAAACACCCGGATGGAAAACGATTTCTGTAGTGATCAACGGCAACCTGAAGACCCCGCTGGTAAGAAAGATATTTGTAAACCCGAAGGCCGCCGCCGAAGTGCCGCGGGCAACGGCAGGAACACCCGGGCCGATCATTCGTCCCCGTGTGAATGATGATCCGCAGACTGCTCCGCTGCCCGATCAGCTGAATCCCAAGCCTCAGCAACCCCAGGCCCAGCCCCAGGTACCCGAACCAGTAGTGATGTACCCGGATGTGGCCGCCGCCGATTTCAACCAGATGCTCCGGAATTCTGCAGGCGGAAAACGGCCGATTTCCACATTTAGTAAATACTTTTGTGAGGGGAATATGAACACGACCGTTATCCTCAACGGGAAAGCCACTACATTCCAGCAGTTTTTTGAAAAAGTGGCCGGGGTTAAAAAAGGGGATAAGCTGTCATTGACCACCACGCTTTATAAGAACAAGCAAAACAATTGTGTCAATAAAATTGATGTGATCGCAAAAGTGAAAACGGGAATGCTGGGAATGTCCTGGAGGGATCTGTAAACAATCTTTAAAATCAACAAACCAAAATGCAATTTTCAAAAACGCTTGAAAAGGCAACACATATCGCCAAAGCTATTGCCAAAGAAAATATGCACAACAGTTACTCGGCAGCACACCTGCTGAAAGCCTTGCTGCATAAGGATGTGGAACTGGATCCCGTATTAGTGCAGGCCGATGTGGATGTATACTACCTGGCCGACTGGGCGGATGTGCGTATTGAATCCAGCCCGAAATCAACCACATTAAAAGACGATATCCCACCGGCGGATGATGTTACCGCCATTCTCGAGGATGCAGACAATATCCGTCTGCAAACCGGCGATGATGCTATAGAACCGATCCATGTACTGGCTTCCATCAGCACCCCGGGCATCGCCTTTTCTTTCGACCAGTTGAAAACATTCCCCGTTCAGCGCCAGCAGGTCATCGATCTGGCTACGGTTTCTGCGGCCGGGGCGCAATTGCTTCATGAAGTAAAAAATGCCACCCAGGCCGGGGAAGCGCCGGCGGGAGGAAACAAGCAGGCATTACAGAAATACGGTATCGATAAAACAATGATGGCTGCCGAGGGTAAACTGGATCCCATCATCGGCAGGGAACAGGAAGTGCGCATGATGGCGGAGATCCTGAGTCGGCGTACCAAGCCCAATGTGCTTTTGATCGGTGAGCCCGGAGTGGGAAAAACCGCGCTGGTGGACGGGTTTGCCATTGCGATCAAAGAAGGGCAGGTGCCGGCATTCTTAAAGAATGCCCGTGTGTTCGAACTGAACAACGGGGCAATGGCTGCAGGCGCTTCCTATAAAGGAGAAACAGAAGAACGGCTGAAATCGGTTCTTAACGAGATCAAACAATTTGAAAAAGGGATCTTATTTATAGATGAGATACATGTGCTGCTGGACAAGAATGGTCCCTTTTCCGGAGCAGCCAACCTGCTGAAGCCCGAGCTGGCAAAGGGCGCCATTACCATTATCGGGGCTACCACCATTGACGAATACCGCAAAAATTTTGAACGGGATGAAGCCTTTGCGCGCCGGTTTGAAACACTGACGGTAGAAGAGCCGGGGGCTGTTGCAGCTTTCCGTATGATGAAGGTGGTAATGCCCCTGTATGAGGCCCACCATAAGATCAGCGCCCCTGACGAGACCCTGCAGGAAGCGATCCGCCTGGCAAAACGCTACATCAAAGACCGGCGGCTGCCGGATGCAGCCATTGACCTGGCCGACCGGTCCATGGCTGCCCTGCGCCTGGTAAAAGATACCGGATCGCCGCTGCTGGAAAGTCGTAAAGCAGAATATGAAGGATTAAAAACCGCAGCGGAAGCGCCAACCGAACTGTCCGAATACCAATGGCATTACCAGCAATTAAAAAATGGTATGAGCCCGGTGATCTGGAGCGCTGTTCCCACATCGGAAAACCCGATGGAAATGAAAACTGCGGAAGCGATCACAGCTTATCTGGATACGGTTTATGAAACACTGAAACCACTGGTGGAGCAGGACCGTACCCAACTGGATAAACATGATGTTATCTCCATCGTGGCCGACAAGACCGGCATCCCGCTGGGTAAGATCCAGGCCCAGGAAAAAGAGCGGCTCCTGAATATAGAAGAGATCCTGCAGCAGCGGGTGGTGGGCCAGGATCATGCCATCAAGATCATCAGTGAGTCGATACTGGAGTCCCGTTCCGGTTTGGGGAAACCCGGACAGCCCATCGGGTCCTTTTTCTTCCTGGGGCCGACTGGTACCGGTAAAACGGAGCTGGCCAAATCGCTGGCCGATTTCCTTTTCCAGGATGAGACGAATATCATCCGGTTCGATATGTCGGAATTTAAGGAAGAACATTCCGCAGCCCTGCTGTACGGAGCACCTCCGGGCTATGTTGGGTATGAGGAGGGCGGCCTGCTGGTCAATAAGATCCGCCAGCAACCCTATTCGGTGGTGCTGTTCGATGAAATCGAAAAAGCCCACCAGTCCGTATTTGATATCTTTCTCCAGCTGATGGATGAGGGCAAGATCCACGACAAGCTGGGAAAGGAAGGAGACTTCTCCAATGCGCTGGTTATTTTTACCTCCAATATCGGCAGCCGGCATGTGGTGGATTCATTTAATACCACCCAGGCCCCGCCGGACCCGGTGAGCCTGCTGAACATTATGAGCAATCATTTCCGTCCTGAGTTCCTGGGTCGTCTTACAGAGATCGTTCCGTTTGCACCCATGAAAGAGCAGATGGTGGAGCGGATCCTCGATATTCATCTCAAATCGCTGTATGCGGCGCTTGAAAAACAGCAGATCCGCATTGAGATCACACCGGAAGCAAAGAAAAAGCTGGCCCTGATGGGCTTCACGCCGGAATACGGTGCCCGCCCGCTGCACGGGGTCATCCGGTCGCAGATCCGCAGGCCCCTGTCGAAAAAGATCATTTCCGGGGAACTGCAGCCCGGCTCCCATGCAAAGCTGCATATCGATAAAGAGGAGCTGATTTGGGAAAATCTGACATAACGGATCGGAAATCAGGGTGTTGGCTCAAATATTGATCTCGCTCAAGCATCGCTATTTCCGGGTATATTTAATAATTATTTATTACCGGATAGTATTTATTTTTTAGATTTGTTTTGAAATTTATCATTATTTTTGAGAGGAGCTGACTCAAGAAAAATACGTCAAACGAGGTCCGAAGCCGACTTGAAATATTTTGAGAGGTGCTTGAAAGAAAAAGAATAAGATTTTTAGACCTGTAAAATTAGTAGCTATGCCTTTAGAACCTTATGGTATTGGTGGTACAGAAGTGAAAACAGATGCGTTTGAAGCTTTTGCAGATATACCTCAGAACCGCGTTTTATTAGCCGAAAAATTGACAGACCTGCCCCCCGTAAAACCCGAGATTGTACAGGGACTTACCAATATTGACGCAGTGTTCAATCATTTTGCACCCTCTGTTTCCATGGACTTTGAAACGGAAGAGGGCGCTACAAAAAGGGAAGACCTGCATTTCAGGGGACTGAATGATTTTGGAGCCGCCGGCATTACTCATCAGAGCACTTACCTGAGTGAGCTGGATATGAAACGTCAGCAATATCAGAAAATTGTAAAGCAGTTAAAGACCAACAAGCTGCTGAAACAGGCACTGGCTGATAAAGAAACAAAGGAGAACCTGCTGGCCGCGCTGAAAGTGCTGGTGCAGGAACTGGACGGCTCTAAATAATAACTTCTATTGATTTATCTTTTGAATAATATATATGGCAACTGCTCAAAATAATCTTACCCCGGAAGAACAAGGTGTGCAAAAAGAGTTTAAACAGCCGGAGGTAAAGGAGCTGGGTTCACTGGATTCCCATCTACAGGCGCTGACGCGGCTGGGTGGTTTTGATCTGCTGGAATCTGCGATCGACAATGTACAGAACCTGAACCCCGAACGTAAGGCCCGGAAAAAGATCTTCCTGGAAGAATCTTCCAAGAAAGCGGACCGTGCAGAATTGAAAAAGACCCTGGAATGGTGGGTGGAAGTACTGGGTAAAACCGATGATCTGAGTGAAATGGTGCACGACTGTGAGCAAAAGGCCCAGACAGCTGAAGCAACGCTTAAGTCGAACCTGAAAAAATCGCTGGAACGCAGCCAGGAACTGGAACGTTCGTACCGGTCGGTGGCATTGTTCTTTAAAAATACCGAAAGCCAGAAGGTAAAAAATATTTCCATAATGAATGCGGAGCTGGACCAGCTAAAAGACCTGGACAACACCCGCTTTATCGATTATGTTCAGGCCGAACTGGTAAATAACTACGACCGCCTGGACCTGCGGAACAACTATGGGATACTGGTATTGCCCGGTTACCTGGGTTCCAACAAGGTGGTGGAAAAATGGGCAAAGATCGCCCATGATAATAAAGTAATGCTGGTGACGGATTTCGAGAACCTCGATACACCGGATGATGTGATGGAGCTGTTTGAAGCGGCCAATCTTACCGGCGGAGATCCTTATCGCTCCAATATCATTATGGCCTGCAACTGGCTGGTAGGCCGGGGCAAGGTGGATGCTGTGGGAGAAGAAGAGCACCTGTATGTTCCACCTTCCAGTTCGTTGGCAGGAAAGATCTATTACACCCTGATGTCTCAGGTTACTGCCGGTAAAAAATACGGAAGTATGAATGAGGTGGATGGGGTGAAATTTGATCTGAAGAAAAGTGAGATCGCCTCACTGGAAAAGCTGGGACTGGTTCCGATGGCAAAGGAATATGGAAAGGTAATGGCCTTTTCTGCCAAAACGCTTTTCAACGGGGATAATATCGGTTTACAAACCTATTCGGTAGTACGGGTATTTGATTATGTGGCCAAGGTGATGATGGATTTCCTGAACCGGAGGGCATTTGAGAATTTCAATGCCAATACGCGGAAAGAGCTGAACTCGCAGATCGTTAAATTCCTGGATGGGATTACCGGTCCGAGCAAGCTCATCGAAAATTTTACGATTAAAAGATTTGAGCAGGACCCGGTACAGAAGGACCGGATCCACCTGGATATACACCTGAAGCCCTATTTCCCGGCAAAAACGTTCCTGATTAAGCTGGAAGGCCAGAAGGGCGATGACCCTGATGGCGTAGAATGGATGTCGAAATACGAACAGGACGGAAAGTAAAAGTTGCAAGAGATTTTGAGGAGCTACCAGAGGGGAACAAAACCGGCATACAACACAGGAATGCAGCGGAGCGGAGAATGTGTTGTGGCCCTGAGTACGTTTTTTTTATTTATAGTTTTTATACTTTTTATTTTTTAACCTAAAAAATGTACAGTTATGTCATTTAAAGCACAATTCGAAGTAGCTGGCAAGAAAGTAAACGTTCTTGACATGAACTACGCTTTGAATCAGGAAACGGACGCAACCGGCCGTCCTTCATCGATCACCCGTGGCGGAAAGATCACGATGACCGTTGAATCAACCGGTGAAACTAATTTCTTCGAGTGGATGTGTAACAATTTCGAAAGAAAAGACGGCAAGATCGTTTTTACTAAGAGAGATTCAGACGCAACCATGAAGGAATTGAACTTCAAAGAAGGATACCTTGTACAGTATCGCGAAAACTTCAACTCCACCAGTGATAACCCTATCACGGAAACGTTTACCATTTCTGCAAAAGAAATCTCAATGGGTAACGCTTCTCACGTAAATCAGTGGGCGGTTTAATACCGGTTGCTACACACTGAGCTGATTGAGCTTTTATCTCTAATGGAATCATAACCCGGTCCACAAAAGGGTCGGGTTATTTAAATAATTATCTATGTCATTTCTAGCAAAATTTACGGCCGATGGCGAGGAGTTAACCGTGCTTAGCTGTCGTTTCCGGTTTTCTCAGGAAACGGACCGCACCAACCGCCCTACCTCCATTCCCATGGGAGGAGTCATTGACATTACTATTGAAAGTAATGGCAACACCAATCTGTTCGACTGGATGATCAGTTCTACACAAACAAAAAGCGGTGAAGTGACTTTTTACCGGCGGGACAGCATGAGTAAACTGAAAACGCTGAAATTTTCGGACGCCCATTGCATCGATTACCAGGAAGAATATAATCACGATGGTGACTTTCCCATGCAGATATCCATGCAGCTGAGCGCCAAGGAAATAAAGCTGAATGATTCAACTTATCGGAACAACTGGCCTGACGAGGCGTAACGCCTGCAGCCAATGTGAAGTGCCAGCCTGAACCTGTTCCGGATGGCACTTTTGTTTTATTGCAGGTGGAAACATTGATGGCCTTTTTTGCAGCACGGTCAGCTGGGGAAGAACAGCTCTCTTGCCAGGATGAAAAGCCCCATTGCAAATACAAAATAGCCAAACAGGGGTTGCAGCTTTTTTCCGTCGATGCGGGTGGAAAGATACAGGCCGCCAAACATCCCGGCCATTGCAGTCGAAGCAACGGTTACCAGCAGCCGTTTATCAAAAGCCACCTGGTTCAGCAGGTCGGCAATAAAACCGCTTAGTGAATTGATCGTAATGATCAGCAGCGAAGTGGCAACCGCATAACGCATCGTCATTCCCCCGTAAAAGATCAGCACCGGAACGATGAGGAAACCTCCGCCTGCTCCAAGAAAACCGGCCACCACTCCTATGAAAAGTCCCAGTACCATCAAACGGCCCGCTGAAGCCTGACCGGAGCGTAGGTTCCCGCTTTTACGGATCATCGAAACCGAAGCCGCCAGCATCAGAACGGAAAACAACACCATCATCAGCATATGCTTGGTGATCCGTATTCCGTGGTCTGCAATAATTTCCGGCAATGCCGGCAGCAGGTATTTGCGGCTCAGCACCAGGCTGATAATGGATGGAATGGCAAAATACAGTGCCGCTTTGATTTTGAGATTGCCCAGGCGGTGATGCCGGGTTACGGCAACGGCGGCAGTGATACCCACGATAAACAGCGAATGCGTGGTGGCATGTTCGGGTGTCAGCCCGAAAAAATAGACCAGTATCGGGATCGCCAGGATGGATCCACCACTGCCGATCAGGCCCAGCGAAACGCCTATCAATAAAGAGCATATGTAGCCTGCTGCCTCCAATGCGTAAAAAATTTTCCCAATATCGGAAGAATAATCTGTATGAAAAAGCAGCCTACAGGAAGGATAGAGTGCAGCCCGGTTGCCGGAAAGCAGCAGGAGTGCGGGTTACGATCAATAAAAAGCCTGCGAAATCCTCCAAATATGGGTTATGATACAAATCATATTATTTGCGTCGAGTACCATCCAGTGTCTTCCGAAGTGCCGCAATGCTATCAAGAATTGCGCTGTTTTGATTTTTTAAACGGTCGATTTCTTTTTGAATGTGTTCATCCCGGACTTGTGCCCTTCCATCGGGAGAGGATTCCCTGGTACAGGCGACTGTAAAAAAAATTGCAATAAGACCAATAAGGAGTGCTTTTATCATTTTTATATATCAGTTGCGGATTGTTTTAAAAACTTACATAAAAAATTATTTGATAACGCTGTAAGTTTTTAAATGATTTTTCTACTGATGCAAAACCGGGGGGGAAAGATCACGTTCTGCTCAGTGACTATTTTAAGTAATTTTCATAACCCCGGAGCAGGGTGATACCTGTCCGTTTTTTCGTTGAACTACTTAACAGGATGGAAATAAAACATGTATCCACGAACTAACCGGGACCGGGTACTATCTTAATCACAAACAGGCAATGGTGCAAGTACAGTTTTTAGAGCATATCGAAGCACATCAGGGAATCCTTCATAAGATCTGTAACTTATACAGAGACAGCAAGGAAGACCGGGAAGACCTGTTTCAGGAAATTGTTTTTCAGCTTTGGAAAGCGTTTCCCACTTTTCAGGGCAATTCTAAAATAAGTACCTGGATCTATCGTATTGCATTGAATACAGCAATAGCAGTATTTCGTAAAAAAAGACCAGCAGTTGAATATCCGGCTGTTTTACCCGATTGGTACGAAGAAGTACCCAGCGAGGAACTGGAACAACGGCAGGAGCGCCTATTCGTTGCCCTGAAACAACTGGATGATGGTGAAAAAGCGATTATAACATTGTATCTGGAAGAATTGACTTATCAGCAAATAGCAGATATAATCGGAATAAATGAAAATTATGTGGGCGTAAAGCTCAACAGGATAAAAAATAAAATTCAAAAATTATTAATAAAATAGAAATGGAATTTGATGAATTAAAACATAACTGGGATGCAGTGAAAACACCCGTAAAATCCATTGAAGCGATCCGGGCGATGCTGGCGGAAAACAGACATCCTGTTTTAAAAGAGATCAGGAAGCAGCTGACGCTGGAAATAGCAGGGTGGTCTGTTTTTCTGCTGTGTTATTATACTATGTTTGACGGACACCTGAAGCCGGTATGGATTAACCTGATACTTATCATTGCGGTTTTGATGCCGTTTATTCATAATATTATGGGATACCGGTTTGTAAAGTATCTTGTAGACGGCAAAACGATAAGGGAATCCCTGGAACATTACCTTGTCAAAATGAGGGTCTATGCCATCGTATCCATTATTTCCCGGGTTTTGTTTATGACGGGGTTGTTGGTCTTTTTTACTTACGGATTGGGCCTGAATGGTAAAAAATATATTTTTATAATAATTGTACCATTGATTTTCCTGTTTATGTTGTTCCGGATTTGGTCAGGGCGACTGGCAAAACTTAAAAAGCAGATCGCAGCGTTCGACTGATTGAGCGCAACAATCTGCGCCGAGAAACCGGCAGTACCGGCCTGCCATATTTGGCTACATTCGCTTGTATTGAAAAAAAAGGAGGGCACAAAAAAAGGAGCTTCTGATGAAACCCCTTGGCGGAGACGGCGAGATTCGAACTCGCGATACAGTTTCCCGTATACACACTTTCCAGGCGTGCTCCTTCAACCACTCGGACACGTCTCCAATAATATTCTGTTCTTTTCAAAAATCTCTTATTCCCGTTTCAACAGCGATCTTTCTGAATTGGGGCTGCAAAAATACGGGATCTCCAGCTATAAAGCGAATAATTTTTTTGCATTGGCCGTAGTAGCTGCAGCAATTCCGGCAAGGTCCATCTCCTTTACTTCAGCCAGTTTTTGAGCTACCTGCAACAGATAGGCCGGCTCGTTCCGCTTTCCGCGGAAAGGAACCGGGGCCAGGTAAGGGGCGTCGGTCTCCAGTACGATCTGATCCAGCGGCAATTGTTTCAGAACCTGGTCCAGCCCGGATTTTTTAAAGGTCAGTACGCCGCCGATACCCAGGTAAAAACCCTGGTCGGTGATGGCCTGCGCCTGGGTAAGTGTGCCACCGAAACAGTGAAAAATACCTTTTAACCCTTTGGGAGTGAATTTTTTGATGATTTCCAAACAGTCGTCAGTGGATTCCCGGCTATGGATAACAATAGGGAGCTGGTAGGCAAGGGCCCATTCGATCTGTTGTTCGAAGGCTGCAACCTGTTGTTCTTTAAAGGTAAGGTCCCAGTAAAAATCGAGTCCCGTTTCCCCGATGGCAACAAACGGACGCCGGGTCAGCAACTGCTCGATCTGTTTCAGTTCTTCCCTGAAGTCTTCTTTTACGGAAACCGGGTGCAGGCCGATCATGCTGATGCAACGGCCCGGATAGTCCGCCTCCAGCTGCAGCATTGCCGCATGAGTCTCGCTGTCGATCGCCGGCATCAGTATGGGAGCAATACCGGCATCAAAAGCCCGTCGGAGCATTTCTGTACGGTCGGCATCAAATTCTTTACTGTATATATGGGAATGGGTATCGATCAGCATGATTTGAACATGGGTTGTTAAAATGGCAATATTAACCAATATTTTTTTGACAAAGTGTTGAAAACAATCTACCTTCACCCCTAAGTTTTCATAGGGTACGGATTAAAAATCGGGCTTGGGTATTTACCCGGGCCCTGTTTATTCAACTGATGATTGCGGTACCGCTTCAAACAAAAATCCTTTTTCAGAAAAATGCTCCAGCATGCGGGGGAGCACAAACGACAGGTTGGGAAATGCCTTTTCACTGTCATGAAAGACAACGATCGAGCCGCTCTGCGCGCTTTTTAATACATGCTGCAGGCATCGCCGGGGTGCGAGTTTCCGGTCAAAATCCCCGCTCAGCACATCCCACATCACTATTTTAAATGCCCGGCCGGCGCCACCCTGCAGCAGCAGGCGGCCCTGTTTTCTCCGGATGCGCCCGTAAGGGGGCCGGAACAGGCCGGAATCAATACTTTCCGCGGCTTTCCGGATATTTTCCAGGTAGGTACCGGTATCCGTTTTCCAGCCGTTCAGGTGGTTATGGGTATGGTTGCCCACCCGGTGCCCTTCTGCCAGGAGTTTTTGGTAGAGCTCCTGTTCTGCGACCACATTTTTACCAAGGCAGAAAAAAGTAGCTTTTGCCTTATAGGCCCGTAATTGCTGCAGTACAAATGGCGTGGCTGTAGGGTGCGGACCGTCATCAAATGTTAAAAAAATCTTTTTTTCTGCAACCGGGATATCCCAAAGGTAACGCGTGTAGACTTTTTTCAGCCACCAGGGGGTTTTTATAAAATACATACAGTCAATAAAAATAACATTTAGTTCAGACAGTTCGGGATTTTAACAGGGGGTTAATTGGTTATTAACATCCCGGATTATGGAATTTTAAAATTTTGTATCTAATTAGAAAAATCAATAAATTGCCGCTCCTCATCAACGATATGACTGTAAAATCAAATGAAGATTATGAAAGGCAACGGAACAAACAGGTTGCCGGGATGCGATCGGTACTGGATTATGCGATGGGGGTGGTAATTATTTGTGTAGGCGTGTTTCTGATCATACGGCACCGGTTTGACATCCCTTTGAATAAGCGGTTCCCGCCGGACGCAATAGATATCTTCCTGGGAGCGTTGTTTGTGATTTATGGGGGATGGCGTATTTACAGGGGCTACAGGAAAAATTATTTTAAATAGAGAAATGAGGATATTGCGCTTCGTAATATGGAACTGTATCATCGTATCCACCCTGTGCGCCTGTTCTTCGGGCAATGAAAAAACGCAGGATTTTACGGATACCCCCAACAAAGGATCCATCACCATCAGTGCGGACGAATCGTTCAAACCCATTGTGGATGCATTGATCCAGGTGTACGAGTCCAATAATGACAGTACACATATCCGGGCAGTATACAAACCGGAATCCGAGTGTATGAAGGACCTGTTCACAGACAGCATCCGGATGGTGATCGCCACTGTTAAGTTGTCTGAAGCGCAGATAAGGTCGGTGGTGGACTCGCTGCATGTGGTGGTAAAGCAGCTGCCGGTGGCAAGGGATGCGGTGGCGGTGATCGTGCCGCCCTCCTCCAGGGATACATTGCTTACAATGGGGGAGATCCGGCAGATCCTGACCGGTACTTACAGCAAACCCCTGGTGCCGGTTCTGGACGGATTGTCGGCGACCAGTACGGTGCGGTTCCTGCTGGACAGCGTATTGAAGGGGCAGAAGATCACGCCCCGGGCCATGGGGGCCAGCACCAGTGACTCGGTGATCCATTTTGTGGCGAATAACCCGGATGCCATTGGTTTTATTGGGGTGAGCTGGATCGGGAATAAGGATGACGCACAGCAGATGAGTTTTTTAAAAAAAGTTAAAATTGTGCAGCTGGAAAGTACCGATAAGCCGGGAAAATACGTCTTACCGGTGCAGGCAAATATCTACACCAGCCGATATCCGATGACGAGAGACCTGGTTTACATATTAAAAGAGGGGCACAGAGGTTTAGGCACAGGGTTTGCAGACTTCGTGGGAGGAGAGATCGGACAGCTGATTTTTAAAAGGGCTTACCTGATGCCGGGACGGCGGAATTTTATCGTCCGGCCGGCCCAAACAAAAGAATAAAACTTAAAAGGATTATTTATATTTACAACATCTATTATTTACTGGTAAAATAAAATTAGAAAAATGATCAACAAAAAAATCGGTCTTTTAGCACTTACAGCAGTTCTGGGGGCAGCGGCAGCAAATGCGCAGTCCATACAGGATGGTGTAAAAGAATTATACTCGGGAAAAGTGCTGGGAGCAAAAGCAATTTTTGAAAAGCAGGGCGATAAACCGGAGGCTACCTACTGGTTGGTACGCACAGATATTGATAATCAGGATAAAGCCGGTGCCCAGCAGGCGCTGGACAAAGCACTGGCGGCCAAACCCAATGATGCCTGGCTGCTGGCGGCAAAAGGCCAACTGCAATTGATTGATGGAAAGGCGGATGAAGCAAAACAAAGTTTTGAAGCAGCGCTTACTGCCAGCAAAGGCAGAAAAGGCAACGATCCCGAGATCCTGAATGCAGTAGGAGCGGCCATTGCCAAGGAATATAACAATATCGATAAAATCGGTGATATCAACTATGCGGTTCAGAAACTGGAGGAGGCAAAAGCCGAAACCGAAAAGACAAAGAATAACTGGTTGAGAGCCGATATCCTGACCAACCTGGGAGATGCTTACCGTAAGGCAAAACCCGGTGACGGTACCCTGGCATTTGGCGCCTACAGCGATGCGGTGACCGCAGAGCCCAGCTTTGCCAAAGCATATTTAAGAAATGCGATGATCTTCAAATCGCAGAAGAACTATGAAGTGTTTCAGCAGAACTTAGATAAGGCGGTAGCTGCCAATCCTGGCTATCTGCCAGCCTACGAAGAGCTGTATCTGTATAAGCTTGGGACAAGAGATAATGAAGGTGCAAAGGCAATCGCAGATAAAATTATTGCAAATTCGGATCCGAATCCAAACAATGATTACTACAAGGCTTCTACCTTATACATTAACAAAGAGTATGACCAAGCTATTGCTGTGGCCAATGGTATCATTCAGAAAGCAGGAGAGCAAACAAAACCTAATGTTTATAAAGTACTGGCATGGAGTTATGTAGATAAAGGTGATGCTAAATCTGCTCTTCCTTTCGTTGAAAAATACTTTGAAAAGGTAGACAAGGAAGATCTGGATCCCCTGGACTATAACCTGAAAGCCACTGTTTACGCAGCTACTCCGGGTAAGGAAGACCAGGTGATGCAGGCCTACGAAGACGGACTGAAAGCAGATACCACTGTGGCCGGTCGTGTGAAAATGCTGCAGGAAGCCGCTAAATTCTTCGGGGATAAAAAACAATTCGGATTACAGGGCGACATGCTGAACAAGATCGCCGAAGTAAAACCGGAAGCTTCGCTTTCTGTGAACGATTTCTGGCTGGCAGGGAACGCCTACCTGCAGGCAAAGGATTACGAAAAAGCCTGGAAGGATTTTGATGTAATGCGTACAAAATACAAACATCCGTACGGATACCTGATGACCTTCCGGTCCAGTTCTAATTTTGACTCCACCAATGCCAAGAACATAATGGTTCCGGATGGTGAAAAACTGATCGAATTTTCCAAAACAGATACTTCTGCAGGTGCTAAAAGCAACCTGTTCACCACGGCAACCACGCTGGCTACCTATTTTGTAAATGTGGCCGGAGATAAGGAAAATGGTGTGAAATACCTTACCATTGCACGTGACAATACAGATGATCAGGGTGTAAAACAACAGCTGCAGGGATATATCGACGCAGTAGGAAAAACCCCTGCCAAAAGCCAGACCGGTGGCACTGCGGCAGAAGCCAAGGATACTACCAGTACGGCACCTAAAAAGGATTCCTCGGGTACCGCACCTCAGAAACAATAGTTAATTTTTTAATAATGTAAACAGCTCCGGAATTTTTCGGAGCTGTTTTAGTTTTAGCCGCCTGAAAAAAAGGATTTGTTAACAGGTTACCTTATTTTTGCGTATTGCATATTTGAGATGGTTAATTTAGCGATACAGACGAATTTAGACACTGCTGGCTCTTATCTGCCCATCGGTTTACAGATTTTATTTGCAGCAGGAATGATAGTTACCCTGATGGGTGTGACCCACCTGCTGGGCCCCAAAAGAAAGACTGCGGATAAACTGCAGAACTTCGCCAGCGGGATCGAATCCCATGGGGAGGCCCGCCAGCCCATAGCCATCAAGTATTTTCTCACGGCGATCCTCTTTGTATTATTTGATGTGGAAGTGATCTTTTTTTACCCGTATGCGGTAAATTTTAAAGAGCTTGGCTGGAGTGGATTTTACGCTGTATTGTTGTTTGTGGCCTTCTTTCTGTGCGGGTTCATTTACATTGTAAAACGGGGTGCATTAAAATGGGAAGACTGATATGCCTGTAAAAACGGTACATCATTACGGCTCCCTTTTGATCCCATTTCCAAATTCTGAACATCATGAGACCAGTATCATATAATATTAAGAAAAAACCGCTTGAGGCCGATATCAGCATGGCAGAAATGCCGGAAGGGCATCAGGGACAGGGTTTCTTCGCTACTACCCTGGACAGTGTCATCGGGCTGGCCCGCAAAAACTCCCTGTGGCCGCTGCCCTTTGCAACCTCCTGCTGCGGTATCGAATTTATGGCAACGATGGGGGCTACCTACGATATTGCGCGCTTTGGCAGTGAGCGGGTTGGCTTTTCTCCGAGGCAATGTGATCTGCTGATGGTAATGGGTACCATTGCTAAAAAAATGGGTCCTGTTGTGAAACAGGTGTACCTGCAAATGGCCGAGCCCCGCTGGGTGATTGCCGTTGGCGCCTGCGCCAGCAGTGGTGGGATCTTTGATACCTACAGCGTATTGCAGGGCATCGACCAGGTAGTGCCGGTAGACGTCTATGTGCCGGGCTGCCCTCCGCGGCCGGAAGCCATACTGGATGGCCTGATGCGGATCCAGGACCTGGTAGGAAAGGAAAGCCTCCGCCGGAGGAATGGTGAGCAGTATAAAGCATTATTGGATAGTTACGGCATACAATAAACAAATTTGAAAATTTGATGATTTGATAGTGAAACAGGATATTGTTAAGCCTGGATTTGGTAGAAGTTGCTGATCGCGGGCCTCATTTTCAAATTTTCAAATTAAAAGTTTTCAAATTAGAATAATGGCATTGACCAATCAATATATTAAGGAAAAGCTGGAGGCGAAATTCGGAGACCAGGTTACGGATTTCGAAGAGCAATACGGCTTGTTGAGCTTTCGGTCCGGTAAGGAAATCAACCTGAAGGTGCTGAACTTTCTGATGGAAGAACCTTCTCTCGGATTTAATTTTCTTACGGACCTCTGTGGTGTTCATTATCCGGATAATAAGGGTCAGGAGATCGCCGTGGTGTACCATCTTCACAATATGCGGGAGAATGTACGCGTGCGCTATAAAGTATTTACGGATGTCAGTCAGCCGGATGTATATACGGCCACCGGAATTTTTGCAGCGGCCAACTGGATGGAGCGGGAAACATATGATTTTTATGGGGTCAATTTTATTGGCCATCCCAATCTCAAGCGGATATTGAATGTGGATGAAATGGATTACTTCCCCATGCGCAAGGAATACCCGTTGGAAGACCAGAGCCGTGTGGATAAGGATGATGAGATGTTTGGCCGGTAGTGCCTGTTAATATTATTGAGTTAAAAACCAAGAGCATGGAACGACTTTACTACTGGTTACAGCTGAACAGGACCCGGATGATGGTTATCCTGGCAACTGTTGCGTTGTTTACGGTGTTCTTTGTGCACTCCGGCACTATGAAAGGAGTAGCAGCAGGGGTTTTAACAGCAGCCGTACTCTATCTGATCGGTTTTGGTAGTTACAGGTTTAAAGGGCCGGGGAAATAAGCCTGATACCGGAGCACTGACCAGGTAATATAAAAAGGGCCTGCAGAAGAAACGAGGGTTAATTTTTGAATATAGATTATGAGCGACAATGTATTATTACCGAGCGGTAGTATCGAGAAACAGACAACCACACTGAACCTGGGTCCGACCCATCCGGCGACCCATGGTGTTTTCCAGAATATTATTGAGCTGGACGGTGAAAAAATTGTTGCAGCTGATTCTACTGTGGGCTATATTCACCGAGCCTTTGAAAAGATTGCGGAACGCCGCCCCTTATACCAGATCACGCCCCTTACAGACCGGCTGAATTATTGTTCCGCCCCCATCAATAATATGGGATGGCACCTTACCTGCGAAAAGCTGCTGAAGGTGCAGGTACCCAAACGGGTGGATTACCTGCGGGTAATTATTATGGAGCTGGCCCGCATCACGGATCACCTGATCTGTAATTCGATCATGGGTGTGGACAGCGGGGCCTATACCGGCTTTTTATATGTAATGCAATACCGCGAGCTGGTATATGAGATATATGAAGAGATCTGCGGCTCCCGGCTTACCACCAATATCGGCCGCATCGGCGGTTTTGAAAGAGACTTTACCAATACCGCGTTTGAAAAAATAGAGCGGTTTTTAAAGGAATACCCCGCAGTACTGAAAGAATTTGAAGACCTGTTCACCCGCAACAGGATCTTTATGGAGCGCGCCATCGGTGCGGGTCCCATCAGTGCGGAGCGGGCGCTGAACTATGGGTTTACGGGTCCCAACCTGAGGGCCGCAGGCGTGGATTACGATGTGCGGGTAGTAGCGCCCTACAGCAGTTATGAAGAGTTTGATTTTGAAGTACCGGTTGGTTCAACCGGTGATTCTTACGACCGCTTCCTGGTGCGTAACGGAGAAATGTGGCAGAGCCTCCGCATTATTGAACAGGCCCTGCGGAAACTGAATGACCTCAAAGGAGAGGAGGCTACGGTATACCATGCGGATGTGCCCGAATACTACCTGCCGCCCAAAAAGGATGTTTATACAAAAATGGAAGCCCTGATCTGGCATTTTAAGATCATCATGGGTGAGATCAATATGCCGGCAGGAGAGGTATATAATGCCGTGGAAGGGGCCAATGGCGAGCTGGGCTTTTACTTTATCAGTGATGGCGGACGTTCCCCTTACCGCCTGCATTTCAGACGCCCCTGTTTTATTTACTATCAGGCTTATGCCGAAATGGTTAAAGGAGCGATGCTGAGTGACGCAATCGTTGTAATGTCGTCCATGAACCTGATCGCAGGGGAAATGGATGCCTAATGGATTTTAATAATGGAGCAAAAGATAATGACACAGTTTTCTCAGGAACAATTGGAAAAAGTGAGCCAGATCACGGCGCGGTATCCGGAGGGTAAGCAAAAGAGCGCCCTGCTGCCGGTATTGCACCTGGCCCAGGAAGCGTTTGGCTGGCTGAGCACGGAAACAATGGACTATGTAGCAACATTGCTGCAAATAGAGCCCATTGAAGTGTATGAGGTGGCTACGTTTTACACGATGTACAACCTGAAGCCGGTGGGAAAATATGTATTTGAAGTGTGTCAGACCGGCCCCTGCATGATACAGGGAAGTGATGATATTATTGCCTATATCGGCGAACGGCTGAATATAAAACCCGGGGAAACCACGGAAGACGGGCTGTTTACACTGAAAACGGCGGAGTGCCTGGGCGCCTGTGGTTATGCGCCGATGATGCAGCTGGGCAAATTTTATAAAGAACATCTTACAAAAGAAAAGGTTGACGCCATTATTGCTGAGTGCAGAAGCAAGGCGTCCGTTAATAATTAAAAAAAATACAGCGATGCAGGCAATTACTCCTTATCTGAATTTTAACGGCGACGCGGCGGAAGCACTGGACTTCTACGCAAATGCCTTCAACGGGCAAATTGTGCACAAGCAGACATTCGGGGATACCCAGGCCGATTTCCCGAGTCCGGATTCGCATAAGGATAAAGTGATGCATGCATTGTTCAATGCCGGTGAAATGAGTTTTATGGTAAGCGACTGTGCGCCGGGGGCGGAACCGGTTACCAGCGGATCAAATGTAAGCCTGGCGCTGAATTTTACTGATGAAGCATCCATCACCCGGGCCTTTGAGGCCGTGGCAGCCGGAGGAACCATCACTATGCCGCTCCAGGATACGTTCTGGGGCGCGAAATTCGGGATGGTGACCGATAAATTCGGTATCAGCTGGATGTTCAACTACGATAAGCCCAAAAATTAGTTGCCCGCAGCTGGTTTTGGAAAAGGAATAAAATAATGAGCAGCAGAAAATTACTTTTAGAGAACGCACATATTGAAGGCATCCGCTATTATGATGTTTACCGTAAGAACGGCGGTTACCGTAGTGTGGAAAAGGCGCTGAAACTGTCGCCGGATGAAGTGGTGGAAGAGGTAAAGAAAAGCGGTCTGAGAGGACGTGGCGGTGCCGGTTTTCCAACCGGGATGAAATGGAGCTTTATCGCCAGGCCGGAGGGGGTACCCCGTCACCTGGTGTGTAATGCAGATGAAAGCGAGCCGGGTACGTTCAAAGACCGTTACCTGATGGAATTCATTCCGCATCTTCTTATTGAAGGGCTGATCGTATCCAGCTATGCACTGGGGTCAAATGTGACCTATATCTATATCCGGGGAGAATATGCATGGATCCCCGATATCCTGGAGCAGGCCATCGCCGAAGCAAAGGCCAATGGCTTCCTGGGTAAGAATATCCTTAACTCGGGTTTTGATTGTGAGATCTATGTACAGCGGGGCGCCGGAGCCTATATCTGTGGAGAGGAAACCGCCCTGATCGAATCCCTGGAAGGCAAGCGCGGCAACCCGCGTATCAAACCGCCCTTCCCGGCGGTTAAAGGCGCCTGGGACCGCCCTACCGTGGTCAACAATGTGGAAACACTGGCCGCCGTAGTGCCCATCATCAATATGGGAGGAGAGGAATATGCCAAAATAGGCGTGGGCCGGTCAACCGGAACAAAGCTGATCTCAGCCTGCGGCAATATCAACAGGCCGGGCGTGTACGAAATAGATATGACCATTTCCGTTGAGGAATTTATTTATAGTGATGAATGGTGCGGAGGGATCAAAAACGGCAAGCGGCTGAAGGCCTGCATTCCGGGCGGATCATCCGTGCCTATACTGCCCGCCAACCTGTTGCTGAAAACGGCAAAAGGAGAATCACGGATGATGAACTATGAAAGTCTGGCGGATGGTGGTTTTGCAACCGGTACCATGATGGGCAGCGGCGGATTTATTGTGCTGGATGAAGATCAGTGCGTGGTGAAACATACTTATACGCTGGCGCGGTTCTACCGTCATGAAAGTTGCGGTCAGTGCTCTCCCTGCCGTGAAGGAACCGGCTGGATGGAAAAATTATTGCTGCGCCTGGACCAGGGACAGGGTAAAACGAGCGATATCGATCTGCTCTGGGATATCCAGGGCAAGATAGAAGGGAACACGATCTGTCCGCTGGGCGACGCGGCCGCATGGCCGGTTGCTGCAGCGATCCGGCATTTCCGTGATGAGTTTGAGTGGCATGTGACCCATGCAGCGGAAGCCCAGCAACGGAATTACGGGTTGGCGCATTATGCGGATCCGTTGCCGGTGGCGGAGCCTGCGGTGGTCTAATTGTTTCTTGCGGCGGGCGCGGTGGAGCTGCGGCGCGGGGATTTTTTAGTGAAGCTGATTAGAAGTATCAAAAAAGAACCGGATGATTGCCGAAAATGATATAGCAACCAAGGTATTGGATCTTTGCTTTAAAATTCATCGGCAATATGGACCGGGGTTATTTGAAAGTGTGTATGAAGAAATATTGTGTTACGAGTTAACAAAAACCGGTCTTTTATTCAAAAGGCAACAGGGAATACCAGTGATTCATGAAGAGATGAAACTGGAGATCGGTTTTAGGGCAGATCTTATTGTATGTGAAAAAGTGTTGTTCGAGTTAAAGAGTATAGAAACTTTCGCAGACATTCATTATAAGCAGGTGCTTACATATTTAAAGCTAACCAATCTGAAGCTTGGTGTGTTGATAAATTTTAATGTAAGTATGTTGAAGAACGGGATAAAAAGAGTTGTGAACAAATTATAAAAATTGCGTCGCTGCTTCGCTGTGAGCGCCGCGAGAAACAAATATGGCAGACGAAATAAAACAGGAACCCCCTGCAAACTTTAAGGTAACGATCGACAATGTTACCCTGGAAGTACCCCCCGGTACCACCATTTTGCAGGCTGCAAGAATGGTAGGCGGTGACGTGGCGCCTCCGGCTATGTGTTTTTACACCCCGCTGAAAGGCAGTGGTGGTAAATGCCGTACCTGCCTGGTGGAAGTAAGCAAGGGGTCCGAAAAAGATCCCCGCCCGATGCCCAAGCTGGTGGCCAGTTGCCGTACCACGGTGATGGATGGCATGGAAGTAAAGAACATTACAAGCGAACGCGTGATCGGTGCCCGGAACAGTGTGGTGGAGTTCCTGCTGATCAACCACCCGCTGGATTGCCCCGTTTGCGACCAGGCCGGGGAATGCCACCTGCAGGACCTGAGCTATGAACATGGAAAGGAAGGGACCCGCTACGAATTCAAGCGGCGCACGTTTAAAAAACATAACCTGGGTAAATACATCCAGCTGCACATGACCCGTTGTATCCTTTGCTACCGCTGCGTGTTCACTGCGGATCAGCTGACCAATAAACGGCAGCACGGAATACTGGACAGGGGCGATCATGCAGAGATCGCTACTTATATCGAAAAGTCGCTGGACAATGAATTCATCGGAAATGTGATCGATGTTTGCCCGGTGGGCGCGCTGACGGATAAAACATTCCGCTTCAAGAACCGGGTCTGGTTTACAAAACCGGTGGATGCACACCGTGATTGTCCCAACTGCTGTGGTAAGGTAACCCTGTGGGAACGGGGCAACGAAGTATTACGTGTTACCGCCCGTAAAGATCAGTGGGGCGAGATCCTGCCGGCAGAAGACGGAAAAACCGGATGGATCTGTAATGAATGCCGGTTTGAAAAGAAGGATATTAAGGACTGGGTGATCGAAGGACCTACCAAAATAGCGCGGCATTCTGTAATTGGGGCCAATCACTATGTAGGAATGGACAAGCCCAAGGAAACCATCAGCGAGGTAATGGGTGGAAGAGCTCCCAAACTGCTGATGGACATTCACAGTGTCAGTGAAGTGAATGATCCTTCCGTGGATCTGAGCAAGATCCCCGGACCTGCTACAGGAGCGGTGTTCAACCATAAAATGATCGGAGAAAAAAAAGATTAACAAGCTATATTTTAGAATATGTACTTACTGGCTATTGATTGGATTTTTATTATTGAGAAACTGGTGCTGATCGCGGGCATCGTTACCTTGTCGATGGTGGTGGCCATGTATGCTACTTATGGAGAAAGAAAGGTGGCGGCATTTATCCAGGACCGTATCGGACCCAACAGGGCCGGTCCTTTTGGATTGCTGCAGCCGCTGGCGGATGGTGGTAAGCTCTTTTTTAAAGAGGAGATCATTCCACTGGCATCTTCAAAATTCCTGTTCATCCTCGGGCCGCTGCTGGCGATGGTGACGGCGCTGCTGACCAGTGCTGTGATCCCCTGGGGGGCGAATATGTCCATCGGTGATCGCGTAGTGCCGCTGCAGGTGGCAGATGTAAACATCGGGATCCTCTATGTTTTTGGGGTCGTGAGCCTGGGTGTATATGGCATCATGCTGGGCGGATGGGCTTCCAATAATAAATTTTCACTGCTGGCTGCCATACGCGGTGCCTCCCAGATGGTGTCTTACGAGCTGGCAATGGGATTATCGCTGATCGCGGTGCTGATGCTGACGGGGTCGTTGCAGATGAGTGTTATTGTGGGTGAGCAATATAATTCCGTATGGAATATTGTTTATCAGCCGATCGGCTTTATCATCTTTTTTATCTGTGCTCTGGCAGAAACAAACCGTACGCCTTTTGACCTGCCGGAAGCGGAAAATGAACTGAACTTCGGATACCACCAGGAATACTCCAGTATGAAGCTGGGTTTTTACCTGTTTGCAGAATACATTAATATGTTTATCAGCGGTGTTATTATGGCAACCCTTTACTTTGGCGGCTATGATATCCCGTTTGTAAACGAGGCCCGCCTGGCAACACATATCGGGGAGAACTGGGTAGCGCTGCTCACCTTCCTTACCCTGATGGCAAAGGCGCTGTTCTTTGTATTTGTGTTTATGTGGATCCGCTGGACGATCCCGCGTTTCCGTTTCGACCAGCTGATGCGCCTGGGCTGGAAACGCCTGATACCACTGGCCCTGGCCAATATGATCATAACGGCGCTGGTGATCCTTTGGCTGAAGAAGTAGTGAAAGGTGATGAGTGGATAGATGACAGGAGTACAGCTGTACAAGAGTGCGACGCAAGGAAGCGGGGATATGCACTGCAGTTGATACCATAAAAAAAATTAAATAAAGCACTGGATAAGAGACCATGAGTGTACAATTAACCAACAGAAGCAAGCCCGTTGACCGGAGACCGATGAACTGGGTGGAACGTCTATACCTGGTAAATATTTTTAAGGGAATGGCCATTACTTTAAAGCATTTCTTTAAAAAGAAGGCCACGATCAAATACCCGGAAGAGACAAGGCCCTTTAGCAAGGTATTCCGCGGGCTCCACATCCTGAACAGGGATGAGGAGGGCCGTGAACGCTGTACGGCCTGCGGTCTTTGTGCTGTGGCCTGTCCGGCGGAAGCCATTACCATGGAAGCCGCCGAGCGTCAGGAAGGTGAGGAGCAACTGTACCGCGAGGAAAAATACGCCGCAAAATATGAGATCAATATGCTGCGTTGCATTTTCTGCGGATACTGCGAAGAAGCCTGTCCGAAAGATGCGATCTATCTGTCGCAGACCTTTACACCGGCAAATTACCAGCGCAAAGGATTTATTTATAAAAAAGAAGACCTGCTGATCCCCAACCCGGTTACCGATCCGGAAGGGTATCAGAAAGCATTGGGTACTATCAGCAGGGAAAAAGAAGGAGTTTAAGGGTTAATATAAGAAACGAAATGAATATCACGCAACTATTATTCTGGGTATTAACGGTGATCGCTATCGGAAGTGCGTTAACGATTGTTACCAGTAAAAATCCCGTTTACTCCGTATTGGGACTGATCGTAACCTTCTTTGCCATTTCCGGTCATTATATCTTGATGAATGCACAGTTCCTCGCTATTGTAAATATCATTGTTTATGCAGGGGCCATCATGGTACTTTTCCTGTTTGTGATCATGCTGATGAACCTCAGCCGGACGGCGGAAACGCTGAAGAACAAATGGCTGCAGATCGTAGGGGCCATTGCGGGCGGCTGTTTGTTTTTGGTACTGATCGCGGCATTGAAGAATACAGAGGTGAAAAAGAACCTGGTGGAAATGGGCACCGGTGATATCGGGCTGGTAAAAAACCTGGGACGCGAACTGTTCACTACTTTTGTGATCCCGTTCGAGATCAGCAGTATCCTGTTTTTAAGTGCCATGGTAGGATCGGTGGTCATCGGAAAAAAAGATTAATCAGCTGACTGCAAACGTTAACGACTAAATCAAAAAAGAACATGCCAATAAATTACTACATCACCCTTGCCCTCTGCCTGTTTTCCATAGGCGTGGTAGGGGTGCTCACCCGCAGGAATGCCATTATTGTTTTTATGTGTATTGAGCTGATGCTGAATGCCGTAAATCTTTTATTGGTGGCCTTCTCCAAAATGCACCATGTGGCAAAGGGAGCTGCCGCCACAGCCGGCTCCGATGGCCAGTTGTTCGTGTTTTTTATTATGGTGGTGGCAGCGGCCGAAGTGAGCGTGGGACTGGCCATCATTGTAATGATGTACCGGAATGTACACTCGATAAATATTAATTTCTTAAACAGGCTGAAACATTAATTGCGCCGGCATTCTCTTTATTATGAATAATGTGTTAGATATCGTTTATTGGATCCCGCTGCTGCCATTGCTGGGGTGTATCATAAACGGATTGGGAAGAAAAAGTTTATCAAAAGGAGCCGTTGGGTTCATCGGGAGCGGGGTGATACTGGCGTCCTTTATTTTAAGTCTCTGGGCGTTTTTCCAGGTAAGCGGAGGCAATGTGCATACCGCCGAGTACTTCCCGTTTATCAATGTCGGGAACCTGAAGATCCCGTTCGCATTCCGGATCGATCAGCTGTCGGCCATCTGGCTGCTGATCATCACGGGTATCGGTTTTCTGATCCATGTGTATTCCACTTCTTATATGCATGATGAAAAGCCGGAACATTTCGGAAGATATTTTGCGTATCTGAATCTTTTTGTTTTCTCGATGCTGCTGCTGGTGATGGGCGCCAATTTTGTGATCATGTTCATCGGCTGGGAGGGCGTTGGCTTGTGCTCTTACCTGCTGATCGGTTTCTGGTTTAAGAAAAAGGAATACAGCAAGGCGGCCAACAAAGCGTTTATCATGAACCGGATCGGTGACCTGGCCTTCCTGATCGCATTGTTCATGCTTATTCATAAAACGGGCACCACTACGTTCAGTGAGATCCTCGCTCCGGATTCCCTGCAGAAGCATTTTTCAGGGAGGGAATTGACCATGATCACCCTGTTGTTATTTGTAGGGGCCACCGGAAAAAGCGCCCAGATACCGCTGTACACCTGGTTGCCGGATGCGATGGCTGGTCCCACGCCGGTGTCTGCGCTGATCCACGCGGCTACGATGGTGACCGCAGGTATCTATATGATCGCCCGGACCAACCTGATGTTCTCAATGGCGCCGGCCACGCTGAACGTGATTGCGGTCATTGGTATCGCTACCGCATTGCTGGCAGCTACGATTGCCCTTAAACAAAATGATATTAAAAAAGTACTGGCCTATTCTACAGTGAGCCAGCTGGGGTATATGTTCCTCGCCCTGGGTAGCGGCGCTTATGTAGCCGCGGTTTTTCATGTAATGACACATGCGTTCTTTAAAGCCCTGCTGTTCCTCGGCAGCGGCAGCGTGATCCATGCCATGGGGGGCGAACAGGACATGCGCAAAATGGGCGGATTGTCGAAATACATGAAGATCACCAATATCACCTTTCTGCTGGGCTGTCTGGCCATTGCAGGAATACCGGGTTTCTCCGGCTTTTTCTCGAAGGATGAGATCCTGGCGGGTGCTTTTGCAAAATCGCCGGTATGGTACGTACTGGGTCTGATCGGCGCTTTATTTACCGCTTTCTATATGTTCCGGTTATACGCCACCACATTTAAAGGCAGTTTCCGTGGCACGCAGGAACAGGAGCATCACCTGCACGAAAGTCCTGCGGCCATTACCGTTCCATTGATCATACTGGCGATCCTTTCCGTTATCGGCGGATTTGTGGGAGTGCCGGAATTTATGGCGCATGGAGCACATGCACTGGCTGATTTTCTGCAGCCGGTATTTAAAGATTCATATGCTGTGCTACCCGCACATGAGGCAAGCCACAGCACTGAATGGCTACTGGCCGGATTGTCCTCCGTCCTGGTGATCATTGTAGTGATCGTTGCCTGGAACCGGTTCTCGAAAAAACCGGACCTGGGGCCTGCTACCGGCCTCGGAAAAGTATTGGAGAACAAATGGTATGTGGATGAACTGTATGATACGGTCATTGTAAAGCCGCTGAATGCGCTGAGCTCATTCCTAGGCAATGTCATCGACCGGAAAGTAGTGGATGGTGTGGTGAACGGTGTGGGCCGCCTGGTCAACTACGGCGGCCGCCAGCTGCGCTGGCTGCAGAGCGGTCAGACGGGGGCTTATATCCTGATGATGGTGCTGGGAATGGTGCTGATTTTTGTTGTGCAGTTCTTTTTGAGGAAATAATAAGCATTGGATCACTGGAGAAATTCGAAACCTGGAGCCTGATCCCGATAGTGATCGGGACACAATACTGAAAAATCTGAATACTGAAATATGATCGCATTGTTGTTGATACTGGTGCCTTTAGTGAGTGGACTGGCTACGTTTCTGATAAAAAAGGAGGAACAGGTAAGGACCTGGTCGTTACTGGCAGCCATTCTGACATTTATCATTGCCCTCCTTGGCGTTGCCGTTTATGCGGCACCGGGTTGCTGGACGTTCCGCGCCAACTGGATGGGATTGCTGAACAGCAGCTTTTCATTAAAAGGCGACGGAATGGGAATTATGCTGTGCCTGCTTACCGCGCTGTGTTATCCCATTATTTTTCTTTCCACCTGGACGACAGCCTATAAGAAGGTGAATAATTTTTTCGGACTGATGTTATTGACGCAGGCCGGCCTTATGGGCGTGTTCCTGGCAATGGATGCCCTGTTGTTTTATTTCTTCTGGGAACTGGCCCTGATCCCTGTTTATTTTATCTGTTCCCAATGGGGCGGGGAGAAGCGCATTGCGGTTATCTTTAAATTCTTTATCTACACCTTTATTGGTTCGCTGTTAATGCTGGTGGGCATTCTTTATGTGTATTCGCGCACTGCCGGCCAGTCTTTTGATATCACTGCTTTTTATAATGCCGGTCTTTCTGTTAAAGAACAATCCTGGCTCTTCTGGCTGTTCTTTGTGGCCTTTGCGGTGAAGATGCCGGTCTTCCCTTTTCATACCTGGCAGCCGGATACGTATCAGCAGTCGCCTACGGCCGCAACAATGGTACTGAGCGCCCTGATGGTGAAGATGGGGGTACTGGGTTTGTTGCGCTGGCTGTTGCCGGTGCTGCCAATGGCTTCTTATCTCAACGGGGATACTGTTTCCCTGCTGGCGGTTACGGGTATTATTTATGCTTCGCTGATCGCGATGCGCCAGGATGATATGAAGCGGCTGGTGGCCTATTCCTCCATTGCGCATATCGGGCTGATGTGTGTGGCCGTTTTTGCGGAAGATAAAAGCGCGCTGCAGGGTACCCTGATCCAGATGTTCTCGCACGGGATTAACATCCTGGGAATGTGGGTAGTGGTGGAAATTATTGAACGCAAATTCGGAACGGTGAAAATATCCGCGCTGGGCGGCATTGCGCAAAAGGCACCGGCACTTACCTTCTTTTTTGTCATTATCGCTTTTGCAAATATCGCCCTGCCGCTCAGCAATGCCTTTATCGGTGAGTTCCTGATGTTCAAAGGCATCCTCGGATCCAGGGTATCGGAGCATGGTACGCTGATGATGGCTACTGCGGGGCTTGGTGTTATCCTGGGAGCCGTATATACCCTTCGTTTGGGCCGGAAAGTGTTTTTTGGCGCTACCAATGCGCTGACCGAAAAAGGCACGGATATCGCTTTTCAGGAGAAAGCGATCCTTACGATCATCATCGGTGCGATCCTGATCGTGGGTATTTATCCGCAGCCATTCCTGAATGCGATGGATCAGATCAGTCAATCAATTTTAAAAAATTCAGATGTGCTGCCCTTGTTGAGGAAGCATTAAGAGAAACAATATGAACGCAGTATTATTTTCAGGTTTGTTAGGTGTAATGATGATGTTCGCCAGCTTTTTGTTTAAAACAAAAGCACCGGTGCGGATACTGGCCATTCTGGGCATTGTGTTATTGCTGGTGGTCAATGTGCTGGAATCCAAAGGCATCCGGTTGTTCCATATGAACACCGCAGGATTTCTTTCATTTACCGGCTATGCGCTGTTCTTCAACACGATCATTATTGCCTGCACGCTGATCTATTTCCTGGTATCTTCAAAGGATATGGAAAAGGTCGGCAGTCATTATGCCGAATATTTTGCGCTGATCTTTTTCATCCTGGCCGGTACGTTCCTGGTAACCTCCTTTACCAACCTGCTGATGTTGTTCCTTGGAATTGAGATCATTTCCATCCCGCTTTATATCCTTACCGGTTCTGCAAAAAAAGACCTGAAGAGCAATGAAGCGGCGCTGAAATATTTCCTGATGGGCGCGTTTTCCACCGGCATTATGCTGATGGGGATCGCTCTGATCTACGGCGCTACGGGTACATTTGAGATCGCCAAAATGAATATAGCGGAGCTGCTGAAATCCAACCTGCTGACCGCCGGCATGCTGATGTTGCTGTTCTCCATGTGTTTTAAGGTTTCGGTAGCGCCTTTTCATTTCTGGACACCGGATGTATACGACGGGGCTCCCAATGTGTTCACCTCTTTTATGGCCACGATTGTTAAAGTGGGCATTTTCGCCGGGTTCCTTCACCTGTTTTATACGGCATTCGACAAAACGACAATTCAATGGAAGCTATGGCTGGCGGTGCTGGCAGCACTGACATTGTTTGTAGGAAATATCACTGCGGTATTCCAGCAAAGCGTAAAACGGATGCTGGCCTATTCCAGTATTTCACAGGCGGGGTTCATGCTGTTTGCGCTGGTAGCTATGAATGAAACGGCACATGAAGGATTGTTGCTCTATGCGGTTGCCTATTGCCTGGCCACCATCGGAGTGTTTGGGGTGATCAGCAAGATGACGGATTACTCCTTCGATGGTTTTAACGGCCTTGCCGGGCATCAGCCGCTTGTGGCGTTATGTGTTACTATTTTTATGTTGTCCCTGGCAGGAATCCCTTTGTCTGCGGGCTTCCTGGCCAAGTTTTATATGCTGAAGGCGGTGATCCAATCGGGCGGATACCTGTGGCTGGTGATCTTTGGGGTACTGATGGCCGCTGTTAGTGCCTACTACTATTTCCGGGTGATACAGGCCATGTATTTCAAACAGGGGCCGAATCATTTTTCAGGGATCAGTTCCTTTGAGAAGTACACACTGGTGGCCATTTGCGTGCTCATCGTTTTTACCGGTCTTTTCCCCAATGTGATCTTCAGCTGGCTGTATTTTTAAAAAACCAGTCACGCTCACTATCTGAATTCCCAATTCTCAATTCTGACAGCTGACAGCTAAATGCTGACAGTTTCGGCTGGCCGGTAATTTAACGCCTGAACCTCAACCATTCCCTGTAACTTAGCAAGGTGAAATTTACAGACACATTGCTGCTTGCGTTCCGGACGGTTAAAAGTAATAAGCTGCGTACCGGACTTACGGTTACCATTATTGCATTTGGCATTATGGCCCTGGTGGGTATCATCACGGCGATCAAGGCCATGAATCAGAAATTTTCCGAAAGCTTTTCTTCCATGGGCGCCAATGGGTTTACCATTCGCTTTAAAGAGCGGAACATGAATTTTGGCGGAGGCCGCAACGATGATCTTGCCGTTTCAAAAAAAGGGAAAAAGGAAAAACAATCTAATCTTAATAAGGTCATTACGAAACAAGAGGCCGAATATTTTATACAGCATTACCGGTTCCCGGGTGCCGTGGCCGGCATCTCCGTATTTGGCGGAAGAAGCAGTATCCTTTCCTTTGGAGATAAGAAGACCAGTCCGAATGTAGTGCTGCTGGCCGGTGATGATCAATACCTGGGGCTGAATGCCTATAAGGTGTTGTATGGCCGGAACTTTACGGCAGGTGAGGTACGGAACGGACAGAATGTATGTGTGCTGGGGTTTGATGTGGCTAAAAGTTTTTTTGGAGAGGCGATGGACAAAGGCGTGAATACGACCATACGTATCAACAATATCCCCTACCGGGTGCTGGGCATCCTGGAGGGCAAAGGGTCCACTTTTGGCTTCAGCCGGGACAATATGGTGGTAACGGGTTACCAGAACTGGGAGCGGAATTTCGGCACTGCCGGGGCCTCCTATGTTATTGCTGTAAAAGTCAATGATTTGAAACAGCTGGATGCCGCCATGGGAGAGGCCGAGAGCTTCTTCCGTTCCGTGCGGAAAAACAATATTACGGAAGCCAGCAATTTTGCACTGGATAAAAGCGACAGTGCCGTGCAAACCGCAATGAATGTGCTGCGCTATATCCGCTGGGCGGCTGTTGTGATCGGGGTGATCACCTTGCTCGGGGCCGCTATCGGATTGATGAATATTATGCTGGTATCCGTCTCCGAGCGGACCAAGGAAGTGGGGCTGGTAAAAGCCCTGGGCGGGAAAAAACGGTCCGTAAAAACACAGTTCCTGCTGGAGGCGGTGATCATCAGTGTGCTGGGCGCTATGCTCGGTATCCTGCTGGGAATCATTATCGGTAACCTGTTTTCAATGGTGCTGAACACCGGTTTTGTAGTGCCCTGGGATTGGGTGTTATATGGAATTGTCATTTGTACAATTGTAGGCCTGGGAGCGGGAATTTATCCGGCTGTAAAGGCTGGAAAACTCAATCCGATCGATGCGTTGCGCTATGAATAAAAAAAACAATACCGGAGGGATTTTATTGAATGCCGTAAAATCAAAAAGGGGTTTAACTAAAATTATGTCAACATTTTTTTGTTTTTTTTGATTAATTGTGAAAAAAGTTTAACTTCAAACGATTAAAAAAAAATAATGACGAAAAATTTTGTTGTTTGATTTTTTTTGTTAGAATTGTACACTCAAATAAACTTGTTCAATATTTAAAAAACTAAAAAAACTAAGATCATGGCTGAGACAAATCAAGCGAAGCCCGTAACGGCTACTACTTCTGTTCAACCTAAAAAAAGCAGTAATCTGATTTCGTGGGTGGCGCCCATTCTGTGTATTGTTGCCGGGTATTGTATATGGCGCTTTGTGATTGGCGCGGATTCTGGGTTTGACCAGCCTGATAAGGCCGGAGGATTTTGGCCTGGCCATAAAGGCCCCAAAGGAGCCTTTCACCGGATCTATGAAGGCGGTATCATCGTACCGTTGCTGATCGGCATGTTGCTGATGGTAATTGTGTTTGCTATCGAAAGATTCCTGACGATCGCTAAAGCGCTGGGTAAAGGGAACAACAGTAATTTTATCCGTAAGGTACAGTACCACCTGGCCAATAAGAATGTGGATGCAGCAATTGCTGAGTGCGACAAACAAAAAGGTTCTGTTGGTAATGTAATGAAAGCAGGGCTGCGTCGCTATAAAGAAATGATCGGGGAAACCGGTTTGGAAACCGAACAGAAAATTGCAGCGATTCAGAAAGAAGTGGAAGAAGCCACTGCACTGGAACTGCCGATGCTTCAGAAGAACCTGGTATTCTTATCCACCATTGTATCTACCGGTACGCTGATCGCGTTGTTAGGTACGGTAATGGGGATGATCAAATCGTTCTCTAACCTGGGTGAAGGCGGCGGCGGTAACGCAGCTGAACTGGCGATCGGTATCTCTGAGGCCCTGTATAACACGGCATTAGGTATCGGTACCTCTGCGCTGGCCCTTATCATTTACAACATGCTTACCACCCGTATTGACAGCATTACACATGGTATTGACGAATCTGGTTTTACCCTGACCCAGTCCTTTGCTTCTCTGTATAAATAATCTTTATACAGGAAGAAAAGAATTTTATGGAATAAAACAGATTTTTCGTCTTATATCAAAATAGAGTCAATAATGGCAAAAGCAAAAATACAAAAGAAGTCGACGGATACGGATATGACGCCCTTTGTGGACGTCGCGTTCCTGATCCTGTCCTTCTTTATCATGGCTACAAAATTCAAACCGGCTGAGCCAGTTCCGATCGAAACGCCTAATTCTGTTTCATCCCAGACGATGCCTGATAACAATGCGGTTATGATGAGCATTGACAAGGATAACAAGGTGTATTTTTCGGTAATGTCCAAATCCGATGTTCAAAAAGGAAAGGAGGTTATCAAAGAAGCCGCTAAAAGAGCAGGACTCACCCTTACGGATGCTGACCTGGCTCAGTACCAGGATGGAGAAATGATCGGAATGCCTCTTAATAAGATAAAAGGATTTATGGCGCTTCCTCCGGCAGAACGGGGAAAAGTTGCACAGGACGGGATCCCCGTTAAAGATTCGGCCACCAGCGAGCTGGTGAACTGGATCGGTGCGGCAAAATATGTTTTCGCCGGTGAGCCATTGAAATATCTTGTTAAAGGAGATAATACTTCAAAGTATCCGACTTTCGGGGCTGTCATTGATGCCATGAAACGCAATGATGAGCAGAAGTACAACCTGGTGACCATGCCGCAGGATGCGCCTGCAGGAACCGAGTTGTACCAGGAGCGGTTAAAAGGAAAATAAATTCAATCACCTACTATAACCAGTAAAAAGAAAAAATTATGGCAAGTTTAGATACTGGCGGCGATGAAGGGCATAAGAAAGGCCCCGGGGTCAAGAAGGCCAAGAAACTGAATACCCGGGTGGATATGACTCCGATGGTGGACCTGGGATTTCTCCTGATCACCTTCTTTATCTTTACGGCAACAATGAGCAATCCGACTACAATGGATTTGAACATGCCGAAGGATACAGACAAGAAGGATGAGGAAACCAAGATCAAGCAATCGGGTTCATTGAGCGTTATACTGGGAAAAGATAACAGCCTCTTTTATTATGAAGGGGAGCTGGATGCAACAGCTTCCGGTTTTAAATCCGCTACATATAAAGAAATCCGGGATATCGTCATCCGTAAAAAGAAAGAAGTGATCTCCCGTTATGTAACAGACCCGGTTTGCGAAAGTGAGGCCAAGGCAAAAGGTAAATCCATTGATGATTGTAAACAAAAGGACTTTTTTGTGGTGATCAAGCCCACGGAGGATGCTACATATAAAAATGTAGTGGACATGCTGGATGAAATGACCATCAATAAAGTAGCCCGTTACGCATTGGTGAAACCTTTTGACTCGGAACTGGAATTAGTCCGTTTGTCCGGTGGTGGTGGGCCCGCAGCAGCAACCCCACCTGCCAAGTAAAAATTCCGTATGGAATTTTTCGAAAAATGCATCATATTAAAAAAAGTAATTTAGATAATGGAAGCCAATAAAATTTTATCCTCTGATCTTCTGGATATAGTGTTTGAAGGGCGGAACAAGGACTACGGAGCCTACGAGCTTCGCCGCACCTATAACAAACGCGTCTGGAAAGCACTGGCGATAACGGTAGTGGCCGCTGTGGTTATTGCTGGTCTGGTGGTGTTAAAAAGCCAGATGAAATCCCCCGTCCAGGAGAAAGTAAAAATGGAGGAAGTTACCATTCAGGAAATTAAGCAGGAAGAGAAGAAGGAAGAGCCGCCACCGCCGCCGCCACCTCCTCCTCCCAAGGTAGAGCCACCTCCCAAAATTGAAACAAAAGCATTTACACCTCCCAAGATTGTAAAGGATGAAGAGGTGAAACAACCACCTCCTGTACAGGAAGAGTTGAAGGAGACCAAGATCGGTACCATCAACCAGGAAGGGGTGAAGGATGTGGGAATCGTTGTTCCTCCGGCGGGTGTTGATGGCGGTAAGGGTATCGTGGAAACGAAACCTGTGGAAAAAGAACCCGAGATCTTTACAAAAGTAGAACAGGATGCCCAGTACAATGGTGATTGGGGCCGTTACCTGCAGACCAACCTCAGAGGGGATGTGCCTGTTGAAAACGGAGCTACAGCCGGGAACTATCAGGTAGTTGTTCAGTTTGTGGTGGATGTACAGGGGAATGTGAGCGATGTAAAAGTGATCAAAGACCCTGGTTTCGGAATGGGTTCAGAAGCTGTTCGTGTAATTAAAAAATCCGGTAAGTGGAAACCTGCCATTCAGAACGGAAGACAGGTAAAAGCCTACAGAAAGCAGCCGATCACCTTCCAGGTTACCGAAGGTTAAGTTTTAAGAATATTGAATCAAAAATCCTCATTTGAAAAAATGAGGATTTTTTTTTAATGGTATAATTGTTGAGGTTAAATTTTAATATTTTTTCTACAGTTCTCTATTGTTCATTATTTAAAACAAAACAGGATGGCAAAGGAAAAAAAAGCGGCTTCAAAAAAAGGAGGCTCCCCCAAGAAAGCAACTGCAAAAAAGACTGATTCCAAAAAAAAGAAAAATGCTGCTCCCAAAAAGGATGATAAGAAAGCAAAAAAAGCGGCAGCCCGAAAACTGAAACAACAGACCAAAGCACAGAAAAAAGCTGTCAAAAAAGAAAAGAAGGCAGGAAAAGCAGTAAAATCTACAGCCTCCCGCGCAGCGACACAAAAATCTGCAGCTCCTAAAACGGTGGCAAAAAAAGCGCCGGCCGGCTCTAAAGGAACAACCGGTAAAGCAGCTGCCAGGAAATCCGCGGCCATAAAGAAATCGGCTCCGGCAACAAAAAAAGCAGCGGTAAAAAAAGCAGCCGCGAAAAAGACCGCAGCCAGGAAAACAACAACAGTGACAGCAAAACCGGCGAAGAAGGTTGCTGTTAAAAAGACCGTGGTAAAGAAAGCAGCGGTTAAAAAAGCCACAGCAAAAAAGGCCGCAACTGTGAAAAAAGCCCCGGTAAAACAAGTGCCGAAAAAGACCGCCATCCGTACCGCAGCAGTAAACGCCCCTAAAAAGAAAGCCCCGGCAAAAAAAGTATCGAAACCGCCGGTTCCGGCAGCGATCGTTAAAGAAAACAGTGTTGCCGAAATAAAGATACCGGCATTAGAAGAACCTATAATTGCGGCGCCGGTGATGGAGCCATCCGAATTGAGCGAAGTGGCAAATGTTGAAAATACCATTCCGGAATTGCCCGCAGCCCCGGAAACAGGTGCAGGCGAAAAAGCCGCTGATGCAGGAATTATAGAAGAACGTCCGCATGATCCCGTTCCGGAAGCATTCCGCGAAAAGCCACATGATCCTTTTCATGGCCATAATGATCCTGTTTCCGGCAAGGGCATGGATACGCCGCTGCCCAAGAAACCGCTGGGCGGAGCGCGAAAGAAATAATTGAATAAGAGATAAGGGGCTGTCTTCAAGAGTCTGTTTGCTATTATGCTGAACCTGGTTCAGCAGCTTTCGATAACCATCGGAAGAATGTGATAATCCAGACTTCTGACGACAGCCTCTTTTTCCTTAACCCGCAGTATGTCCATTGTAATAGTAACCGGAGGTACCGGAATGATCGGCAGGGCCGTTATAACGCAACTCCTGGAAAGGGGGTATGAAGTTGTTGTGTTCACCCGCGACCGGTCCCTTCTGCAGCATACAGAGCAGAGAATACGCTATGCCTACTGGAACATCAAAACCGGGGAAGTGGACCATAAAGTGCTGGAGGCCGCCGATTATATTATCCATCTGGCAGGTGCCAGCCTTATGGAACAGCGCTGGTCGGCCCGCCGGAAAAAGGAGATTGTGGACAGCCGGGTGCAGAGCGGTGTCTTGTTGTCGGAAAACCTGTTGAAGCGGCCGCACCGGTTAAAAGCCTTTATCAGCGCCTCGGCCATCGGCTGGTACGGGCAGGATCCGGAAGTGCCAAATCCTGCGCCTTTCCGGGAGGATCAGCCTGCGGCCTCCGATTTTTTGGGCAACTGCTGTATGCAATGGGAGCAAAGCATTGCCTCACTGGCTGCATCCGGGATCCGCGTGGTGTACCTCAGAACCGGTATTGTGCTGGCACCCCATGGAGGGGTAATGCAGCAATTTGAACGGGCATTGAAATGGAGGATCGCCGCTGTGCCGGGCAATGGCTGCCAGGTGGTAAGCTGGATCCATATCGATGACCTCGTTACATTGTACCTGACAGCAATGGAAAACGGATCTTATCATGGCGCTTATAACGCGGCGGCCCCGCTCCCTGTGTCAAATGCTGTATTGACGGAGGCCTTGGCAACACATAAATATGGCCGGTCCTTTATTACCCTGCCGGTACCGGCGCCCCTGCTGAAATTGGTAATGGGCGAAATGGGCGCGGAAGCGTTAAAAAGCACAACGGTAAGCGCTGCAAAGGTATTATCCCATGGGTTCCGGTTCCGCTATCCGGATATTGATACTGCGCTGGCTCAGCTGATAAAATGATCAGGTCTTGAGATCCGCATTCCTGTAATAGCGGAAGATCCCGTACAACATCAGAGTGCCATAAATGACTGCAGTGATCAGCAGGTTCAGGTCCGGAACGGTGCGAAGCTCGATATTGGATGGTTTGAACGGATTGGGTATGAGTGAATCGGAACTTTCCAGGGGAAGAAAATACCCCAGCTGACTTTTCCGGAACGTAAGTACCAGCCACAGCAGATTATCGATAACAAATACATACCCGAAATATACCACAATGGCGAGCCCGGTCCGCTTGATCAGTATGGCAACCAGAAAAGCCACCACCAGGTACAGCGTGGCCATGAGGGCATAGTAGCCGACGTAGCGTATGTTTTCAAAGATCGATACAGATGACAGATCGGGCGTGAACAACAATCCGCATACCAGTCCGCAAAGGAATACCATCACGGTGGTGCTCACTACAAAAAAGAGCAGCATGCTCAGCTTCGCGGTTATAAAGTCGGTACGGCTCCAGCCGTCGATGATATTCTGCCGGTGGGTCTTATACTGGACCTCATTGGTGACAAGAAGGATAAAGAGCATACCGATGATAATAAAGAACAATCCCCCAAACCAGGCAGCGCCCCGCCACACGTTCGGAAAAATGAATGGAGCGCTGAGCAGGCTCTTCATTATTGCCGTCTCCATGTTTTTCCCTTCCATCTGGTTGATCTGGTGCATGAACCGGTCGGCCGTCATCAGCAATGTAGCCGGAAGGAAAATAAAAAAAGAACCAAACAGTATCCAGAAGGTGCGGTAGCTTTTTACTTTCAGCCATTCGGTTTTAAAAAGTTGTAGCATAAGAAGCATGAATTAGATGTGTGTTAATACAAAGACCGGATCGGAATGTTGCTTTAGCGGTCGCTGCTGGAGCCGGTGATTTCAAGGAACCGGGTCTCAAGACTTTTCTTTTTAAGTGCCAGGTAATGGAGCGTGACGCCTTTTTCAAAACAATACTGGTTGAGCCGTTGCGGTGTCAGCGACGGATCGCCTGCTACCCGGAGGATGCCTGCTTTTACCGTGCATTCTTTTACGCCGCTCATCCCGGTAAGGAGCTGTTGCAATCCCGGCAGGTCATCTGCCGCCACCTCGATCAGTACGGCTCCTTCCGGTTCACCGGCATGCAACACATCGCTTACGGTACCGCTTGCTTTCACATTACCTTTCTGGATAATAGTTACATGAGTGCATACTTTTTCCACTTCATCCAGTATATGACTGGCCATAATAATGGTCTTTCCTGAATCATGCAGCTGAAGAATCAGCTGCCGGATCTCGGCGATGCCGGCAGGGTCCAGGCCATTGGTGGGCTCATCAAAAACAAGTATGTCAGGGTTCCCCAGTAATGCGGCTGCAATGGACAGGCGCTGCTTCATGCCCAGGGAGTAGGTGCTGAAGGCGGAATGGCGGCGTTCGAAAAGATTAACGGTCTGCAACACCCGGGGGATATCGCTTTTATCACGGTTCTTGATAGCGGCCGCAATTTCCAGGTTGCGCTCAGCGCTCAGGTAGGGATAAAAATTAGGCGTTTCCAGCAGCGTGCCGATCCGTTTTCGCTGCTGTTCATTTCCGGTATGACCGTTCCACAGATAGGTACCGGAGCTGGGTTTCAATACATCCATTACGATGCCCAGGAGGGTGGTCTTGCCACTTCCGTTGGGTCCCAGGATCCCGTATACCGATCCCGGAGGCACCTGAAGGCTTACACCGTTCAGCGCCTGTACGGCACCATAGTTTTTTGAAAGTTCCTGTGTTGATAATACACTCATAGATGCTTCGGATTTACTGTATCAAATGTATTATTAATTGATCCGGCACAAGAAATAAAATCGGCAAAGCCACAACAGGAGGAGGTGAACGCCCGGTGCTGTCTTCCGGTGCCGGAACGTAAGCTGCTGAGAACGGACACTTGCCGGCAGCGGCCCGGGTACTTATCAGTAAAAACCGGCTGCAACGCCCTTCCCGCCCGGCGGAAGCGGTATGCTGATTTGGCGGTTGTTTTTTGAATTTTGCTTTTTTTCTCCTTACCTTCACAGTAGATAGTTGTTTATCTAACTAATTGTTGTTTGTTTATTGTTTCAATGAAAAAAGTTGTCCGGTGTTTACAGAAGATGCAGGTGCGAATGGCCGATCAGCGGTTGATTCACTTCCGTTCGCACAGACCTGTTAAGCCCTGCAACTCTTAAACATAAATTGTATATGAAACGAATCATTAAAAAAGTTGCCGTTCTTGGAAGTGGTGTAATGGGCTCGCGCATTGCCTGTCATTTTGCAGGCGTTGGCATTCCGGTATTGTTACTGGATATCGCCGCAGAGGGACCGGATAAAAACAAGATCGTAAAAGATGCCCTGGCAGCGGCCGTTAAAAGCAGTCCGTCCCCGGTTTACACAAAGGATGTGGTGAAGAAGATCACCACCGGGAACTTTGATGAGGATCTTAAAAACATCGCCGGCTGTGATTGGGTGATAGAGGTGGTGGTAGAGCGGCTGGACGTCAAACAACAGTTATTTGAAAAAGTGGAGCAATACCGCAAACCCGGAACCCTTATCACTTCCAATACCTCCGGTATCCCGATCCATTTGATGACAGCCGGGCGGAGTGCGGATTTTACACAACATTTCTGCGGTACGCATTTCTTTAATCCCCCGCGCTATCTGCGCCTGCTGGAGATCATTCCCACACCGGATACCGATCCCGCAGTGATCGATTTCCTGCTGGATTTCGGAAGCCATATCCTGGGTAAAACAACCGTGCTTTGTAAGGACACACCGGCCTTTATTGCCAACCGCGTGGGCGTGTTCAGTATCATGGCCATCTTTTCACTGATGGACCAGTTGGGACTGAGCATTGACGAGATCGAATCCTTGACCGGACCGATGATCGGCCGCCCTAAGTCGGCCACCTTCCGCACAGCGGATGTAGTGGGCATCGATACCCTGGTGAAGGTAGCCAACGGGGTGTTTGAAAACTGCCCGGATGATGAGGCCAAACAGTTATTCGTGATCCCTGCCTGGCTCGAAAAAATGGTAGCCAATAAATGGCTGGGAGATAAAACAGGACAGGGATTTTTCAAAAAAATAAAAAACGATAAGGGCGCTTCGGAGATCTTAACACTCGATCTGAAAAGCTTTGAATACGGCCCGCGGGTGAAACCAAAATTTGCCAGCCTGGAAGCCGCAAAACTGATCGAAGAGCTGCCCGCAAAATTAAAAATGCTGATGACCGGCCAGGACAAGGCCGGTGCGTTTTACCGGCAGTTCCATTACCGCCTGTTTTCCTATGTGAGCCACCGGATACCCGAGATCAGCGATGAGCTGTACCGGATTGATGATGCCATGAAGGCGGGCTTTGGCTGGGAGATCGGTCCCTTTGAAAGCTGGGATGCCGTGGGCGTTGCCAAAACCGTGGAGGCCATGAAGGTCGAGGGGTTTACAGTAGCTGCCTGGGTGGACGAGATGCTTGCTGCAGGTAATAAAACTTTCTATGTTGTTGAAAACGGAAGACGCAAAGCCTATGATCCGGGCAGCAGGACCTATAAGGCATTACCGGGTACGGAAGCTTTTATCATTTTAAGTAATTATTCCGATAAGACCGTCTGGAAGAACAACAGTTGCCGGCTTTATGATATCGGTGATGAGGTGCTGGCGCTGCAATGGAACACCAAGATGGGGACGATCGGCGGGGATGTGCTCAGCGGCATCCAGACCTCCATTGAAAAGGCCGAGAAGGATTTCAAAGGACTGGTGATCGCCAATGAGGGTGCTAATTTTTCAGCAGGCGCCAATGTGGGTATGATCTTCATGCTGGCGATCGAACAGGAATATGACGAGCTGGATATGGCCGTTCGGCTGTTCCAGAACACCACCATGCGGGCCCGGTATGCGGCGGTTCCGGTGGTAGTGGCCCCGCACGGCCTGGCTCTGGGTGGCGGCTGTGAGCTGAGCCTGCACGCCGATAAGGTATGTGCGGCTGCTGAAACCTATACCGGGCTGGTGGAACTGGGGGTGGGGCTGATTCCCGGAGGTGGCGGTACCAAGGAATTTGCACTGCGTGCTGCGGATGAGACCCAGAACGGGGAGCCGGAAAACATTCCGCTGCAAAACCGTTTCCTTACTATTGCAACGGCAAAAGTTGGTACTTCTGCGGCGGAGGCTTATGAACTGGGCATTTACCGGAGGGGTACCGACGAAGTGGTGATCAACCAGGACCTACGGATCGCAGCAGCAAAACGCAGCGTGATAGAATTATACGACAGCGGTTATGTGGCACCGGTGCCCAGGACGGATATCAAGGTGCAGGGACGCAGTGCGCTGGGGGCCCTGCTGGCAGGTATTAATGGCATGCAGAAGGGTAACTATGCTACCGACCATGACGCGCTGGTGGCAAAAAAGCTGGCCTATGTCATGTGCGGCGGTGATCTCAGCGAACCCACGCTGGTATCGGAGCAATACCTGCTGGACCTGGAACGCCAGAACTTTTTATCGCTTTGCGGTGAGCGTAAAACGCTGGAGCGCCTGCAAAGTGTGATCAAGACGGGGAAGCCGGTGCGGAATTAAAACATGACAACAGTGTTATTTATTACGGGGTCATCTGAAGTACTGCTATCAGCTTCGTTGCCACGCTCGCTTGTGCGGCGGAATAATGATCATTTATGAAACGCCTGTCTTTCTTATTGTGTTTTGTAATAACGGGGCATCTTATAAATGCCCAGCGGTTAGCCATTAACCTTTCCGATCAGCACAACATCAACCCGCTTTATAAAAAGGAGTTACTCATCCGGACACTGGACACTTTTTTCACGTATGGGTGGGATGAGCAACGATCGGGACAATACTGGGATAAGGAAGATCTGGATCTTTTCGGTTATCCCTTCGATCTTGGAACCTATGGATACAATGGAAAAGGTGTGAGTTTTCTGACACCCGTTTTTCTCGGCGCAATCGATTTTATCCCGAGGCAGAAATACCTGGTAAAAATAGCCTTTTTACCGGCAGCGGATTCTTTAAAAGGAAATATGGGCCAGGTACTCAATCTTATTGCGAACTACCATAAAAGTACCGATGCGTTTACACTGGAACGATATACGAGTTATTTTATCCGGGACTGGTACAAACAGGAAATAGGGCATATCCTCTTTTACAAGCAAAGTAAGGATGCATTTGATCTGCAGCAGGCCAGGACCTGTAATGCCTATAATGACAGCATTGCCGCGGTTTTCAATGTGCCCCCCAAAAAGTTCGTTTATTACTCCTGTAAGGACCCGGTACAGATGTTTAATTTGATGGGTTATGATTTCCGGTATGAAATGTTTTTGTCCAGGACTGGCGGAATGCGTATCGGGAACGGGCTTTACTCTGCCCGGAATGCAGAACATTATCCTCATGAGATCGCTCATTTTTATATTTCAGATATCGAAGGAGAAAAATCCTGTAGGATCGCCACAGAAGGGATCGCCACTTATTTTGGCGGAAGTGATCCCAGATCCTTTAAAGAGACGGTCAGATCACTATATCAGTATCTGTTGAAATATACAGGTATTACTATTGATGAGCTGCTGTTTAAGGATGTGCGTACGGATGATGATGTCTCCCGGCTGTATGCGACCGGCGGTATCCTGGCAAAACGGATCTATGAAAAACACGGACTGGAGGGATGGAAAAAGTTCCTCGCCTTGCCGTGTAATAAAATAAAGGAGGAGTTGCCGCTACTGCTGGGAACCAGTAAAACACTCAAACAGACGATTATCGAAGAGGCAAAAAAGATAAGTGAAGACCGGCCATAACGAAACCGGCTCTCTGCCTGAGATCGTAAAAGGGACTTTACATCGCATTTCATCCTAATTTTGTACCGGCAGACCATAAGCTGCTGCTGTAACGATCATGCTGTCCAAACGCATACTATATTTCCGGTTGAAAATGCTGCTGATCCTTTCGGTGATCTGGATCCTGTTTGGATTTCTCTTTTTATTTAATATTCTTGAAATTGAAAAGCAGCTGCTCACCAACCGTTCCCTGGTGATCTTCTGTCTTACGTTTGCAGTGATCGGACTGGCCATCTCGGCGGCGCTGATCTTTTATTTAAAATCCGCATTCCGGCATTATCCGCTCTGGGTGTCGTTTATACTGAAGCTGGGGCTGGCTTTCGGCTTATTTGTGCTGGTGGCTTTTTGTATGCTGGCTGCCTATTTTGTATTCAGCTATCATGGCAGCCTGTCGCAGTTTACCGCACGCTTCTTTGAGGACTTCTTTTTTACAAAAGGCTTTCTGATCCTGATGACGGACCTGGCGCTCCTGACCCTTATTTCACTGGTATTATTGGAGGTCACGGATAAATACGGCCCCGGAGGCTTCTGGAGCATGATGCGCGGCGAATACCACCGCCCGCGGCAGGAGCGCCGGATCTTTATTTTCCTGGATATTAATAATGCTACTACCATTGCAGAGAAGATCGGGCATGAAAAATACTTTTTACTGCTGAAGGACTTTTTTGCAGATATCACCAACCCAGTACTGGCTAACGGCGGAGAGATCTACCAGTATGTAGGCGACGAAGTAGTGATCTCCTGGAAAGAGTCGCCCGAAAACAAGATCTATTCCCTGCGCTTTATCCGCCAGGCCTTTTATATTTTAAAACGCCGGGAGAAATACTACCTTGGTCAGTATACCGTGGCGCCTACCTTTAAGGCAGGCATCCACAGCGGGGAAGTGACCTCCGGTTTTATCGGGATCATCAAAAAAGACCTGATCTATAGCGGGGATACGCTGAACACTGCGGCACGATTGCGGGGGAAATGTCATGAATTGCAGCAGGCTTTTATTTTATCCGGAGGCTTTATGAATGATTTTCACCAGCCCTTTGCCTATAAAATTACCGGCATCGGGGAAATGGAGCTGAAGGGCCGGGTAGAGAAAGAGCAGCTTTTTTCGCTGGAATTTGAATGATCAATAAAAATGGCGGTGTGGATGTACGAAGAACACATTCCCCTATTTTTGTAAGAAACAAGTTTAACCTGTACATCCAAAGAAATCTATTTTGTTGCTGGCTGTTTATAGCGCTGGCAAATCTGTGCCGGGCACAAACGGATACGGCCATTGCTCCCGTTCCTGTTATTGCAGATACCTTCCGAACAGTGGTTTCAGACAGCATGCCGGCCGCCCCGGACAGCCTGATCCAATACAAACTGAATGGTGCTTTTTTTAAAAGTATTTTTTCCGATGCAGCGTATGTAGTGAGTCGCCCGGCACACTGGCAGGGAAAGGATTTCCGGAACCTGGGCATTGTCCTGGGCACCACGGGCGCACTGGTACTGGCCGATAAAGAGATAAAGCGGATCGTACAGCGCAATCAAAGCCCGTTTGTAAACAGTGTAGCGAACGTGGTGGAGCCCTTTGGCAACCGTTATTCGCCTTATATTATGGCGGGCATGTTTGTAGTAGGAGCGGCCGTTAAGAACCCGGAATTAAAGAACACGGCATTGCTTACGTTCAAGTCCTATGCCATTGCCACCTCCCTGTACCTGGTTACCAAATCCATGATCCGGAGGAACCGTCCTGCGTATACGGATAACAATATCGATTTTCACGCACCCTTCTCCAACGACCGGTATCATACTTCCTTTCCTTCCGGTCATACCTTAACCGTGATGACGCTGGCTACGGCTGTTTCAGAAGCCTATGGGAAGGAACATCGCTGGGTACCCTGGGTGGCTTACGGCATTGCCGGGCTTACAGGCGTATCGCGTATTTATCACAACCGCCACTGGGCCAGTGATGTATGGGTAGGGGCGGCACTGGGCTATTTTGTAACCCGCTCTGTGTTTAAAAACAACCGGGTAAAGAAAAAGCTGGGTGGTCTGGAAGTGGTGTGGCGTTAGCCGGTTCAGAGCAGTGCATATTGCTGCTCCAGCTTTCTCAGCCATTTGTTTCTTTTTTTGCCGGATGCCTGTTTTACCCCGGACAGGTTGATCCATTTCCGGTTGGGATACCTCATTTTCCAGAAAGTTCCGGTGATCACCGCTTTCCGCACAGCATTGCCAAAAACCAGGCGGTATAAAAAGCCGGGCGTATTCATGGTAGTGATCACTGTGATGCCTTTGATATTTTTAAGGAGTGGTTTCATCCCGTAACCACTGGGCGTATAGTCATAGGCCACACCGGGGAAGATGACCCTGTCAATAAATCCTTTGGTAAGTGCGGGCATCAGCTCCCACCAGATGGGAAAAATAAAGATGAGGTGATCCGCATGCTCCAGCCGCTGTTTGTATTCGATCACTTTGGGATCTACGGGCTGCCGGTTTTTAAAAGCTAACAGATCAGCGGTTGTCATTACCGGGTTAAAGCCTTCCTTATCCAGGTGTATGAGGTCCACTTCATGTTGTGCTGTTTTAAGTCCGGCCATTACAGCAGTTAAAATGGCGGTGCAATAGCTGCCTTCATAAGGGTGATTGAAAACGATAACTACTTTCATGTTATACTTGTTTATTGCCCCACAAAGATGAGATGCCGGGGAAGGATCAAACGATAACAATTGTAAAGAAATCAACGCCGGTTGCGGATGCGGCTGAGGGAAACAGGTGTAATACCCAGGTAGGAAGCAATGTAGTGTTGTGGGATCCGCTGTAATATATCCGGGCGCTGTTCCAACAGTTCTTTATAGCGCTCCTGCGGACTGTTCTTAATACGGGAGAGGAAGAGCTTTTGATAAAAGATCAGCCGCTGTACCATGTGATCTTCAATCTCTTTTTTTATGACAGGGGACTGGTCCAGGATGGATTGAAAATCTTCCCGGGAAATATGGTGCACAATGCAGGGTTCAATGCTTTCAAGATTGAAGAGGCTGGGCTGATTGGTGCGGAAGCTCTCAACAGATGAAACGCCCTCGCCTTCAAAGAAAAACTGGAACGTGATGTCTTTGCCGTTATTGTTGAACCAGATCCGCAGGCAGCCCTTTTCAATAAAATAAGCTGTCTTTGACACCTGTCCTTCCCGCAGCAGTATTTTTCTGGCAGGGAGCTCCAGGCGTTTAAAAAGAGGAAGGTATTTGCCCCACTCGGGTGAATTTGCTGTACTGCCGATGTCCATAATACATGTTTGCGGCATTGCCGGAGCTTAAATGTACGCAACTTTTTAAAATTGTTGTTGCTGCCGATTCTCTGCTGCTTAACGAGGTTTTTCTATCAGGGAAATCCTGTCATCCGCCTCCGTTTTTACAACACAGCCGCCTGTAATGTGATCCGTTACAAAATTTTTTGCAATAAAAAGGAGTGTAACAGATTTTCCGCCCTGGTACCGGCATAAAAAAAACCGGCGCAATGCCGGTTTAACAGTATGTTATAAGCTGCCTGTCTCCTCACTTCATACAGATCCTTCCACATTACAGGCAGCTTACAATACGTAGTATCGGTGTTCGTAAACCATGCCGGCTGTGCCATTGGTATCCTGGTGGTGCGGCTCAAACATGATCTGTTTCAGATCCCTTTCGATGGTAAAGCAGATACTGGACATCGGGGTATCCGTGGGTTTGTTCTCAAACGGATCCTGAAGATGCACCGCCATTTTTTCGATGAGAAAATATACGGCTGCCAGTGCGATCACCATCGGAATGGTAAGCCAGCCGAAGATATCCAGCAACGCAAAGGGCATCAATGCAAAGATGAACATGAGGGATATATGAATATAAAAACTGTACGTGACCGGGAACACGGTTTTCTTGATCCGCTCACAGCCACCCATCTCATTACTGAAACGGGTAAGGGTACCATCCATCTCCATCTGCTGGTAGGTATTGATCCACCCTTTACGGTAGGCTTCCTGAAGGGAATGGGCATGCAATTGCAGGATGCCCATCGGGATGTTATTGAAATTTTTCAGATGCTGGGCATCCTTACGCACAATGTATTTTTCTGCACCTTTTAACGGATCTTTTCCCCGCAGGGTATTGCTGAGACTGATACACCACGCGATCTGCCGCTTGATAAAGGTTTGCTTAAAGAAATAGGCCTCATCACCCGGTATGGAATCCTGTACGTAGTTGCTGATCTGCCGGGCCATGGTGCGACTGTCATTTACAATGGCGCCCCAGATAGTGCGGGCCTCCCACCAGCGCTCATAGGCCTGGTTGCTTTTGAATGCCAGCAGCAGGGAGGTAACGGTGATCATGATCGTGGGCACCGTAAGCGGAATGGTAAGGTGCGACAGGTTATAAAAACCATACAACGATGCCACAATGATGGTGTAAATGGAAACACCAATGATCTCATACCGGATCTTTCCGAAAATATATCTGAAGGGGATGTGCTTTTTTAATAACATAATGCTACAGGTTTTGGGATCGTTTAGAATACGGATAAACGGCTAGGATACGGTTTCTTCCTTGGCGTATTGCCTGTCTTTTCTGAACTCGGGCATCAGCAGCAGGTTCGACAACAGGTTGATGTCTTTAGACACGTGCAATTGCTTGTAACGGTCGATCTTGAAGACCGGCAGCCTGCTGGCTGCAATGTATTGATCCATCCGGATCGATTCTTTAAACGGTGTCTGATAGCTGTACCCGTTCAGCAAATAGATCTCTGTGATATGGTTGGATTCCAGTATATGCCGGAATACCCTGCCGGTATTGCAATAGCAGATCTCGAAGCGGATATGCGCCTGCTCCAAATAACATTTTTTCAGCACCTGAACGGCCTCGCAAAAAGCCTGGGGAAGCTGGCTGTAGAATCTGCGTTTGGAAGACCGCAGCAGATCGCCAATATCATGAACGGGTTGCACCAGATGAAGGAGAATGATCTCAACCTTATGCTCCCGGCTGTGTTGCAATGCCTTATGCACGATGCTGATGGATTCGGTAGAAAGATCTGTGGGAACGAGTATTGTTTTCATTATTTACTGTTTTTTTACAAAGCTGCACTTCCTTTATTAGAAGGGGGTAAGGAAGCGGTTACAGCGGTATAAAAAACAGGTAAGAATCCGGTAAGAAAAATCATTCCAGGGGGAGGCGTATGGTTACTTCAGTACCTACGCCTACTTCGGAGTGGAACTGTATATTGCCTTTGTGAAGTCTCAGTATGTTCTGGGAAAGAGGCAGGCCAATACCATAGCCGATAATGCCTTTGGTGTTGGAGGCACGGAAGAAAGGGTTGAAGATGTTTTTGATCTCTTCCTCCGGGATACCGATACCCTGATCGGTGATAACGGTGATAATGTGTTTTTCAGAAAGCGCCAGGGCCAGCAATACGGGCTTACAGTCGGAATATTTGCAGGCGTTCATCAGTACATTGGAGATGGCGAGTTCCAGCAATTGTTCATTGCCTTTTACCATCAGCGGCTGATCTTTTTTGGGCAACAGGCTCAGGTCTACGCGGATATCACAATCCTGGTATACATCATGTGCATTGGTAATGGCATTATGAATGACCTCATGCATATTTACGGAAAGCATGGAAAAGTTGCCGGTAAAACCGCTGCGGGCCAGTTCTACAAGCCCGTGTGTAATGGCTTTTAACTTTTCCGCCTGCGTGAGAATATTGTACAGGGATTGCTGGTATTGCTGAATGGAGCGCTCTTTGATCAGCGCGTATTCGGTTTCGCCGATGATGGTCGTCAGCGGCGTGTTTAATTCATGCGAAGCATTGCTTACAAAATTGTTCTGACTTTCAAATGCGGTCTCCAGCCGGCTGAGTAATTCATTAAAGCTGTTGCCCAGTTCCGCGATCTCATCCTTCCGGTTCTTAATGTTCAGCCGCTGGTGCAGGGAAGTACCTCCGATCTGCGTGAGGTGTTTCTGCATAATGCGTAAAGGCCCCAGTATCTGCCGGGAAAAAAGAAAGCCCGTTGTAAAGATGAGCGCCAGACCGACGATCGAAGTTATGATCAATATATTGCGCAGGTCTTTTACAAACTCTTCCACATCCGTATTGCGGGCTTTGGCAATGGCCACATAGCTGCTGTTCCGGTAAGGGTAAGTAAAGCCATAATAAAAATCAAATTTGTCCCGGTGATAGGCGCTGCCTTTTTTCAGGATGCTCTGGATGAACTGCCGGTCCATGGTTTCATAAAAGGGGGTATTGTCCAGGCGGTTAAGGGTATCGATGTTGATAATGTATTCGGTTTCATCGGTCAGTTTTTCGAGGTGCTGGTCCTTCAGCTCCTGGTAGGCGTTGCCGTTTACCGCCCTGTCGTCCGCATACGCCTTGGCCATTACTTCTGCGCGCAGTTTCAGGCGGGTACTAAAATCCTTTGAAGCGTGCTTATAGGTAAAATAGTAGATGCCGAAGCTTTGCAGGATCAGAAAACTTATGCAAAGCGCCGTAAAGATCAGTGTTATTTTTGTCTGTATCTGCAACTGTTACTGTTCTTTAAATATATAACCCATACCAATGATGGTATGAATGAGTTTTTGCTCAAAGGGAGTATCCAGTTTTTTTCTAAGGTAGTTCACATACACATCCACCACTTTGGTGTTCATGGCAAAATCATAGCCCCATACCTGCTCCAGTATATCCATACGGGACAGCACTCTTCGTGGATTTTTCAGAAAATATTCCAGCAGACGAAATTCCGTTGCAGTCAGTTCTATGGCCACGCCTTCGCGTTGTACGGTTTTCTCATCCATATTCAGCACTACCGAATATTGTGTGAGCAGGTTTTCGGGCATGGCCTCCTGTTTGGGCGCTGCTACCGGTAGCTGGCCGGCATTCCGGCGGGTAAGAGAGCGCAGCCGGGCCAGCAGCTCTGCTATTTTAAAAGGTTTGGTAAGATAATCATCAGCGCCCATATCCAGTCCCATTACAATATTGTCCGTCGTGCCCAGTGCGGTGAGTAATAAGATAGGGACCGGTTTACCGGCGGTGCGGGTCCGTTTGCAGAGCTCAAGTCCGTTGATATGGGGTAACATGATGTCCAGTACGGCCGCAGCATAATCAAAGCGTTCCAGGTAATCCCAGGCGGTGGCGCCATCGGGAGCGAGGGTCACTTCATATTCTTCCTCCTCCAGGGTGCGTTTTACCAGGTCGGCGATTGTGATGTCGTCTTCGGCTAAAAGAATGCGCTGTCGCTCCATGATTTCTTTAAATGATTTAAGGCTTAAACAGCATTTGAACGGTTTTGTTCAATTAAAAAGCCCGGTAGTACCGGGCTTTCAGTGTGTTCAAAACGGGCTATTCTGCCTGTTTTAATTTGGTATTGTTATCCTCCGTCAGAAAAATGTCTTCATTATCCCGTTTCATCAGGTATTTTTCCCTCGCCAGTTTTTCAATAGTGGCCGGATCGGTTTCCAGATCATTTTTGATCCGGTGCAATTCGATCAGCTCCTTATTGTAGTGGTCTTTGCTCAGTTCCAGGTCGTTCAGCTCCTTGCGGCGTTCCATAATAGAGAACAGGTCGTTCTTATCGAGAAACAGCATGATGGCTAAAAAACCAATGGTGGCCAGAAAAAACTTATTGGTCAGGAACCGCGAAATCCTGCTCAGCGCCTTACGCGGTCTCCTGGGAGCTGCCTCCTGGGCAGGCTCTTTTTCGGGGACAAAGTCAACAAATTCTTCCATCGGTCTACATTTTACTTATTGCAGCCCGGATTTTGCCCGGGTTGCCCAATTCCTGCCGGATTATTTTTTACCAAATTTAATGGTTCCTTTCGGATAAACCGCGCTTTCACCCAGTTGTTCTTCGATGCGGATCAGCTGGTTGTATTTGGCGATCCGGTCGGTACGGCTTGCAGAACCGGTCTTGATCTGTCCGCAGTTCAGGGCTACAGCCAGGTCGGCGATGGTGGTATCTTCCGTTTCACCGCTTCTGTGGCTCATAATGGTATTGTACCCGTTGTGCTGGGCCAGGGTTACGGCATTGATGGTTTCTGTGATGGTACCGATCTGGTTTACCTTAACCAGCAGTCCGTTGGCAATGCTTTTGTCGATACCCTGCTGCAGGCGCGTTACATTGGTAACAAACAGGTCATCACCCACCAGCTGGCATTTATCGCCTACTGCCTGGGTCAGTGAAGCCCATCCTTTCCAATCGTCTTCAGCCATACCGTCTTCTATGCTCGCAATGGGATATTGTTTTACCCAGCTTTCCCAGAATTTTACCAGCTCATCGCTGCTTACAGCTTTGCCGCTGCTTTTATGGAATACGTATTTTTTCTTTTTGGCATCCCAAAGCTCGCTGTTGGCAGCATCCATGGCGATTACGATCTGTGAACCGGCTTTGTAGCCAGCAGCATCGATAGCCGCCAGCACGGTTTCGATGGCTTCTTCATTGCTTTGGATATTAGGGGCAAAACCGCCTTCATCACCCACGTTGGTGCTAAAGCCTTTTTTCTTCAGAACGGATTTCAGGGCATGGAAAATCTCAACACCCCAGCGCAGTCCTTCACTGAAGGTAGAAGCACCGATGGGCATTACCATAAATTCCTGGAAATCGATCTTGTTATCAGCATGCGCACCACCGTTGAGGATGTTCATCATCGGGATGGGAAGAGTTTTGGCATTGGTGCCGCCCACATAGCGGTACAGGGGCAAACCTGCCTCTTCAGCCGCTGCTTTTGCAGCCGCCATACTTACTGCCAGCAGGGCATTGGCACCTAATTTTCCTTTATTTGGAGTACCATCCAGCTCAATCATCAGCTGATCGATGCCGGTCTGATCCGCAACATCATAACCCAGCAATGCAGGCGCGATGGTATTATTAACGTTTTTAACGGCTTTCAAGGTCCCTTTTCCCAGGTATTTTTTCTTGTCGCCATCGCGTAATTCCACGGCTTCATGGATCCCGGTGCTGGCTCCACTCGGAACAGCGGCGCGACCCAGGGCACCTTCGTCTGTAAGAACATCCACCTCGATGGTAGGATTACCGCGACTGTCTAAGATTTGCCTTGCAAAGATCTCTGAAATGTAACTCATTGGAAAAAATTGAAAAATTTTTTAAAATTTGATTTAAGTGGCTGCAAGTTAACGAATCGTTTGCGTACAGGAAACACTATGGGGAAAAATTTAGGATATGGTAACGAACGGTTGAGAGTTTTAGAATTCAGATTACAGAATTGAGTATCCAGAATCCGGCATTGAGCACCCAGGTTCGGAAGGAATCAGTGGGAACTGGGTTGTTGCGATGTGAAATGTAAAGTTTCAGGTTTGACGTTTCAAGTTCCAGGTGCAAAGCAGGTTACGTTTAACGCCGGATGCAGGATCCCCGATCCCGGATTTTCCGTTGCGGCCGGCTGGTTGCTGAAAGCTGAGGGCTGAAAGCCGGCCGCTCAATTCTGGTCCCTCGATTCTCACACCTATATCCTATCTTTCCTTCTAAAATAACGCATTATGAAATGCCTGATCATTGTAGACATGCAGTATGATTTCCTGCCCGGAGGGGCGCTGGCGGTTAAAGGCGGGGACCGGCTGCTTCCTGTTATCAACCGGTTGCAGCAGGGATATGAGCTGGTGGTGGCTACCCAGGACTGGCACCCGGTGGGGCATAAAAGCTTTGCTTCACAGCATGAGGGAAAGCAACCGTTCGATGTGATCCCCTGGGGCAGCGGGAAACAGACCCTCTGGCCGGATCATTGTGTGCAGGAAACACCGGGAGCAATGCTGCACGAGCTGCTGGACCAGCGCAGGATTGAAGCGGTTTTCAGAAAGGGCATGCACGCGGAGATCGACAGTTACAGTGGTTTTTATGATAACGACCACCGGAAGTCCACGGGGCTTGCTGGTTACCTGAAAGAACGGGGCGTGGATGAGGTGCATGTGTGCGGACTGGCCGCTGATTTCTGTGTATATTTTACAGCCAATGACGCACTGGAGCTGGGCTTTCGGGCATCTATTATTGAAAATGCCACATTGCCGATCGATGCGGGGAATTATGAAACAATAAAGCGGGTGTTTACAGAAATGGGCGGAACCGTGAGCGGAGAAAAATGAGATGTCAGGGTTCAGGCTTGAGATATGGGATTTGAGATTTGAGACATGAGACTTGAGATGCGGAATGTTGGAGGAATCTAAATGCAGAGACCCCACTTCCCGTGCTTACAGGACCTCACAACTCATATCTCAATTCTCAACACTCAATTCTCGTTTTTCTTTTTCAAAAAACCGGTCAGAATTTAAATGCTGCGGTCAGTACAAAGTTCCGCGAGGGGATGGGATTGATGCTGTAATTTTCGTGAACGTAGTAGTTAAAGGTATTGGTGACATTGGCCAGTTTTGCCAGCAGCGACCATTTCCTGTAAGTGTAGCCGGCAGAAACGTCAACTGTTGCAAAACCTTTTACTTTAAACAGACGGTCATTCAGATAAACCTCCTTTGTTTTGTCATCCAATGCATATTGGGTATTCCAGCCTGCATTGCGTTCCCCAACATAATAAACACCAGCGCCCAGTTTTAATCCCTTCACGCTTCCTTTTTGAAAAGTATAGAACGTCGTAGCATTTGCCGTATGCGCCGGGCTGTTTACCAGCCGCTCATCTTCTATATAGCTTCCAACTTTGCCGGATGTTTTGGTATAACGCATATTATTGTAACTATATCCCGCCAGGATATCCCATCCTCTGACCGGCTGGCTTTTCAGGTCTATTTCAATACCATCACTGGTGGTTTGCCCGGTAAGTTCCCGCAGTGTTGTTGTTCCGATAACAGGATCCCCATTCTTTAAAAACTGCACCGGCTGAGAAAGATTATTATTAATGATCCTGTAGAGGGTAAGATTGGCACTTAATAATCCGTCAAAGAAGTCATTTTTAATGCCTATTTCAAATTGATCGATGATGGATGGTTTTAGGGTATTGCTGTCTATATCCTGCCCGGAGTTAGGAGAGAAAGAATTGGAATAACTGGCAAAAGCAGTGGTATGATTGGTCGGTTGATACACTAATCCGAGCCTCGGTGAAAAAGCCTTGTCGATCTGCAACAGTGCACCCTCCGTTACCGCGTTGGTGGCAAGTGTTGTGGTCTTGGAACGGTCCGCCTGCTGGAACGACCAACGCAGACCTGCCAGCAACTTGAACTTGGCAGACAAGGTTACCAGATCCTGAACATAAGCGCCGAAGCGGGTTACAGGGTTTTTGGTACTTGTGATCCAATCGGCCTGCGGCATTTCCGTTCTGGGTATATACATTGCAGGATCTAACAGGTTAATGGAATCATAGATGCCTTTGGGGACTACCGTAGCAATATTGGATGCGAGTGCTGTGCTGGTTACTTTCTCAACATCGGCACCGATCAATAGTTTATGACCAATCGCACCGGTTTTTACATCGCCATTCAAATTCAACTGCCCGGTAACATAGTCTTCCTGATTATTGGTTTTACCCAGCGGTCTTTTCCATTTGCCGCTTATATCGGCCTGTATACGTTCTGTAGAAAAGTAGTCCCTTTCATAATTTTGATAACCTCCTAATGCATTCAGTGCCCAGCGATCGTTGAATTGATGATTCAGCTCTACGGAAACTGTTGCCTGTTTTGTTTTTGCATACTGCCAGGGTGCCCCGAAAAAGGTATTTCTCGATACCGGCGTTACTCTTTTGCCGCCCGTAGCCGCCGGCTTGGAGCTATCTGCATTCATCGTACCGATACCAAAGTCCGGTGTAAACTCATGCTGGAGATAATCACCCTGTACCAGCAGTTTTGTTTTTTCACTTAGCTTGAACAGGAGGGAAGGATTGACATAAAAGCGTTCGGAATGTACATTGTCGCGATAGCTGTTTGCCTTTTCATAAGTGCCGTTCAGCCGGTAGGCAATCGATTTGCTGATGGGGCCATAGATATCTACAGCCGGCTTATAAAGATCATAGCTGCCTACGCGCATATTGATCTCCCCTCCGAAGTTAAAACGGGGCTTTTTGGTGATCATATTTATGATCCCCCCAGGTGCTACATTTCCATATAACAGCGCCGCACCCCCCTTTAATACTTCCACGCTTTCAATGGCGCTCATCTCGGGCATGGCGCCGCTGTTTACACGGAAACCATTTTTAAAAGTATTGGTATTTCCCAGGTTGTATCCCCGCGCATAAAAGGTTTCCTGTGTGCTGGCACGTGCTCCACCCAGGTACACCCCGTTCACATTTTTAACCACATCGCTCAGGCGCTGCGCCTGCTGGTTTTCAATGGTCGACTGGCCGATGATGGTTACTGCCTGCGGCAGGTCCATGATGGGGATATGCGCTTTGCCGATATTGGCCGTACCCTGGTTGATGCTGCCGCCGATACGGACGATCACCTCTTTCAGTTCGCGGGCGTTCAGGGAAAGATTGTATTTGCTGGCTTCCGCCGTGGCCGGAGGTACGGTTACCGGTACTTCCTGGCTGGTTTCGCCTTCAAAGGAATAGATAAGAACATAATCGCCATAAGGGATCTGGGTAAATTCAAAATATCCTTTATCATTGGTAACGGCATGCTTTTTCTGCCCCTTAATAGAGACATTCACATTGGGTACCGGATTGCCTTCCGGAGTGGTGATCTCGCCTTCAATATTTCCGGTATTGGTTTGCGCATTTACACTCCCCAAAATCACTACCAATAACAACATCCCTAACAACCTTCTCATTTTGCTTATTTTTCTGGGCGCAAAAGACGCTTTTTGTCGGCTGATTCATTTTCTAAATGCGGAAAATCTATTTACGAAATCGGGAATTTTTTTAAAATGGATACCTGCGGTATGAAAAACAGGAAGTTAGCGGCCGGAGGGAGTTGTCCCCGGATTGAAAAACGGGTCCTGAAGATCATCTTCAGGACCCGTTTGTATTTTGATGGGAGGGGGATAAGTCAGCTATGAGTAATGAGATTTGGGAAACGGGATTCTGATCCCTCAAAACTTCACTTCGTCATCCCGGTGACGGGCATAGGCTTTTTTGAAATCGATCCCCTTTACCTGACCGGCAACAAACCGGATGCCGCCCAGGACATGGTTCAGGTAAACAGGATCGCTATAATCTTTTTTATCATGCCCCAGGGTGGTCACCCAGGTGTGTCCCCCGTCAAACGGATACTCCCAGGCGGTGGGATAGAAATCACCATAATTGCCCCTGTTCTTATTCAGCAGTTCTTTTTGTTTGACATTGGTGGTATCGATGGTGCGCAGATCGTGCACCATCAGTACCCGCGGACCGGGATACATTTCCTTGGCAAAATAACATTCATCTCCTTTTTCCCATACCGCAGGCACCCCATTCATTGAAGGATGTCTGGTATCGATCACCCGTACCATGAAGGATTGAAATTTTGCATGCCAGGAAAAGGTACCGCCCAGCATCATTTTAAACCAGCGCCAGTTCCGTTCCGTTCCGGTTACCGAATGCAGTCCCACAAATCCGCCACCGGCCTCAATATAGCGCCGGAATGCCAGACGCTGTTCATCGGTATCGAATACATCATTGTTGGTACTGGGAAAAATGAGGAGGGTATATTTTTTAAGATTGCCCTCGGTCATTACTTCCGGCTGGGAACTGGTGTCCACACTAAATCCGTGGGTCTTTCCCAGCTGCTGGATGGCCGCTGCAGCAAACGGAACATTCTCATGCACGTACCCCTTTCCATTTTTGGTATAAACGAGCACTTTTACTTTTTTCCAGTTTACAGCAACCTGTGCGCTGACAGCGGCGGCAAGCAACAGCGCGGCCGCAGTAAAAAACAGGGTATAGATTCGTTTCATTCAAGTATTTATTTAAAGGTGACGGAAGGCAGGTGGGCAAAGGACTGCCAGGCTTCTTCTGCCTTTTCTTTTGAAAAACGGTTGTCAAATACCAGGAACCGGTATTTCAGCAGGTATTGTTTACCCGGCTCCAGGAGCCAGTCTTTATTTTTTGTAGGTGAGAAATTCAGGAATACATCCCCCCGTTTGTTCATCGATTCGGGCCATACCCGCAGCGGTTCAGGATAATTATAGTTGGAAGGGTAGCTCATCATTTCCAGTCCGCCGTACTGCTGGTGCAGCTGGCCTTCCGTTACGCACCAGCGGGCCGTGCTGCCGTCCGCTTCCTTACGGTTCTTTCCTTCTGAAGTAAAGGTGATACTGTTATCCTTATTCCAGGCTTCAGTGGCTCTTATGCCCAGTCCGCCATAGCGGTATTCCAACAATTTTACAGGACTCGGGCCGGCACAGCTCAGCTGTATGGTAATGTCCATAATATAATAGCTGTCGTCTTTTGCATCGGGGCGGTAGATCCGTACCGTTTGCAGCTCATTGATGGCATTTTTTTCCGTACCATCCTTTTTAAACGCGATGTGCTGATGCAGTGCTTCGAAACCCGAGTAAACCGGGCCGTTGAAAAGCCCGCCGAATCCTGCAAAACGTACAGTGCCTTTACGATCTCTCAGGTTCCAGAAATCCACGGTATCTTTTTCAAACAACACATGGGTCCAGGGATTCCACATTCCCCAGTGGTGATAATGATCGGGAGCATTGATGCGGGTAAGCTCTTCGCCGTTCGGCGTCCACAACGGATGGATGAACCCGCTGCGTTTGTATGCGGTATCGATGCCCTTGGGCGGGTACACGGTTTCGTAATGATAGCGCAGGAGGTTCTTGCCCTGATAGCCGATGGTGACAGCGCCACCACTCATATCGGTATTCAGTCCTTTTATATCCGTTTGTGTTCTGCCGGTTTTTACCAGCTCATACGAGCGGGTTTTTTGCTGTCCGGGCTCAATCATCCAGTAAAGCCGGCGCCGGTCGCCGGTTTCCACCTGGAAAGGAACCGGCGTTCTTTTGCCGCCGGTTATTTCCATCAGTTGCAGGCTGCTGTCTGCTTCGAATGTGACCGCATCCAGGTCAATGTTCATCGGTATGGAAAAATGCTCCCTGCCCGTTGTTTTTACCTGCCAGCTGCTGATGCGCTGCGCGTGAAGGGTCATTCCCCCGATCAGCAAAGCTGCGGGGAGGAAGAAAATTTTTTTTATCATAATTATTTGCCTGCTGTTTTTTTTGCCAGCTCCAATGCGGAGGTTGTGGTGAAATATTTGGCGATCATGTTGGGTACTTCCCAGTCCGGTAATTTTTTCTCTTTCAGGAACTGGAGGTACCGTTGCATTACCTGGCCGAAATGCGCTTCATGACCGGTATTGTATTTTTCCGGAACGGCCACCTGCCATCCGGCCGCGATCTTTTTCAGTTCAACACCAGGGTATTTTTCCTGGATCGTTTTCAATGCTGCGGCAAGGTCCTTTTCAAAACCGGCATCGCCTTTTTTCACCGGTTCGATGTACAGGACGGGCTTATAATTTTGCTCGGCGCCCTGGCGGATCACCAGGTTGGCCTTTGTACCCCGCATGATGGAATAATGCGTGTCGCCGGTGCCTTCGGGTGCCTTGTATCCCCAGGTTACGGATACTTTTGCATTCACCCCACGGAGTTTGTAGTTGAAGGAACCATTGCTGTACAGATTGAGTATGGAATCTTTCTGAATGTCTTTTTTCAGGTAATCCGGGAAGGCCGGTTGTTTGGTGATCTCCGTGAACTGGCTCAGCGTGATCGGGGTGGTCCAGCGTTTGGCGGAAACCATTTCAATATCGTTTTGATAATCGATGGCCTGTTCCGGAAAACACTCCCATTGTACCAGGTCTACCAGGTGGGTGGTCACATCCACAATGCCTTCGCCCTGCTGGGTAACGTCCAGGAACCAGGCCGGCCGCTGCAATACTGATCCGGAAACAAATTTATAAAGGTAGTGTACGCTTTCCTTGGTGACTGCCGGGTTTTCGGGAGTACCCTTCTCCAGTGTTCCGAATACGCCCGGGATCTGCGAAAACTCCCGTTGTAATGTAGTATTGATCTCAAAACGCTCGGTCATGATATCATAAAGCAGCACCTTGTTTTCCTTCGCTTTTGCAAAGGCGTTTTTAACCAGCTCGAAGCCGGCCTTATCAATGGCCATAGGCTTGTCGGCCAGTACATTCAGCCCGGCGCTTACGGTATTCAGTATGTATTCCGCTTTTTTCTGATTATTGCCGCTCATCACTACTACATTACCTTTTTTTTCATCAATCATTTTCTGAAAAAAATCGGCCCCGGTATAAATGTTCTCCTTCCAGTGGGTGGGATTTTCCGCACGGGTATTATAGGATTCGATCCGTTTCAGGTGCAGGTCCAGGTCCTGACCGGCAGGCGCATATACAAATACATTGCTGTCTACATCCGGGTACATTTCCTTTTGCACCAGGGCTGCATGAAAGTGGCCCGGATCCAGGGTGATCAGGGTGATCTTTGATGAATCCGCCGTTGCAGGCTGGCCCGATTCATTGTTTTTACAGGAAATCATAAACGTGAGCAATGCGAGTGGCAATAAGATCTTCTTCATTTATTTTTTTTGTTTGTTCAATACATAGTTGGTGCCATAGGGATACCGTTGCGGGCGGGACAGCAGTTTATTGGCTTCAATATTGTCCTTAAACTGCTCCTTTTTAGGATCCCAATACAACTTCATTCCCAGCTTCATGGCGGCATGTGCAACCAGGCAGGCGCTGCAGGAGCGGTGTGCTACTTCCGCCGGGCTGATATTGGGTTTTTTGCTGATGATGCAATCCACCCAGTTCAGATGCTGTTCCCTGCTTTCATACAAATGGATCTCGTTGGGCCCGATTACCGATGTCAGGATCCGGGGATCGCTGGCATTGAAGGCCTTGTTCTGCGCTCCGGAACCGGCACCGGGATCGCTTGCTGTTACACCTACGTTACCGCGGGAAACAAAGATCCATCCCTTGCTGCCTTCAAATTTAACACCATTTGGGTTCTTACTGTTAATTAACATGGTAACTCCGTTGGCATATTTTGCGGTTACCTCATAATCGCCATGCACATTCCACAACCCGGTTTTGGGATACTGTGCGGAGCCTTCTACCTCTATCGGCCCTGTTAGCTCCGTATCCATACCCCAATGGGCAATATCGATATGGTGAACGCCCCAGCCGGTGATCATTCCGGCACCAAACTGCTCCTGACGCAGCCAGCCGCCGCGGGATTCGATATCTTTCTGATTGTGCACGCGGTCCAGGGTATAATAGATATAAGGGGTGGATCCCAGCCACATGTCGTAGTTGAATCCTTCCGGTATCGGCATTTCTGTGGTATTTCCCCCTGGAGGATCGGCCGGCAGGCCCACATGTACGGTGTGCAGCTTCCCGATACGGCCGTTGCGTACCAGCTCACAGGCTTTTTTAAACTGCGGCCAGGGCGATACCGAACGTTGCTGGCTGCCCAACTGGAATACCACTCCTGTTTTACGCACGGTGTCGCTCATAGAGCGGCCTTCTTCGATGGTAAGGGAGGTGGGCTTTTGCAGGTAGATGTGTTTTCCGGCGAGTGCCGCTTCCATTGCGGGCTGCGCATGCCAGTGATCGGGGGTGCTGATGATGACTGCATCAATGTCCTTATTCAATAACAGTTCGCGGTAATCATCATACATCTTGATATCTATGTAATTCGATTTTCCTGTTTTCTTGGTGTACCAGCCTTCCACCCTTTTTTTACCGGCTTCGAGGCGGTAGCGGTCTACATCGGCCATGGCCATGATCCGTGCCGACTCGTGTTTAAAGGTTTCCACAGAATCATGCGTCATCGCGATACGGCCGCAACCGATCTGTGCGATATTGATCTTATTGCTGGGAGCGTCCTTTGTAAAAAAGGAGGATGGTACAATCAGGGGTACCTTGGGCAATATGAAGGCCCCTGCCGAAATGCGGGCGGAGTTCTTTATAAAATTTCTTCTGCTTTTTGCGTTGGACATATTTTTTAAGTTTAAACAGGTATTGATTTTGGAAACAATAAAGTTTTGTAATACAATCGTTGCAACCGGTTTTGCTCTTGTTCCGGAAAACTAAAATAGGAACTTTCACCGACAGGCGACGGAAATCGATCCGGAGTTTTTTACTACAACGTTTGAAATAGAAGGGGAGCGGAAGTTTTTAAAGCAGTAATCCCCGGCAACCGTAAAAATGCGTTGCCGGGGATCGCTGATTGTTATATGGAACGGATAATTATTCTTCGGGAATCGCGTCCAGGGGTGGCTTGTTCAGCTCGTAGCCCACATAACCTTTATTCTGATTGATACGTCCGTTGATGTTACCCTGTATAGCATCCGAAGGCACGGGCCAGAGCACATGATAGGGGCTGATGGTATACTGGTCGTTGTGATTGGTGCGGATCCCTTCGCGGTAGAAATTATTTTTTGCGATGATCCTGTCATAAAAATAATTGGCGTCCGAAAAATTATTCAGGCTGTAGGTCTTTCCGTTTTCCGCAGCTTTACCGGTCATTGCAAAAATGTAGGAGATGCGGGTAAGCTCGGTTTTCCGGGGCTCTTCATAAAACAGTTCACGGGCGCGTTCGTCAAGGATGGTAGCCATTGTTACCGGGCCGGTGAGCGGACTGGCGCCTGCACGAGTATGCACCTTGTTCAGGTCCGCCAGGGCATTGGCCTGGTCGCCTTTCCAGAAATAAGCTTCTGCTCTCAATAAATAGGTTTCTGCCAGGCGGAATACATACCAGTCGGTATGACCGCCCTGCATGGGTTTATTTTCATTGTCAGGAATAAATGTTTTGTACTGCGGCCATCCAAACCAGCAGCGGATCGTATCCGATACCAGCAAATTGCCTTTGTCATCCTTGTATTGCAGCGGCTTCAGATAATAGGGATCGTTTGACTCCTTTAACTCCATATCATTATATACCAGGTCTTCCATATTCATCCAGTTGCCTTTGGCGTGGCGCAGATCCTTGGGGTCGTTCCATATTTCAAACTGACTGTAATTGGTGGGGCGGCACCTTCCGATACCACGGCCTACGGAATCCGATTGCACCACATCAATATTGGATACATTATCATTGGTTCCCTTTTTCCCTGTTGGTGTTGTGATATAGGTACCCCAGAAAGGAACGGCCTGGCGCATAATACGCATGCCGCCATCATAGCCGCCATCCCCAAACCGGTCGATGATCAGGAATAAGGCTTCTTTGTTCTCTGCAATGGCTTTGTTTGCCGGCCGGTGCAGGTCCCAGATCACGTTTTTCGGAAAACTGCCATTCGATGGTGCATTGCCGAAGGGCGCGGTCATTAAATGGTAGGTTCCTCCGTCAATGACATTGCTGGCGGATTTGATGGCGGCATCAAAATCGCCCAGGGCCAGGTTCACTTTTGTAAGCAGATGACTTACCGCACCTTTGGTTACTTCGCCTTTGTTAACGTTATCGGGTACCCATTTTTCAGCAAATTCCAGATCGGCTTTCAGCTTTTTCAGGATCACTTCCCGTTTTGTGGTGTAGTAATCCAGTTTGGGCTCGGTAGGTTCTTTCATCACTGCCGGCACGTCTCCAAACTGGTGTACCAGCCGGTAATAGCGGGAGGCCCTGTAAAAGTAGGCAGACCCTAAAATGGCATTCCGCTCTTCTTCGGATTCATAAGTGGCATCATCGATCCGGGTGATAACGGTATTGGCATACTTGATAGCCCGGTATCCTTCCCGCCAGTAATACTGTATCCGGGCATGATCGGCATCATCATACCGTGCGGCAAAATCGGGATTGATCACCAGGTTAAGATCCTGTGCCGGGCCGGATTTGTCGGTAATGCCTTCCACGGTTACTTCGGAAAAAAGCATTTCAGTAAGGATCGGCGGATTGTCGCCATAGTATTCAATACGCTGGTTTCTTGCACAGGCTACCAGGGCCGCGCGCATACCGTTTGCATCTTTATAGGCATTGTCCGGTGTGTAAAAGGATTGCGGTTCTGCATCCAGCCAGCTTTTTTTACAACCGGCAGTTATAAATACCGCCAGACCGGATAAAAGGATCAGTACTATTTTAGAGATACGCATATCTGAATGTTTTAGTGGGTTAGAGGGTTAAATTAAGTCCGAAAGTGAAGTTCCTTGGTGAAGGGATCGGATCGTTGTTGTCTTCGGTAAGATTAAAATCTTCTTTCGCACGGAAATACTCCGGATCCCAGAAGTCCCAGTCGGGCGCAAATACCGCCAGGTTGCTGGCGCTGATATAGAATTTGAGGCCCTGTATCTTTGCCCTTTCAAGGATCCGTTTGGGAACCGTATACGCAAGGGAAATGGTGCTGAGCCTTATGAAAGAAGCCTTACGGTATACGTCATACGAGGCACTGCCGTTGCTGGAAAAAAGACGGGCATAGTCGTTAATGGGATTTTCCGGGGTCCAGTAGGGAAGTGTATAAGAACTGGAGCGGTCGAGAAAACCGGTATTGTTCTTTGCCCGGTTAAAGGGACGCAACTGTCCCCAGTTGGAGTAGATCATAAAGGCAAAATCAAAGTTCTTGTAGATGGTAAATTCATTCCGCAGGGTCCATTGAAAACGAGGCGTTGAATATCCCAGGAATTGCCGGTCGGCATCCGAATATTTATAGTCGCCGTTTACATCTTCGATCTTAAAGTCGCCGGGCGCCACACCATATTTCGCTGCTTCTTCCGCTTCCGATTCCTGCCATACGCCCAGTACTTTTTGATCCCATACTGAATTGATGTCGTGCCCGATGAACCATTTTCTGGCCACGTCATCTTTCTCGCTTTCACCGATCACATTCCCGTTTGCATCATAATCATTCGATTTGCCATAAAGGCTGGTGATCTTATTGCGGTTCAGCCAGAAATTGACCGTACTTCTCCAGGAAAAATTCTCTCCCGTGATATTGGTGGAATTCAGTGCAATTTCAAATCCCCTGTTTTCTACTCCTCCGAGGTTATCCATCCGGTTGTCGAAACCGCCCACATTGGGCAGGGAACGAAGCACCAGGAGGTCTTTTGTTTTTTTCTTGTAAACATCAATCGATCCGCTCAGCCGGTTATTCAGGAAGGCAAAATCAAAACCGATATTGTTGGAGGTGGTCTGTTCCCATTTCAGCCCGGGGTTGGCCATACGGTCTACCCAAAGCTGCGATACCAGCAGGGTTGTTCCATCTGCGGTGATGTATTGATATTTCCCGGTTTCGAGATTGGAGAGCGCCACATACCGGCCGATATCCCGGTTCCCGTTCACCCCCCAGGAATACCGCAGTTTTCCGTAATTGATCCAGGTGGCGTTTTTCATAAAGTTCTCATCTGTAAAGATCCATCCTGCCGCTAATGCGGGGAACGTGGCACGGGGATTTCCCAGACCAAAGGCAGAATAGCCATCCCGTCTTACTGAAGCGGTGAACAGGTACCTGTTCTTGAAGGTATAATTGAGACGGCCCATCAGGGCATCGCCCGTACTTTTCTGATCGTCGCTGGAAACAATGGGTTTGATACCCGCGCCTATGTTGTGCCAGCTGAGCACATCACTTGGCGTAAATCCTTCATTGGTCATTTTTTCCTGCCACGACTGGAACTTTTCTGCATTGACGAGGAAGGTCACATCAAACTGATGTTCTCCGAATGTCCGGTTCCATTTGATCAGATTATCCCATTGCCAGTTATAGGTGGTTTGCGAAGTACGCTCTGCAAAACCCATCCTGGCTCTGTAGTTGGGGTGATCTGCCGAAATGCCGTTGAAGTACCGGTAAAAATCAAAGTTGGGGGTATAATTGATCTGATACGAAAAACCATAGGGCAATGTTCCTTTTAGATAGATGGTTCCGAATAAAGTGTTGTTCTTTCTCAACCGGTTTACATAGTGGTTGTCAGCAAAGGGGTTGGCATTATTACCCAGGTCATCATTCGGACTGTCTCTTAAACTGCCGTCATCATTGTAAACGGAACCATAAGGGGAGGCATTGATCATCTGTCCCCAGTCAACAGGAACCTGGCTTTCATCCCTGTCTGCAAACTGAAAGTTCATACCGGCCGACATCCAGTCAGCGATCTTACCCTCCAGGTTCACGCGGGCACGGATGGTCTTGTACTGATCGCCCACAATGATGCCTTTGTTGTTGGTATAGCCCAGCGACATGTAATAATTAACCGCATCGGACCTGCCGGATAAGCTCAGGGTATGATCCTGCCGCAGTCCCTTTTGAAACATCATGTCATACCAGTCGGTGGTCCTGCCGGCTTTGTAATTTTCTATTTCAACAGGACGCATACCGATTCTTGTCATCCAGATGTCCATCGGATCTCCCGTTTTTCCATCCATCCAGCGATCGAGGGAAACGGTATCGGGCAGCTTGCGCGGATCATCGTAAATGTATTTTTTTGAGGAAGCGGCATTCATACTTTTAAACACGTCGCTTCTCCATCCGAGAAAACCGGGTCCGTCGTAAAGGGGCTCGTTTTTGGAGAGCTCAGCAAACCCCACATTGCTGTTTAACACGATCTGTGGTTTCCGGCTGCTGCCTCTTTTTGTAGTAACCAGTATCACACCACTGGCGGCTTTGGAACCAAAAACTGCCGCAGAACTGGCATCCTTCAGCACATCTATGTTTGCAACATCGTTGGGGTTAATGTCTGCCAGCTGTCCCTGGTAAATAACCCCATCCAGTACGATCAATGGATTGGTTCCGGCGGTGAGGGAGGTCTTTCCCCTGACGGTTAGATTACCGACTCCTTTTGCGGAAACACCCTGTGTGGCGTTAACGCCCGGAACATTGCCCCGCACAATGTCCTGGACACTGGACGGGTTCTCGTTCTCCAGCCGGGAGGCCTTGATAGAAGCCACGGCTCCTGTAAGATCTTTTTTCTGAGCAGTACCATAACCGATGACGACGACCTCACTGAGCGCCGTGGTACTGCCATTCAGCTTTACATCAATGACCGTTCTTGTGCCCACGACTTCTTCCGCAGAAGTAAAGCCAACGAAGCTGAATGAAAGCGTGTCCTGATCTGTGACCCCCGAAAGGGAGTAAGCGCCGGAAGTGCCGGTTACTGTGGACTTTGAGCCGCTACTGATACTGACTGTAACACCGATTAGTGCTTTCCCCAGGGAATCGCGTACATGACCGGTGATGGTGCGGGAGGGCACCTGTGCAATGACAGTGCTTCCGGAATAGAACATACATCCGCAAAACAGCAGACGAAGGAATAATGCAAACGCAATCTTATTTTTCATATGAATAGAATGGTTTAGGGTGAAAATTTCTGTTTATCGGCATAGCATAGCCGCAAAGGCTGTGAAGGGCGAAGGTTTACGATGGAGTGTTTTACCTTATGGCAAACGGTGCATTGAAGATGCATACCGTACGAATACCTACAGATCTCATGCTACTGGCGGCTAATATAGGAACTTAATAAACAAATGCAAGTGCATTGCACCCAACTTATTTACGACAACGTTTGAAATGATTGGTTGAGAAGGAAAAAACAGCACGGGGTAATAATAAAACAGCTCCGCAATTTTGCGGAGCTGTTTCAATTAGTCGTCATCTTGTAACAACCGGGTGGTATTCGGCAAATAAATTCAAACAATCACGAACAGCAATTGCTGAATCTCTTTTCTCCATCAGGAGTTACAAGATGACATTCTCTTTATTTACCTGTCATCATTTTCCTGAGATTCAACAGGCCATAGCGCATCCGTCCCAGTGCAGTGTTGATGCTGCAGCCGGTCATGTCGGCTATTTCCTTAAAACTCAGGTTTGCAAAATGACGCAGGATGATCACCTCTCTCTGTTCTTCCGGCAGTTGCTCCAGCATGTCCTGGGCTTTGCCGATGTTCTGAACCGTGATGATCTTTTCTTCCACATTCTGTTCCGAAGAATTGATCGCGTCCAGCACTTCATGATCCACCGTGTTCTTGGTAAAAGGGATACGTTTCAGCTTTCTGAAATAGTCCACACAAAGATTGTGGGCAATACGCATGGCCCAGGGTAAAAACTTGCCTTCTTCCTTGTATTTGCCATTCTTCAATGTTTCGATGATCTTTATAAAAACATCCTGGCAAATATCCTCGGCATGATATTTATCCTTAACCAAAAACAATACGGTATTGAAAAGCTTATCCTGGTAGCGGTTCAGTAATGAATCCAGCGCAGGTGTATGTCCTTTTGAAAATAAATTTATGAGCTCGTTATCAGTCTTCTTTAAGTAAGTTATCATCCGTTGAACGATTAACCGCGGAAATTACTTTCCGCATTTTAGATTAAAACTTAGTTCAATAACCTCCGAATTTACCCGGCCTTTCCTCCATTTCCAATCTCCCTGGGTAAACGAGTGTTGCGAAAATAGGCGTTTCGCCGTTTACCGGGAGCGCTTTGCGTCCGGAAATTGCCTTCAAAATGTTCAAAATATTGTTAAAATTTTTTAACAATATTTGTAATGAGTTGATTTTTATACTTTTAAAATGATGCTTTGTTGCAAAAACGAAAGAAAGCATCTTGTTAAAATAAGCTGTCATTTGTGGGAAGACGAGCTGTTTTTTCAGGAATTTAAAAGCTAAATTTGTGCCCTCTTAAATTATAAATGGAATGGCGAAGGCAAAAACCGTGGAAAAGAAAGATGAGATTTTTGTGAAAGGCGCCCGGGTACATAACTTGAAAAATGTAACAGTTGGTTTTCCCAGAAATAAATTTATAGTGGTAACAGGTGTTTCCGGATCCGGGAAGTCCTCGCTTACCATTGATACCCTTTATGCGGAGGGACAGCGCCGTTATGCGGAAAGCCTGAGCGCTTATGCCCGCCAGTTTTTAAACCGCATGAACAAACCGGATGTGGATTATATCAAAAATCTTTGTCCGGCCATTGCCATCGAGCAAAAGGTGATCACCCGCACGCCACGCAGTACCGTGGGTACGATGACTGAAATTTATGATTACCTGCGGCTGCTGTTTGCAAGAGCCGGTACTACCATTTCTCCTGTTTCCGGAAAGGAAGTAAAGAAAGATGATGTGTCGGATGTGATTGCGGCTGTTGAAAAACTGGAAGAGGGAAGTAAGGTATTTATACTCGTTGCCTTTAAACAGCATTCGAACCGGAATGTGCGTGAGGAGCTGAACATCCTGCTGCAAAAGGGTTTTACCCGCGTTGCAACTGGGGAAGGCACAGGTGCCACCGACCTGGAAGTGCTGGATATTGAAGACCTGCTGGAGCAGGATGATGCGGCTGTTTCGCGGTTGCTGGGGGGGGCAAAATCGAAGTCGTCCAAACCCGTATATATCCTCATCGACCGGATCATTGCACGCGAACTGGATGAGGACGACCGTCATCGCCTTAGTGATTCCATCGGTACTGCTTTTTATGAAGGTGAAGGTACCGTTTTTGTGCAGACAGTTTCTGCTGCCGGTAAATCGCGGCTGTTTGATTTCAATAACCGCTTTGAACTGGATGGGATCGTATTTGAAGAACCCAATCCTAATTTGTTTTCTTTTAATAATCCACTGGGCGCCTGTCCTACCTGTGAGGGATTCAGTCTGGTGCTGGGTATTGATGCCGACCTGGTGATCCCGGACAAACGGCTGAGTGTTTTTGAAGGAGCGGTGGCCCCCTGGAAGGGTGAAAAACTGGGCAAATGGAAAGACCGTTTTATAAGAGCGGCTGCCAAATATGATTTTCCGATCCATAAACCGGTGGCGGATCTTACAAAAGAGCAATATGAATTACTGTGGAAAGGAGCCAGTTCGGTATATGGCGTGCAGGATTTTTTTAAAGAGGTAGAACAGAATCTTTATAAGGTACAATACCGGGTGCTGCTGAGCCGCTACCGGGGACGCACTACCTGTCCCGATTGTAACGGGTACCGTCTGCGCAAGGAAGCGCTCTATGTAAAGGTGGCCGGTAAACATATTGGCGAGCTGGGGGAAATGCCGGCGCGTGACCTGAAGACCTGGTTCGAAAAATTAAAATTGCCGGCTCATAAAGCAGCCATTGCCAAACGGATCCTGCTGGAAATATCCAACCGGCTGGATACCCTGTTGAAAGTGGGACTGGGCTACCTTACCATGAGCCGTGTGGCCAATACGCTCAGCGGCGGTGAAAGCCAGCGGATCCAGCTGACCCGGAGCCTGGGAAGCAACCTCACCAATTCCCTGTACATACTGGATGAACCTTCCATCGGGCTTCATTCCAGGGATACCGACAACCTGATCCAGGTGCTGAAAGAATTGCGGGATCTGAATAACACGGTGGTGGTGGTAGAGCACGACGACATGGTAATGCGTCATGCAGATCATATCATTGATATGGGACCGCTTGCGGCACATCTCGGAGGAGAAGTGGTAGCGGAGGGCACTTATAAAGAATTGCTGAAAGATAAGAACAGTCTTACCGGTAAATACCTGAGCGGTACTTTTTCCATAGAGCCGCCGGCTGCTACCCGCAAATGGACGCGTTTTATAAAAGTAGAAGGTGCACGTCAGCATAACCTGAAAGATATTACGGTTACCTTTCCGCTGAACGTACTGGCGGTGGTAAGCGGCGTGAGCGGAAGTGGTAAAACCACGCTGGTAAAACAGATCCTGTATCCCGCGCTGCAAAAGTTGAAAGGAGAGCCGGTGGTTTCCGGCGATAAAATCGGTTTTCACAAGGCCATAACGGGTGATGTGGAAAGTGTGCAGCAAATTGAAATGGTGGATCAGAATCCCATTGGTAAATCGTCCCGCAGCAACCCGGTAACCTATATCAAAGCATATGACGAGATCCGCGACCTCTTTGCAAAGCAACCCCTGAGCAAGATGCGGGGTTTTCTTCCCAAACATTTTTCCTTTAATGTGGATGGGGGGCGTTGCGATACCTGCAAGGGCGAGGGAGAACAGATCGTGGAAATGCAGTTCCTTGCGGATGTGCACCTGGTTTGCGAAAGCTGCGGCGGCAAACGGTTTAAAGAAGAAGTGCTGGAAGTAAAATATAAGGATAACAACATTCATGATGTTCTTGAAATGAGCGTGGATGCGGCGCTGGAATTTTTTAAAGAGGATAAAAAAATAAAGGAAGCAATACAGCCGCTGAGCGATGTGGGACTGGGATACATTAAGCTGGGGCAGTCGTCGGATACGCTTTCCGGCGGAGAAGCACAACGGGTAAAGCTGGCTTCGTTTTTAGGTAAGGGAAAAAGCAATCATAAAGTACTCTTTATTTTTGATGAACCCACAACAGGACTTCATTTTCATGACATCAAAAAACTGCTGGCCTCCTTTAACGCATTGATCGAACAGGGGCATACGGTGCTGGTGATTGAACACAATACTGATGTGATCAAAAGCGCCGACTGGCTGATCGAACTCGGTCCGGAAGCGGGCGACGGCGGCGGCGAGCTGGTATATGAAGGAGCACCTTCCGGAATAAAAAAAGTAAAGAACAGTTACACCGGGAAATACCTGTAAAACGGTGCTCTGCTTGTAAAACAATATGGTAACTTCTAAACCCGAATAATATGAAAAGAATGAATGCCACATCGAAGGGATGGATCCTGGCACTGATGACCGGTATTGCCTGTAACAGCCCTCAGCAGGAAGCGGCAACTACAGCCGAAACTTCCGATTCGGCAGCCAAACAGGAAAACAAGGTCATGATCCCGGCCTCGGCCTGTTATACCGGTCAGAGCGGAAAGGATTCTTTCTTTCTTAAAACAGAGATCTTTCCAAATGTAGTGACCGGCACACTTTCCTATAACTTTTTTGAAAAGGACAAAAACCAGGGAGCGATCGAAGGCGTACTGAAAGGCGATACCCTGCTGGCCGACTACACATTTATGTCGGAAGGAAAAAAATCAGTGCGCCAGGTAGCATTCCTGCTACGCGACAGCACGGCTACGGAAGGGTACGGGGAAGTGGAGGAGAAGGAAGGCAAAATGGTATTCAAAGATCCGGCTGCTCTTAGCTTTGCCAAAGGGATCCGGTTACAAAAAACACCCTGCGGCGAGCGCTAGTGCCTCCTGCTTACTTTGTGACGGCAGCAGCTGTTGCCCGTAAACCGCTATTTTGGAGCGGTTTCTTTTTTCCCTGCCTGGAGGGGCTGGTATAATACACCCATTCCGCCGGTAAGATTGATGCCCTGTACAATGATCATATAACCGCTGTTGCTTTCGGAGGTATAAAAGGAAACCGGTGCATTGCCGTCCTCACCTGTAACCACTTCCGGGTTCCAGTACACGGTAGTGCGCAGATCCGGCTCGGCCGTCTGCTCATCGGGGCTTGCATAACGCGGACTGTAAAATTGTTTTGTGATAACGGGTACAACGGGTTTGTACAGGTACATGCCCGGTGTTTTTCTCAGGAACGGACCGGAGCCGGTTTGGGTGGTGATCTCTACAAATGAAAAATCGGTGCGGGCGGGCCCGGAGTTCATTTGTTCGCTGATGCTGAGGTACTGCGACCGGTAAGCAGAGTTGTAGCGGGGATAGTTCATTACCTCTATACCCCGCACGTCTTCCGCTGAAAAATATTTCAGGTAGGAATCCAGGAAAAGCTGATAGTCATTAACGCTCCCCCCGCCGGGCTGATAGAAAAAATTGAGATCAACACCATCGATAATAAAACGCACAATATTGGTGTTGATCATATAAAGCAGCCGGGTGCTTTTGGGAGGTGATCCCAGCCGGAAACCCTTTACCTGTTTATAAAGTACATCCAGCAGCGTGGCCTTCGGTGTTTGGGCCAGCGTTTTTTCATTGATCATCTGATCTGACCCTCCGTTTTTGTTCAGGTTCTTTGATCCGGGTATTCCTTTGTTCGTCTTTATAACTACTTCATCCAGGTATTCCCCGTTCTTTTTGATCAGGTTCCGGAGGGTTGCCTGATTTTTTACATAGAGCAGCGTGGCAGTATCCAGCAGGATGTTCTGATGTTCAAAAACGGCATTGCCGGGATTGTAGGCAGGAAATACCGGCTCATTCACTTCCACTCCGATATTAAATGCCTTGCCTTTTTTATTAACGCCTTTGATCACCATACTCACACTGTCTGTAGTAAAATAAGGGAAATCGGACATCGTGAAGACCCCATTGTTATTGGTGGTGGTATCGGTAAGGAAGATCCCGGTCTGGCCCATTTTTCCAAACAGCGTTACCCTGGTATTGCTAAACGGTTTATTGAAGATGTTCGTGGCCTTTCCGGTTATCTTAAATTGCTGTTCCTTTTCAAATTTGAAATTGCCGGGTTGCCAGTTATAATTCACCCATCCCTGTGTAAGCATCAGCGCGTCCACGGCTTCAGGTGCGGGATCCTGGAAATAATAATAGGGGTCTTCTATGTAACCCCTGAGATCGGAGCTGAGGAGCATATAGCTCAGGATATTTTCCGATTGCGGATTGATTTTAACCTGGCTGGTATCGATGACCGCGAGCGAAAAACTGCCCGGCACGGGTTTGCCATCATTGGTACGCACGCTGAGTAACAGGGACACGCTGTCCTTTTCCCCATATAGTTGTTTGTGCGGGATTACGGATAATTGCAGCTGGTCCTTTTGCCACAGGAAGAGGATCCGTTCGTTTACCGGCCGCATCAGGCTGTCGTAAAGTGTAAACCGCGTAATACCCGAGGGTGTCATATTTCTGGCGATATTAAAATGAGAAGCGTGTCCGGAGAGGATGATGCGGCCTTTGGCAATGGAAAGGCCCCTGGCAAAAGCTGCAAAATAAAATTTCTTTCCCCGCAGATCCGGTGTACCGTCGATGGTAATGCGGATGCTGTCGGAGGCCGGACTATGCTCCGCATGCAGCAAGGTCCCCGATGAGCGGACCGCAGGCAGCGGCACGGGCTTTCCTCCATCGGGAAATGCCGTATAATGGCTGCCGGGTTGCGGCGTGAAGCGCAGGATGCCCATGCCCTTGTGTATGGAAGAAAATGAGGCCACCGTTTGCCCTTGTTCATTTTTGATCACGCCTTTTACATCAGTTCCCTTTCCATACACATTGAGCGCCTTGAACCCCAGTAGTTGTTCCTTGCCCGCGATAAGGCTGCCGCCTTCCGGCAGAAACTGAAGATCAATGGCGGCGGCATCATCGGCTACAGGTATTTGTAATTTAAGATCTTCTTTGTCGGAAATTTCAATGACCAGGTTCCGGTTGCCCGCCCCGCTTTTAAGCAGGGTATCGATATGAAGCTTTCCATCTGCATCCGTCTGTGTTTGTAACCGCAGCAGGCTGCGGTTTTTAGAGCGGATATTTACGGTGACTTTTTTCCAGGAGATGGGCCGGAGTATATTGGTGCTCAAACCTGCAGTAAAGGAAACCCGGTTGCCGGAAAACTGAATCTGGTTGATCCGGGCATTCCACTCCCCGGAGAGCGGGTTGATAACACGGAACCGGCCTTCATATAAAAGTGAATCCCCAAAATTACGCATCCAGTTGGTATAGGCACGCAGGATATAACTGCCCTGCGGAAAATCATCTTCGGTTAAAACAAGGGCGCTTTGAAAGCGGCCCCAGTAGCAGGGCGCAGCGGTCCGCTTTACTACCTGGTTCGCGGTATTAATAATCTCGATGTAGGCAATGCCGGTGCTGTCGGCGATGGTATAGTCGTCTGCCGCCAGGATGTACCCCTTCATCCACAGGGTATCTTTTGTGTTGTAATAAGCACGGTCATAATGAACAAATAATTTTTCCCTCGGGATGTTGAAATGAACCGAGTCACTGGTGTTTAATTGTTTTTCCAGAACCGAAAACTGACCGGAACCATTCAGGGGGGCTGCCATTATAAGGCAGAGACAATACCGGAGGAGCCGGATCCCGGATAAACAAAAGCCGGTCATGGGCGGTATTGGTTGCCGGCAGGGCACCTTCTTTTGCAGTGTGGTTTTGGTATGGTATAAAGTGCTCATTTTTTAAAGATCATTCTTTCAGGTGGATGCCATTGATTAGTTTGTTCAGGCCGGCTTCAAATTCGGCCCATACATTTTTCACGATCACCGCTGCGGGCAGGATGGTATTTAACGAAGCTGCTACCTGTCCTATTTCCAGTTCCCCGTTTTCCAGTTCGCCTTCAAACATTCCCTTTTTCGCCCTTCCTTTTCCCAGCAGCTTCTGTAATTCGGCGGGTGTGGCACCACGGAGTTCCAGTTCTTTTACCTGCCGGTAGAAGCCGTTCTTTAAGAGCCGTACCGGGGTCAGTTGTTTTAATGAGAGTTCGGTATCGCCTTCTTTTGAATCGATCACCCGTTTTTTGAATTCCGGATGGCTGGATGCTTCTTCACTGGCTACAAACCGGCTTCCGAGTTGCACCCCTTCAGCTCCGAGGGCAAAGGCGGCCAGCATTTGTTTTCCGCCGGCAATGCCACCGGCAGCAATAACCGGAATCTGTACGGCTTCCGCTACCAGCGGAATGAGTACCATGGAAGTGGTTTCTTCCCTGCCGTTGTGCCCACCGGCTTCAAAGCCCTCGGCTACAACCGCATCACAGCCGGCTTCCTGGGCTTTTAGCGCAAATTTGCTGCTGCTTACTACGTGAACCACGGTAATCCCTTTCTCTTTTAAGGTACCGGTCCAGGTCTTCGGGTTACCGGCGCTGGTGAAAACAACAGGGACCCGCTCTTCTATGATGGTCTTGATATGTGCTTCAATGTCGGGGTACAAAAGGGGCAGATTGACGCCAAAAGGCTTCGGACAAGCGCTTTTGCATTTCCGTATATGTTCTTTCAATACCTCCGGGTACATCGATCCGGCGCCGATAAGACCCAATCCTCCGGCATTGCTTACGGCACTTGCCAGCCGCCAGCCGCTGGTCCATACCATCCCCGCCTGGATAATGGGATAGCCGATACCAAATAATTTTGTAATGCGATTTGAATACAATGATTGCTGATTTATTGCCGGAGGTTTTTCAATTTTCCTGAAGGTACTAAATTATGGCTTTTCCCGGATCTGTATGCTGCAGAAAGCATACAGGGCAGGGCGCAAAATTTCAGAGAGGGAATTTCACAATTTAGCCGAAGTTTGCAGTTGATTTATGGATAAAAAGAAGGTTTGGAACATTTTAAAACCGGTGCTAAAGGTGGTGTTTACCATCCTGGCCTTATGGTTGGTATATACCAAGGTAGACCTGACTGCAGTGCGGAGACTATGGAAGGAAGCGAATGTCTGGTGGCTTTTGCCTGCGGCGTGCACCTTTATCATCTGCCAGGTAATTACCTCATTCCGCCTTCTGTACTTTTTCAGGAATATTGGTCTGCCGATAACGGCAATGTCTAACTTCCGCCTGTACATACAGGGAATGTTCTACAACCTGTTCCTGCCAAGCGGCATCGGAGGAGACGGGTACAAGATCATCGTATTGAAACGGCGTTATGCTACCACGCATAAGGAAGTGTTTTCGGCGGTTTTTTTCGACCGGCTGGCGGGCTTGTGGGGATTGGGTTTCCTGGTTTCCTGCTTCAGTCTGGCGATGCCGGAAGTGCGGCAATACAGTGCCTGGATCCTCCTGGGGTTTATCGCCGGATCGGTGGTTTATTATTGGGTGCTGCGTAAGTATTTCAACCGTATCAGCCGTCATTTTTTTCAAACACATTTGCTGGGTATCTGTACGCAGTCGCTGCAACTGGCAACGGTGGCTTTTATACTCGCAGCCCTGGGTTGCAGTACCAGTTACTGGCCCTATTTTGCCATCTTTCTGCTCTCATCACTGGCCTCCCTGTTCCCGTTCAGTATTGGCGGACTGGGTGCAAGGGAGGTGGCCATTGTTTGGGGTGCCGGCACTTTTGGACTGAATAAGGATCTGGCTGTATCCGTAAGTCTGAGTTTTTATCTGATCACAATGATCATGGCGCTGTCCGCAATTTTTATATTATTCAGAAAGGAGCGGAGGGAACAGGCAGGTGCTGCCGGCACCGGCCCGGGACAGGGTGCTGATTAAATTTTCGATATATGAACGATAGGAAGAGAAACTGGTTGCGGAGCTATTATGGCGTATTTTTGTATCGCATACTTCTTGTACTGGTATTGTTTGCCCTTTGCAGGTTCCTGTTTTACGGACTTAATGTCCGGTTATTCCCGGGTATCGGGCTATCTGACTGGTTGCCGATTCTTACAGGAGGATTGCGGTTCGATGTGGCTGCGATGTTGTATTTCAACTGCCTCCTGATCTTTTTGATGACCGTCCCTGTCCCTTATAAATGGCGCACCCACAGCAGGTATCAGGTTGTCGTGAAATGGGTGTTTTATATAACCAACGGGATCGCTCTTTCACTGAACTGTATCGATTTTATTTATTACCGCTTCACTTTAAGAAGGACCACCACCAGTGTTTTCAGCGAATTCTCACATGAGCAGAACAAATCCGGACTGGCATTTAATTTCCTGCTCGATTACTGGTATGTGGTGCTGATCTTTATCGGGCTGACCGTACTGATGGTGTTTTTATACCGCCGGGTGAACATAAAAGAGCAACCAGCCCCTGCGCGGAAAACGCTTTATTATATAAAAGCCGCGCTGATCTTTGTAGTGACGGTCGTTCTCGCAATCGGCGGTATCCGTGGCGGATTCAGACACAGCACCCGTCCGATCACAGTTGGGGATGCCGGCGTATATGTAAAACGTTCGCACGAAGTATACCTCGTGTTAAATACCCCGTTTGTTTTTATCCGCACCATGGGCGTAAAACCGCTGCGCGAAGTACACTATTTTACGGATAAAGAGGTGGAACAACTCTATTCACCGCTGCATGCTCCCGCTGCAGATACGGTTCCGTTCACCAAAAAGAATGTGGTCATTGTCATCCTGGAAAGTTTTGGTAAAGAGGCTATGGGTTTTTATAATAAGGACCTGGACAACGGAACCTATACGGGATTCACGCCTTTTCTGGACTCACTGGCTTCCGTCAGCAAGATCTACTGGAATTCGTTTGCCAACGGAAGAAAATCGATCGATGCCATCCCTTCTGTACTTTCCAGTATTCCCAGCGGATTGGATCCTTTTGTGCTGACACCCTATGTATCGGACAGCACAAAAAGTTTGCCGCAGCTACTGGCCCGGGAAGGGTATCACACTTCTTTTTTTCACGGCGCACCCAACGGTTCCATGGGCTTTCTTTCCTATACCAAAATGATCGGTATCGAAAACTATTTTGGTAAGACAGAATATAACAATGACGCTGATTTTGACGGTATCTGGGGGATATGGGACGAACCTTTTTTCCAGTTCTTTGAGCAAAAGCTGAACAACTTTCCACAGCCTTTTTTTTCCAGTATCTTTTCGGTATCCTCACATCATCCGTTTAAAGTGCCAAAACAATACGAAGGGAAATTCAAAAAAGGCCCGTTGCCGGTAATGGAATGTATCGGCTATACCGATATGGCCTTACAGCGTTTTTTTGCAAAAGCGCAGCAACAGCCCTGGTTCCGGAATACAATTTTTGTGATCACGGCAGATCATGCCACTATTTCCTATCATCCCGAATATCAGAATGCCTGGGGCGATATTGCAATCCCCATCCTGCTGTATGCACCGGGTGATACGGCTTTCAGAGGTATTGATCCCGGTGTGATACAGCAACTGGATATCATGCCTACCGTATTGGGATACCTGCATTATGATAAGCCCTACCTGGCCTACGGTGAGAATGTGCTGAACCGGAAAGGCGCCGGGTTTACCTATCAGTATTCGGGCGGGCATCGCTGGATCGAAGGCAACCGCCTGTTATTCTACGATGGAAAGGAGGCTACCGGATTGTATGATTTTAAAACAGACCGCCTGATGAAGACGGACCTCCTGAAGGATTCCGCACAGGCAGCCGCTGCAATGGAGCAAAGGCTGAAGGCCTTTATCCAGCAATACAATAACCGGCTGATCCGGAACCAGCTGATCGCTCCCCGTTAAGAAAAGACAATACCGGCCGGATCGGATGCTTAACCGCCGCGCACGGTGATGTTATAGAAATTACTGGCAAAATTCCCGGGAATGAAGTCGTTTAAAATAGAGAACAGCAACCGGTATTTTCCCGGTTGTTCCGGTGCTTTAACCGGTATGGTCAGTTGTATCGCTGCCCCCGGGGCAAGCTGCTGAAGCGGGAGTGCCAGGGCGGAGTCAGAATTGATATAACGGTATTTCTCTATCAGGAAGGCATAATCCAGCCGCAGCTTTTCTTCCAGCTCCTGCACCCTGTTGCTGCTGTTAGTGATCGTTATAGTGATCAGCTGCGTGCTGCCGGATTTCATTTCTTTGGAAGGCTGTTCCCAGTTAATGTGTAAACCATTCAGGCTATGGTATCGGTGCAGGGGCAGCAACCTGCCGGTATTGTATGAGGTATTTACCGCAATACCGGTGCCTGGCAGCAGCTCGGGGCTTTGAACATAGTAATAAACATCCCTGCCATTGAGCGTACTGTCCTCGGCAATATTAAAATTGGTCTTGCGGTAGCCTTTGTCGTTATATCCCGTGGTATGCACACCGGGGTGGTAAAATTTATAGAGAGAGGGCAATGCATAGGAGTTGGCAAAGACAACGGGTACGCCTCCTGCTTTTTTATAAATGGTGTCTGCCCATAGCTGCGCATGGGAAAAGGAGCGGAAATTCCGGATGAGGTTGGCGGGCCCGTTGGGGATCAGGATCAGGATCCTGGCCAGCAGGATCAGGCCGATATTCCAGTAAGCGACTTTTGTAAAAAGACGACGGAATTTTTCAGTACCGTTCTCCAGCAGGGATAAAAACAGTGCCACATAGGATACACCTGCGATCATGGTCCAGTGCGGCTCCACCGTATTTTTAAAGGAAGAGAACAGGAAGAAGCCGATGGTGCCTGCAAACATGAAGACGTGGGCACGCAGCAGCCGGTCTTTGATTTTCAGTTTAAAAACGGAAGCATAAAATAAGAGAGAGATCAGCGGCCCCCAGATCAGCAGCTGCCCCAGGAGATAGTCCGTCGTATAGTTGATGCGGTATTTCTTGGCGATCCGTTCGATCAAGTGAAAACGTACCGTAGGCCAGTCGTGTGTATACTGCCAGTACAGGTGCGGAAGAAAGAGCAGGGTAACCAGCAGCACGATCAGCCAGAAGTATTTGTTGGCAAGTAATTTAAAGTTCGATAATACCACAAATCCCACCAGGAGGATCCCATGGTATTTGCTGTAAAACATACCGGTGATGGCAATTGCCAGCCAAAGGCTGGTGCTGAAACTGTTTTTTGTTAAAAAGCGCTTGTAGGCCCAGAAGAAAAGTGCGGCAAAAAAGAATAATGCAGCATCCGGCGTGGTGATAAATGCATATACATTCAGGACCAGGGTGGCTGCATAGAGCAAGAGGAATGTCCTTATTTTTTGCAGCTGATCCGGAAGCCCTTTATAGATGAGTGCAATAGAACAGGTAGACAGAAGCACGGTGCCCAGGCGGGTAAAAAACAGGCCATGTCCGAAGGACTCGCCCAGTCGTATGAAAATAGTAACCAGGGGCGGATGATCGAAATACCCCCATTGCAGGTTTTGCGATAACATCCAGTAATAGGCTTCATCCCCGTCAATTCCAAGGAAGGTCGCCTGGAGGCTGTTTATAATGAACCAGCCGGTCATGAACAGGATCAGCAGGCGGTTGTCGGCGGCACCCGGCGGGGCGATCGTGCGCGCTCCGGCAGGAATTAAAGGAATTGTACTTGCGGATCCGGACATAACAGTGCATTACTTTATACGAAAATACTGAAAGACTTTAATGGTTGAAAAACAATCCACCGGCATCAATCATTAAGACATGACGGTGCATTAAGGATCATTGCGTCAACTTAATCGTCCTTAACTCCTCAATGGTTCAAAAAAATAAACCACCAGGGGTTTCAATCCACACCTAATGACCGTATCCCAAAGATATGCTGATGCCGATGATCGCCATAACAATGAGCGTAATGATAACATACAGATAATCCTTTTCGATCAGGAATGAAAAAAAAGATAAAACCAGGCGCAGAGCGGGAGTCAGGAACAACAGCAGGATGCCGAAGAAAATAATCGATGTGCCGCTTCCTTTTTTTACACCATCGATGATATCGCCTGTCAGTGCGCCGATGCTTTTGTCTGTTTCTGTAAAGATGCCGTAGTGAATGGATTCGTGGCCGTGCCGCACCAGGTATACAATGCCTCCGATGGCACCGATGGCAAGGGCGGTCCATACGCCATAACGCAGCAGGTTGCCTACGATCCGCTGCAGGGTTTTATCGGTAAAAGAATCTTTATTCATCGGCTGTTAAATTTTACCGGCAAGGCCGCTATAGATCATGTTAAGGGCGAGCAGGAGAATAATGAATGCAAAGAAGATCCGGAGTTTTCTAGGGTTGGAACGGATGAGGATCCGGGAGCCCGCCATAGAGCCGAAAAGCACCCCGATCATGGTGGGCATGCAGATACCGGGCTGTACATACCCCTTTTGCAGATAAATGACCGTACTGGCAATAGCGGTCACTCCCATCATAAAATTACTGGTGGTAGTGGACACCTTAAAAGGGATGCGCATGATATTATCCATTGCAATGACCTTGAATGCGCCGGATCCGATGCCCAGCAGGCCCGACATCATACCGGCGATGCCCATCATGCCAAAGCCCCCCAGCACATTTTTTGTTCCATAGGCGATGGGTTGCCCCTTGCTGTCGGGATAGCTGCCTTCCAGTTTTAATTTGCGCGCCAGAGGACTGCTTTGTTTGAGTACGTGCTCTTCTTTTTTTCTTAATGAATTGATCGAAGAAAAGATGAGGGTCAGCCCGAAAAGCACTGCAATAAAAGAACCGGGTGCGATGGTGGAGATAAGAGCCCCGCACACGGCTCCGAAGGTGGTGGCAATCTCTAGGAAAATACCAAGCCGCATGTTGGTGATCCCCTCCCGTACATAGGCTGCCGCGGATCCGGAGGAGGTGGCAATAACAGAGACCAGTGCTGCGCCGATCGCATAATGAATGTCTACCCCCAAACCGATGGTGAGCAGGGGAATGATGATGATGCCGCCTCCGAGACCGGACAGGGAGCCGATCATCCCTGCGGCAAAAGCGCCCAGCAACATGATCAATGTAAATGTAAGTATGGTCATCTGAAAAGAGAACGGTGATCGAATGCACCGAAGGTAGGAAGAAATCGATGAATGGAGGGCTGCCGGCTGGATGAACGGCGGCGCATTCCGGAAGAAGCCACGGGTTCGCAAATAATAAGCTATGGTGTGCCATTGTAACTAACAATGACCGGAGCAATGGTGAAAGTTCTCCGATTGGCGAAGCTGAACAGGAAATAAAAAATGGGGTTAACTAACCCCATTTACTTCAACTGTTTTATCGATCTTCTGGATCAGTCCCTGTAACACTTTTCCCGGACCGGCTTCCGTGAACCGGGTGGCTCCGTTGGCGATCATGGCCTGGATGCTCTGGGTCCATTTTACTGCCCCGGTTAGCTGTGCGATCAGGTTCTCTTTTATTTCTTCTTTATCCATTACCGGCCGTGCCACCACGTTCTGATAGATCGGACATACCGGCTGATGAAAGGCTGTCTTTTCAATGGCCGCCTCCAGCTCCTGGCGTGCCGGCTCCATCAGCGGGGAATGAAAGGCACCACCAACAGGTAATACCAGTGCTCGTTTTGCTCCTGCTGCCTTCATGCGTTCTACCGCAATTTCAATACCTTTCATGGTGCCGCTGATCACCAGCTGCCCCGGGCAGTTGTAATTGGCGGGGACCACAATTTCGCCGGTCTCCTCCTGGATAGCTTTGCAGATGTCTTCTACCGTTTCATCGGGAAGGTTCAGTACAGCGGCCATACTAGAAGGCTGCAGCTCGCAGGCCTTTTGCATGGCATTGGCCCGTACGGATACCAGTTGCAGCGCGTCTTCAAATGCGAGTACATTATTGGCCACCAGCGCCGAGAACTCTCCAAGGGAATGCCCGGCAACCATATCGGGCCGGTTATTTTCCATTACCTTGTATGCTACGATCGAATGTAAGAAAACAGCGGGTTGGGTGACGCTTGTTTCCTTCAGTTCTTCGGCAGTTCCGGTGAACATGATGTCTGAAAGCCGGAACCCCAGGATCTCATTCCCCTGTTCAAACAGTTTTTTTGCAAATGCATTGTTTTCATAATGTTCTTTTCCCATCCCGGTGAACTGCGATCCCTGTCCGGGAAATACCACTGCCTGTTTCATATTCACTAATTTATTTTGGTTCGTCTTTAACTTAAACGTGCGCTGATGAGCTTTAAAAATTCGCTTCGGGTCGAGTTCTTCTGGAACTCACCATCGAAAGCCGATGTGGTGGTTTCCGAGTTTTGTTTCTGAACACCCCGCATCATCATGCACAGGTGTTTGGCCTCAATGACCACTGCTACACCCAGCGGATTCAATGTTTCCTTGATCGCATTCATGATCTGTACCGTCAGCCGCTCCTGTACCTGCAGCCGGTGCGAGTAAACGTCCACCACCCGGGCGATCTTGCTCAGTCCGGTGATCCAGCCATTCGGAATATAGGCCACATGTGCCCTTCCAAAAAAAGGAAGCATATGGTGCTCGCAAAGACTGTATAATTCAATATCTTTTACAATGATCATTTCGCTTACATCTTCGTGGAATTTGGCAGAGTTGATGATCTCATGCGCGTCCATATTGTAGCCCTGTGTCAATACCTGCATGGCCTTTGCCACACGCTCAGGGGTCTTCAGGAGGCCTTCGCGCTCAGGTGCCTCCCCCAGCTGCTCAATTACTCCCCTGTAATGGTGTATAAGCGCCTGTGTTACGGATGCGTCGTACTGATCTTCTTTTTTATAAGCCATGGTTACCGCTGGTTTATGATGATGGATACTCTACAAAATTTCTCGGTGTTTCGTATAAACGGATTTTTAAATCGTGCTCACTGTTAATATGCGGACGCAGTATATTGTAGATAACAATTGCAATATTTTCAGCAGTCGGGTTTGTCTGTTTAAATTCTTCCGTATCAAGATTGAGGTTCCGGTGATCAAACCGTTCAATTACCGTTTTTGCCACCAGGCCGCTCAATTCTTTCAGGTCCATTACAAAACCCGTTTCGGGGTTTACCGTCCCTGTTACTTTTATTTCCAGTTCGTAATTGTGTCCATGGTAATGCGGCAGGGAACATTTTCCAAATACTTTTTCGTTGGTGGCATCATCCCATTCCGGATTAAAGAGCCGGTGTGCCGCATTAAAATGTTCTCTCCTGAAAACGGATACTTTCATACTGGATAAAGGTACGTACAAACTTAGCCAAAATACTCCACATAAATCCGTGGCGTTTCATACAGTTTTATACAATGGAGCAATACTCCCTGAGGTAAATGCGGAGTCAGCTCATTCCAGATCGCAATGGCAAGATTTTCCGTACTGCACAATTTGCCTTTCATAAAGGGCACATCTTCATTGAGATTACGATGGTCAAGTGCTTCGATGATATGCTCTTTAATGATTTCGCTCAATTTTTTTACATCGTACACAAAACCTGTGTCCGGATCCGGCTCGCCCTTTACGGTGATATAAAGTTCATAGTTGTGCCCATGCCAGTTTTTATTGGCACATTTTCCAAAAACCTGCTCATTCTGCGCTTCCGTCCACGCCGGATTAAAGAGCTTGTGTGCAGCGTTAAAGTGTTCAATTCTTGTGAGATATACCATACAAAAAAAATAAATAAGCCGGGTTCCTGTACCCGCTGCTGAAGGAATGTGGCATTGTGATCAGCCTGCCTTCAAAAAAATCAGGACTGCAAAGGTAACACTTCCCTCAATTATAAAAATGCCCGATCTTAGCGGCAACAAATTTGCTGCAGCGGGCATTGGGTATAAAAGAGATCCTTACTGTTCCCTGCGGCCTTATAACGGAATATGAGTAAAAGAATATTGCTGGTGGCAGCCACCGAACTGGAGCTCGCGCCTTTGCGTTCTTTTTTGGAAGAAAAAGAGCAGGTGACGGTGCTGGTTGCCGGTATCGGCGGAGTTAGCACGGCTTACGGACTTACGCGCCAGCTGGCGCGGGAACGATATGATCTGGTGCTGCAGGCGGGCATCGGCGGAAGTTTGGTGCAGCAGTATGCACCGGGAAGTATAGCGGTTATTGACAGCGAGTGCTTTGGTGACCTCGGTGTTAACGAAAATGGCCAGTGGAGATCGGTTTTTGATCTGGGACTGGCGGTTCCGGACGATCCGCCGTTTACAAAGGGCTGGCTCAGGAACCCGTATGAGGAATTGATGGCACTTACCCGGCTCAACAGGGCAAAAGGAGTGACCAATAATGAAATTACTACAAGGGAAGATATGCTTCGGCAGTTTAAAGATAACCTGCGGGCAGAAATTGAATCAATGGAAGGAGCGGCTTTCCATTATGTGGCATTGAACGAAGGTGTGCCTTTTCTTCAGATAAGAGCGGTTTCCAATTATGTAGGGGAAAGAGACAAAGCAAAATGGAAACTGCGGGAGTCCATCAGCCTGCTGAATGCGACGGTTCAGCAACTGATCACCGTTATCCTGCAATAATTAATTAAACATTTTTTCGTCTTTTCCTGTTTTATTTTAATAATACGAATCTATATGAAGCTAAAACTGGGTTTCTCTCCCTGCCCGAATGATACCTTTATTTTTGATGCGTTGGTCAATAAAAAGATCGACACCGGCGACCTGGAGTTTGAAGCCGTGCTTGAAGATGTGGAAACCCTCAACCGCTGGGCACTGGAAGGCCGGCTGGATGTGACAAAACTGAGCTTCCCGGCTTATTTTAAAACGGCGGACCGCTATGCGTTACTGGATTCCGGAAGTGCCTTGGGGAAAGGCGTGGGACCGCTGCTGATCAGCAAGGGAAAACAAACATTTTCCGAAACGGAAGTAAATGCCGCAAAGGTACTGTTGCCGGGAGTAAATACCACGGCACACCTGCTTTTCAGTTTTGCTTTTCCGGATGCCCATAACAAAGTATTTGGGGTGTTTCACGGGATTGAGGAGGCCGTAGTGGAGGAGGACGCAGCACTTGGCGTGATCATTCATGAAAACCGGTTTACCTATCAGGACAAGGGACTGATCAAAGTGAAAGACCTGGGTGAGTACTGGGAAGAAAAGATGAACGTTCCGATTCCGCTGGGGGGGATCGTGATCCGGAAATCGCTGGGCACCGACCGTTTCAACCAGGTGAACGACCTGATCCGTGCAAGCCTTCAGTATTCGTTCGACCGTTATCCGGAGGTATCAGCATATGTAAAGGAACATGCACAGGCCATGCAGGAGGAAGTAATGCGGAAACATATCGACCTGTATGTAAATAATTACAGTCTTGACCTGGGAACAGAAGGGAAAAAAGCGGTGGATACGCTATCCGGTATTTACAACCGGATCCATGCCGGTGCTTAAGAAAACAGCTTTGTGTGCTGTTGGAGCAATAGTTCAGTCCGGGCGGTCTTATAACCTGTATCACCGATCTGCTGCACTTTGCGGATCCCCCGCAGGGCATTTGTAAGAAATACTTCGTCTGCATGTTCAAGCGTGCCGGGCAGGCAGGATTGTATAGCAATATGCGGTCCCGTATCCAATAAGTAAGCGCGGAAAACACCGGCTACACAACCATCGGAAACCGGAGGGGTAAAGAGTTGTCCTTCTTTGATCCAGAAAAGGTTCGAAATAACTGTTTCAATAGCCTGATGCCGGGTATTTTCAATGATACAGTCATCCCATCCGCGGAGGCGGCAGGTTTGTGCGGCGCGGCTGTAAATAAAGCTGCTGGCCAGTTTGAGCTCCGAAAAAGCATGCACTTCCTTTTGCAATTCGTCATACCTGCCCAGTAGCAGCCCGTTGCCGGCTGCCGGGGTGGTGAACGCGGTCGCTTCTATTAAATAATGCAGGGGGGCATCGTCAAAAAGGCTTCCGTCCCCATTTGAAAAAGACAGGCGTACCCGGGCACTGTCTGCACAGTTGTTCAGCGTGCACAGGTGCAATATATTGTTGAAAAGTGCTTCGGGATCCTGTGCAAAGGTATAACCGAGCTGTGCGATACTTTTGAGGATCCGGGCCTGATGATACTTCCACAGGGGTATTGCTGAACGGTGTACCCGCAGGGTCTCAAAGAAGCCGTCCCCGTAGCGGTAACTCCTGTTAGCGGCATGGATCACGGGCATACCGGCTGCAGAAAAGGTTCCGTTAAAGCATACATAGCGCATTGTATGAAAATATAAAAAATAAACGGATTATTGGGGGCGTGCTGCCGGCGCAGGTGTTGCCGGCCGGGAGGAGTCTGAACGGTGCAGTGTATCCTGTTTGGCGCGTGTCTGCTGTGCATTGATCGAATCCAGCATACCAACAAAAATATCCGGCTTGCGCTGGTAATACTCCAGGCTTTTCTCAAATTCCTTCTTTGTGATCTTATGCAGTGTAAAAATCTGATTCAGGACCTGCTGGTTCACAAGGGCCCGGTTCAGATCCGGGTGGCGGTAATAAACATACCCGTTTACAAATTCCCCGCCCTTTGCAATATCCCACAGAACCGCCTGCATTTTTTCCCGGGGTAATACATCCCGTGGGCGTCCCCCGCAGGCAAAGCAGGTCAGGGCTACTATCAGCAGGGGTAATAATCGGTTCATGTTGTTTCGCCTTCTTTTAAAATAGTGTTGATAATATCCTGCGCAACGGCATTTTTGGATTTGGAATCAAAGGCAACTTTACTGCCGTTCCTGGAGTAAATAGTTATTTTATTGGTGTCGGCCCCAAAAGCGGCTCCGTCGCTTAGGGAGTTCAGTACAATATAATCTGCGTTCTTTTTGTGAAGTTTCTCTAATGCATGTGATTCTTCATGATCTGTTTCCAACGCAAAGCCCAGCAGGAGCTGCTGCGGGGTTTTAATGGCTCCCAGCGCCGCCAGGATGTCGCGGGTCTTTACCAGCTGTAGTGCAAGATCTACGTTCTGTTTTTTTATCTTGGTAGCGCTGACCGCTGCCGGCCGGTAATCGGCAACGGCCGCCGCCATAAGAGCCATATCGGCAGTTGGAAACTGCTCCATGCAGGCCTGGTACATTTCTTCAGCAGAAGTAACTTTTATGACCGTCATTCCGGAAAGGTCCTGTTGCAATACAGCAGGAGCCGGGCCCAGTACCAGCACTACATTGGCGCCGCGCCTCCGGCATTCGAGCGCAAGGGCATAGCCCATTTTACCGGAAGAGTGGTTGCCGATAAAGCGTACGGGATCCAGCGCTTCCTGTGTGGGGCCTGCAGTGATCAGTACTTTTTTTCCGCTCAGTGCCGTTTGGGTATTGCTGAAAAAGGCTTCAATATGTGAAAGGATGACTTCGGGCTCTTCCATCCGGCCCTGCCCGATCAGTCCGCTGGCCAGCTCTCCGTGATGCGGGGCCAGTATGATATGTCCGAATGTCCGAAGCGTTCCGATATTTTTTTGTGTAGCCGGATGCTGCCACATGTCCTCGTCCATCGCCGGGGATACCATTACCGGACAGGTTGCGGAAAGGTATACCGACAGGAGCAGGTTATCGCAGTGTCCGTGTGCCATTTTTGCCAGGGTATTACAGCTCAGCGGGGCGATCAGCAGCAGGTCCGCCCATCTGCCCAGCGCTACATGATTGGCCCATGTATCGGCAGCAGCCAGGTCTGTAAGCACGTCATTCTTTGAAAGGGTAGACAGGGTCAATGGTGCTACAAAATCCCTGGCAGCAGGTGTCATGATCACTTTTACCTCCGCCTTTTGTTTTATAAGCAACCGTACCAGGTGAACGATCTTGTAGGCTGAAATGCTGCCGCTGATACCGATTGCTATTTTTTTCCCTTCCAACATTTATCAAAAATAAGCCATCGGCCCGGAATTATAATGTAATAAAATAATAAGGGCATTACTAAGGGTTGCGGCAGAAATCGCAGCTTGCTTTGATTAAGATCGGTTCATCTAAATAAAAAGCCACAGCAAGACCTGCTTGCTGTGGCGGAACAATTGCTGTTTGTAATATTAACTGAACAGTTCGTCTTCTGCTTTGCGGTAATAGATCTTGTCATCCAGGAACTCCTGGGTGGCCAGCAATGCAGGATTGGGCATTCTTTCATATGCCTTTGAAATCTCGATCTGTTCTTTATTTTCATGGATCTCTTCCAGCGTATCAGTGTGGCTGGCGAATTCATCCAGTTTGTTGTGCAACTCTTCTTTTATGGAGATATTGATCTGGTTGGCTCTTTTACCAACAATGGCAATGGATTCGTAGATATTGCCGGTTTTGTTTTTTATCTCCTGCAGGCTTTTAGTTTCCACGCTGCTGGGAGTACCAACACTAAGATGCCTTCTTAACTTGCTCATTATTATTAAATTTTTGAATTTGTGTTTGCGACATTGCCAGATAATTCTCAATATCTGTTTTGTATTTACTATCGGGGAAACGGTCCAGGAACTCCCTGCACTCATCCATCACGTCTTTGAACCGCTCTGCTTTTTTATCCACGATGCTGTTTTCTGCAAAAAGATAATAGGCTTTTACCGACATCATTTTATACTCGTCTGCAATCCCGGATTCCGGAAAGTTTTCCAGTAACGCGGCAAAACTTACACCGGCAGCGCGGTAATAGCCCATATCATAATAAAGCTTTGCGCTTTTGTAGTCCTTTACCTCCAGTTTTTTCCTCAGCTCATCCAGTATCCTGTTGGCTTCCGGCAGCCGTACAGAACCGGGATGCGTATTGACAAAGGTTTGCATGGCGCCTATTGCTTTAAAGGTATTACTCTGGTCCAGTTCCGGTTTGGGCGACTGCTGATAATAGGTATAGGCCCGCATATATTCAATCTCTTCAAGTTTCGGGCTGTTGGGAAAACTTTCCATAAAAGTTTTGAAATAGTTTTCAGCCATTGCATAATCCCGCTGATAATAAGCCGAATAGGCGTATTTATAATAGATGTCCTGAAACTGCGGCGTGGTCTTATAAAAAGGCAGTATATCTTCATAGATCAACTGCGCCTTGTTATATTTCTTTTTAGCGTAAAAAGCGTCCGCCATTTTTAATTTGTAGGCCGCATCCTTACTCTTTAAAATTTTATTCATGCCGGGCCCGCAGGACGACATCAGGAACAAGGAGAAAATAATAACAAAAAACCTCATAAAGTCTGCAAAGTTAATTATAACCGTGCAAATATTCGTAAAAACCTTAGCCGCCCAAAAAATGAGTCGTTAAGCTTTTGATAAAGAGAGAATTGACCGCCTATTTCCGGTTATTGCCTGTCAGGAACTGGTCCAGGGCCGTGATCATGCTCGGTGTTTTGGGCGATGGGGCGACAATCTGAGGTTTCAGACCGGCCTTTAGTGCGGCGTCCTTTGTATTGTCTCCGAAAGTGCCGATGACCACATCCTGCTGTACAAAGTCGGGAAAATTATCATACCAGCTTTTAATGCCGCTCGGGGTAAAAAAGCAGAGCACATCAAATTTCTTGTTGCTCAGTGTTTTTTTAACATCATTGCTCTTGGTACGGTACATAAAGGCGAGGTCAAACGAACAGTCGTGCTGTTTGAGCCAGCTGGTGATTTCATTATCCTGCTGATTTTCAGAACACACATACAGAAAATTGAGATTCTCCTTATGTTTATTGATCACATCCAGAAGGCTTTTATTGCTGCCGTCCGTTCCATAGAACACTTTCCGCTTACGGTAGAGGATGAATTTCTGAAGATAAAGTGCCACGGCCTCTGTAATACAAAAATATTTGGTGTCCTGGGATACATTGACCTTCATTTCCTCACAGGTTCTGAAAAAATGATCTATGGCGTTACGGCTTGTAAAAATAACTCCCGTATAATTGGTAATATTGATCTTTTGCCGTCTGAAGTCCTTTCCTGATATAGCTTCCAGCACAATCAGTGTTTCAAAATCCAGGGCTACACCATATTTTTTCTCGAGGTCGAAATAGGGAGATTTTTCGCTCTTTGGTCTTGGCTGGCTGATGAGGATGTGCTTTACTTTTCCAGCTTCAGGTTTTGCCACCGGTTTTGTTGCTACGTTACTTGACATTAAAATTCACCTAAATTGGGTGCAAAGGTACACTATTCCCCGTTAAAAAATGTAAAATAAACTTATAGATTACAAAAGCGGGTAACAGTTCAAATGCAACGAGGTAAACGAAGAAATGAAAAAGACTGATCTTATTACTTTTTTGCGCCATCTGAAGGGCGATCACAAAACGATAGAGAAACAGGGCTGCAATAACGATCCAGCTTAGTGTCCATATAATGGTCTTAACGCCCGTGCCGCCCAAAGCGGTGATCACGATTACGGGAAGCAGGAACAGTACAAGGATCTTGCTTACCAGGAAGATCAGAAAAATATAGGCGTCCGTCAGGTGCTGGATCCGGAAAAGCCAGCCAAATAATTTCAAAAGAAAGAACTTGGCGATGTATACAATGGCTACCAGCAGTACCGCAAATGCGAACAGCTGCCAGAAAGGATAAGGCAGTTCCCGGGAAGAAAGTTGTTCCGCCATCAGGGACAGGTAGTAGCCGGCAACCAACACAAACAGGATATTAAAAAGCAGGGAGGGGAGCGTGTTCTGACTGAGTTGTTGTTCCAGCTGCCGCTGTTTGAGCGTGCGCCGGAAAAACAGGGTGGTCAGGTTCTCAAAATATTTTGCAAAGGCGGTTTTAAATCCTGCAAAGAGCAGCATAATACCGGCAAGCGTATAAAAATAGATCTCTTCGCCGGAAGATTTTTCCCGCTTGCTGTAGGGGGAGATTACCGGCGGTTTGCCAAATGCATAATAAGGATGCTGCTCCAGGATTTGCCGGGTGAGGTTGAAATTCTGTTCCAGGGCAGCCAGCCGCCGTTCTTCTCTAATACTGTCTGCAATGGCAAGGCTCCGCCGGGCGGAGTCTGCGGCAGACAATGGGGGAGCGGACGTTGTGTCTTTTTTAACAGCGGGAGCCGCATTAGCAACACGGCGGACGGAATCCCGCCGTATGCCGGGTGTATGTTGTACTTTTTTTACAGTGGCTGAATCCTTCTTCAGAGCCGGACGACCGGCTGTTCCGGGTTGTATATTTTTTCTGCGCACGGAATCCTTCTGCAGTGATGTTTTTGTATTGACGGCCGGCTGCCGGGTGGTCTTCGTTTTGTTGCCGGCTGTTTTTACGGGTGTTGCAGCCCCTGTATCTTTTTTTGCTGCTGCCTGCTGTTTTGCGCCCGCCTGTTGTTTTGCCGGTTGTGTTTGCTTTGGAGCGGTGGTTTTTTTTGTTGCGGGCGCAGTAGTCCCTGCCTTGCGGTTGGAATCGGGTTTTGCCGTCTGCCGGGATGCTTGCTGTGGTTCTTTGGTACTGTCTTTTTTTTGCCCGGCCGCGCTGATGGCACAACAACTCAGAAGAAATATGATGAATAAACGGGTCAAATCAATGGGATCTTTGAACGCAAAAATAGCAAGCCGGGTTCAATATCCCGGAAAAAGATCAGATCTGTTTTTTTCTGAAAAACGGTTGACGCCGGCATACAGCCCGGAAGGATTTGTTCTGTTAGCAAATTTGTAATATTTTTCTGGTTGAAACGCAGGTGTAAAAAGCCTGCAGCAGTTTAACAAATAAACCGGATTATAATGGGTATGCGCTTTTTTTTACTGGTATCAGGCATTCTGATAGGGGGCAGTTCCGCGGCGGCTGGGAAGGATTCTGTTTTTGACTATGAAGGAAGCCGCTTTGAGCGGAATGGTTATGTGTTGCATTTTACCTCGAATGCTGCTGGTTTCAGCAAGGATGTAAAAAAGAAAATGATCGAAGCTTTTTTCGTGGTGTACCCCCGGCTGGTTGCAGATTTTAATGCGCGGTCGGCAAAGGAAGTGTATTTTAAAATCGATACGGCTTATAAAGGAGTGGCTGCCACAGGTGGAGGTAATGTTGTGTACAGTCCGGAGTGGTTTGCCCGGCATCCGGACGATATTGACGTGGTAACGCACGAGGTAATGCATATTGTTCAGGACTATGGCCGGAGCGTGGGACCCTGGTGGATCACGGAGGGTATAGCAGATTATATCCGTTTCAAATATGGTGTGAATAATGAAGGCGCGGGCTGGAAGCTGCCCGGGTACACGGTAAAGCAAAAATACACGGACAGCTACCGGGTCACTGCCCGCTTCCTCGCCTGGATCGAGTCCAAAGTAAAACCCGGCACGGTAAAGGCGCTGAATAAGGCACTGCGGGAACATACGTACACACCAGAAAGCTGGGAGCAGGTCACCGGAAAATCAATTGATGACCTGTGGGCAGCATATACCAAAGACCCGGTGTTGTAACAGGTACTGCAGCCGGTGGTAATACCGGCTTTTTATTTGGACGCTTCATTAAGGATCCGGTATACAAAATTTAACCGGTCCGGTTCGCCGTGGTAAGCCACCCATTCTTCCCTTAGTTTTACGGCACCCAGTTTTTCTATGGCTTTTTGAGACCGGTAGTTTTCCGCGCCGATGTGAAAATATACGGCGCCGGCAAACCGGAAAATATAATCCAGCATAAGCCGTTTCACCCTTGTGTTCAGGCCTGTTCCCCAGTATGCCGTTGCATAAAATGTATAACCGATAAAGATGCTGTTTTCAACAGCGTCATAATTATAAAACCGGGTGCTGCCCGCCAGGCGGCCATAGGTTTTATCCGCAACAAGAAAGGCACCGCCGCTTTGAAGGGCTCCTTCAAAAAAAGTGTTGAATACTTCCCGCTGGTAGCGGTTCTTATTGGGATGCTGTTGCCAGATCGCCGGGTCGGATGCTACTGCATACAATTGTTCAAAATCGTTTTCCTTTAACGGAATAAGCTGCACCCGTTCGTCTTCCAGTACTGGTTGCAGGGAAAAGTGGGGCGGGGTGGGGAGATGGTCCGTCATAGCTGATCATTCATTTGCGGATGAAGATAAATAAAAAGGAGCGCTTACACAGCCGTGCATTAAAAAGGCCGTCCATTACGGACAGCCTTGCAGCACGGATTGAATCAGCCTATTACATCCGGTGTGTCTGCGAACCGGTTGTATATTCTTATTCCACAGGTAGTGGAGGTACATTTCTGTCGGCTCCGGGGTAGCCGATATTCTGGTTGATAACACCTTTTAAATTTGTATTGATCACATTGGAGGGTACCGGCCAAAGGATATGATGCACACTCACCTTGTACTCTGCCCACTTGTGTTTGACGCCCTTGTTGTAAAAATTACTCCGGCTTACCACCCGGTCGTACCAGAAATTAATACCCATTTGTTTGACATTGGAATTGGCTCCACCCGGACCGCTGATGTTATTCAGTTGATATACATGTCCGCCGAATATTTCGCAGGGCTTGCCCGTTTTTGCGTAGGTGTAGGCGATCCGCACCAGCTCAATATGCCGGTTCTCTTCATAATACAGTTCGCGGGCCCGTTCATCCAGGATCTCCCCGATATTGATATCGGCAGCGGTTAAAGGTTCCGCGCCGGCCCGGGTGCGCACTTCATTCATTGCCGTGGCAGCCGATCCCGGGTCATTCTGCCAATAGTAACACTCTGCCAGCATCAGGTATACTTCTGCGGAACGGTAGATATACCAGGGGGTTTCACCACCCGCCCATTGTGTTTGTAAAGGATCAGGAACAAACAATTTGTAATGCGGCCAGGAGAACCAGAGGCGGATGGTATCCTCCACACTCATGGCGGCAGGTTTTACAAAGTTTTTGCCGTACCAGGGACTGTTGTTTTTCTTTAGATCGGGGTGGTTGTATCTCAGGTCTTCCATCCTGCGCCAGCTGTCGTGGTTCAAAATGCCCCGCATATCATTGGCTTCTTTGTCGGCACGCCAGATTTCATTGGTATAGTACCAGGTAGGCCGCAATCTTCCGATACCCCGGCCATAGGTTTTATTAAGATCCAATTCAGGATCCGTTTCTCCTGCAGCTATGGGTACACTTGTTCCTGCTTTTCCGTCCGGTGTCTTAATATTGCCGCTGTTCCAGAAAGGCACGCCGTTGCGCATGGTCTGTATCCGGTCAGATCCATCTACTTCAGGATAGGATACAACATACATCAATCCTTCTGTGTTTGACATATCAAGCTTGGCTTCCACGCTATGCAGATCAAACATCAGGTTGGTGTGTGCCTTATCCTTGTTGGACGTGAACCGGTTTTTCATCAGGGGGTGGGCCGCAACAATCTCTTTGCCGACCTCGATGGCGCGGGGGAAATCGGTCAGTGCCATACAGACCTTCATCAACAACACGCCACATGCAGCTTTCGAAGTACGGCCGCGATCGACATTATCCGGTACCCATTGATAGGCGAACTCCAGGTCTTTTTTGATGTGTTCCAGGATGCCCCAGCGATCGGAGGAGTAAAAGTCATATTTGGGTTCATTAATTTCTTTATCGATAAACGGCACATCACCGAATTGATGCACCAGTTTAAAATACCGGTACGCTCTTTGAAAATAAGCGGCGCCCAAAATGGCATTCTTTTGATTTTCATCAGTAAAAGTAGCGTCATCGATCCTTGATATCACCGAATTCGCATATTTGACGCCTTTGTATCCTTCATACCAGTACCAGCCTATTTTGGTATAATCGGTACTGTTTAATTGTGCGTCGGGCAGTAATGAGATGTCCATGTCCATCTGAGGACCGGCCTTGTCGGTAGTACCTTCGACAGCAACTTCCGATTGGATGATCTCGGTAAGTATGGGTGCCGCATCTCCAAAATATTCGTGACGCATATTCCGTTCACAGGAGGTAAGAGTTGAATACAGGCCCCGTGCGTCTGAAAGGGCAATACCAGGCTCATAGAACGAGAGCGGCTTGGGTTTTAGCCATTCTTTATTGCAGGCGACTGCGGTGAGCATCAGTATCGAACAAAGCGATATCCTTATATATATATTATTGCAGGTCATTGTCGGAAAATTAAAGTGTAAGATTAAGGCTTAAGTTATAGGTACGGGGTGTGGGTTGTCCCGGTGTATATTCATTGCCGTCACCGTCCCGTGTCCGGTATCCACCGGATTCCGGATCTCCATACTTCCAGTGTGGCGCCCAGAACGCTACGTTTCTTACAGAAGCAGAAATACGCAGGCTCTGCGCTTTTATAGCGTTTAGCCAGGACTGAGGTACGGCATAGGATAGAGACACATTATCTAAACGTATGAATGACCGGTCCACATAGTTGGTACCAATATTCTTGGATCCGATGCGGGCATAATCGTTGATGGGATTTTCCGGCGTCCATCGGGGCTGCACATAATCGGTAGTCCGATCAGGAAAACTGGAGTTGTTGCTGGCCCGGTTGAATTGTTCCCTTTGTCCCCAGTTGGAATAAATGAAGACAGAAAGACTGAACTGTTTATAATTGAAATCATTTCTCCAGGTCCAGCGGAACCGCGGGCTTTTATAGCCCTGGAAGATCCGATCTGCGTCTGTCATTAAGCTGTCCCCATTCTGATCTTTGTATTTAAAATCCCCGGGTTGGTTGCCGTATTTCTGCGCAGCAGCTTCTTCTCCGATCTGCCATACGCCGGTGCGTTCATAGTTCCAGTAGCGATCGGGGTCCTGGCCGATGAACCAGTGGTTTTTAATATCATCCGCTTCTTTTTGCCCGATCACATTTCCACTGGCATCTTTTACATCAATCATATCGCCATATAAATGCACAATTTTGCGGCGGTTCAGCATAAAGATGAAGGAACTGTTCCATCCGAAATCTTTCTTCCGAATAATAATACCATTCAGGCTAACCTCAAATCCCTTGTTGTTCATTTGCCCCAAATTGGCTGCCACACTGTTAAACCCTATAATTTCCGGTAGTGCCCGGTCTACCAGCAGGTCGTAGGTGTTGGCAGTATAGGCATCGATGGTGCCGCTCAGCCTGCTTTTGAACAGGGAAAAATCCAGACCAATATTATAGGAGGCCTTGGACTCCCATTTTAATGCAAGGTTGGCCATGCGGTTTACATAAAGCTGGGAAGCAATGTACACATTGCCTGATTGATCAATGTATGGATGCAGTCCTGAGGTCATATCTGATAATGCTTCATACTGTCCGATATCCCGGTTCCCGTTTTTCCCCCAGGAAAGCCGCAGTTTGGCATAGTCGAGCCAGCCGGAGGTATTTTTCATAAAACTTTCTTCTGAGAAGTCCCAGGCAAACGCCAGCGCCGGAAAAGTTGCCCGTGGATTCTTTGTGCCAAAGGCGGAATAGCCGTCCCTTCTTACAGAAGCGGTCAGCATATATTTATCTTTTAGCGAATAAAACAAACGCGCCATCAGGGCCTCTCCAGTTCTATAAGTGTCGTTGCTTTCATTCAGCGGTACGGTTCCTGCCTGTATGCGATGGTACCCGAGAATATCACTGGGGCTGTAGTTGGAAGTGGTAGCCTTGGTCATCCAGTATTGTCCCTTCTCCGCGTTTTGCAAAAGGGTGACCTCAAAACTATGAATATCAAAGCGGCGCTTCCAGCGAAGTACATTGTCAACCTGCCAGTTGTAAGTTTTTTCAAATCTGCGCTCACTGGCACCTCCTTTTGCGTTCCATTCCAGACTCAGCGAAGACTCATGATTATAATATTCTCTCCAGGTAAAAGAGGGAGTAAAATTCGACTGGAATTCGAAGCCGAACGGAAGGGTAATAATACCATAAAGGCTTGAATTCAGTGTGCTGTACAGATCTTTACGATCCCTGAACTGGTTATCGTAAAACGGGTTTACCGGTGTGGCATCTCCCGTGGGAAGACGCTGGTAGATACTGTTGGGATCATCCAGGTTATTGGAACCATAAGGTGAAATAACGGCGGACTGCCCCCAGTTGGCCTGAAGAAAGCCCTCATTCCGAACGGCAAAATTGGTATTGGCTCCAACTTTCAGAAATGAAGTGACCTTTGATTCTAGGTTCAGCCTCGTCCGGAAATTCTTAAATCGGTTCCCCACAACAATTCCTTCCCTGTCTACATGGTTCAACGAGAAATAATAACTGGAGTTGTCATTTTTATTGGAAACAGCAGCGGTATAATCCTGTTGAAACCCACGTTGGAAAACAAGATCCTGCCAGTCGGTAACCTTGTTCGCCATATAATTGTCTATTTCGGGCGCTTTTAATTCGAGCCGGGTTAACCAGGTACGGATCAGCTGCTCATCAGTAACCGAGGTCACCGGTGTTTTCTGATCATAGTTGTACCAGTCCAGAGAATTTACATTGGTCAGCTTACGGGGGTCTATAAACATCTCCGGATACTGGTTGAGAAACGCGTCGGTTCTTTTTCCCACTTCATAATCGTAGCGCCAGTTCAGGAATTCCTCACCATTCATAACCCGGGGCATGCCTGCTTTTTCCACAAAGCCCAGGTTTGCGTTAAAGGTGATCCGGGGTTTGCCCGCGGCGCCTTTTTTAGTGGTGATCAGTACCACGCCATTTGCGGCCTTTGCACCGTAAACCGCCGTGGCACTGGCATCCTTCAGGATATCGATCGATTGTATGTCATTGGGGTTGAGATCGGCAAATGTTCCGTCGAAAATGACCCCGTCCACCACATTCAAAGGATTGCTTCCTGCTTTGAGTGTGCCCGATCCTCTTACCAGGATATCGGCATCGCCTCTTGCCACATTGCCTGGGTTGCTCTGGCCGATTATGATACCCGCGGCATTGCCCCTTAAGAGATCCTGTACCGACCGGGGGGCTTCTTTTTCCAGCTTTGTTGCCTGTACGGAAGCGACGGCTCCGGTGAGGTCTTTTCTCCGTGCAGTTCCATACCCGATCACCACAACCTCGTCGAGGCCCTTCGTGTCGGCAGTAAGCACTACGTTAATACGCCCATTACCTTCAACGGCCTTTTCCAGCGATTCGTACCCCGTGAATGAAAATTCAAGTGTTGTATTTGCGCGGCTGGGAACCGACAGATTAAATACCCCTTTTGCATCGGTGAGCGTTCCTGTTGTTGTACCTTTTACCAAAACAGAAACGCCCTGTAAGGGTTCACCGGCCTGATTGGTGACCGAGCCGGAGATCCGCTGCCGGTTGTCTTGCGCAACAGAAGGGGTCGCATTCCAAACCCCGATAAGTGTCAAAAAGACAATTATCCAGTTTCTACATCTGCTCATAGTTAAATTGGTTTAATTTAATTTGAATGATTGGTTAAAAAAATAAACTACCTGCCCTTCGATCAATAACCGCAAAGGACCTGCCTGTTAAAAGCAATACAGGAAACATTTCTCCGAAAAAATACAATCGTTATAACATCGTTACATTTCTCAGCAAGCTGAATCGATACAAATGTAGGGGGGAAACAGTGAATAAAATACAGATCAGCAACGAAAGGAGTTAGGAAAACGTTGGAAATTGTTTCCACATGCAGGATAATGTTTCATCCGGGGAAAAAACAGGGCTGCCCGGACCTGCTTTTACGCTGCAGCTTATCATCTCAACAGCCGGCCACCGTCGTCTTTACAGCAGAAGGACCTGCTTTCCGGGGTACAAACGCAAAAGCCGGCTGCATCAGGCAAACCGGCTTTTGAGGAGCGCTGTCTGCCGGCAGATCGCTTTATAAGGTCTCTTTTAACCAGGAAAAGAATTCCCGCTGCCATACCAGGGCGTTCTGCGGTTTTAATACCCAATGGTTCTCATCTGGAAAATAGAGGAACTTGCTTTTAATGCCCCTCAGCTGTGCAGCCTGAAAAGCTCCCTGTCCCTGCTCGACAGGCACGCGGTAATCCTTTCCTCCCTGTACGATCATAATAGGTGTATCCCAGTTGCCAACTGTATTTAACGGAGAAGCAGCATAAGAACGCTGTGCCGCTTTGTTGTCCTTTTCCCAGTAATAGCCACCTTTCTCCCAGTTCTCGAACCAAAGCTCATCGGTGGTTCCGGTCATTGCCGTAAAATCAAAAACACCATCATGGGCGATAAAGGTTTTAAACCGTTTTTGATGACAGCCGGCCAGCGCAAAAACAGAATAACCTCCAAAGCTGGCGCCTACTGCAGCCCTGCTGTCTTTATCCACATAAGGTTCTTTTGATATATCGTCGATGGCATCCAGGTAATCCTGTATCACTTTACCTCCCCAATCTTTGCTCACCGCTTCATTCCATTCTGTTCCGAACCCGGGCATGCCGCGCCGTGAGGGAACGACCACTATATAGCCCTGTGACGCCATTAGCTGAAAGTTCCAGCGATAAGAATAAAACTGCGTGGTGGCGGATTGCGGACCACCCTGGCAATAGAGCAGGGTGGGATATTTTTTTGACGGATCAAAGCCGGGAGGATATACCACCCATTCCATCATTTTTTTATTGTCTGCCGTTGTTATCCACCGGCGCTCGGTTTTAACCGGGGCGATCTTCTGATAGGCTTCATCATTTACATGGCTCAGTTGTTTCAGGGCGCCTGTTTTAATGTTCAGGGTGTAAAGTTCTGCTGCCCGTGAAATATCTTCTTTTGCTACCACCAGCTCGTCGCCTGCCTGGGCAAGGATGGAACTGATATCAAAATCACCTTTCGTAAGTTGCCGGATGCGCGGCAGCATGCGTGTGACGCCGATATCGTTCACCGAAAACACCTGTTCGGTACCATCGACGGGGGCAATAAAGAACAGGGTCTTGTTGTCGTTACCCCAGATAAAAGAGGAGACATTGATCTGGTCGTTATGTCCTGTCAGGTTTACCGTAACGTTCCGTGTCATTACCACCAGGTCGTTCTTGTCGGCTTCATAACCAGCTGTTTTCATTTGGAGCCATGCCATTTTCCCCTCCTGGTTGAAAGCGGGGGCCACATCGTATCCTTTATTGCTTTCTGTAAGATTCGTTGTAGCTCCTGTAGTAATGTCGTATTCATAAATATCTGTATTGGTGCTGACGGCGTATTCGGTACCAAAGGATTTTTTGGTCACATAAATGATCTTTTTGCTGTCGGGCGACCATATAAAATCCTCATCACCGCCAAAGGGTTGCTGCGGGCAGAAATAGGGTTCGTCGGGCATAATGTCTTTTTTCTCCCCGGCCTGTCCGTTAACATAAGGAGCAAAGAACACATGACTGAATTTTCCTTCAAACCATTTGTCCCAGTGGCGGTAATTGAGCGCCGTATATACCTGGGCGCTTGTTTTATCCAGTTCCGGATAGCGGTCCTTACCCATTACTTTTTTTAACAGCACCTCCTCACTGCTCAGGATGTGTTTTCCATCCGGAGCGATCCGGTTATTCTCCACCATTCCTTCGGAGCTGGCGAGCGGGGTTGGCTGGCCGCCGGTCAGCGGAATGATGTATTCCTTTGTATCCATTTTGTTTTCGGCAATATTGGGCGTGGATACTTTGTAAATGACCGATTTTTTGTCTTTGGAGATCCCTACGGCGCTTACCCTGCCCAATTGTAAAAGGGTTTCCGGACTCAGAGGCTGTTGTGCATTCGCTTTTAGCATAAAACATGCAGATACGGTGATCAATAATTTTCTCATGTGAAAAAATTTTGTGCAAAGGTAACCAGAATAGTTGATGGTTTATTGTACAGGGGCTATAGTTTGTGACTCATAACTCGCGGCTGACTGCTAAAAATAATTGATGAATCCGAAATGGATCTTGGATTGCCGCAGGTTGAAGTTGGTGTCATTCCTTTTTCCTACTGCCCAGGCCAGGTTAAATACACCTGCTTTTGTTTCAAACGCAAGACCGATCCCGACCCCCAGGTAATTATAGTTTTTATTGACGCCCCTGCTTCCGTCATAGCCCCAGCCTCCGTCTGCAAAGGCGTTAAGATAGGAGTTCTCTCCAACGAGGTAACGGTACTCCAGCGTAGCAATGGCATAGCGGGACAGGAACTGGCTTTGCTCATCAAACCCACGCAGCAACCGGTATCCCCCGATCTGAAACAATTCGTTCCTGAAAATATTGCCACCGGCAAGGTAACCTCCCTGAAGCGCTGTTTTTAGGGTGCTGATACCCCGCTTTGACAGTGGGAAATAGCGGGCTGCCGAAAGCAGGGTGCGTACCTGCACCGACCGGAGCTTTACTGTATCATATAACCTGGAAAAATCAAAATCCGGATCTTCCGGATCTTCAAGATCGATGATCTGACTGTTCTTTTTTATCTTTTTAATACCTGCAGTACCGGTGAATTTTATATCGAGCCCCGAAACCGGGTTAAAAATGTAGTTGGTGGTATTGATCTGGTATTCGATCCCGACATTGGAGATTTTTACATCGGCTTCTGCCGGAAGCTGCCGGGTCTGCAGCAATTCCGCTTTGTCGATGGTGTTAATAATGGTAGAGAACTGGTTGTAAAACAGCCGGGCATTCTGACGGGTATTAAGGGCGTATTGCATCCCGATGCGATAGTCAAAATTAAGATAGCTGGAGTCCCGTTTCAGCATGTCGATCCCGAAATCCAGCCCGAAACGCGACCGGAACAGGTAAGGCTGCAGGAAGTTCACATTCAGCCGCTGCGAGGCCGCTTCCAGTTTCTGCCATACCAGTCCGATCGTTTCACCACCCCCCAGGGCATTTTTCAGATTTAGTAAACCTTCGCCGGTGATGAGCAGCTTTTTTGATTGTGCCGCATTGCTGTTGGGCAGGAAGCCGATTATGAAATTGACCTGGTTGCTCTTTTTCTGCTGCAGGAACAGTTCCACCACACCCCCGGTGCTGCCCCAGTAAAAACGGGGCGGATAGCTTTCTTCAATATAATTGAGCTTTTTGAGCTCCGAACTGATGCGTTGCAGTTTCTCCTTACTATAGACCGAACCATTCTTTATATCAAGATAATTCTGAAGATAATCATTACTGAGCCGTGCATTACCGGTGATCCGGATGCTGTCCACCCGGTATAACGGACCGGGCTCCACCTTTAAGTGGCCGGAGACCTGATCCCCGTTGATATCAATGGCATCAGCATAGATCCGGGCGAAAGGATGCCCGTGGTTCTCAAAATAATTCAGCATACGCTGTTGTACATCACCCAGCAGGGTATAATCCAGGGAACGGCCGGTAAACAATTGTCCGTCGTAGCCCACCTGCGTCAGCCATTTAAGACTTTCTCCACCAACGGTAAGGTGCTCCCATTTATAACGGACACCGGCAAACAGCTGCATATAAGCCGCAGTGGAGTCAAAGCGGAGCGAGTCCACCGACGCGGTCACAAACCCGCGGGCCTGCAGCAGGGGAATGAGCTGTTCCGTATACTGACGGCAATCTTCCTTATTGATAAAGTCGGTCTTTACCGGAAAATCTTTTTTCAGAAAATTACTGTCTTTATCAACAAGGGTAACAATCAATGTATAGCGGTCCTGAGCCGCGGCATAAAAGCCCGTCCATAAAAATGCAAGAAGCGGTAAAAGGTATCGTACATTTGTCATTCTGAAACACAAATAAACGCTATTTTTTATAGAAAATTGCTGCGTACCGGGGCAATATGAACCGGGCGCTTTTGTATAAAAGGCAACAGATTTTGGCAGGTATTTATATTCATATCCCTTTTTGTAAAAAAGCTTGTAATTATTGCAACTTTCATTTTTCCACTTCCCTGCATTACCGGGAGGCATTGATAAAGGCCCTGGGAAGCGAAATAGCTCTTGCGGCAACCGGAAATTTTATCCGTACAGAACCCGTGGAAACGGTATATTTTGGCGGCGGCACACCCAGTCTGCTGCCGGATGAGGATATCAGCTCACTGCAGCAGCAGCTCAAAGCCCGGTTCCCGGTACAGGAAGATGCAGAGATCACACTGGAAGCCAACCCCGACGACCTGACCCGCGGGAAGCTGGAGGCCTGGAAAGCCGCAGGTGTCAACCGTCTGAGTATCGGTGTGCAATCTTTTTTTGAAAGGGATCTCGTCTGGATGAACCGGGCGCATAATGCCCAACAGGCGAAAAACGGACTGGAACTGGCGCTTACTTATTTCAACAATATAACCATCGATCTTATATATGGCGTGCCGGGGCTGAGCGATGAGCGGTGGCGTCAGAATGTGGAAACAGCGATGGATCTCGGCATTCCGCATTTATCCTGTTATGCATTAACCGTGGAACCGGAAACACCGCTGGATAAAATGATCCGCAATCACCAGAAACAAAATGTGACGGGTGACCAGCAATCGGAACAATTTTTATTGCTGATGGAATGGCTGGGCCGGGCCGGCTATGAGCATTATGAGATATCCAATTTTGCAAAGCCCGGCTTCCGGAGCCAGCATAACAGTGCCTACTGGCAGGGCGTACCCTATTATGGCCTGGGACCGGCAGCTCATTCCTACAATGGAATGACCCGGCGCTGGAATGTGGCCAATAACCAGCAGTACATCCGCAGCATTGCTGCCGGGATCATCCCCTATGAGGAAGAAGTACTGACACCCGTGCAAAAACAGAACGAATACATCATGACCGCTCTTCGTACTGCAGAGGGAATAATGCCGGACCGCTTTGAAGGTGTGATCCGGGAACAGTTGTTAAAGCGTGCGGCGCAGTTCCGGGAGAAGGGCTGGCTTACACCAGAGGAAGCGGTGATCCGTTTAACCAATGAAGGGAAGCTGTTCGCCGATGGTATAGCCGCCGATCTTTTTACCGACGAATAACCGGGAGTATAACGTATCCCGGGTCTGCGGTCGCTTTCAGTCGATATAGGTGATCCGGCTTTCGAAAGGAAGCACAAAAGATGCATGGTTTTCCAGCTGATAATGTAACAGCTTCTGAAGATAAGCGAGCTCATCTGCCGTATAATCCTGTTCCCGCAGCTGCAGTTCAATATCGATGACTTTGGTAATGCCGTTCCGGGCTCCCTGAAGAATATGCATGGCCTTGCTGATGATCACGTTCTTGAGCCGTATGCCAAATAATTCAAAACACAGCAGCCGGATATCTTCCCTGGAGATGATTTTTCCACGGGAAGATAATTGCCGCACCAGCATTTGTTTTTGGGTATAATCACTAAAGGTTTCCACGCCACCGGAAGTACCGGTTAACGCGATACAGGGACCTGCTGTAAGAGAATGCATCACCGGTTTGAAGACGGTAAAGGCTTTTAACGCGGAAGCTGTGGCAGGAGCCGTGGACCAGTACTGCACGAAAACGGTTTCCTGTTGCTTTTTTGACCGGAGCAGCACATAATAAAACGCGGGCCGCTCATCTTTTGCCACCAGGAGCCGGTCCTGCAGCCGCGCCAGCAGTTTGGAGATCTCATTCAGCTGGGCGGCGATAAAATCATTGCTGATCCTGCTGAAGTAGGCACTCTCATCCCGGATACTTTCCAAAAGACTGTTGATGGAATTCCGTACATCGCGGCTGCTGTCCTTCCCGATACGGGAGGTCCTCATGATGGCCTGCCCTTCCTCAATAGTATCTTTCCCTGGATCCGGGCGCAACTGGTACCGGGTCCCTTCGATCCCTTCGATACTTTTGATATCGAGAAAAGATCCCTGTACGGGAAGGGGAATGATGTTGATCCAGCGGTCTGTCTTAAAGTGGATTTTTTCAGGCTTGCGATTGATCACGGGAAACGCATTCACACTGATCAGCAGCCGCTCCAGTACTTCCCGGGAAAAATGCCTGCTTAACCGGAGGGTGAGGTAGATGGTTTCTCCGGTGTAAATGGTTTCCTGTAATTTCCCGGGAAGGCCCGCCAGGAATAAGGGATCTTCAGGAACACCGGGAAGGTTTTCCTGCGCTACTGTTATAAACTGGCGGCCGTAGATGCCGGCGATCTCCCTGCGGATCTTCCTGCTGTAATCGCCGTCCGGGGCGAGGCTGTCTTTCAGGCCTGTCTCGTACTGCTGCTGCTGATAGCAACCGCCGGAAAACGCGGCCGGCACTCCGTTGATGAACAATTGTGCCTGTTGAAGGGCGAAGTAGAAGTTCGAGGCTTCTGAATGTCCTTTCAGATCAAAAAAAAGCTGCAGGCCCTGAAGTGTATCAAACACTTCCCGGCTATGAAGGGTGAGATGAAGTTCGTCAACCAGCACAGTCGCCGCCGGCTCATCGTGTATCAATGACCTGCGGCCGGCTTCATCCAGTTTATAAACCTTACCTCCGGTTCTTAAATAACCGGTGCTGAGCTTAAACAACTTCACGGTACCATTGGGCGTAAAATTGAGTTCGGTCTCTGCAACCGGCATTCCGGGATCCTGGCTGGTTACCACAGCGCTGAAACTGTGCTCTTCATTCAACAGCACTGTTCTTTCAACGGGCATTGCTGTAAGAATACAGGAGGCGGGTTTGGCACGCAGCAGGGCATGTGGCAGCATTATGGACGACAGCTCGTTCAGCAGCCGGCCGCTTACGGCATCGATCTGGTGGCCGATGGTTTCCACTTCTGCTGCCAGCACATCAAAGATCAGCATCAGCAGCGGATCAAAATGGGCTTCGATCTCATTCTCCGGGATCTGCCACTGGGCTGCAGCCAGGCGCACCATCCGGTCTCTGATCTGTTCTTTTTTTAATGTTTCCATCCGTAGTGATTGCTTTATTGAGTGGTATCTACGGTTAATCCAGTGTCAGTGGCCCGATGAACAATCCTGTCTGAAACCGGAACGGCTCGAGCGTTTTCTGGATCTGTCCCTGTACCCTTATTTCAATTTTTCTTCTGGGCAGACCGGCATTTTGTGTTTTCAGCACGGCCATTTTTACTTCAACGCTTATGACAACATTGGTGATCCGTTTTTCGTAACGTTCGATCTGCCGTTTAAGGATATTGGCGATCAGTTCTTTCCGGGAATCGTTGTCGAGATGGATGTCATAATCGGTTTCCCAGAACGAAGCCCCGTATACTGCATCCGCCTTGTTCTCTCCCCGGACGGTGGTGATGATCAGGTGGAGGTTGCGGTATATGGAATCCTGCAGCTCGCAGGAGGGCAGCTTTTTTTTATCGAAGAACTGATCGAAGCGTAATGGTAATTTCAGATATGTTTTCACCTGGGTTTATTTATAACTGATGTAAATTATTTTTACGCAATTGCCATTGCCGGCATCTCTTACAATTTTAAATGACTGGATCTTTCTTTTTCTTTTTAATAAAGGCAGTCCTTTCTTTTCTTTAAGTGCATTGCAAAGAGCAGCGAAAGTGGTGGCTTCATTATTGGCCATAACTTTTGTTCCTGCCCCGTTACAGAGGATGTTGTTAAAATCCTCAACGCTTTTCTTTCCTACTGTTACCTCTTCCAGCATCGCCTGTATCGCCGGCTCTGGCAACTGTTCATACACTTTGACGGCAGGGGGCGCCGGTTCCTGTGGTGCCTGGGTGCCGGCCTCTTCTTTGACCGGCTCCTGCTTTTTCGGTTCATCCACAGGCAGCGGTGGCGGCCCTGTTTCGGCCGGACCGGGTGGGAGCGGAACACTGGAGGCAGGAGTGCCACTCCCCAGCGGATCGGTTACCTGGATGGGCTTCTGATACCGTAGGCCTTTATCCAGCAGGAGCAACACGGTGAAAGATCCCGGCTTTGTAAATATAAAGCGCGCGCTTTGTGTGGTTTGCTGTCCCAGTTCCGGCAGCTCTGCAATACTCCAGGTATATGTTCCGGAAGAGGCGGTGGTATTAAAAACGGTCTCATTGCCCAGGGTAACAACATCATCCGAAACAATCCCGGCCACTGCGGGACTACCGGTTTCACTGATAGGCGTGCTGTTCTGTATCACGCGTATATTGAGGGACATGGTACAGCGGCCGTTCACTGATGCCGTAACGAGGTAATTGCCTTCTTTGATAAAACGGTGCATGACCGATGCGCCGATCTGCGTAGCCGATTTATCACCAAAATTCCAGGTAACGATGAGGCTGGCATCATTTTGCGTAGCGAGAAACTTTACCTGTTCGTTGACGAAATAGGTATTGGGACGCTCCGAAAGATGATTGATCGTGCTTCCGGTTTTCAGCTGAAATTCAGGACAGGCCACATGGGTAGCCACTTTATAGCCGAGAAGTCCCAGGGTGGCCACAGCCAGAAGGAGCAGGGAAACCCATACCCTGAAATCGAGCCGTCCCCATTGTTTTGAATATACAAAATGCATGATGTAGTGATTAAGGTCCTGTTATTTTTGACGCAGGAGAAGGTTCTGCATCTCCAGTTGTTTATACGAGTCCTGCCACTTTGTAAGCGAATTTTTCAGTTCCTGTATCTGTGCGTTATACATGGCCACAACAGAATCCTTGCTGCTGGCGGCTCTCAGCCCTTTTTTGTCCGTCTGTGTATTGTTGAGGGCCTTGATCACCTGCGCGTAGATGTCCTTTGAGCCGGCCTCGTTCCGGCTCAGCAGTGCATCCATCTCCTGTATCTTCTGGGTGATGCGTCCGTCGATGAGTCCGGACCGGGCCGGGTCAAGGTTCACGGTGTCCAGCAGGGACTGTGTTTGCAGCATATTGCCCGCAAAATTGTCGCGGAACCGGTTCTCCTTTTCAATGATGGCGAGCTGTTCGCGGAGTTTTTCATTTTCCGCGTAAGGAATGCGGATCCCAAAGAAGATCGCGGTGACCATCAACGCGACGGTAAGGAAAAAAAACAGTAAAAAACGGGCAAAAGCACGGCTCCTTTCAGTGGTATTGTTGGGTTTCATGAATAATTATTTATCGCTTTAAGGATTATATACATTCCGGTATTAGCCGAAAAACCGGCGTTTCGGTTTGGGGGCATTGGCATCGTTGACGGGAAAGGTCTGCTCTTCCTTTACAAATAAGCCGGAGTCCTTGCGTTTGCCTATAAATTCCAGGTTGCTCAATGTGTTGAACAGCTTTCCGATCACTTTGGCAAAGCCGATGATCTGCCGGATATTTTCATTGATGTCATTGTGCTGATACCGCAGCAGTGCCATATCGTTCAGCAGGCCTTCCAGTTCGCCCTGGTTCAGTTCGCACCATTCGCAGAGATAGCTCATCAGTTCATCCTTGCCGGAGCCGATACGCAGGTCGATGGTATTTTTAATAACCCGGGCCAGTGCTGCAATATGCCGGAGCAGGAGCGCCGGCGATTGATGAATCAGGTCCCAGCGGTATTCGGTGATCACCTGGCCGAGGAACAGCATGATCCGGTCGCAGAGAAAGCGGGCCAGTTCAGACAGGTTGTTCTGCTGGCTTTTTTTATAGATCTTCTGAACGATCTGGGAGCAGGACTGTTCAAGCCCGGAGAGGAACTGATCCAGTTCTGCATGCAAGCCCAGCAGGTCGGCAGAAGCGGCTGTGCAAATACAGGGGGGAATGTATTCCTCGTCGATATAGGCTGCGTTTCCTGTTGCGTTTATTTTTCCGATACACAGGGCCATCGGATGTTGGGCGTACTGACCGAATTCCTGGTCCTCCACCAACAGCACCGTAAATCCCGGTTTTACAAAAGGGAACCGGGCTGGGGTTTCATCCGGGTCAATAGTGCCGGCGGGATTCCGTTCAAAGGGTTTGGCCAGCAGTACCACCCAGTAAAGGGCCTGTTGACTGGTATTGATCTCCAGGGATGCAGCGGGAATGCCATCGGCAGCGGATGCGTCGGTGAACGCGTCGATGAATACAGGGATACCGCCTAGGGTAAGCGCTTTACAGGAAAGCACCGAAACCCGGATGGTATGCTGGTTGTCTACAGCCATCCTTACCGAAAAGTTCTTTTCCACCGGCAGCAGCCCGTATCTTATAGGAGACAGTGTGGAGGCGATCAGCTGGTGGGAAGCGGCGGCGGCGGCATTGTCCTGGGCAATAAAAAGCGCTTTGTTCAGCTTCATGCCGTCCGACCAGTTTACACGTAAAAAAGTAGATCCGTTGTCCATGTTTTAGTTTTTGAATAACGGGTGGTTACTGAACCCGTTCACAGATAATAATAGTATTTTCTTTTATCGGGTTCCGGGCCACCGGGGAGGCCGCATCCAGTACTTTTGAGAAATTGTACCAGCGGGACCGGGTCCGGAACTGCCATTCGGAGGTTTTCTCGTCGTTCTTATATTCAATCGGTGTTTCGCTGTGATCCTCATTGTACTCATTGATAAAATGATAGAACAGATCGCCCAGCAACATGTCTTCCGGGGCCTTTCCCCTGAAAAAGGTGCGTTGGGTATCCGTGAGTTTTTTTGCTATTTCAAACCAGATCACATAAAGGTGTTCCCCTTCCTTTTCGTCCGGCAGTTCGAGTGTTTGTTCCGGATACTGCCATGCCGGGTAGTCCGGCCTGGGGATATTTATAGCAGCATCAAATGTATGCAGTACCAGAACCGGGATAAAAAAGAACAGCATGCACAGCAACATCGGGAAATACATAAAATTCCGGTCTTTGAGAAAATACTGCAGCGAGGAGAAAAGGGCAACGCAAAGGAAAAGTATCGAGCAGCCGAAAAGCAGCTCCGAGAACAGCTGTTTGTTGCGGTTGTCATGACGGGCACGGAAATATTTCTTATGCACGAGTAATACAAAAAGGAAACCCAGGACCAGGAACAGCCCGCCAAGCAGCCAGAACGTTGTAAACAGGTTTTGGGTAATATAAGTAATGGCAAAGGCAGCACCGGATGAAAGGGCCGAGGCAACAAAGCTAAAGATCCAGGGACGTTTGCCCCTGTTGCTGAATGAGCTGCTCATTTGCCGGATCAAAGGGATCAGTGCCAGTGACGAGAATAAAAACAGGCCTGCGTAGAGTATAAAAAACTTTAACGCCATAGTTATTAAGTTTTGAAATAAACAGTTGTAAGACCCGGATCAGATATGGGCTCCATAGCCGAGTACCGAACCAAGATCTTTACCCGCCTCCTTTTCCTGTATATCAAATTCAAATTGCACATCTATTTCAAATGGAACAAAGAGGTCTTCGAATTTTTGCAGAATAGTTGTCTGGCCGGGTTGGGGGACAAAGAGCAGCAGTTCCCTGCCTGTTGTGCCCTCAATCGAAAATACCCAGTGATGAAACAACTCCAGCGTGTTATCGCCGATCGTACTGTTTCCTCCCAGCCGCGTTTCGGCGAGCGCATCCGGAGATGACAGGGGAACCGCACTGGGCTTCTCTGCTTCACGCAGCAGCACTTTTTTATTCAGTATATAGGCCAGCGCTTCTGCTGTATCGGCGGGGTTCCCTTTTATGGCATGCAGATAGGGCATCAGTTGCAACATCCGGCCGGCTTCCTCTCCCGGCAATGCGGTGTCGAAGTTCCAGAAATCAAACCATGCCCGGTTCAATCTTCCTCCCTGGAGATCAAACTGCATGTCCTGTTCTTCTTTTTCCAAAAGAACCTGGTAGCGGAACAGGAGCTGTTCCAGTGGCGAAAAAAACTTCCGGGCCAGCCGCTCTTCTTCCTTATACCGTTTGTGCTCCTGAACGGCATCTTCTATGGTGCGGATCCGGCTGTTACCTTTTGTCTGATGAAAGAGTCCTTCCGGCAGCTTGTCATAGAGGCTGTCCCTGTTCACGGTCAGCTCAAATCCGGAGCCGGTCTCGTCCAGTTCCGCCACGTCGTCGCTAAAGCTTTTTCTGAAGCCGCCTCTTGCATGAACAACGATCTGATCTGCCGGAATTCCCGATCTGATCAACCCCGCACATATGGCTTCGGCGCGAAACGGAGGTTTCATAATATGGTTATTCCGGGAGCTCATGTTGTTTTAATTATGGTATTCTTTTCTGATGCGAATGACCTGGTATCAAAAGTAGAAAAAAAGAAAAGGGTGGGCTATACCTAATAATAGCGATGGTTTGTAGTAACGCAAAGATCTATTTTTACTGAAAATAAAAACCTATTCTGTAACTAGGCAATTAATGAGCTGTGTAATCTAAGAAAGGACATCAGGCAGGCAGGTAGGTGTTTCCGACCGATCTGGCCCCAGCCTGACCTAGCGTGAACATGCATTTCATCTGCTTAAAGCCGGCTTAAATAATAACACATGTCAAATGATGCCATTCTGAGCAAAACCGAGATCGTTATACAGGGATACCGCAACAACCAGCCGGTTGTCTTCTCCAATCTCTTCCTGGATGAAGCGTTCGTAAATGTAAACGCTTTTTCATTTTCCATGCGGGCAGACGATGATCATGGAACACTGGATGCGATCATTGATTTTAAGAAAGCCGTTCTGGGCCGGGAGCTGCAGATCGATTTCAAGGACAGCAGCGATACTTCCTGTCACCAGTTCAAAGGGATCATCGAATCGGTGAACTCGGCGCTTATCGATGAACGCAATTATGAATTCCGGATCAAAGGCTCCGGTCTTTTTTGTAAGGTGGATAAAATACCGGAATTCCATTCCTTTTATAAACAGTCCATTTCCGGTATCCTCGACAAGGCTTATAAGGATTCTGATCTGAAACCGGCCGTGAAAAAGGAACCGCAGTATACGCGCCTGCTGCATTATACGGTACAGTATGGGCAGACCCTGTTCGATTTTACCACTTCTCTCGCCGTGCGTTTTGGTGAATGGATGTTCTATGACGGAGCGCATCTCGTATTCGGAAAGAAACCCGATGGACAGCCGGTTGAACTGAGGGCGCCGGATGATGTTTCGAATCTGAATATTCATGCCCATGTGTTGCGGAACCCCAAAGCGGTTGTAGGTACCGATAGTTATAAAGGTGAGATCATCCGTTCGGAAAAAGAAGAAAAAGTGCCCGATAGTTCCATCGTTCAGGCTGCGGAAGATGCCGGTAAAAAGGCCCTGGAAGCCCGTGGCGATGATTTCCTGGCATCGGGTTTTAACCAGGAAATGATGGATCATTTTTTTCGCATCGACCAGCATTCCCGGTATACATCAGCCGCCGCCATCACCGGCACCACGCGAAACAATAAATTGTCTGTTGGAAAGATCGTAAAGATAAAAGACCAGGATGATACCGCGGGAAAAAGCTTTATTATCACGCAGATCCATCACGAAGCATTACAGGCAGATCATTATAACAACCATTTTACCGCGATCCCGCTGGAAGCGGAAGTGCCGCCATATGCGGATGCCGCTGTTTTTCCAAAGGCCGTATCGCAGGTAGGCGTCGTTACCGACAATGAAGATGATGCCGGTATGGCCCGGGTAAAAATAAAATTTCCCTGGATGAAAGAAGATGAAAAAAGCCCGTGGATACCAATGGTGGTGCCACATGCCGGCGGCAGTAAAGGATTCCGGTTTCTTCCGGAGATCGATGATGAGGTAATGGTGCATTTTACCGATAACAATGCAGAACGGCCTTATGTGGCCGGTGCGCTTTATACGGAAAAACACAAGCCGGAAATACCGGAAAAAGGCAATCATATAAAACGGATCGGGACAAAAACCGGAAGAAGGCTGGAGATGGACGATGACAAAGGCGAAATGATACTGGCCGATGATTTTGATAATGAAATTGGAAACCGCCTTTATATGCTGAAGAACAAAGAACAGAAGATCATCAAAATAACCAGCGGTAATGATGATGATAATTTTTCGGTATTGTTCCTTGACGGGGATAAGGGCCGCGCTACCTGCGGTATAAAGAGCGGAGGTAATGTGATCCTTAAAATCGATATGCAGAAGGACGGCAGTGTGATCGACATTACTTCAAACGGAAACATCAATATCAAAGCCGACCGGTCGATCAGTATGAGTGCGGGTGAGATCAGCCTGAATGCCACTACCATCAATGTAAAAGCAGACGATAAGCTAAAGCTGGAAAGTAAGCTGGCGGCGGAGCTTTCCGGTACCGAGATTAAAGTGGATGCCAGTGCCTCGCTGGATCTGAAAGGAGAGGCCCAGGCAAAACTGGCAGGGGCCATGCTGGATCTGAAAGGCGATGGTGTGACTTCTTTAACAGGGGCCCTCGTAAAAATAAATTAAGCTGCCGTGCATTTGTTATGTTATGATACCGCTCTGAATGGCGAATATACACTGATCCGGTTACTTCAGCGCTATCCCCGCTACAGGTCGCTGTTCTATCAAACCGATGATGAGCGGATATGGGATGCTGCACCCTATCTTTTTGAAATGGATAAGGAGGTATATTCCCTGCGAGAGAAAAATGCACTGGTCCGGCTGAATCATTGCATCTTTTTTGAAACGCAGGAATCCACGGAAGCGGTTGTCGCCTTCCTGCAGTCGCTCTTCTATAAAGAGCAGGAAGCCCGGCCGGTATATGTTCGTATATGGGATGCCCGGGTGCTGTTGTCTGGGTTTGGCGGCTGGAGCAGGAAAGAGCAGCTGGCTTTTTTTGACTGTTTCGATTGTTTTTATACCGAGCATGAGGATCGGGGCTACCTCAACCGGTGGCTCCCCGGCCGGAATAATGAATTACGATCCGAACGCATACCGGCATCCGCGATCAGCTACGGAACGGCAGAAACCGGGCAGTTGCCGGCAGCAGCAGCACCCGGAAATATACCGGAAGATACTACAAGACCGGAGACCGGCGCACAGCAGGAGGAAGCACCGAAACGCCGGCGATTTTTTATTGAATAAAATAATAACAATGGGAAAACCAGCAGCACGGGTAGGAGATATGCATGTTTGTCCGATGGTGAACGCACTGGTGCCGCATGTTGGAGGACCGGTGCTGCCGGCAGGAGTGCCAAATGTGCTGATCGGAGGATTGCCTGCTGCAACGATGGGCGATATGTGTGTGTGCACGGGTCCACCTGACGTCATCACGCTGGGAAGCTCCGGCGTACTGATCGGAGGAAAACCTGCTGCCCGTATGGGCGACATGACGGCACATGGAGGAAGTATTCTACTCGGATGCTTTACAGTGCTTATCGGCGAAACCGGAGGAGGTGGAGGTGGTGATGCTGCCGGTGCCGGAGGAGGAGCGGGAATGGCAGGAAAAACAGGCGCCGCCCAGGCAAAGGATATCGCGAATGGCAATGCCTTAAAAGCGGCCGCCGAAAAAGGTGAAGCGGTTGCAGAGAAAACGACAAAAGAGGATTTTACCGCCACGTTCACACTGAAAGATGAAGCACAGAAGGCCGTTGCAGGAAAACGATATGAGATCCGGACCAGTGATGGCAAGATCCATGAGGGAAAAACAAACAGCAACGGGGAAACCCAGCCATTGCAGGGCTATACAACGGCCGACTGCGCAGTGACCTTTATAAAATAACAAAGAAAGCAATATGCCCGCAAACGGTGCAGATACAAAACAGGAGTTTGAACTCAGCGACATCCGGCAGCTGCTGGTGCTGGTACGGTATAAACCTTCCGGTGCACTGGGTGCGGATCAGCTGCTGGGTGGTGCTGCAGGTGCTGTGCAGGGCGCCGTGGATAAAGTGGAAGGGATGGCCGGCAGCATTCCCGGACTGAGCCTGTTTTTCAAGGAGGAGCAGGAGCCGGAAAAGAAAAGTGATAAGGAATACACGTACTATAAGGATTACAGCGACTGGGATGCGTATATGAAGAAGATGAAAAATGAGCTCTCCAACCGTCTGAACATCGATAATGAGGTACTTGTTTTTGATTTTGATGCCGAGGATGCCGCGGAACGGAAAAAAGAAGCGGCGAAACTGACCGCCCAGATAAAAGCAAAGACCGCTTCCTGGACGGATTACCGGTCCTGCTTTCATTTCGTAGGCCTGGGCCAGGGAGGGAATGTGGCCAATGAATGCATTGAAGAGCTCAGTAAAGAAGAAGCGTTTAAGGATAAATGGTGGGTGAAATCAGTAGTATATGTAGCTACACCGTTGTACCGTTATCAGCACACATTTGACGAGCAGCGTGCCTTTCGCGGTAAAGGAACAAAATATGCTTTTGGGAACCGGTTCGATCTTACGGCACAGGCTATCGAATACTTTGAACCGAATGAAGACCTGCGCCGGGTGATAGCGGAATGCAATTCAAATACGCTTTCCGTTTTTACCGGCAAGCTGAAAACAAGGCTGGTGACGGCTTTAGGTAAACTGCTGAGCATTGATGGCTTTGGAACAGGAAAAGATAACGAAGGACATCTTAATAAACTGAAAGAAGCTAAGGAAGAAGTAGAGGGGCTGATCGGAGAATGTGTGAATGCGGTAAAAACACTGGTGGATGCGGTTCCTGGTCTTATAAAACCCGGAGACCTGCCGGAATTTGATCAGATGCTCCAGGGGTTTGACCAGGTTCCCAGGCAATCAGTACAGCGGCTTGAGAAATTTATCGATGAGGTGAAAAACGCGGCCCAGGGCACCAGTCTGGATACCCAGCGCATTAAGAAGGAGAAAATACTGAATTTTCTTTGTCCCCTTGTCGACAAACTGACTGCATCACTCCGGTTATTCGCTGTGGGATCGGAAACAACGAACCAGGCTTTCGACAAGCTGATCGAACAGACCGGTATAAAAAAGATCCATGCACCGCAGACAATGCCTGTGGAACAACTGGGTGTTGATCCTTATCTTGAAAACGTGGCAAAGATGGCGGCGGCAGCGCAGCAAAAACAACCCGGGGAAAACGGAACAGCCCAGCAATCGGCCGATAGCGCGGTTTACGACCAGTCGGTGACAATGATCAGCAATTGCCGGAGCAATATCGGCGCCGTTACAAAAGACCAGGACCTGGATCTTAAAAACAACACCCTTTCCGGCGAAGACCAGGGCCGCATCGCCGCTGCTATTTCGGCACTGTTGCTGCCAATGATGCCTTCGAAGAAAAAATTCTACGCCCAACTGTTGCAATACCTGCCGCTGGATGGGATGAATGGTTTTTTAAAAAAGCTTACCGGAGAAAACGCTTTTGCCCCGCTGAAATCGGTTACCGGAAACTTCCTGGGCGACTTTGATGAAGGAACCCCGGAAGAACCGGGCCTGAAAACATCGCTCAAACAATTTGATGAAGCGCTCAGCCGGATAAAGGGCTTTCTGAACAAGAATAACTACCCGGTACATAAGGATGCGAACAGTCTGTATTTTATTTATAACAGTCATAACCTGATGTTGAAAAAAGCATACGGGCCGGTATTGAATACCATCGACCGGGAGACAGGATACCTGGATTATATGGAGAGCACGGGGAATGCAAATTTTTTTAATCTGGAGAAGAATGAATACAGAGCGTCCGGCAGCGGCCCGTCGGCGGAGGCGGAGCCGGCGATCCGGAAGACAGCAACATAAAATAAACTGAAATGTTTGACGGTTTGGGAGATTATTTAAAAGCACGGGCCATCTGCACAGGAGCAACGGATGAGCAGGTCTATAATTCGATCATGAATTACTGGGACTGGATATCGCCCCAACCCAACGCGCGGGCGCATCTCTGGCATTACCGTAACGGCGGCGGGCAGGATTATGCGGAGCCCCGGCTGGCAGACCTGTTCCATGCAAATGCCCGGATCCGTACCAAAATATTTGAAATGATCGGCCGCCAGCTGCAGGCAAGGCCGCAGGAAGATGCCGGCAGCATTATCGGGCGCGGAGTGGATGACGGGGCGCCGCCGCCTATCGGCCAGGGAGATTATGATTCGGAAGACTGGCTGAATGCGAACGGTAATATTGATGAAGTACACTGGCGGCTGGAAGGAGATTATAACCCGTATGACAACCGGGAAACAGAAGAGCGGGCTTATTTCCTGCGGGCACAGCGGCGGGGCTCGGTATTTCTGCTTCGGGTGCAGGTTTCCATCAGGGATCCCTACACCTGGCATCCGCAGGAACAGCGGCCCACGCAATGCATCCACCAGGCGATGGAACGGTTGAAGACGGCCGGTGCAGCAGATTATGTAACAACCGGAACTACCGTGCTTTCCATGCCTTCGGTATACCTGCCCGGATGGGTGCGGTAATGCCGCTTAACAGAAAAATGTTTAAAGATGGCAGATGAGTTTTACAACAACAGCTGGAATGGGGAGCAGCAGCTGACGGAAACGGTGGCGGAGATCGCGCCCAATCGTACGCTTTTTGTACTACAGCTCACCGATCAGCCTCCACTGAAGCCGGAAGCGGTGCACGGACTCAAAGACCCGGAGATGCTCTTTAATCATTACCGGCCGGAAATGACCGTAAAGATTGAAAATGAAAAAGAAGAAATGGTTAGTGAAACCTTTCGTTTCCGGAACCTGGAAGATTTTGCTCCCGGGCAGCTTTCGGAGCAAAGTGCCTGTCTGAGCGGTATACGTTCCCGGCAGCAGGAACTTTTACTGCTGCTGAAAGCACTGAAAACAGATCCGGCGCTGCTGCAAACCCTGGCGAATGCTGAAAAAAGAAAAGCGCTGCATGCCGCTGTAAAAAAAATGATCGCCTTTTTAGAACCATATTCATAATTAAAAATATGCACTATGTCTTTCTATGCTATTTTAAAAATATCGGGTAAAACCTACAATGTATTAAGCGCCGCGTATGATTTTAAGAAATCAGCGGACCAGTATGGAAAACCACGGGTAGGAACGGATGGCGGATTGATCAGCCTTACCCTGGAATCCTCACTGGATACGACTTTTATCAAATGGATGCTTTCACCCACCATGACACAGGAGGGAGAGCTTATTTTCATGAAGCGGGATACAAAAGCCGCCATGCGAAGGGTGCAGTTCTCGAACGGGTATTGTTTGAACTATTCGGAGACCTTCACCGGCTCCGGCGAAAACCCGATGACCATAGGTCTTCTGATCTCCTGCAGCAAAATGGAGATAGACGGGGAGGCGTTTGATAAATCCCGGTTCTGGGGCAATGCAGGATCCGGTAGCGCACAACAGCGTAGCTCCGCAGGAGCCGGAAGCGACAGCCCGTCGGGAAATGGTGTCAGTTCCTTTATCCCCGATTAAAAATTTTGAAGATCAACGTATATGACAGGCAATACAGTACATCAGAATGAGCCGGACCGGTCTGCAGCAGTTACGGGTGGGGAACCGTTTTCCGGTGAGCTGTTCTTATTGCTTGCCGGGCTTATTGAAGGTGTGTCCTACCTGGATCAGGAACACGAGGCGCGCCGTGCTGTTTTTATACAGGAGAATGATTTCCGGCGGGAGCGGAGGCAGCTGCTGAATCGGCTGCAGCTCTGGGAGGTGCTGCTGGGTGCAGCAGACGATGATACATCGGTGATAACTGATTGTGAAAAAGAGCTGGCGGACCTGCAGCGTATTTATGAAAATGGCCTGGCGCATATCCTGAACCAGACAAGAACACTGGAAAGGGCATACCGTGCTGTGACCGCCTTCTTTATGAATACAGAAAAAGATATCCTGTCCAATATTTCTTTTGTGAATGCCGGCCTGGAGCAGCTGAAAGAAACAGAGCACCCGGTCTTTATTGATTTTGTCCGGGAGGAACTTAAGAAGAACTACGACCGCCTGGATCTGCGGGATCATTACAGTCTGCTCGTTGTTCCCGGATACCTTGGAGCTAAGGTGATCGTAGACACCTGGGCAAAGCTGGCACATGAGAACAAGGTAATGCTGGTGACGGACTTTGAGCATCTTGATGAGCCGGATGATGTGATGGAACTGTTTGACCGTGTACAACACGCAGGGGGTGAAAAATTTCTGTCAAGCGTAATGATGACCTGTAACTGGCTGATCGCACGTGGAAGATATGTGAACATAGAGGAAGAAGATCTTTATATGCCCCCCTCGGCGGCCCTGGCGGGAAAACTGTATCACATACAGATGAGCCAGGTGGCAGCGGGGAAAAAATTCGGGATGCTTAAGGGAGTGAACGGAGTGGCTTTTGAACTGAAAAAAAGCGAGGTCGCCAACCTGGAGAAAATGAGTCTGATCCCGATGGTAAAGGAACAGGGATCCGTTATTGCTTTTTCCGCAAAAACGTTGTTCTCAGGCGACAATATGGGGCTTCAGACCTACTCGGTGGTGCGTGTATTTGATTATGTGACCAAAGTACTGATCGACTTCCTGAACCGCCGTGCATTTGAAAATTTTAATGCGAATACCCGGCGCGAGCTGATGACGCAGCTGGTGATGTTCCTGGACAGCATTTCAGGCCCCCGTAAACTGGTGGAGAATTTTACGATCCGGCGGTTTGAACAGGATGCCGTAAAAAAAGATAACATTCATCTTGATATTTTCATGAAGCCCTATTTCCCGGCCAAGAATTTTCTGATCAAAATGGAGGGGCAAAAGAATGATGGCGGCAACAGCTGGGATACGGATTATGATGACTCGTAGCTATCAGCTGATTGCTATTCTCAACTCTCATCCCGATAACTATCGGGACGCAACTCTCGAATCTCAATTTCAGAATCTCAACTCTCAAAGCATGTATACTTCCGGTTATTTAAAAAAATGTTTTCTTATCACGTTGTGCTGCTTCGTTTATTATGCGCATACCAGTTCCCAGAACATCAATGGGGAAAAGATCATTGTCGGACGTGAAAGCATTACCATTATTAACTTCCCGGATAAGGTGGTTAATATTAACTTTTCTGATGAAGCGGCTTATGATTTTTATATACCCAAACGGAGAGAGGAGCGGTCCATTTCCATTCAGTTCAATAAAGAAAAAAGCAGCGGCCCAACCACTGGTCTGCTGGTAAATGAAGGCGGCCGCAGTCATATGTTCCGGCTGCTGTTCGATTCGGCTTATGATATCAATGACGACAGCCGCCCCCCGTTGTGGTATGATCATTCCAGTCTTAAAGACCTGAAAGCATTTGTAAAGAATCAGAAAACACCTGCAGAAGCCGCACCGGAGGAAGAGCTGGTTCAGGAGCGGGCGCGACAAAAAGAAGCAACCACTGCGCGCAGGGAGGAGGCATTGGCAACACAACAAAGGGCCGGAGAAACGGCTATTGCAAAAGGGCCTGCACCGGAAACAGAAAAGCCGGCAAAACAACAGCAGGCGGCACTGGAACAGGCCCGGAAAGAAGCCGGGGAGCAGGAACGGCAATTAAAACTGGCTCAGGAAAAGGAAGCGGCGGCACAGAAAGCTGCTGAAGAACAGGCACAGAAAGACGCGAAGACCCTGGCTTTACAGAAAGAACAGGATGAAAAAAAACAAAAAGAACTAAAGGAAAAACAGGATGCTGAAGCCCTGGCAAAAGCGCAGCAGGAAGCACAGGAGAAAGAACAACGGCGGCAGGAGCAATTGGCAAAGAAGAAAAAAGAGGAGGAGGAAAAACGTAAGCGAATCGCGGAGGACCTGGCGCGGAAAGAAGCAGCCCGTAAGGAGGCGCAGGAACGCCTGGCAAGACTTGAGGCAGAGAACAGGAAAAAGGAAGCGGATAAAGCCTACTCGGAAGCCGGCCTGTGGCAGCGGTACGGAAAGCGGGGGATCGACCTGTATAATTTCCCGAGAGAACAGGTGGCTACCGTAAACTCCGATTTTTATATAGCAGCAGATACCCTGCGGAATTTCAGGATATCGGATTCATTGCTGCATACGGATATCACTGAAAAACTCAATATACCGGCCGATAAACCGATCAATAAAGGGGTTGCCATTTCACTGGAGAACATCGTATTTAAGGATGTGCATACATACTATAAACTGAAGATCGAGAATAAAACGGACGAAGATTTTTTAATGGGCCGGACCTATATCTACTGGTATGATGCGGCCGAGCAGGCAAAGATGATGGTAAAAGGGAGTTATCTTACCTATATCAGTTTTTTCCCGCTGGTGCGGCCGAAAACAACACAGTATGTGGTGTTTGTAACGCGCTCTCCCAATATGGTTAATAATGAAAGCCTGGTATTGTTTATCGATGAACGCCGGAAGGAAAAAGGCTCCGCCAGTATCGTTATACCGGGCAGCGATTACAATAAGGAACTGGCGAAGGTACAAATATCAGTAAAAAAAGAACCTTCGAACCAAAACAACGGACCGGAGGTGCAGGGGAAAAAGAAAACAAAGAAACACACCGGCAAATAAGTTCGGGTACGGGAATGTCTGTACTCATTTGCCGGATCACAGAGCGGCACCCCTTTAAATACAGTACGCTTTAAACAGCATCGTATTGAAAACTTATAAAAAACATATAATAACAGCGCTGGTATTTTTTATCCCGGTCTCCGCAGCGGCACAGCACATTGTTACTTTTTGCGGGGAACAGGTGCCGATGGATCAGCAGTTCATACAGGATAAGCTGGTCAATACCATTAAGAAGCAGGTGAACGTGGTCAATTTTCCTGCGCTGCGGAAGCGGGCCTTTGCTTATTTCCCGCTCGTAGAGCGGTATCTGGCAGCCTATGGTCTTCACCGGGATCTAAAATACCTGCCTATTGTGGAAAGCGGCTTTCTTACGGAAGAGGAATCCGCGGTGGGAGCAAAGGGCATCTGGCAGATCATGCCGGCTACTGCGCGCAGTTATGGCCTTGTAATTGATGAGACCCGGGATGAGCGGCAGAACTTTGACAAAGCCACCCGGCTGGCCTGCACGCTTATAAAGGACAATTACAATATGCTGATCAGGTTTGTGGGAAGGACCAACTGGCCGCTTACCATTGCCGCCTATAACTTTGGTATCGGTAATATTGTAAAAGCAGTAAAAGCACAGGGGTACAACTATTTTACAATGCGGCTAAATCCCGAGACGGCTTTGTATGTATATAAGATCATTGCTGTAAAAGAGTTGTTCGAATACCCGGAGCTTTACAATTCCAAATTTGGCTATAATATTTTTAATCCAAAATCCGGCCCGCGGACACAGCCTTCCCAAAAGGATCTGAAAGTGGTCAACGACCCGGATGTATTACAGGAGATCGAAAAGGAAGTGGCAAAAAACGCTGATAAGAAAGAAACCGTAGTCCGGGAGGAATATGTAATGGCGCATGTGCAGGGGAAGATAAAGAATTTCCAGGACGGGGATATTGTGGAAGTGGAACTGGATGAGGATCTGCAGACAGCACGGAAAGGGCTTTCTTACAAGGGTTATAAGTTTGGCGTGCAGGGCTGGATCATCGATGACCGTGTATATTTTAAACTGGGCTATGATCATGATGTGACACTGCTGGATACCAATAAAGAGAAGGGGATATTACTGACGGACCTGCTTGCTCAAAAGCGGATCGACGTTTTGCTGAAGAACCTTGTATATGGGAAATAAAAAAACCGCAACAAAAAATGCTGCGGTCCTTATTGCTGAATAATTCAGTTATTTTTTCATTACAAAGCTTTCCATGAATTTGGTATTGAAATTACCGCTCCGGAAATCTTCGTTCTGCATTAATTGCAGGTGGAAGGGAATGGTGGTCTTGATCCCCTCGATCACATATTCACTCAGTGCACGGTACATGGTATCGATGGCTTCGTTACGCGTACGGGCCACGGTGATCAATTTCCCGATCATGGAATCATAATAAGGAGGGATGGTGTACCCTGCGTACACATGACTGTCTACCCGTACCCCATGTCCGCCGGGAACATGCAGGTTGGTGATCTTTCCGGGAGAGGGGCGGAAGTCATTATAGGGATCTTCCGCATTGATGCGGCATTCGATCGCATGCATCTGGGGGATATAGTCGGCTCCGGATACTTTTTCACCCATTGCAATCTTTATCTGTTCCTTGATCAGGTCAAAATTGATCACCTCTTCTGTTACACAATGCTCTACCTGGATACGGGTATTCATTTCCATGAAATAAAAATTCCGGTGTTTATCCACCAGGAATTCGATGGTACCCACGCTTTCATAGCCGATGGCACCCGCAGCTTTTTTTGCAGCCTCACCCATGGCATGCCGCAGTTCATCGGTCATAAACGGGGAGGGGGACTCTTCCACCAGCTTCTGATGGCGGCGCTGAATAGAGCAATCACGCTCACTGAGATGGCAAATGGTGCCATACTGGTCGCCGGCCACCTGGATCTCGATGTGGCGGGGTTCTTCCACGAATTTCTCCATGTAGATCCCATCGTTTTTAAAAGAAGCAGCCGCTTCCGCTTTTGCGGTATCATAGGCCCGTTCCATTTCTGCGTCTTCCCATACAATGCGCATGCCTTTACCACCACCACCGGCTGTTGCTTTCAGGATCACCGGGTAGCCGATCTCTTTCGCCACAACCTTCGCCTGGTCCAGACTTTGCAGCAGTCCTTCACCCCCCGGAACTACGGGTACGCCGGCCTTGATCATGGTTTCTTTTGCAGTAACCTTGTCGCCCATTTTGTTGATCATTTCGGCGGTGGGTCCTATAAATTTGATCCCATTCTCATTACAGATATTGGCGAACTTGGCATTTTCAGCGAGAAAGCCATATCCCGGATGTACAGCATCTGCATTGGTGATCTCCACCGCAGCCATAATATTGGGTACATTTAAATAGGAGTCTACGCTGGCCGGTCTTCCGATACAAACCGCTTCGTCTGCGAATTTAACATGGAGGCTTTCGCTGTCTGCGGTGGAATAAACGGCCACCGTCTGGATGCCCATTTCCCTGCAGGTCCGGATAACACGAAGGGCGATCTCACCTCTGTTCGCAATTAATATTTTTTTAAACATCGAACGTCGTTGATAATTGGATGATTGATAAAGAAAAATAAACCAATCCGGCTGGCAGGATACGGCAACGCCGTTTTCAATGCCCCGAATTGGATGACGGGTAAATTAAGCGGGTTCTACAAGGAACAACGGCTGGTCAAATTCAACCGGAGAGGCATCGTCTACCAGTACTTTTATTATTTTACCACTTACTTCGCTTTCAATTTCGTTGAAGAGTTTCATGGCCTCAATAACACAGATCACTTTCCCGGGGGTAAGGATATCGCCTTCTTCAACAAAGTTGGATTTATCGGGTGCCGGTCTTCTGTAAAAAGTACCGATCATAGGACTTTTAACGGTGATCGTATTCGAGGGCAGTTCAGCCGTCTTGGAAGCAGCTGCGGGAGCCGCTGGCGCTGCTTGTGCAGGCAATACTGCAGGCACCTGGGGCTGGGCAAGCACGGGGGCGGCGGCAACCACCTGGGTGATCTGCTCTTCTTTCTGACGGATGGTGATTTTGAAATCTTTTTGTTCAATACTCAATTCGCCAATATTGGATTTGTTAACCATTTTGATTAACTCCTGGATTTGCTTAAAGTCCATATTTCTTCAAGATTTAAATAGTTTGGGGTCCGATTTTCTTTAGTTAATAGAAAATTCATAAATGAGAAAAGCTAAGGTAAACATTTCAATAGCATTTCTGTGTAATATTCAGCAAAACACCACAATTTATACGAAAAATGGCTTAAAATCGGGTGATTTAAGCCATTTTTCAGCGATATTTTGAATTATTCCTTTACGCGCTCAACGTATTCACCTGTTTTGGTATTTACGCGGATCAGTTCTCCTTCATTTACAAATAAAGGAACATTTACCGTAGCTCCGGTTTCAACTGTTGCAGGTTTCAGGGTGCGGGTAGCAGTATCCCCTTTAAGACCGGGCTCTGTATAAGTTACCAGCATTACAATTTTATCGGGCAGCTCCACGCTTACCGGCAGTTCTGTTTCTGTGTTGATGGCAATGGCCACTTCCTGTCCTTCTTTGAGGAACTGGGGGGCATCGATCAGGCTCTCGGCAATGCTGATCTGCTCAAAGGTGGTATTGTCCATGAAGTTGTAGCCGGTCTCATCCTGGTACAGGTACTGGTAGGCTCTTTTTTCAACACGAACCGGATGGATGGTATCACCCGAGTTCCATGTCTTTTCAATGGTACGGCTGTTGTCCACACCTTTCAGCTTGGCCCACACCTTCGCTGCAGCACGGGCTGTTTTGTTTTCGCCGAATTCTACTACTGAATAAAGATTGCCATCGAGCTTTAAGATCATGCCGCGGCTGATGTCTGCTGTATTTGCCATGTAATTTTTTTTGAGGCGGCAAAGATAGCAGTTGCGGAGAAGTCCGCAAACAGACGATGGGGAAAATATCCGGATCCGTAAAAATTTTGAATTAAAGATTTATATATTAGTAATAAAAATATTTGATAAAAAATATAAATTGAATCACGTATTTTGTATTTTTATCAAAATTAATATGATTTATAAATGGTAATAACAAATAAAAAATAGATAATTGTTTAAAATAGTTAACATTATAAATAATATTAATATTAAATTGCACTGTTTCAATCAGCATCCCGCCTGCCGGGAAAGACCAGAACGATACCAAAACGGCCTGCCCTCTGAAAAGACCATAAACCAGTTTAAAACAAATTAAAATTTTATTGAATGAGGAAAATTCTGTTGCTCACAAAGACGATTTTTATTTCCGGTGCTTTATTGGCCCAGGACGCAACCACGAACGAAGTGGAAGATAAGGGAGATCTGCAGATCAATGGCTCTGTAGATGCGTATTACCGTTTTAACTTTAACCATGCCAAATCTGTCCAGCAGGCAAATAATTTCACCAGTTTTACTAATTCCCACAATTCCTTTGAGCTGGGTATGGCCTCTTTAAAGGCCAGCTATACCAAAGGAAAAGCCGGGATTGTGGTAGACCTCGGCTTCGGAACAAGAGCAAAAGAGTTTTCTTATGCTGAAAGCGGCATCACACAATCTATTAAACAGGCCTATATCACTTATGCTCCCACTGATAATATTAAACTGTCGGCCGGTAAATGGGGTACCCACGTGGGTTATGAACTGCTGGATCCCCAGCTAAACAGGAACTATAGTATGAGCTATATGTTCTCCTATGGTCCCTTCTCACATACCGGATTGAAAGCGGATTTCACTTTTGGAGAGGGCTTTGGCGTGATGGCGGGGGTGACCAACCCAACCGATTACCTGTCAGCCCCCTGGAACAAGAAGTTTATTGTCGGACAGATCAGCAAAACCTCGGAAAAGGTGAATGTGTATCTGAACTACGTAGGCGGTAAGGATACCGCAGCGATCGCTTCGAACCAGCTGGGTCTTACAGCCACAGCGAAGATCACCGACAAATTCTCCCTGGGGTATGACGGCACGGTAAAATTTGTTAAAGCCCCGGATGTGTCTTCACAGTCCTGGTGGGGTTCGGCGCTTTATGTAAATGTGGATCCTAGCGATAAGTTCGGGATTACACTGCGCGGCGAATATTTTGATGATAAAAAAGGCGTGATCGCAAATGCCGACGGCAGTGCGCTGTTCGGAACCTCTATTGTGCAGGGCACGCTGTCCTTTAACTTCAAGCCGGTAAGCGGACTGATGATCATACCGGAATTCCGGATCGACAGTGCGAAGGATCCCATTTTTACAAAAAACTCCGGAGACGGCACCAAGAGCACGGGCACCTTCCTGGTTGCTGCTGTATATTCTTTCTGATTGATACCATTACTGCTGGTAAGAGCCCCGCTGATGCGGGGCTTGTTTTTTTATAACCCGTATGGGATCATGATAATAGCACGGGTGATGTGCTGCTTTTAAAGGAAAGGCCGGATATTTACCCGGCCTTTTTTAATGTCAAAAAACAATGACTACGGATTGTTTTTTTCGAAATCAAAGCGATTGTTTTCCGTAGCTGCCCGGAAGGCTTCCGGATCGCCGTAGGGCCCCAGATACCGGGCACTTCCAAAACCCGGGATGGGATAAAACACGAAGCTCAATAAGATAAGACCAGCGGTAAATCCTTCCTGTTTGCCCAAACGTTAAAAAATATAGCGAAGCTGCTAGGCTTTCCGAACTTCTTATTAACAATATCCTTTACCGTATGGTAAATCTTATTTTAGTGCCCTTGCAATGATACCGAACAGTTGATCCACTCGCCATCAAAATGGGCGTTGTACTTTTTATAAAAATTGATCGCGGGCTCATTCCAGTCGAGTACCTGCCAGCAGATCCGCTGGAATCCCTTTTCCTTTGCCTCTTCAAACAGCCGGTCGAATAAACGGGCACCGATCTTATGCCCCCGCATGGATTCGGTAACCAGGATATCTTCCAGGTACATCGCCTGTCCTTTCCAGGTAGAGAAACGGACATAATACAGCGCAAAGGCAACAACACCGGTTTCTGTTTCCGCTACAAATGCCCACCATACGGGGTTGGGACCAAATCCGCTTTCCCTGAAATGCTCCCGGGATACGGTAACCTCCGCGGGGGCTTTTTCATAATGTGCCAGTTCTTTTACCAGCTCCAGTATCCGCGGGCAATCCGCCGCAACGGCTCTTCTGATCCTTATTTCCATGATCGCAAATTAGGCTTTTTCAACGGACCTTCAGCAATGCCTTCATCCATATCCATTAAAGCGGTTGATCATGATCAAGGGTTGTCGGATTTGTATACTTACGTTTGTTCATTTATCTTTGCATACCGATGTCTGACCTGATAAAATATATCACAGCCGGTTTTTTATCGCTGGTTATTGTTTTTGCGGCCTTTTCCGCAGACATCATCCTGCTGTATGAAAAGTCCCTGCAGAAGGAAGACATCTCCCTGGCTGCAGATGCGGGCATGGAAAAAAAGAGTACTGAGATAAAAGAGCTGTCCCCCGGAAAAGAGTTTATCAGTGACAGCAGTTCCCTGTCGCCGCTGACCATGACTGCTTTTAAAAAGACCTTCTGCGTTTTTAAACAGCCCTATATCCATAAGCTGTATAACCAGATACCGACACCGCCTCCGCGGCCTTCTTTGCCGGCATAATGCCGTTACCGCCCACGGGGCGTTCCTGAATTTTTATTTTTCAAATCATTTAATTCATTATAATTATGAACAGAAGAGTTGTGGTAAACATACTTCACGTAGTGCTGTTTTCGGGGGTGTTTTCGGTTGCCGGTGCACAGACCCTCTCCGACAAGGACATCAAAAAAAATGTGGTACCCATCGATAACCCGATCGGCAAAATAGTGCAACTGGAGCCCCGGCAGTTCGAATACAAGGCGGGGGATTACAAGTACCTTAAATTGAGTGAAGGCGCACAATACGGCTTTATGGCAGAAAACATGAAGACCGTTTTCCCGGAACTGGTAAAGGAGAGAAAAGTTTCTTATATGTTTGGCAAAAATGCTTACCGCGATGCCAGGGTAAGCACCATTGATGAAGCCGGGCTGATACCCGTCCTGGTGGCTTCCATCAAACAGCAGCAGCAGGAGATCGAGCAGCTGAAGGCCGAGCTGTTACAACTGAAAAAAGAAACGGCAGGCAAATAACGCAGGAGCGTTTTGCGTGCCCACTAAATAAAATGATATTCTTTTGCAAGGTTCACCATCGATACGATATTATTCACTCCGAACTTTTGAAGCAGGGTGGCCCGGTGTGTTTTCACGGTCAGCGGACTGATGAAAAGTGCTGCGGCGATCTCTGCGGATTTTTTACCCTCCGCAAGCAGCAGGAGTATCTGTTTTTCCCGTTTGGTGAGATCCGGTAATGCCGCCGGAGCATCCGGTTCCGGCTTTTCCATTATCGTCCGGATCTCATTGCTGAAAACCGGTGTATCGTTGTTCAGGGCGTGGTGAACACAATCCAGTATATCTTTTGCGGCGGCGGTTTTAAGCAGGTAGCCGCTGGCGCCGTTCTGCATCATTTGTACAATGATACTGCGCTCGCTCAGGTTGCTGATGGCCAACACCTTTGTGGCGGGGTACCGTTTACGGATCTCCCGGCAAAAAAGGATACCGCTACCGTCGGGTAAACTGATGTCGAGCAACAGGATGTCGACGGGGTGCTGTTCAAGCGCCTCCATCAGGCTGCCGCCGGTAGTAAAACAGCCGGTCACGGAAAAATGGGACACACCTTCCAGCAGGTTCTTTAATCCCTGTATCACGATAGGGTGGTCGTCGGCAATGGCGATATGAATCACCGGATCAGGCTGTAACATTGAGTTCAATATTTATGATAGTGCCTTCCGAGGAGGAGTCGATATGAATGTTCCCTTTCAGAAAATTCACCCGGCTGTAGATATTACTAAGTCCGATACCTTCCCGGCCGGCATGCTGTGGGTCAAAGCCGATGCCGTTGTCTTCGACTGTGATAAAAAAAATACGGTCGGCCTGACTGCATTGCACGATGATCTTACCCGCCTGTGCATGTGTTACGGCGTTGCCTACTATCTCCTGTACCAGCCGGTAGATCATCAGCTGCGCCTGCTGGGGAATATCGGGTTGCAGCTGGAAGGCATTTAAGACAATGGTTGTTCCGGGGGTTGTCATGCTTTCGCAAAGATCCTTTAAAGCCGCCTGCAGCCCGGACCGCAACAGCGATTCCGGCATCATATTCCGGGCGATCCGCCGCAGTTCCTTTACGGAGTTATCAAGCTGGTCGATGACCGGATAAAGCTCCAGCCCGCTGCGGTGCTGCTCATGGTTATAGACCATTCCGGAAAGATTGAGCTTTACCCCGGCCAGCATTCCCCCCAGGCCATCGTGCAGGTCGCGTGCCAGGCGGCTGCGTTCGCGTTCCTCTCCGATCAGCAATGCATTGGATACCTTCAGCTGTTGCTCCTGCTCCAGCGACCGCAGCTGCTGGGCGGTCTGTATCTTTTTTTGTTTAACGCTGTAAATAAAGAAAAGAATGGTAAGGGTCAGCAATGCCAGTACGCCCCATAAGGAGATCTTTTGCATTTTCGACCGGGTCTTCAGTTCGAGGATCTGTTGCTCTTTCTGCGAAGTCTGATAACGCAGCTCCAGCTCATTCATCATAAGGGAGGTCTGCTGTTTGTCCATACTGTCTTTTAAAAACGAGTATTGCTCAAGGTAGTCGTATGCAGTAGTCATATCTCCCGCCTGTTTCGAAAAGGCTGCAATGTCTTTGAGCGAGGTCAGGGTATAGGTAGAAACAGAATCTTCCTTCGCCATTTTGTTGATGGTATATGCGGCATCCCTCGCCTGGATGAACTGTCCCCGGGCAGCGGCCAGCGTTTTTCGTGAATCGTAGGCATCGTACTGGTTCTCCCGGTTGGGATAGGATTTCAGTTCTTCAAATGCCATTTTACTGGCTGCTGCAGAACGATCATATTGTTTTTTACCGGTATAATAAAAAGACAGATAGCTGTAGTACCGTGCCCACAGGTTGGTTTTGCCGATGCCGCTCAGCAGCGCCAAAGCCTTATCCAGGTAGTGTTTGGATTGGTCCAGGCTATCCATTGAGTACATCAGTAATGCCCCGCTCAAATAAGTGGTGCTCAGCTCCTCCGGCTGTCCTTTTTTTTCCCGCAGCAGGAGGTCTTTGCGAAAATAGGGATAGGCCCGGCTGTATTGCTGCATGGAGGTGAGTCCGGCTGATACATTGTGCAGGATCACCGCATACATGGTGGTATCGTTTATGGATTCGGTGAGCGGGAGGATCGAAATGATCAGCTCCATTGCTTTTTCGGAGTACCCCTTATTGTCATAGGCATAGGCAAGATTATTGGTGCTTTTGATATACAGTTTTTTTGATGGCAGTGCGGCGGTATCAGGCAGTAACAGGATGCGGGACCGGTTGAACTGGTCGATGGCGCTGTCGTTCCGGGAGGTCAGCAGCAGCACATACCCCATCCGGTGATGAGCCAGCGCCTTGTAATAATCATCGGGCAGCTGCCGGCTGAGATCCAATGCCCGGGCGGCGAAGGCCCGGGCGGTATCAACAGCACCCATATTGACATAGGCACTGGACAGCTCGCCCAGCAGAGAGATACGGGCAGTATCACTTGATGCCTTTTTCAGCAGCAGCTGCAGGCTGTCGGCACGGTGCTGGTACAGTTGCGCCTTTGTCAGGGATATACTCAGCACACAGGCCAGCAGGGTGTATAGAAAGCGGTTCACGTCAAGCTTTATTGAGAAGGTAATGTTACAGAAATTTTTCAAATTAAACTGCCAGGAAGTAAAAATACTCTCTTGGGAGTATTGCCCGGATAAAAATTGCGGCACAACTTTGAACGCAGGATCAAAACGAATGGAATGATCAGACCCTGCGCTTTTCCTGTAAAAGCGGGGCCGGAAAACAAAGCATAAATAACATGAAACAATCAATTTTTTTTAGCAGCCTTTTATTGGTAATGACACTTGCCGCCTGTAGCAAAAAAAAAGACGCGCCGGCCAGTGAGGTCGTATTGTATGAAACAGATTTCAGTACCGACGATGGTCATTGGAGTTTGGGTGCGCTGGGTAACAATGGCGCAACTGCATCTATAAAGAATGGCTACTACAATCTTGAGGGTGTCAGCGAAGGCCACGATGTATGGACGGGCTCGGTATTCTCTCAAAACGAAAAAGGAACTGCGGTTGAGGCCCATATCAAGGTCACTTCCACGAATGGAACGAAGTATGGCACCGGTGCGCTTTCCTGGGGGGCGCGGGAGTCGGCTAATAATGAATATTTTAATTTTTACTTTGTGATCTCGTTTGATGGTTATTTTACTGTAGGAGGATATCCCAATGGTATGTCGCGGCCCTATGTAACCTACAAGGACTGGACCCTGAACAGTGCTGTGAAACGTAACCAGTTCAATAAGCTCCGCATTACATTGGCGGAGGGACTGCTTCATTTTTATTGTAACGGTACCGAGTTATACAGTATGTCGTCTACAACAGATCACACACTGGATCATGTAGGGGTATCAGTAGGTAATTATTCCTTATTGCAGGCAGACGATTTTAAGGCGGTTGAATTGCCCTGATCTGTTAAAAAAAATATTATCCCCCGCAGGGGGTAAATGAAAAAAGATGAAAACATTTTTACTCCTGTGCAGCTTCTTCATCCTGGTACCGTGCACCGCCTGCGGACAGGATATGCTTACTGCAACGATCTCAAATATTGCCATACATGATTTTCAGCGGGAGCGGATACGGAGTGAATACGAACAGGAGAAGATCCGCCTGGGGAAGTCAGGTGCCGGTAGTCCTGCAAGATCCGGCCCAGCCGCAGGGGACCGTCTTTCGGCTTTTCGCTATGTTCCCTCGGAAACGACTTCCGTAAAAGTGAAGCAGGCGATCATCGCCCATCTGAAAAAAGTGAACCCCGTTTCGGGGAAAAATTTAGAGGCGGCGCTGAACCGGGACAACCCTTATGCCGCCTATGTACGGTATCTGAAAACAAGGGGATTGGATGTGCAGCACAATTATGCAGATGCTTTTACGGCCTACCTGCTGGGTATGTGGCGAATTGCAAACGGATGGAGTGATGACCCGGGAGCCGCGCAGATCAGCTATGTAAGAAACCAGGTGGCCACTGTTATGAATGTAAGCCGGTGGAATAATACACAGAAACAGGAAGCTGCAGCCTACCTGGTCTATGACCTCATTTTTGCCAATGAGCCTTATGAGGGCTCGCGCAGGAGCGGCGATAAACAACAACAGCAAAAAGATTCCGATGCGGTACACGACCGCTTCCTGAAACAGAATAATATGAACTTAAGAAAAATGATCATTACGGGCAGCGGCCTGATACCGGTCAAATGATCGCCAAAAAAAACAGGATGCAATTAATAAAAGTACTTGTCATATTGTTGATACTGCTGCCGGCCGGGGCCTTCGCCCAGGAGGGCAGGCCGGAGAAAGGAGCTGCAGTATATGTTGTCAGTAATAAGGACGCACATGCGAACGATGTAAAAAAAGAGCTGGAACACCAGCTGAAAGAATGGGGATACTGGACGATCGCCGGTTCAAAAAAGAATACCGCCGGGACCCTGCGTTTACAGGTGCAAACACATCGCGGTATGACTGCCTGGTCCTGGGGCGGGGTTACGGTACGGGCTTCTGTAGCTCTTGAAGATGCAGCGGGCGAAGTGCTTTGGACATCGAAGGAATATAAGGCGAACCCGAACGGAACAAACGGCTTTAATACCGCAAGGGCCACCGTAGAAAAGATAATCAGGGAAATGCAACGGTCCTTCCGTTAAGCATGTGCCTTCCGGAAAAGATCCGGCATCACACGCTGCCAGGGCCCTGATCTCTAAATAATAATCATATGCTCAAAAGAAATTTTTTGCTGTTGTCCCTGCTTTGTATGGCAGGATGGCTGCAGGCCCAGGACCTTGAAAGGCAGCAGCAGAAACAGGCTGTTTCGATCGAATCGGCATTTAAGAAAAAACGCATCACAGAACGGGAGTATTATAAATTACAGGAAGAGCAGGAAACGATCGTTAAGGCAATAGAACGGGCAAAGGCAGATGATTATATGAGCGCCAGAGAGAAAAATGAGATCTACGGAAAACTGCAACGGGCCGAAAAGCGCCTGCGTAAATATAAGACCAACAAGGAGCAGTACTGAGCCGTTGCTACCACACACCAGTCCGGGAGTATCGCGGACCAAATTAGGAACCTGAGTCTTACCGTTTCCTGAAAATATGCTAACTTCATTGCATGCTTGTGAAAATCAATGGAAGCGCCGTTTATGGAGTTGAGGCTATACCTATTATTATAGAAGTGAACTGGATGCCCACCGGCAAGGATCCCATGATCGTTGGTTTACCGGACAGCGCAGTAAAGGAAAGCTGGCAGCGGGTAGAAAGCACCATCAAAGCCAATAATTTTGAAATGCCCCGTACCAAGATCGTTGTCAATCTTGCCCCGGCCGATATTAAAAAAAGCGGGGCGGCATTTGATCTGCCGATCGCATTGGGGTTGCTGGCGGCTACAGAGCAGCTGAAAAATGCAGCGGCCCTGTCCGATTATGTAATTATGGGCGAACTGGGCCTGGACGGAACATTACGTGCGATCAAGGGCGCGCTCCCGATTGCCATACAGGCGCGTAAACGGGGATTTAAGGGGCTGATCGTTCCAAAGGTAAATGCCCGCGAAGCTGGTATGGTCAACCAGCTGGATGTATATGGCGTCGAGCACATCCGGGAAGTGGTGGATTTTTTTGAGAACGGCATGCAGGGGCTGGATCCCGTAGTGGTGAACACGCGGGAGGAGTTCTTTCATTCCCAGTATGATTTTGATATCGATTTCTCAGATGTTAAAGGCCAGGAAAATATAAAAAGAGCATTGGAGATTGCGGCTGCCGGCGGCCATAATGCCCTGCTGATCGGTCCGCCAGGGGCCGGGAAAACCATGCTTGCAAAAAGACTGCCGACCATTCTTCCTCCATTGACCCTGCAGGAAGCACTGGAAACAACAAAGATCCATTCGGTTGCGGGAAAACTGCCCGAAAATGCAACGCTGGTTTCCCGGAGACCTTTCCGGTCGCCGCACCATACCATTTCGGATGTGGCATTGGTGGGTGGTGGCGGAACACCGCAGCCGGGCGAAATATCACTGGCTCATAATGGGGTGCTGTTCCTGGATGAACTGCCGGAGTTTAAGCGTACCGTGCTGGAAGTGATGCGTCAGCCGATGGAAGAACGGAGGGTGACCATCTCACGTGCAAAAATAGCAGTGGATTTCCCTGCCAGTTTTATGCTGATGGCATCCATGAATCCCTGTCCCTGTGGTTTTCATAACCATCCGGAACGGACCTGTACCTGTCCGCCGGGCGCCGTACAAAAATACCTCAATAAGATATCGGGTCCGCTGCTGGACCGGATCGACCTGCATGTGGAAGTAACGCCGGTTCACTTCCAGGAGCTTTCTGTATTAAAAAAAGAAAAAAGCTCTGAAGAGATAAGAGCGAACGTGATCCGTGCGCGCGACATACAGGCCGGCCGTTTTAATGAAAGTCCGGGTATTTACTGCAATGCCCAGATGAGCAGCAAACAATTAAAAGAAATCTGTATCATTGATCAGGTTGGACAGGCATTATTAAAAAAGGCAATGGAAAAACTCAGCCTTTCTGCAAGGGCCTACGATCGTATTTTAAAGGTGGCCCGGACGATCGCAGACCTGGAAGGTTCCGCTGCTATCCGGCCGGAGTTTATTGCCGAAGCGATCCAGTACCGGAGCCTCGACCGCGAGAACTGGGCGGGATGATCGATCAGAACTGCACGATAGAATGCTTGAAAATCCGGGGGTATAGCAATAGGGTAGTCCCTACAGCGCATCAAATAAACGGGGTGTCAGGATTGATCGCTTCATTGGAGTTTTAGCTGCCAATTCAAATTTGCTGCTACCGGGTTACCTGGATTTGACCTGTTTCTTCCGGAATGTATCGTCTTGAATTTCTAATCGCCTGACTCGATGCGTTGCCGAATATAATAGTATAAATAAATTGACAGGAATGAGAAATAAAAAATTTGTAACGGAACAACGAGGAGGAACGCTTGCTTTAAAAGATCACCGGGGACTAATGAATTGGGCAATAGCATGTTCTGAACATGTTTTATTACTTGTGCAAGACCCGCCGATTGATAATCGGCTAACCTACGCCCTTTCTGTCGCAAAAGAATGGGAAAAAGGGAAGGTAAAAACCGGTTCAGCAATGAAAGCTGCCCGGGATGCACATGCTTCTGCACGGGATACCGCAAATCCCATATTGAAATCCGTAGCCCGATCAATTGGTCAGGCTGTTGCAACTGCTCACATGGCTGACCATAGCGTGGGAGCTGCCTTATATGCCTTACAGGCAGTCCTGCAAGCTGGCAAATCCGTTGATGATGAAAAAGCCTGGCAAGACGAAAAGATGAAAAATCTGCCACAGGAAATTATAAATCTTCTTAAAGAGACCCGTAGCGAGAAAAAACAAGGTTTCAAAGATTTGCGAGATTAAGTTGTTTGCATCTCTGCTTTGTTGTTCATATAAGAATCGCCCAGACACTAAAAGCTACGGCATAACCTACTTCCTGTATGGTTCCCCGCCGCAACTCTTTTCCATTTTATTTGTTGGGATAAAGAAAAATTCTTTCAAAAACCGGATTTTTACAGATTGAGCTTAATTTTAGATAATTTATTGTGTTAACAACATATGCGCATACTTCTGCAATACATTAAACCTTATCGCTGGCTGGTGGTGCTGGCATTGTTCCTTGCTGCGGTAAACCAGGTCTTTTCCCTTTTTGCACCACTCATCAGCGGAAAATTACTGGACCTGTTTGCCACGCATCCGCATCATTTTGATCATGGTAAAACCGTGCCCCGGTCGGAACATCAGTATCTTTTTGGCGGGAACGGTTATCACGGGCTTTTATTCTTTTTGGTGCTGCTGATCGGCACCGCTATGGTAAGCCGGGTGGCCAAAGCCTTCCAGGATTATTTTGTCAATGTGGTCATACAAAAATTCGGTGCTACCATTTTTACAGACGGATTAAAGCATTCCATGCGGTTGCCCTACCAGGATTTTGAAGACCAGCGAAGCGGCGAAACGCTTTCCATTCTTACCAAGGTGCGGACAGATACCGAAAAGTTCATAACCAGCTTTATCAATGTTTTTTTTGTGATCATAGTCAGCATTGTATTTGTTTCCGTTTATGCGTTCCAGCTGCATTGGTCCATTATGCCGGTATATGCTATCGGCATCTTTGCCATTGCCTTTGTTACCAGTTTGCTCAGCCGGCGTATCAAGGTCATCCAGAAAAACATTGTTAAAGAGACCACGGCGCTTGCCGGAACCACAACAGAAAGCCTGCGCAATATCGAGATCGTAAAAAGTCTCGGGCTTACGGAGCAGGAAGTGCAGCGGCTCAATAACAACACGTTTAAGATCCTGGGTCTGGAACTCAAAAAGGTGAAGAGCATCCGGGCACTGAGCTTTATACAGGGAACCATGGTGAATTTCCTGCAGCAGGTGATCGCCTTCACCCTTTTGTGGCTGATCTATAAGGATGCGATCTCCCCCGGTCAATACCTTTCCTTATCCTTTTATGGATTTTTTATTTTCGGTCCCATGCAGGAGATCGGGAATATTATTATTTCCTATCGTGAAGCAGAAGCTTCGCTGAATAATTTTCACCAGCTGATGCAGCGGAAGGCAGAACCGCGGCCGGTATTGCCGCAAACCATCGGCTTTGCCGAAACACTGGAGTTCCGGGATGTGGTGTTCCGGCATCAGACAGCGCATTTTAATGCATTGAACGGGATCTCATTTAAGGTAAAAAAAGGGGAGACCATTGCTTTTGTAGGACCCAGCGGTTCCGGTAAAAGCACATTGGTAAAATTGCTGGTGGGTTTGTACCGTCCGGGGGAAGGCCGGATCTATTACAATAAGGTAAGCGAAGAAGAGATCGACTTTGATGAGTTGCGTATGCAGATCGGTTTTGTAACGCAGGACACACAGTTGTTTGCGGGTACCATAAAAGAGAACCTGTTGTTTGTGAACCCGCAGGCTTCCGATGCGGATCTTACCGATGCACTGGAGAAGGCCAGCTGCACCAACCTGCTGGCACGTGCTGAGAACGGTGTGGATACGGTGATCGGTGAGGGCGGATTAAAACTAAGCGGCGGAGAAAAACAGCGTATTGCAATTGCACGGGCTTTATTGCGGCATCCGCACTTATTGATTTTTGATGAGGCCACCTCGGCGCTTGATTCCATTACCGAAGAAGAGATCACGCAAACAATAAAAATGGTTTCGTCTAAAAAAAGCCAGATCACCGTATTGATCGCGCACCGGCTCAGCACCATTTTGCATGCCGACCGGATCTATGTTTTGGAAAAAGGAGAAATCGTGGAAACCGGTGATCATTTTGCATTACTGGAACAAAAAGGCCTCTATTATGCCATGTGGCGGCAACAGATCGGTGAACGGAAAAAAGAAGCTTATGATCTGATATAAGCCGGTTTGAAAAGGTTGTCACGCCACACGATAAAATGATGCCCTTTCTGGTAAAGCCGCCCGCAGCGCGGTTCTCCAGCTGTTGTAAGTAATCGCCGGCCCGGAACAATAAGAAAAGAGCGCCGGGGATGCGCTCTTTTAAAATACATTGGAAGGCTGCTGTTTAAATCGGTAATCGATTGTTAGATCAGTTCTTTCAGTGCATCAATTGTATGATCGATTTCTTCTTTTGTATTGTATTTACTGAAAGAGAACCGGACAGGGACAGCATCCCCTGCATCAAGCGCAGCGATGACGTGTGAACCCTGGCTGGCGCCGCTGCTGCAGGCACTGCCCCCGGACACACAAATATTATGAATGTCAAGATTGAACAATAACATTTCTGAGCGCTCTGTGAGAGGAAATGAGGCGCTTAAGACCGTATAAAGGCAGCTGCCTTTGTAATCCCCGTTAAATTTAACCGAAGGGATCTTGCTTTGCAGCTGCGTGATCATATAGTCTTTCAGGTCCCTGATATAGGCGGATTCCTTTTCATAGTTTGCCATCGCAAGATCCAGTGCTTTTGCAAAACCTACAATACCGTATACATTCTCAGTACCCGCGCGCATGTTGCGTTCCTGCCCGCCGCCAAATATGAAGGGTTTTATCTGAAGATTACTGTTTACATATAAAATTCCGGCTCCTTTGGGCCCGTGGAATTTATGACCGGAAGCGGAAATAAAATCGACATCAATCCGTTCCAGGTCGATGGGATAGTGTCCCACCGTCTGTACACAATCGGAGTGAAAAACAGCACCATATTTCCGGCATAATGCACTCACAGCATTGATCGCCAGTAAGTTCCCGATCTCATTGTTAGCGTGCATCAGGGTAACCAGGCATTTCCGGTCCTGTGCCGCAAGCTGCTGCTCCAGGTCTTTCAGGTCAACATGACCATCCGGAAGCAGTTTTACAAAGCCGGAAGTTATTTTTTCGCCGTCACAATAATGTTCCACGGTGTGCAGCACGGCATGATGCTCGATACCGGAAGTGATGATGTGCGTACAACCGAGGTCGCGGATGGAGGCGCTGATGGCCGTGTTGTTGCTCTCGGTTCCTCCGGAGGTAAAAAAGATCTCCCCGGGTTTTACGTTCAGGTGGCGTGCCACTGTTTTGCGGGCCGTTTCTACTGCAAGCCTTGTTTCCCTTCCATAGGAATAGACCGATGAGGGATTGCCAAAACTGGTGGTCATATAGGGGAGCATCGCATCCAGTACTTCTCTGTCCAGACTGGTGGTTGCGGCATTGTCTAAATATATTTTTTCCATGTCTTCTCTTCCTTTTTCCGGTATGTCTCCTCCCGGTAAAACGATTTGCAAAGTTAAGGAAGCTCTGGCATATGTTTTTTATAGACTATCCGGCCGGTCCTGCAAAACCGGCGTGTATCCATTCAATTCCGCTTTTATACCATATTCTCTTTGATGTCCTGCATCAGTTTCTGCGCGATATTTTGTGCTTTTATCTCAAAATCGCTCTCCGAATAGATGCGGATAATGGGTTCGGTATTGGACATCCGGAGGTGTACCCAGTCCTCATCGAATTCGATCTTCAGTCCGTCCTCATCATTTACAGGGAGTTTGGCGTATTTCTGTTTGATCCGTGCAAAGATCGAGGGAAGATCGGTGTTCTTATCCAGCTCGATCTTGTTCTTGCTGATAAAATAATCCGGGTACAGGCCTCTCAACGACTTGATGCTTCCTTTTTGATTGGCCAGATGGCTCAGGAATAATGCAATGCCGATCAATGCATCGCGGCCGTAATGGAAATCGGGCACAATGATGCCTCCGTTGCCTTCACCTCCGATCACGGCATCCACGGCTTTCATTTTGGCCACAACATTTACTTCGCCAACGGCTGAAGGGTAATAAGTGCCCCCGTGTTTGAGGGTGACCTCTTTTAATGCCTTGGTACTGCTCATGTTGCTTACGGTATTCCCTTTGCGTTTCGACAGTATATAATCGGCTACCGCCACCAGCGTATATTCTTCACCAAACATGCTGCCATCTTCATTTACAAAACAAAGACGGTCCACATCCGGATCTACGGCAATACCCAGGTGCGCTTTTTCCTTTACTACAATACTGGACAATTCACGCAAATGATCGGGCAGCGGTTCCGGGTTGTGCGCAAAATTTCCGGTAACTTCTCCGTTCAGCACAATCACCTCATCCACACCCAATGCTTTCAGTAATGCGGGAACAAAAACAGCACCTGTGGAATTGATGGCATCCACCACCACTTTAAATTTTTTGGCTGCAATGGCATCCCGCTGCACCAGGGGATAAGCCAGGATCGCATCGATGTGCTTTTGCATATAAGTGTCGTTGGGAGTGATTTGCCCCAGTTTATCAACCGGTACAAATTCAAACTGCTCTGCAGCGGCAATGTCAAGCAATTGCCGGCCCAGCTCGGCGGAAATAAATTCCCCGTCACTGTTTAAAAGCTTCAGTGCATTCCATTCCCTGGGGTTATGACTGGCGGTTAAAATAATGCCGCCGTCTGCTTTTTCCAGGGGAACTGCTATTTCAACAGTAGGGGTGGTGCTGGGACCAAGATCGGTCACGTCGATTCCCAGCGCACTCAGCGTTGCGGTCACTAAACTGCTGATCAGCGGCCCGCTGATACGTCCGTCACGGCCTACAACTACCTTTAACCGTTTCTGGGCAGGAGCTGCTTTTTTCAGGATGGTGCCATAAGCTGCGGTGAATTTCACTACGTCTACAGGAGACAGGGTTTCTCCTGTTTTCCCGCCGATTGTTCCACGGATTCCGGATATACTTTTAATAAGAGACACTATTATGTTGATTTAAGTTTTAAACGTTCTGTACCATTGACCGGCGACGGCTTATGGAGGTTGCAAAAGTACACTCCTTCCACGATATTATTTTAGTTATAACATTACTTTTACTGAAAACAATCACCGGTTCTGTCCTTTGGAGGGCGCTGTGACATTAAAGCAGTACCTGCGGTGAAACGTGCCGGGATCCGGAATCAAATAACCTGATTATCATCGATCTATTTACCGGTGCTTATGACTAAGGAAGTTGTTTGTTGTTGAGAAGGAGGTATTGAGCCGTCTGGTAATAGGCCTCGGTAAAAGCACGCATCTTTTTTTTCACAGAATCCAGCGCGGCGGGAGAATAATGAGCAGCTGTGTCAATGGGAACAAGATCCTCTTCCGCAAACCCGAGGCTTTTTACATAATAGAAATCATCATTGACCATTCCGATCTTTCCCGCTGTGTTGGTGATAAATGCGGCATTGCCTTTCTTGCCGGGATCAAGCAGATCACGGCCCAGCGTAAAATTCTCATAAGGACGTTGCAGCAATCCCGCAATGGTGGGCAATACATCGATCTGGGAAACTGTTTCCTTCTTTAATTGCGGCGCTACAAGATAGGGCGCGTAAATCAGAAAGGGAACATGTTCATCGGAAAGGCGGTGCGTGGTCCATACCGCCGGGTATACATTGGTGGCATTGCCGGCCACACCGTGATCACCGATGAATACAAAAATCGTATTGTGAAAATAGGCTTCCTTTGTTGCCGCCTCCATAAATTTTTGGATCGAATAGTCGGCATACCGGAAGGTGTTATACTCTTCGGGCGATTCGAACCCGTTTGCCAGAAGCGTATCCTTTGGTATTATTTTCCGGGTAAAATCCCTGTCCGACTCCGGTATCGTATATGGCCGGTGGTTATCGGATGTTTGGATGATGGCAAAGAAGGGTGTTTTTTCTGCCTTAAAGACATCATTGGCTGCGAGGAACAGGTCCTTATCACTTACGCCCCATACATTGATACGCGGCGCTTTGATGGTTTGCTCTGTATGCAGGCGGAGGTTGCTGATGTTCATTAACAGACCTTCAAAATTATTGAACTCCGGGTCACCGCCTAAAAAATAATGTTTGGAGTAGTCGGTGAAATTATTGATGATGGTATTCTGGTTGATGGCTTCCGGGTTCCGCGTGGAAAATTTGAACAACTGCACATCCGGGGTACCGGTGAGAATGGCAAAAAGCCCTCTTGCGGTTGAAAAGTGCGGCGTAAAACAACGTTCAAAGAAGATGCCTTTTTTGCTCAGAGAATCAAAAAAGGGAGAGGCATTGAGTTTGTTGCCGCTCATCGTACTTTTATACATGCTGTACGACTCGCAGATGACCAATACCACATTGGGTTTACTTTCCAGTGCGGCACTATGGGGCGCAATGGTGCGTTTAAAGCCAAAAGGTGCATTGGGCGGAAGCTGCAGGAAGCCGGCCATAAGCGGGAATGCTTCGCGCGCGCCTTTTTCATTGATCACAGGCTCCCTGAATTTCATAGTGGAAAAGAAATTTTGCAGCGGGTTCAGCGCCAGGTAGGTTTTAAAACTGTCCCTGAGCGCAAAGGAGTCCTTCCATTTCAGCGGCGGGCCCATTTTACCATAAGCGAAAAGTCCCAGCAGGAGGGCTGCGGCGATAAAGGGCATTTTACGGTGGGGAATAGCTTTGCCATCGGTCAGGTTGATCACCTGCCAGTGACTTTTGTTCAGTGCCCATTTAAAGCTGATGACGGCGGCTGCAAGTCCCACCAGGATCCAGACAAGCGGGTAGGTCTGCCAGATCATGTTCAGGGAAATGCCCGGATCTTCCACAAAGTTCATGGCACCGGCATCCAGCCGGGTGCGGTTATAGGAAAAGCTGACCAGGTCGGCAATAAAAAAAAGAAAGATCAGGAAGGTGATCACCGCCAGGTACCAGGTCCAGATGCGTTTGTTGCGCGCAGAATAAAAAGGAGAGAAGGACCGGTGATAGCTGAACAGGATGATGGGCAGCAGGAATACCGCGATCCAGCGGAGATCGTACTGGATACCCAGCACAAAGGCCGGGATACAATCGTTAAAAGAGATCCCCGGTGGTTTGAAGGCAAAGAACGTGATCAGGCGGAATATGAAGAACAAGGCAAAAAGCACCAGTCCGGTGTTGATCACCCACAGAATGGTCTTTGGTATTTTCAGCCTTGATAACATAAAACTGCAAACTTAATCAAAAGTATCAGCTATTGGCCTTCCGCTTTGTGCGGTCAGCTGAAAGCGGAGGGCTCAATTCGCGGATCTAATGCTCAAATTAACGTTTTGCGTTCTAAATTTGCCGAATGACCTCATTTTTGTATATCCCGTTTCCGGATTGGCTGGTAAAAGCAGACCGCTGGTTATTTGAGCTGATCAATATAAAAAGTGCCGGTCCGGTTCTGGACGGACTGCTGCCGCTTTTCCGCAATCCCTATGTATGGGGACCGGTGTACCTCTTTGTGGTGGCCTTTGTGCTGATCAATTTTAAAAAACAGGGCGCATTCTGGCTGTTGTTGTTTATCTGTACGGCGGCCAGTACCGATCTGGTGGGTGCACACCTGTTTAAGGACATTTTCGAGCGGCTGCGTCCCTGCAATGACCCGGAGATGGAAGGGAAGGTACGCCTGGTACTGGGGCGCTGTTCCGGCGGGTTCAGTTTTGTATCCAACCATGCGATCAATCATTTTGGTATCAGCATGTTCTTTTTTGTAACCTTCCGCCGCTTTTTTAAGTATGCCTGGCTGCCGCTCATCTGGGCCGGTATTATCGGGTTTGCCCAGATATATGTAGGCGTGCACTATCCCTTCGACGTTCTCGGAGGTACCGCCCTCGGGATTTTAATTGGATGGTTTTGGGGCAACTTATTCAATAAAAGATTCGGATTTCATATCTTCGATAAGGAATCAACCGAAATAGTTTAATGGAACTACTCATAATAGCCTTATTGATTTTACTCAATGGACTATTCTCAATGGCAGAAATAGCACTTGTATCAGCCAGGAAAGCAAGATTGGAAGCCCAGGCAAACAAAGGCGATAAACGGGCTGAAGCAGCACTCAAGCTGGCCAATCACCCGGATGTCTTTTTATCCACTGTACAAATAGGTATTACCCTTATCGGTATCTTAACCGGTATCTACTCCGGAGATAAAATTACCGGACATATTACTTCTTTCCTTGTACAATTTCCAAACATTGCACCTTACAGCAAAGGCATTGCTACCACAACAGTGGTAATCATTATCACTTATTTTACACTGATCTTCGGCGAGCTAGTGCCCAAAAGGATCGGGCTGTCCCGGCCGGAAAAAATTGCCAAGTTTGTAGCACAACCCATGCGGTGGGTATCCATCATCACGTATCCGTTTATATGGTTGCTGACCAAATCGAGCGGATTGATCGGTAAACTTTTCAATATAAAAAGTGAGAACAGCCAGGTTACGGAGGAAGAGATCAAAGCGATCATCAGCGAGGGAACCGAACAGGGAACGCTGGAAGAGACGGAGCAGGAGATCATTGAGCGGGTCTTTCACCTGAGCGACCGGAACATTACTTCCCTGATGACGCACCGGAGTGATATTGTATGGTTCAAAGTGAACGACACCGAAGAAATGATCCGGGAGAAAATCTTAAAGGAGCCGCATTCGATTTACCCGATCTGTGATGAAGAAATTGATAATATAAAAGGGGTGATCTCACTGAAAGACCTGTACACCAACAAAGACACGGTGCCGTTCAAAGACCTGATGCGTCCCGCACTTTTTGTACCGGAAAATAATACGGCGTTCCGCGTAATGGAGAAATTTAAAGAATCGCAGTTACACTCCTGTTTTATTATCGATGAATACGGGAGCGTGCTGGGAATGATCACCCTGAACGATATCCTGGAAGCGATCATCGGTGAGATGCCTGATGAGAACGAAGATGATTATGAGATCGTCCGCAGGGAGGATGATTCATTCCTCGTGGATGCGCAGATCCCTTTTTACGATTTCCTTTCCTATTTCGATAAGGCCGAATGGATGAATGAAGGTGAGCAGGAATTTGACACACTGGCCGGATTTATCCTGCACCGGCTGAAACAGATCCCTTCCACAGGCGACAAGCTCGACTGGAACGGGTTCGATTTTGAGATTGTGGATATGGACGGGCATCGCATTGATAAGGTACTGGTACATATCAGCAATGAACTGAAGGAAGAGATGGATGAGGAATAGAGTACTGTTAAATTGGCCATGAAAAGCTGAGGATAGAGCATCCTTTACTGATCACATTTCACGAACTGCCGGCCTCATAAAGCAAAATGATCAACGATAAGCTGGGCCTTTGCCTTCCCTACTACAATGGCCAGCTCGTCCAGCGATCTTTCTTTAACGTTCTTAACCGACCGGAAGGCCTTCAGCAACTCATCGGCAGTGTTTTTCCCAATGCCTTTTATGTCTTCCAGCTCATTTTTAAAGGTGCCCTTGCTCCGCTTCTGACGGTGGAAGGTGATACCGAAACGGTGTACCTGGTCGCGGATAAAACGGATGAGCTTGAGGCTCGGGCTGTTGTAGGGTAATTTCAGTGATTCCATATCACCTGCAAAAAAGAGCTCTTCCACGTTTTTTGCCAGACCGATCAGGGTGATGCTCCCCTGCAGCTCCAGGTCCTCAACGGCCTCCAGTGCCGCTCCCAGCTGACCTTTACCTCCATCAATGATCACCAGTTGCGGCAATGCAGCCCCTTCTTCTTTCAGTCGTTTATAGCGGCGGTACACCGCCTCCTTCATGCTGGCAAAATCGTTGATGCCCTCGACGGTCTTTACATTAAAATGACGGTAATCTTTTTTACTCGGCACGCCGTTTTTAAAACAAACCATGGCGGATACCGGGTAACTGCCCTGGAAATTGGAGTTATCAAAACATTCGATGTGGACGGGCAGCTCCTGGAGCTGAAGATCGATCTGCAACTGTTCCAATACCTTTACATGACCCACATTCCGGTTGATCTTTATCCGTTCCTTGTTCTTCAGCTCTTCAATAAAATAACCGGCATTCTTTTCAGAAAGTTCCAGTAATTTTTTCCGGTCTCCGGCCCGGGGTACCATTGTATCAACACCCGCTTCGGGGTACTCGATGTCGAAAGGTACCACGATCTCCGGCACCTGGCTGTTGAACGTCATGCGCAGCTGGCTGATGGCATAAACCAGGATCTCTTCAACCGGCTCATCCAGATGTGTTTCCAGCTTGTTGGTTTGGGTTTGTACTACCGTTCCGTTCCGGATCATGAGGTAATTTACATAGGCGACCGATTTGTCCTTTATGATGGAAAATACGTCTTTGTCGCCTCCCTTTATCCCGGTGATCACGGATTTGGACTGATAATATTCTTCCAGGTATTCAATTTTCCGGCGCACCTGTTCCGCTTTTTCAAACTCCAGGGCATCGGCATGTTGTTTCATTTCTTCTTTGAAATGGCGGATCACCGGTCCCAGGTTGCCTTTCAGAAGATCCCGTATCTGGCCGATGTTTGCATCATAATCCTCCCGGGTCTGCAGCCCTTCGCAGGGGCCTTTGCAGTTGCCGAGGTGGTATTCCAGGCAGACCTTGAATTTTCCTTTCTGAATGTTTTTAGGTGTCAGGTTCAGACTGCAGGTACGCATGGGAATGGTGCGCTTAATAAACTCCAGCAGTTCGCGTACCTTAAAAACAGAGGTATAAGGCCCCAGGTACTCGGAACCATCGTTTACCGGTTGTCTTGTGAGGTAAATACGGGGGAACGGTTCGTTCTTGATAACAATATACGGATAGGATTTGCTGTCCTTCAGGTTGATATTGTATTTGGGCTGGAACTGCTTGATCAGGGAATTCTCCAGAAAGAAAGCATCCGGTTCGCTGTTTACAATGGTAAACTCCAGGTGATGGATGCGCTGTACCAGCTCGTGGGTCTTATAATTGGTAAATGTTTTATTGAAATAAGAACCCACCCGTTTGCGCAGGTCTTTTGCCTTGCCTACATACAGGATCTTCCCGGCATCATCAAAGTATTTATAGATGCCCGGCTGGTGCGGAATAGTGGCGGCGATATTTGAAAATTCTTCCTGTGTCAATCTGTTGCTTCAGGCGTTTAAGAACCTGCAAAATTAACAGCAAAATCCTGTTTTAAAAAATGTGGCCGCATCCAGAGAAAAATAAAGTGAGACCAGCAAGGCAACCATCAACCGGTTCATCCGGCCCCGCGTTTGCTTTTCTGATCCCACTCCGGCGGAAACCGCCCTTATTATTATATGGAATCCTTATCCACTAATACATCTCCTGTCATTTCTTTGGGGATCGGCAGCTTCATAAAAGTAAGAATGGTTGGAGCGATATCTCCCAGTTTTCCTTCTTTTATAGCCCCTTTAAAGTTATTGTCGATAATGAACAACGGCACCGGGTTCATGCTGTGTGCGGTATTGGGACTGCCATCTTCGTTGATCAGGTAGTCGGAATTACCGTGGTCTGCGGTCAGGAACACCACGTAATCCTGTTTCAGCGCTTCTGTTACGATCTGCTCCACGCACTGGTCAACAGTCTCCACCGCCTTAATGGCTGCTGCAAAAACACCGGTGTGGCCTACCATATCAGCATTGGCGAAATTCAGGCAAATGAAATCGGCATTCTTATTCCGGATCTCCGGCAAAATGGCTTCCGTAAGTTCCTTTGCGCTCATTTCCGGCTGCAGATCGTAGGTCGCTACTTTGGGTGAAGGTTTTAAGATACGGCTTTCACCTACAAAAGGATTTTCGCGTCCGCCGCTGAAGAAGAAGGTAACATGCGGGTATTTTTCTGTTTCGGCAATACGGATCTGCTTCAGATGATTGGCCTCGATCACTTCTCCGATGGTCTGGGTAAGGTCTTCATTGCGGAATAATACATGCACATTTTTGAAGGTGTGGTCGTAAACGGTCATGGTGGTATAATCCAGTTCCAGTGTATGCATATTGTATTCCGGGTAGTTCTGCTGGGTCAGCACCTGTGTGATTTCCCGGCAGCGGTCGGTCCGGAAGTTAAAGCAGAGCGCCGAGTCTCCGTTCTGAATAGTGGCAACAGGTTTATTTTCGGCGTCGACAATTACAGTGGGCTTTATAAATTCATCGGTAATGTCCTGTGCATAGCTGTTTTTTATGGCGTCCACGGCTGAAGGAGCTGTTGCTCCTTTCCCGTTTACCAGGGCATCGTAGGCAAGTGCCACGCGCTCCCAGCGCTTGTCCCGGTCCATGGCGTAATAACGTCCGTCCACGGTTGCTATTTTACCCACTCCGGTCTGGTCCAGGTGCTGTTGCAGGTCCTGTATAAATCCGAGTCCGCTTTTGGGATCTGTATCCCTGCCGTCGGTGAAGGCGTGGATATAAACTTCGTTTAATCCGTTATCCTTACAAATGTTAATTAGTGCTTTCAGGTGGCTAATATGAGAGTGTACGCCGCCATCGCTTACCAGGCCTAACAGGTGTAAGGGCTTGTTATTGTCCCGGGCATGTGTAACAGTGCGCAATAGTTCGGTATTAGCCGCCAGTTCACCTGTCTTTATGGCTACATTGATGCGTTGAAGCTCCTGATACACAATGCGCCCGGCGCCCAGATTGAGATGCCCTACCTCGGAGTTGCCCATTTGCCCCTCCGGCAGACCCACCAATTCTCCAAAAGTGGTCAGCGTGGTATTCGGATATTTTTCGTATAAAGATTTTGTAAAAGGCACGTTGGCATTCTGGATGGCGTCTGCTGATGCAACTTTACCGAGTCCCCAGCCGTCCATTATTAATAAGATCGCTCTTTTTTGTGACATGAACTACATGTTTTTAGTTAAAAAAATAAGAGGCTGTAAAACTGAACTGCAAAACGGTTCCCTCAGCCGAAACTGTAAAATTAAAAATATTGTTTAAGATAAATGATTTTAAAAGGTTCTATTTACACAGAATGCGGTTCAGGGAAGATCAAGCACTTTTTTTTATATATTCGTAAAAACCTTGAACGGAGCGTGATAACAAAAATGAATACAATGAAACATTTTTTACGATTGTCCTTAATTGCTGTTTCAACCTGCTTACTGGTCTCCGGTTTACATGCGCAGAGTGTGGACGGCGTTATTACAAGTCTTAAAACAGGAAATGCGGCCCAGCTTGTAGGAAATGTGGGAGGAAGCATGCAGCTGACCATCGCCGACAAAAGCAATACCTACAACAAGTCGCAGGCGGAGCAGGCATTAAAGGACTTTTTTGGAAAGAATACCGTAAAGGGTTTTGAGCTGAAACACAAAGGCAGCTCGCCCACCGGCAACTATGCTATCGGCACCCTGCAAACAGCGGGCGGCAGCTACCGGGTAAATATTTTTATGCGGAAAGAGAAGGGCGGTGAGGTGATCAAAGAATTGCGTTTCCAGCTGATTGAGTAAGTTTCTCGAAAATTTAGTTATAAAACGGCCTCTCCTATGGAGAGGCTGTTTATTTTTACAGGTATGATAGATCAATTTCAGGAAAAACTCGGACAACTGATCAGTAACGCGCTTCAGGAAGACATAGGAAGCGGGGATTATTCCACACTGTCCTGCATCGACCCGCAGGCAAAGGGAAAAGCCGTGCTGAAGGTAAAGCAGGAAGGTATTCTGGCCGGTGTGCAGGTGGCTGCCGCGATCTTAAGGTTCAGGGAGCCGGGTAGTACTGTCACATTTTTTATGGAGGATGGCAGCGCAATGCAGCCCGGCGATGTGGCATTTGAAGTGGAGGCACTGGAGCATACCATTCTGCAATGCGAGCGGCTGCTGCTGAACTGTATGCAGCGTATGAGTGGTATTGCAACACTAACCCGTAAGTATACCGATAAGCTGAAAGGGTACCGGACGCGTTTACTCGACACAAGAAAGACCACACCAAATTTCCGGTTGCTGGAAAAGGAGGCCGTACGTATCGGCGGTGGAGTGAACCATCGCTTTGGTCTTTATGATATGATCATGCTGAAGGACAATCATATCGATTATGCCGGAGGCATAGAGAACGCCATTCAGAAAGCGCATGCATATGTAACGGAGCACCGGTTAGGGATAAAAATAGAAATAGAAACCCGCACACTGGCGGATGTAAAAAAAGTGATGGAAGTGGGCCCGGGAAAAGTGTTTCGCGTAATGCTGGATAATTTTACACCGGAGCAGATAACGGAGGCGCTGAATATCATCAGCGGAGCCTTTGAAACAGAAGCAAGCGGGGGCATTAACCTGGATACGCTGGAAGCTTATGCCGCTACGGGTGTTGATTTTGTGAGTGTGGGCGGACTGATCCACCAGGCGCAAAGTCTCGACCTGAGCCTGAAAGCGAAGGTTTAGCAAGGGCCGGACAGAGCGGGCTCATCTCTTAACAGTTAAAACGTATCTTATTGTGGCAAAGAACAAATCAGACAGGCAGGGGTTTGTCTACAGCACCGATCCGGATTTTAAATTTGAACCGGATGCAGACCAGCCGGCTACCCTGCCGCCTGCACAGCAACGGCTGCGCATTCAGCTGGAAACAAAACACCGCGGCGGAAAGACGGCCAGTGTGATACTGGGGTTTACAGGTACCGATGATGCCCTGCAGGAGCTGGCAAAAAAACTGAAATCGTTTTGCGGAACGGGTGGCAACGCCAAGGATGGCGAAATCATCATCCAGGGTGATCACCGCGACAAACTGCTGCAATGGTTCCAGAAGCAAGGGTATACACAGGTCAAAAAAAGCGGGGGATAGCGTCTGAAATGTAAAAGCAGAGAAGCCCGCTGACGGTGTGGCAGATGTGCCGTTAAGAAAATAACCTCTGTCATCTGCCTGCTTCCTCCGACAGCGATGTCTCCTGGCATTTATGGCTGATTGCTGACCTTGCAAAAACAGGCAGATGTAGCAAGGCTGCCGGTATCTTTAAAAAAATCACCACCCGTTATGAAATTCCTGATACCTCTTGTCTCCTTCCTGTTTACACAGTACCATGCGTTGGGACAGGAATCCCATATGGTTTTTAAAAATGAAAAGGACAGCTCACAAAATTTTTATATTGTCAGGCCCCCGCGTAGTGCGATAAAGGGCCTGCTCGTACTCAACGACCGGACCCTATCCGATAGTGCTAAAAGGAAAGCCTTTGAAGCCGGTATTCTGATAATGACGGTTGTACCTGCGGCAAACGCTCTTGATAATTTAACGGGCGACAGCGTCGCCGGTACGTATTGACAAAATGATCAAAGAGGAACTTTGTAACTACAGCGTTCCCGGGAACAAATTTGTGATCGGCGGAATGTCTGCCGCCGGAACGGGCGCCATTCGGTATGCCCAGTATTGCTCGGGTCAAATAAAAAGTACGATAAAACCTATTGCTGTATTTGCAGTGGATCCGCCGCTGGATTATGAGCGGTTATGGAATGAAGCAGAAAAATCGGTACAGCGAAACTTTAACAACGATGCTGTTGCTGAAGGTAAAAGTATTATGACGCTTTTGAAGACGGCGCTGCATGGAACACCCGGAACAAACAGCAGCGCTTATCGCATAAAATCCCCGTTCTGTTATTCGGCTGCTAATGGCGGTAATGCTTATTTACTCAATAACCTGGCATTGCGGCTGTACATAGAACCTGATATTGACTGGTGGATTGAGAACAGAAGAAAAGATTATGGTGATATTAACGCGATTGACAATGCCGGCCTGATCAATCAACTAAAAATAAATGGCAATAAAAATGCCGAATTGATTGTAAGCAGCCATAAGGGATACCGGGAAGACGGAAGCCGGCATCCCCATTCCTGGAGCATTTTAGATGAATCAGAATTGCTGGACTGGTGCAGCCGGCTGTTTGCCACTATGCAATAATTGCTGGTGAACGAAGTTTCTTAAAACAACAGAAAATAACGGGCTGATAGAATCGTTCCCTACAGCACAAGGTTACAGTCATCTTTTCGACATCAGTGTTACACCTGCGGGTGAAGGTCCGGGACCACCGACCCCGGTGCCTTCCAGTTGCAGACGGGGATCATCGATGTGCACCAGCTCGGAAAGCTCGAACACATTCCGGTAACCATATCCATATAAGTTGATATAGGTGGGAATATTCAAAGCCAGGGTGATGGGCTTTACCTTTTTGAGCGCAGCGGCCGGTACCACCGTTTTGGTGGCGAAGTTGCGCTGATCTCCCTCAAAATTATTATTACAGTAGATGAGCACTTTTGTTTTAAACGAAGGGATCAGCCTGGCCAGGTTCGCCTGTGTAAAGTCTGAAAAATTCAGATGTACCGCACCTTTTATGTGTTTCCGGTTGTACATTTCATCCGACCGGGTATCCAGTACAAGCACACCGCTGTCGCTGCTTAGTTTTAAAAATTCATCCAGGGGCACCAGTCTTTTTTCCCGGTGTTCCTTCACTTCTTTTACCAGGTTTTCGAAAGCATCGTAATCAACCCTGGCCTTTGTAACAGCCGTTTGGGCCCGTACGATACCAGGTATCGATAAGAAAAGTAAAATGAAAAGCAGGATTGTCCGTTTCATTGCGGCAGTTTTAAACAAGATGAGATCCGTCAGTTTTCCGTTGCATACGAAAAGTGGATCACTTTTTCCGGCGTGCCCCCGGTGGCCTGGTAAAAGTCAACCGCGTGCTGGTCTGTAATAGCTGCCTGCACGAAAAAGCCTTTCACCCGATGTGTGCTGCACCAGCTGTTTAATGTGGCCAGCAACTGTTTGCCGATGCCTTTGCGCTGAACTGCCGGGGCTACGGCCAGGTCGTATACATATACTTCCGACGCTTCCGAATAAAGGGAAGGAAGGATATGTGCCGTTAAACCGCCTGCAACCCGGTCGTTTTGTATTGCGGCAATGAACAGTAGGTGATCTGCGCTGAGCAAATAGCGGAAACGGGAAGCTTCCGGCATCGCATAAGGCGTGTCAAATACTTCGGTGTAAAGCTGAAACAGTTCCCGTAACAATACTTCATCATTACTGTCCAGGAGTTTGTACCGGATATTCATTTTCAAAAGGTACAAAAAAGCCGGAACAATTGTTCCGGCCTTAACAAAATAGAGATAAGGTCAATAGCCGAAGAGCTCTTCAAGGCTCAGGGTCTTTACTGTTCCTATCTTTTGAAGATCATCCGTTTTTATCTTTTTATCGGAGGCCAGCACACAATATGTATATGGCTTTCCCGAGAGCTCCTTTTGATGGAAGGCCTGTATGTCGGTAAAGCCTACCTTGCCCAGCTGATCATATTTTTCTTTCCGGATATCATAATCCAGTCCCTTGCGCTGTGCGGCCAGATAACTGAAGAGAATACCTTCGTTTGTGATACGGTCGGTCTCCAGATCATTTTTCAGACTGGCCTTGGCACTTTCAAAACTTTTATCTGATCGGGGAAGCGTTGCGATGAGCTCGTTCATGCCCGCAACCGCATCGTTCATTTTGTCTGCCTGACTGCCCACATAACCCATAAAGCTGTACCGGTCGTCTTTTTTGGACGGCGTCAGGTAAAGGGCATAGGTGGAATAAGCCAGCGCTTTTGATTCACGGATGGTTTGAAAAACGATACCACCCATACCACCTCCAAAATAGTTATTGAACACATCTACCGTCAGTTCCTTTGAAGGCGTGTAGGCATCGGTATTACGCACCCAGCGGATCTCCGACTGTACCATATCATAATTGGTGAACAATACCTGGTTCTCCGTCTGGCTGGTGCGGTTAAAGGTCAGCCCCGCAGGATATTCGTTGAAGCGGGAGGGGACTTTGTGAAGTACGGCGATCTTCTTTGATGCATCTGTAAGCGGCGCCGGCCCGAAATACATCACGATGTGTTTATATCCTGTAAGCTGATGTAACGCATCGATGAGGGTTTTGCTGTCCAGGTTCTTCAGCTCCTCATCGGTGAGTGTATAATTGAATGGATTTTTGGCACCATAAGAGGCATAGGCATTCAACCCCTGCATGATAGCACCTTTGTCCAGCTTACGGTTTGCCCTCGATTTAGCCAGCCGGCCCTTTAATGCGGTAAGGGCCGCTTCATCCGGCTTGCAGTTCAGCAGCAGGTCTTCAAAAAGCCGAACAGCTTTCTCAAAATTCTCCTGCAGACCGCTGATGGTGATGGTAGTGTTCTCCGTGCCTACATTAACGGAATAATTACAGGCGATGTCGTAGAATGCCTTATTGATGGCTTCTGCTGTAGCATTGGCGGTGCCGATATAGGACAGGTAATTGGCGGCTACCGGAAGTATTTTGTTGTTCCAGGAGCCCATATCAAAACGGTAGTAGAGGCTGAACAATTCATTCTCTTTATTGGGAACATACAGCAGCTCGGTGGTGCCGGCCCTGCCTTTTTGGATCGCCTTGTTGTAATCGATCCATAAGGGTTTTACCGGGGTGGCCGGCATGGCATTTACAGCCTTTACATAATCAGATTCAAGATTGTCGTTGGTAGCCACCGGGGTGATGGACGGTTTTTCGACCTTCACAATACTTTTGTCTTCCCCTTTCCGTTTATAGATGACGGTGTAATTGTCGGGTTTGAAAAACCTGTTGGCAAAATCAACCACATCTTTTTTGGTGATCGTGGAAAGGTCCTGCAGGTATGAAACCGTGCGGATCCATCCTTCGCCCTTGCTGGCAATAAAAGACTGCATCAGCTGTTCCGCCCGGTTGTCGTTGCTCGATAGTCCGCGGATCTCGCTTAATTTGTAGTTGGCAACGATGGCCTTTAAAAGGTTGTCATCAAAAGTCCCTTTTTTTATAATGTCGATCTGTTCAAACAACAGTCCTTTTACATCTTCAAGTGACTGGTCCTGTTTGGCCGTTGCATAAATGTCAAAAACACCATAGTCCTTGTATTGCCGCAGGTAGGCACCGCCCGACAGGATCTTTTGCTGCTGATTCAGGTTCAGGTCGATCAACCCCGCCTTGCCGTTGGAAAGGATGGTGGACAGCAGGTCCGCCATCATGGCATCCCGGCTGCCTTCCGGGCCGCCGCGGAATCCGATCTGGATGTTCTCAGCGCTGGGGCCGAGGATCTCGGTAACCACCGGCCCTTTTATCTCGGGTTCCGGTGCATGCTCGTAACCGGTCACCGGCTTGGGCTGCATGTAGGCAAATTGTTTACTGATCTCGCGGATGGCCGCTTCCATATTAAAATCGCCGGCAAGGATAATGGCCATATTGTTGGGCACATAGTATTTGTCGAAATATTCCCTGATGGCTTTTAAAGAAGGATTCTTCAGGTGCTCGATGGTGCCGATGGTGGTCTGCTGCCCGTAATTTGACGTGGGGAACAGGTTGCGGTGCATGGCTTCCATTACCTTCCAGCCATCGTTGTCCATGGTGCGGTTCTTTTCTTCGTACACGGCCTCCAGCTCGGTATGAAAGATCCGGAATACAGGATCCCGGAAACGGTCGGCCTGCACTTTCAGGAATTTGTTCAGGGAAGTGGAAGGGATATTTTCTTCATATACGGTTTCTTCCACCCAGGTGTGGGCGTTGGTACCCTGTGAGCCCATGGTGGCCATCAGTTTGGTATATTCATTGGCGATGGATACTTTGGCGGCTTCCCCGGATACCTGGTCGATCGTTTTGTAAATCTCCCTGCGTTTTGCGGTGTCGGTGGTGGAATTGTATTGTTCATACAGATCGCCTATCTGGTCGAGATAGGGCTTTTCTTTTGCAAAATCGGTAGTGCCCATCTGGCTGGTGCCCTTGAACAAAAGGTGTTCCAGGTAATGCGCCAGTCCGGTATGATCTTTCGGATCTGTATTACTGCCCGCCCTTACAGCGATCTTTGCCGTGATCCGCGGTTCCTTTTTGTTTTCGGTAAGGATGACCGTCAGTCCGTTCTTCAAGGTATAAAAACGGGTCTTCATCGGATCATTGCTTACATATTTATACGGGATGCCATCGGTGGTGCCGGTAGCCCACTGGTAGTTTTTTTGCTGCGCCTGTACACCGGTGATCAGCAGGGTGCAGGCCGCCGCACAAGCAATTAATTTTAATTTCATAACCGAATAATTATTGTTAGTCGTTTTTGTAAATATAATAAAATACCTTTTTGTTTTAAATATTTTTAAATAAAATGGATTTGAGGCGGGGATATTGGATATTTTCTAAACCGGATGCGAGGGGGAGAGCGTCTGGGTTGTTTGCGGGAGGGAATGGACGAGGGGGTTTTTCTGCAATTCAAAAAGGCAGCATGCTTCCTTGTCGCCCCGCAACAGGACCGTTCCGGCGGGATGTAATCCCAGTTTTTGCAGCAGGCGTTGGGAGCCGGTATTATCCGGGGCGGTAATAGCCAGGATGCGCTCCAGCTTCAGAATGCTGAATCCCGCCTCAATGACTTTCTGCGCTGCTTCGAAGGCATATCCCCTGTGCTCGAACCGGGGCAGAAACGCAAAGCCGATATCAGGAGCCGTAAGGTTTTCGCGCTGGTAGAGCCCGCAGGTGCCCATTCTTTTATGATCTGTTTTGCGGATCACGGTAAAGCTCCCAAACCCTGCCCGCGCCTGTTGCGGCCTGATCCGCTGGAGAATATAATTGCGCGCTTTTTCTACGGAAGTGATCTCCCTGTTGCCGATATACTTCAGCCACTTCGGACTGTTCATCAGGTAGAAGAGAAAAGTGGCATCGGCTTCTTCTGTGGGCCTGAGTATCAGTCGCTCTGTTTCGAGTAATGTGAGGGAAGCCATGCAGTTAACGTTTAATTGCAGATCAAATGTAACGAAAATTACCCGATCGGAACAAAAGAGGCCGGATAGCACCCTGCCGGCCGGGATGAAAGGATGCACGAAAACAGTGTATCATTCTGTATTACCTGGTCTCAGATCGTCGAGGAAAGGGTCTTTTTCTGAAACGGGCTTAAGAAGATCAATCATCAGTTTCAGAAATGCGATGGCAAAAACAAGATAGGTGATATGGGATATATTGGCGAGTACCATAAGGTTCCAGTGCCGCTCTGCCAGACGACCGGATAAAGAGATCGTCTGCTGAAACTGTAACAAACCTATTGCATAGGATACCAGATAGCTGAGAAATAAAACGTAACTGAGCGCGCTTTTTTTCCGGATCAGGTAGTAAAACAGGGCACTTAAAATAATTAATTGCGGAATATTCCGGATGATCAATGCCAGCATAGTTGGTTATTTGTCTTAAAAGTACAAAAAAATAACCAGCGGCAATAATGTTGCCGCTGGTCGTATAAACTCTGGTATCTCCGAAAACTATTTCAGATCCACTTTTATCTGCAATTCATCCAGCTGTTTGTTGTCGATGGTAGCCGGTGCATCCAGCATGATATCCCTTCCGCTGTTGTTTTTGGGAAATGCGATAAAATCACGGATGCTTTCGCTTCCGCCCAGGATAGCGCAGAGCCGGTCGAATCCGAAGGCAATGCCGCCATGCGGTGGTGCGCCGTATTCAAAAGCACCCAGCAGAAAACCAAATTTATGCTGCTGTTCTTCCGTATCCATGCCCAGCGCCTCAAACATTTTTTGCTGTAATTCTTTCTGGTAGATCCGGATACTGCCTCCGCCGATCTCGTTACCGTTGAGCACCATGTCATAGGCATTGGCTTTGATGTTGGCATAAGGATGTTCCAGGTATGCTGCTGCATTTTCGATCCGGGGGTTATTGCCGATCATGGTTTCAATATCTGCCGGCTTTGGCGAGGTGAACGGATGATGGCGGGCCACCCACCGGTTCTCCTCTTCAGCGTATTCAAACAGCGGGAAGTCCAGTACCCAAAGCAGTTTGAATTCATCCTCCCTGCGAAGCCCCAGGCGTTTGCCCATTTCCAGTCGCAGCTCGCTGACGGCCTTGCGGGTACGCTCTTCTGCGCCTGCGAGGATCAGGATCAGGTCACCGGGCTGTGCCTCTGCTGCTTCGGCAATGGCTTTCAGCCGGTCTTCACTGTAAAATTTATCCACGCTGCTTTTAAAGCTACCGTCTGCATTGTATTTTATAAATACCAGGCCTTTCATCCCGATCTGCGGGCGTTTCACCCATTCGGTCAGCTCATCCGTTTGCTTCCGGGTGTATTCGCTGCAACCGGGAACTGCGATGGCCAGAACGGTTTCGGCATCATCAAATACGCCGAAGCCCGCACCTTCGATGAGGGAGACCTTGCTATGTTTCTGAGCAAATACCTGCGCCGGGAACTTGAGGTTCAGCAGTTTCATGCCAAAGCGGATATCCGGTTTGTCATTGCCATACTGCCACATGGCCTCTTCCCAGGTCATGCGTTCAACTGCTTCTGCGTAATCGATCCCCTTTACTGTTTTAAAAATGTACTTGATCAGGTTCTCAAACATGCCCAGGATGTCCTCCTGTTCCACAAAGGCCATTTCACAGTCGATCTGTGTGAATTCCGGCTGGCGGTCGGCACGCAGGTCTTCATCCCTGAAACATTTTACGATCTGGTAGTAACGGTCGTAGCCGCTCACCATCAGCAGCTGTTTAAATGTTTGGGGCGACTGGGGCAGTGCGTAAAACTCACCCGGGTTCATACGGGAGGGCACTACAAAATCCCGCGCACCCTCGGGTGTCGATTTGATAAGGAAAGGCGTTTCAATATCCATAAAGCCCTGCTGATGCAGGTAATCGCGGGTGGCGCGGTTAACAGCATAACGCAGCTCCAGGTTCTTTTTCACCGCATTACGGCGCAGATCCAGGTACCGGTATTTCATGCGCAGATCATCACCTCCATCGGTATCGTCCTGGATGGTAAAGGGCGGTGTAATGCTTTTATTGAGTATGGTAAAACGGTCAACCAGGATCTCGATATCTCCTGTAGGAATGTTTTTGTTCTTATTGCTGCGCTCGCTGACACGTCCTGTAACCTGCAATACAAATTCCCGGCCCAGCGGATTCGCATCCAGCTGCGCATTCAGGGCTTCCGAAAACAGGAGCTGGGTGATCCCGTAACGGTCGCGAAGGTCCACGAATGTAATACTGCCAAACTTGCGGACGGTTTGCACCCAACCGGCCAGGGTCACTTCATTATTAATGTCTGCGGATCTCAGTTCTCCGCAGGTCTGCGTACGAAACATGCTTGAAAATTTCGGCAAAGATAAGGGCTGGGAGAGGTTTATAAGTTTAAAGTTCAAGGTTTAAAGTTCCGGAACCAGAGATCAGGCGTCCGGTCTCCCGTCTCCGGCAGCCATAACCCTCCTGTTAAAAAAAGGCACAGGTACCCGGTTCCCACGCAGAAATCAGTAGGTTTGCACTTTAAATCAAGAACAATGAACATCGCCGGATATATAGACCATACCATCCTGAAGCCTACCACCCTGGTAAGTGATATTGAAAAATTGTGCAGTGAAGCAAAGGAATACGGCTTTGCAGCGGTTTGCGTTCCGCCTCCTTTTGTAAAAAAAGCCAGGACCCTGCTGGAGGGGTCGGAAGTAAAAACGGCCACGGTGATCGGGTTCCCGTTCGGGTACTCCGCCGTGGAAGCAAAGCTGGCTGAGGTATTGCTGGCCATTGTAGACGGAGCCGATGAGCTGGACATTGTGATCAACCTGATCGCATTAAAAAATAATGACTGGCAATACCTGGCCAATGAGATCAATCACCTGATGCCCGTGATAAAGGAAAAGGGCCGGGTAATTAAGATCATCATCGAAAGCGGTGTTCTGACCGATGAGGAAATTATCAAATGCTGTGAATTATACGGAGCGGCCGGTATCGATTATCTGAAGACCTCTACTGGGTATGCTGAAAAAGGTGCCAGTGTGCATGCTGTGGAGCTGTTCCGGAAACACCTGCCCGCACAGGTGCAGATAAAGGCCAGCGGCGGCATACGGGATTATACGTTTGCCCGTGAACTGATCGCAGCGGGCGCCACCCGCCTGGGGTGCAGCGCCAGTGTGGCCATCGTTAAGGGCGAAGCAGGCACCGGTACATATTGATATTTGTTTATATTAATTTCTTTGGTGATCCTTAATAGATTGTAAATGATCTTCCCCGGATCCGTTATCCGAACGATCCGTATTTTATATTAATTTTAATAGAAAGCGAACGGCCGGATGCTATCTACATCTTGTCAACGAACTGAAATTTTTATACGTCTCTCAGATCAAATGGCATCAAAATTGAGTTAAGTGATGTCGCAAAAAGTATAAATCAGCAGGCGTGCATGAGAAGAAGGTATACCCGTGGAAGGACCGTTGATCCGCCGCCGGTCTAAAACAGGAACAGCGGAGTGCTATTCAGGGATGTGTAATGCCTGTGATTGATGGGATGCTATACTATAGGCAACACCTGTGAAATAAGCCACCAGGGACAGGAACCATGCTGTAAGTTGATTTCATTTTATTGATTCGTATAGGCAAAAAAATCTATGGACAGAATTCTTTTAGTCGAAGACAACGCGGTGATACTAAAAACGGTGCAGTTTATTCTTAACAAACAGGGGTATGAGGTGGTTATTGCCACCAATGGAAAGGAGGGGCTGGAAGCGCTTGACCGCGAGCATTTTGATCTGATGATCACCGATCTGATGATGCCTTTTGCAAACGGAATGGAGCTGGTGGAAGCCATCCGTTTAAAGGCACCGGATACAAGGATACTTGTATTATCGGCTGTGCAGAATGAGGAGACGGTCACCGATAGTTTTGACATTGGTGCCAATGACTACCTGAAAAAGCCGTTTACACCGGGAGAACTGGTATCCCGGGTAAAGCGGTTGCTGGCAGTAAAGCAATAAAATATAAATATCCCTTATTGTAATTTAATCCAACAGATGCCTGTGGCACTACTGAACCTTCTGCAATACGAACACTACCCCATTGTTATCCAGGTGGCGCTATGGGTGTCGCTTACAGCGATCAGCGGTTTTATCCTGGTGCACCTGGTCTTATTCTACCGGCGGTTGAGCGGCTATTTTCTGAACCGCCGGAAAAAAAAGCTGATCGCAAAATTTGAAAATTTATCGCTCCCTCATCTTGTCCTGAACCCCAACCTGGGAAAGGTACCGGTCAGGGAGATCAGCCTCCCGCTGAATGATTATATCAGCCTGGGTATTTATAAAAGCAGTCATACCCGTATCGTTTTTACAGAATACCTGATGCAACTGAGTGATGCGTTTTCGGGTAATGTGCATTTGTTGATCCGGAAATTATACAACGACCTCCGGTTGGGCCGTCATGCGCAGACCCGGTTGCGGTCGGGAAAACGGGATATCATTCTGGGACTGCACGAACTGACCTATTTCAATGTGGTAGTGAAAGATGATACGATCTTCCGGCTGATCAATCATTCCGACAAGCTGATCCGACAGGAAGCGACCTGTTATGCGCTGAAACTGTTCCCGGAGCCGCTTGAGATTTTTTCTTCCATAAAAGCGCCTTTTTCTGAATGGGCGCATGTGGAGTATTTTGAAATAATAAAAAGCCGGAATGATATCGAAATACCCGGTATGGGCAGGTGGATCCAGCCGGGAGGGAATAAAAGCGTTATGCTTCTGTGCCTGGATCTGGCAGTGTATTTTCAGCAGGTGGAAACTGCCGATGCAATACTGGCATTGCTCCCCGCAGCGGATACCGGTTTGAAACGGAAGCTGGTTAATGCATTGGGAAAACTTTTTGACCCTTCCCATGCAGCGGAACTGGAGCAGCTGTATGCGGCGGAACCCGAACTGCCGGTCAAAACAGAGATACTGAAAGCACTGGGCCGCATGGGGAATGAGGCTTCCATTCCGTTTTTGCAGGAGGTTTTCAGAAGCACCGGTGATATTGTATTGAAGAAACACGCGGCATATTCCCTGTATCATATGAACGTGAACCGGGCCGCCCTGGTGCCTTTGTATGAGGATGCTACTGCGGAAGATAAGGTGGTGCTCAGTTATATTCAGAATCCCATTATAAAATATATATGAATATCTGGAAAGAAATACTGCATTTTTACGATGGTGCCATCTTCATTTATTGCATGATGATCTTCCTTTGTTATTGTTTTCTTTCCATCGCTTCCTATATCTCCATTAACAAAAACCTCTTCCTGCATAAATACCGGAATCTCAATAATCTTTCCCGTCTTTCACTTATGCCGGGGATCAGCGTGATCGCACCTGCGTTTAACGAAGGGAAAACGATCATATACAATGTGCGGTCACTGCTGACACTGAACTATCCCAAATACGAAGTAGTGATCGTGAATGACGGAAGCACGGATGATACACTGGAGAAACTGATCCGGGAATTCAAGCTGATAAAAGTCGATTTTGCCTATAATGCCGTTGCCCTGTCGCGGCCTGTAAGAGGATTTTACAAGTCGACCGACAAAGCTTATAAGAAGTTGCTGGTAATCGATAAGGAGAACGGCCGGTCAAAAGCAGATGCTGTTAATGCGGGCCTGAATGCTGCTGCCTTTCCTTATTTCCTCAATACTGATGTGGATTGCATCCTGGTGAACGATACGCTGGTGGCCCTGATCCAGCCGTTCCTTGCTGATGACAAGCGGGTCATCGCGGCAGGCGCCACACTCCGTATGGCCAATTCTTCAGAAATTGATTCAGGAATGATGATCCGCGCGAGGCCGCCCCGCCAGCTGCTTCCCCGGTTCCAGGAAATGGAATACATCCGATCCTATGTGCATGGAAAAATGGGTTGGTCGCTGATCAATGCAGTGCCCAATGTCTCAGGTGGATTGGGGTTATTTGATAAGGAGATCGCCTTAAAGGTGGGAGGCTATGATGCCCGCTCGCTGGGGGAAGATATGGATATCGTCATCCGCATGTGTAAATACATGTGCGAAACGGATCAGGAATATGCGGTACGTTATATCCCGCAAACATTATGCTGGACCGAAGGACCGGAGTCGCTCAAGGTATTTGTGCGGCAGCGTGTGCGCTGGGCGAGGGGATTATGGCAGATATACATGAGCAACCTGAAACTGCTTTTTAACCCGCGTTATAAACGCCTGGGTTGTATTGTTTACCCGTATAATTTTTTCTTTGAACTACTGGCGCCCATCATTGAAACGGTTGGGATACTGGTATTTATTTTCCTGATCATCTTTGGCAATATCAACTGGACCTATGCCACGATTTTATTGATCCTGGTATATGTATTCGCGATCTTTTTAACCACAATGGCCATTTTATGGGATCAACTGATCTTCCGACAGTATAAATCCTGGAAAGAAGTAGCCGGCCTGACGCTCATGGCCTTCGTGGAGCCGTTTATCTACCATCCTGTTATTTTATATGCTTCTATAAAAGGCTATATAAAGGAGATCACCGGTGCAAAACATCAGTGGGGCAATATGCAACGCAAGGGCTTTGAGGCGCCTCCTCCAAAAAAAGTATCTGTTAATAAATGAAAATTTCCACAATATACCGTCCCCTTTTTCTCATCCTGCTTACACTGTCGGTTTGCTCATTACAGGCACAACGGAAGAAAAAAGCAGATGCGGATGTGCTGTTGCAGCAATCGATCCGGGAAGGGCGGGCTGCAAACTATGATAAGGCGGTAGAGCTGGCTAAAGCCGGATTGGCAGTAAGTCCCGCTTACACCGATCTGCGGCTGCAGCTGGCGCAGTTATACCGGAGACAGGGCAACTATACTGCCGCTATCGAGCAATACCGCCTGCTGCTGGCAAAGGAACCGGGTAACCGTGAAGCACAAACAGGACTGGCCGGGAGCTACGAGGCGGCGGGTAATTATGAAGAAGCGCTGGCCGTTTACAAACAGCTGTCGGAGCGGAGCCCTGCAGATACCGCTTATCTTCTGAAGCAGTTTGGGATACTGGAACTGCAAAAAGAGTTTGACCAGGCCGCTGTAATATCCCATCGGCTGATCAGTTTGTATCCTTCCAGCCCCCGTTTTCAACAACTGGATGCATATGCATTGTTATCCGCTGCCCAGATAGCGGAGAAGGAGAACCGGACTGAGGCTGCGGTCGGAAAATACAAGTCATTGCTGGATGCCTATCCGGGTGACGGGCCGGCACTGAAGGGGCTTGCCGGTGTATATGAAAAGCAGGGGGATCTCGAACAGGCGCTTCTGTATTATGAAAAAGCTTACGGCGCTTCGTCGCAGGACAGCAGCTATCTTCAGAAAAAGATCGCCCTGTACGATGCATTGCAGCAATACGGACCGGCAGTTGAAACGATTTTAAAATTAAAGACCGCATATGGCAGCACCGATCAGCGGACAAAACTGGAGCGCTACCTGCGGCTGGCGCTTGCAGATCAGCTGATAAAGAAGGATTCCCTGCAGGCTGCCACAGCACAGTTGGATCAGGTGCTGGAAACAAGCCCCGGGGAGACGGAGGCATTATTAAAAAAAGCAAGCGTATCGCTGAAGCAGCAGCAATATGGAACTGCATTGCAGACCTACGACCGTTTGCTGGAGCAATCGCCGGGCGACAGTAACTACCTGCTGAAAAAAGCCGGGATCTATGAACTGCAAAAAGAATACAGACAGGCTGCGGCAACGATCCGGCCGCTGACCACGCAGTATCCGGCCAGCAGGCGTTTCAGGGAATTGTACCGCTCTTATCAAAGCAATGTACAGGAAGATAACCAGATCGGTGTCCTGCATATGCAGTCGTTCTACAACCTCGGTATCCGTACCGCTTCCATCAGCTCCCTGCAGTACCTGCGCCGGCTGGGAAATAACAGGAAAAGTACCGTGATCGGCCGGATCAATTATGCAAACCGCGCATTCGGTGACGGGGTGCAGTTTGAAGCCGAGTCGTATATTTCACACAATAAAAAACAATACTCCTTTTTAAATGCTGCTTTTTCCAACAGCACCGTGTTCCCAAAATTTAAGGCCGCCTATTCTTTTAACCAGGGGCTGGGAAAAGGATGGGAGCTTGAGGTGGGTGCGCGTTATCTCCGTGCAGCGGAACTGGACATCTATTCAGGTATTCTTGGATTTACAAAGGAATATGATAATGACTGGCTGAACCTGAAGAATTATGTTTTAAGGGACTCCGCCAGCTGGTACCATGCCCATGTGTTTACCTGGCGTCATATGGTAAATGAAAAAAGGGATTATTTTTCGGTAATACTCGGGCTGGGAACTTCGCCGGACGACCGGAGCCGGAACTTCGCCGGATCCAGTTTTTCCACATCCAATACGACTTCTGCCGGGCTGGGTTATGCAAAAAAACTCGGACTGCGGTCGCTGATAACGGTTTCCGGCGTCTGGAACCAGCAGCGGCTGCTGGATAAAAGACGACTGAACCAGGTTGATCTTTACCTGAACTTTTTCCGGGATTTTTAGAAGAGGATCGTTATGAAGAACATCGTTTACCTTATTATTGTTTTTTTTATGCAGCAGGTTCAGGCACAGAATGAACGGGGCCTTGTTTTGGTCCGCGATGGCAGCTCTTCCTACAGCATTGTGATTTCCCGGGGTGCAAGTCCTGCCGAAGAAAAAGCTGCGGGGATCCTGCAGGATTACCTGGTGCGCACCACTACCTGCAAATTGCCCATCGAAAGATCATCAGCGATTGCCGGCAAAGCCATCCGGCTGTCGGAAGACCGGGCAGCACTGCAGCCCGAGCAGTTTACTATTGAAGTAAAAGGGCCGCTGCTGGAAATAAAGGGGGGCGCCCGGCGCGGACTGCTGTTTGGTGTTTATGATTTTATTGAAAATTTCCTGGGGTGCAGGAAGTGGAACGCCGGCGAACCGGCTTATTGTCCGCAGTATAAGGAATTGTTATTGCCGGGGCAGCTTCATAAAACGGGCCGGCCCGCTTTTGAATACCGGGAAGTTTATTATCCTGGAGAAACAGACCCTGAGTACCTCGACTGGCATAAACTGCAACAGCTGGAAGATCTCTGGGGGATCTGGGGGCACAGCTTCAATAAACTGGTGGATCCGGCCATTTATTTTAAAAGCCATCCGGAATATTATTCCTACTTCAATGGAAAGCGGCAGCCACTGCAGCTCTGCCTCACCAATGATACCGTATTTCAGATCGCCGCTGAAAGTCTGAAGAAAGCATTTGCGGCACATCCCGATGCTTTGTACTGGTCGGTGAGTCCGAATGATGATATCGGGTATTGCGAATGCGATGCATGCAGGAAAGCAGATGCGGTTGACGGAGGGCCCCAGGGCTCATTGATCCGGTTTGTGAACCGGATCGCGGCCACTTTTCCGGATAAGAAGTTTACCACGCTGGCCTATACCTACGCCGCCCGCCCGCCTTTAAAAACGGTTCCCGGAAAAAATGTCTATATCCTGCTGAGCAATATTGATGCCTACCGGCTGCAGCCGGTAGGGGAGGCGCCTTCTGCAGCGGCATTCAGAAAAAATCTTGCAGGCTGGATCGCGAAAACACCGAATGTATTCGTATGGGATTATTATACCCAGTTCACGAATTACCTGGCGCCTTTTCCCGATATTCCGGCGCTGATGCCCGGAGTCCGTTTTTTTCAGCAACAACAGGTCAAAGGCGTTTTTGCACAGGGAAGCGGTGCTACCTATAGCGATATGGCTGAGCTGAAGTCCTACCTGCTGGCCAAAGCTTTATGGGATCCGGGTCTGGACGCCACTGTTGTTGCTGATGCGTTTATAAAGGGGTATTATGGCAACGCCGCTCCGTATATAAAAAAATACCTGGATGCATTGAGAGCCGCGGCAGAAAAGGAAAAAGTACCGCTGGATATTTATGGAAATATTGTCAATGATCATAACAGCTATCTGACACCTGCACTGATGGATGTCTACAGTTCCCTGCTGGATAAAGCTGAGGCGGCCGCCGAACCGGATCCGGTCTTGCTCAAACGGGTGGAGCGGGTACAGCTGTCGCTTGAATATACGTATCTGCAGCAATCCCGTTTTTACGGGATCGGGCAGCACGGGATCTTTTACCGCACGCCGGAAGGCGACTGGCAGGTGCATAAGGGGTTTGAAGAACGGGTGAACCGATTTGTAAAACGTTGCAATGCGTATAATGTGAAGGAACTGTCGGAAGGAGGAATGAGCCCGGCAGCTTATCAAAAAGAATGGCAGTCCATTTTTGAGAACGGTGTCAGGGATAACAAGGCACTGGGTGCTGCGGTTACACTAAAATATCCTTATGTGCCGGAATATCCTGCAAAAAAGGAGCGGACACTTACGGATGGCGTACCGGGATATCTGGATTTCAGCTATAACTGGCTTTGTTTTGCAGGGGTACCCCTGGAAGCAGTGACAGACCTCGGAACCGTAACGGATATCCGGGAGGTTGAATTAAATTTCCTCGAAGACCAGCGGCACTGGATCTTTCTTCCGGCTTCGGTTGTTGTCCAGGTTTCGGATGATAATGTGCATTACCGGGAGTATGGCAGGCAGCAGCTTTCGTTACCGGAAGAAGATTTTGAGATCCGCCGGCATGCGGTGCGTTTTACAGGTGCTGTAAGCGCAAGATATCTTAAAATAACGGCCCTAAACCGGGAGCAGCTGCCGGAGTGGCGCTTCAGCCGCACCCGCAAACCCATCATTGCAACCGATGAGATCTGGGTCCGCTAAAAAGGGCTCCTGCGTACCCAACCGCTACAGGTCTTTCAACATCCAGATATTGCAGCCGCAATGTCCTGAATTGCCCATGGGGGCATCCAGTTTTCTAAAGCCCAGTTTCTCATACATTCCAACGGCGGTGTTGAACTGCGGAAGGCTTTCCAGGTAAACCTGGCTGTAACCTAATGCTGTGGCGGATTCCAGGCATTTATTAAAAAGGGATTTGCCTGCTCCTTTGCCCCGGGCGGCCCCGGACAGGTAGAATTTTACGAGCTCCGCACAATGCTCCGGTAATCCTTCTGTTGGATAAATGCCGCAGCATCCCAGCAACTGTCCTCCTGCTTCCGCCACCCACAGTACCGAGCGGGGGGCACCGAACAGGTCCGACAGACGGTCGGTGGTGGGGTCTTCAAATACGGTACCCCGGGTAGGAGCGTTGAATTCTAAAAATGCGGTACGGATGATCGTAGCCAGTTCAATATTATCCTTTTCTTCAACGGGCCTGATGAAAACGGTGCTCATAGCACAAATATACTATTTGTTCATGGTGATCAGCGGCCGCTGGAGCTGATCATATCTTTTAACAGATCTGAGAACGGAACATTCTCGATCAGTTCGGTCAATGTCAGGTGCATGCGGTAACGCCAGTAGTGATGCGGGTCTGCCGGTATGTTGATCCGCTCTTCTGAGGGGTCCTTTCTGCGGATGCTTTCATCCATGCCCAGCAGGTCCTGCAGCTGGCAGATGCACCACATTGCCGGAGACTGCAGGTGACGCCGGATGATCTCCCGGTTGATCCACCCTTCACAGGTGGCCGGGGCTTCTCCCTGCAGGTGCAGCAATTCATTATAAAAATATTGGGTCTGCTCCCTGTTCTCTTCCCACCAGCCGCGGAGCGTGCTCATATCATGTGTGGAAGGAGAGACCACCGACAGGTAGGGGGCATTGGCCGGATCAAAGAACCTCAGACCCTGTAGCTTGGGCATGCGCTGAATCTCCAGGCTGAGAATACCGAGCTCCTGCATTACTTCAGGAACACTTGAGGGAACAAGGCCGAGGTCTTCGCCACAGATCAGCATATTGGTGGCGGCTTTCAGCTCCGGCAGTTTTTTCAGTGATTCCCGTTTCCAGAACTGATCCTGGCGGCGGAAAAAGTAGTCGGTATACAGCTCTTTCAGTTTTAGCTGCTGGTCGTGCGGAAGCGATTGAAAGGACAGGGTACGGTCCAGGCCGAAACGGGGATGATAGACGGTTTGCCCGTTTAGTTGCTGTCTTAACACCAGTACATTCGACAGCAGCTGGAACAATCCCTGCTTCAGCTCATTGCCAATGGCATCCTCCTGGCAGGCAAGCCAGTGCTCCATCTTGCGCTGCGTGTCAAATTCCGGTAAAAACGTATAATCAAATCCGTTCCCGGTTTCGAGGAATTGTTGTTTTACGAATCCGGCGCGGTCGTCAAACAGCTGGTTGAGCACCACATTGTTTACAAACGGCGTGCAGAAGCGGTCCTCATTGAATTGAATGCCCCGCTCATAAAATTCCTGCGCGGACAGGGGAATGCCCGGATCAAAATATCCCATAATGCCCTGCACGGCGTCGAGCGGAATGCTCCAGATTCTGAAGAAACCCAGGATATGATCAATACGGAAGGCATCAAAATAATGACTCATCTGTTCAAACCGGCTGCGCCACCAGCTGAAATGATCTTCCTGCATACGTGGCCAGTTATAAGTCGGGAACCCCCAGTTCTGACCGTTTATGGCAAAGTCATCCGGCGGTGCTCCGGCCTGCAGTTCCATATGATAAAGCTCCGGTGCCATCCAGGTATCGCTTCCATAGCGGTATACCCCGATGGGAATATCCCCTTTGAGAACAACACTTTTCTGATGCGCATAAGACACCGCATCTTTCAGCTGCAGGTGCAGGTGATACTGGAGGAAACAATAAAAACTGACTACCGGGTTGTTTTTAAAAATTTCGGTTATGGCCGCCGGGTCATAAACGGTATGACTGTTCCATTTGGAATAATCTACCGTTTTGTATTTATCCCTCAGATAGCAGAATACCGCATACGGCTGCAGCCAGTGCTGGTTGGCGGCAAAGAACTGTTTATAATTTTTGGACTTCAGCTGTTCCTTACCAAGTAATTCAAACAGCTTCTTAAGCGTATGGATCTTTATTTTTAAGACCGCTTCATAATCGATGTGGGAAAGTGCATTCAGCCGTGCTTTCTCCGGCAGGAGCTCCTGCAGCAGTTCCGGGGCTTTATCACCGGCGACTGCTTCCATATTCAGATAAATCGGATGAAGTGCAAATGCCGAGATCGCAGCGTAGGGATAAGAGTCCCGCCAGGTAAATGTAGCCGTAGTATCATTCACCGGGAGGATCTGGATCAGTTTTAAACCGGTCTGCTGTGCCCAGTCGGCCAGTTGCTTCAGATCGCTGAACTCGCCGATACCCAGTCCTGCGGCGCTGCGCAGGCTGAATACCGGAATCGCCACTCCCGCCCCGCGCCAGGCATCGTTGGGCAGCTTTATAAAACCATCCTGCAGCATCACAACATCGGTCGCATTTGCCGGGTGGTCAGCGATCCGGTTCTCTTTTTGTTCAAAGCAGATGAAGTGCTGTTGCCGTGTATCGTAGATCCCGTATTTGTATTCAAAAGGAAAGAGTGAAGACGTAATGGACAACTGCACGATCCAGTCGTCCTCTGACCGGTTCAGTAATACCGGTTTTGCAGTGTCCCAGCCCGAAAGCTCCTGTATGCTGCCCAGCAGGCAAACCGCTTCATGTTCCTTTACAAGCGGGGCCTTGATGCTGAACGTATAATTAGTGCCAGGTGGCAGGGCCCCGGCGGGGTTGCTTCCCGAAGGCAGCAGCACTTCCCGGAAAGGAGCTGTATAAAACACATTTTCGATGGAATCGGTAGCCATCCAGGTATCATAGATAACCAGCCGCTGACCGTGTTCCTGAAGCAGCACCCGGCGGGTACCTTTCTGTTCAGGGATCAAGGCTCCTTCGGTGTTCTGAAAGAGGTAATAATAGGACAGGGGGCGGCTGAGGGTGGCTGCGTCCAGGTCGAGCTCCAGTGTCCAGTAATCATAGCTGAGGTATTTCATCGGGACGGGGTCTGTCCAATCACCCTCTTTAAAAGCGGTATCCATGCCGCACCACCACAGGCTTTCTCCGTACCGGGTATGGAACCGGATAGTAAACTGAACTTTCATGTATCAAAAAATTTTCTAAGAACCGGCAAGTAACAGGTTTTATTCAATAATCGTTAATCTTTTTTATAAAGATAATGTGTATTTGATACACATTCAAAAAAAATACACCTTTTTTGACCGGTGGCTATCTGCCCAAGATTCGTTTTTTAATATTGGCGGCATCCCTTATTTTTGTGCAAAATTTTAAGAATGACAGCAGCATCAAAAAATAAAGGGTTAATGTGGATCTTGTTTTTCCTTTCCACTGCTTTTTTTCTGTATTTAATCTTCAGCCATAACCCCTGGCTGACCCTTGCGCTTCCTTTTGTGACTACCTTTTTTGTAAAGGCAATGGATATTATTTAAGCCATCCTTACGATTTTATAACAGGCTGCCCCAAAAAGGCAGCTTTTTTTATGCGAATAAAGAGCATTCTGACTTGATGCCGTTGACGGGTACGATGATGACAGGGAATTATTCAATTCTTGTTCTATTGGCCGGAACAGCATTATGAGCGACACCCGACGCTGAAGTCGCCTGGCCGCTACATTACAGCCGGGCTTTCTTTATCAAGGTACGGTCAGCGGAAACGGTTCCCGGTTTATTTGAGCTCGTATGTATCTGCCGGTTTTTGTATAGTGGCTTTTTGCTGATTGGCTGCTGATTGCAGGCTGCAGCCATTCTTCAAAAAGAACAGGGCCGCGATCACGGCTGTTGCCGCCAGGACGATCCAGGCTATTTTTAACCCGGTACTTCTCTTTTCGCCGGCTGCCAGCATTTCCTCTCTTATAGCTTCTGAGCTTGTTTCGTTTTCGCCCCGCAGTACCTGGTGACTGGCGTGTTCACGAATGACACGCTGCGCTGTGATACCGGAAAAAGGAGACAGGGTTACGGTCTGTGGAGTAAAGACAACACGGAAATCCGGCTTCTCCAGGATCCCCACATCTTCCCACACCACTGTTTCCTGGTCATTCAGCTTTACCTGTGTATTCCTTGCAAATTCTTCAAACTGCTGCCGTGCCTCTTCGTTGCTGATGGCTTCCTTTGCCGCCAGCAACGTGTAAAAGCTGTCCGGGTTTTCGGAAGCGGTTGCCGCTTTGTCCTCTGTGAACCTTATTTCCCAGGCAGGAGCTTCCACCGCATCAAAACCCGCAGCCGCATTTTTAGGCGCCAGTTCAAAACGGCCGATCCCCGGTATACTTATTTTTTTCTCCTGGTACAGATATGCGGATAAGATAGAAAACATGATGCGATGATTTGTGGGAACGAATATACAATTCCTCTGATTATCCGGGAAAAAACCGGTACGAATGTCCGGAGCGGGTCAATCCGTCCTGGCGGATTGTTTCGCTAAAAGAAATACCCTATGTTTGTTTATAAATCGATATTCAGATGAAATTTATCAGTACGAAGTACAGGGATAACCATGTGGCGCTGGGGATCTTATTGCTGCGGGTGGTGACGGGTTGTACAATGGCGGCACACGGATTAAAAAAACTAACAGGATTTAATGCGATGGCTGCCAAAGGGTTTGCCGATCCGTTCCATATCGGGGTGAAGGCTTCCCTTTCTTTAACCATTTTTGCAGAGTTTTTTTGTGCGTTATTCATCGTCCTGGGGCTGCTGACCCGCCTGGCAACCCTTCCCCTGATCGTGTGTATGTGTGTGGCGCTTTTTATAGCGCATGACGGGAAGATCTTCGGGGATGGCGAGCTGGCCGCGGTATACCTCGCGGTGTTCCTGACACTCTTCATCATCGGGCCGGGCAAATACAGTGTTGATAAAGCAATCGGTAAATAATTTCCCATGTTCCTTTCCGAAACACAGCTCCGGGTCCGCTATGCCGATACCGATAAAATGGGCGTCGTATATCACAGCAACTATATCAATTATTTTGAGGTGGCGCGAACAGAGTCCATCCGTAACCTGGGTTTTACCTATGCGGCCATGGAGTCCATGGGTATCATCATGCCCGTGATAGAAGTGCATTGCAGGTATATACGGCCGGCCACCTATGATGACCTGATCACTGTAACGGCCAATCTGCATGAGTTGCCGGAGGGCCATCGTATCGTGTTTCACCAGGAGGCTTATAATGAGGAGAAGGCGCTGCTGGCAAAAGGACATGTGGTGCTTTATTTTATGGAGGCCCGGACCATGAAGCGGACAGTGATGCCGGATCCGCTGCGGGCGGCACTGATCCCTTATTTTGAAACTGCAACAAAGTAGTTCTTTGTTTGTTCCTTTTAAAAACAGATCTTATGAAAGTAGCAAAAGGCCACCAGCCGCTGATGCCTTATCTTATTTTGCTGAAGGCGGAGGACTTTATCGGGTTCACACAACGGGTATTTAACGCTATTGAAATCTTTAAGAGCTATCGGGACGCCGACAGCAGGGAGATCATGCATGCTGAGGTACAGATCAATGGCTGCAATATTCTTTTTGCGGATGTAACAGAAGGGTACGATCCGGCACCGGCCAACCTGTTCATCTATGTGGAGGACGCCGCGGAAACGATGCGAAAGGCCGTGAACAACGGATGTACCGTTATCGATGAGCTGGCGCAACGCGATTATGGTTACAGCGGAGGTGTGCGTGATCCGTTCGGGAATGTGTGGTGGCTGACCGCCATGAAATAAGCGCACAGCAACTCTCCGGCGCTGTTAAAGGAATCTGGCCTGAAGCTGCGGTGTCGGTATCATACAGTGACCGGACCTGCCAAACCATTTATAGCGATTGCGTGCAATAAAATCATAGATCCGGTCACGCAGGAAAGCCGGGATCACCCATCCGAAAGCCAGCAGCGGCCATAGTCCGCCCAATTGCTGTACCACCTTTAGTGCTGCGGCCGATCGCCGATAAGCCCGGTTGTTTTGCAGCAATACAAATGATTCGAAAGAATGGGGAAGGGCATATTCTTGTAATAGTTGTTGCCCTGCGGGTGACTGTAAAGCAGCAAACCGGAACCGGTCTTTTTTATCGTGCCGGATAACAAACTGAACGGTATTGTTGCACAGGTTACAGACCCCATCAAATAATATCACCGGATGGTTTGTTTGCATATCACTGCAATTTACGAACAGCAAACACTGCCTTTTGTAGGCCTTTTTTGAGCGTGCTTGCAGGGTTGGGAACAATATCGCTGAGAGTAAGCTCGTACTGATGATTGCCGGATGTAATGGTGTCCTGTCCGGTGCGTTGCTGCAGGCGGCAATCGGGGCCGGTACAAAGTGAAAGTGTGTCTGCGCTGCCTTCCAAAGCCAGGGTTGCGATGGCCTCTCCTGCACGGATACAGCGGGCGTTCATCGGGCACCTGCTCTCCCGGATGCCTGATACCGCGATGGTGAGATCTCCGTAGGTGATCTTTTCGTGAAGTGCAGCGCTGAATGTAGCGCCGTTGGCACTGGTAGCCGGTATTGTTTTTTCTGCACATCCCGCAAGGGCTGCAACAATCAATATCCCCCACAAATAATTCATCGTATCTCTTTTTGCAAAGATACGCTTAAATCTGCGGCAGCTTCCAGCCGTTTTGATACACCGGTTTTACCAGTTGTGTTGCAGCGGGCACATTGAACTGGTTCTTCATTTTATCCCAGTAGATCTTTTGTCCCGTCCGCACAGCTATATTGCCCATATGGCTGGCAATGGCCACGGTAGCGGCTGCTTCCACCGGGCAATGAAGGGTTTCTTTTTTGCGCGATTTTACCGCGTCGATAAAATTGGCGGTGTGCAGGTTCAGTCCATTGTCCACGGACCTGGTCCAGGCAACGGCCTCGATCTTGTCTTTTTCGGGCCGTACTTCCCAGCCGCCCCGGTTTAAAAGCAGGGTGCCGTTTTCGCCGATAAAGGCAATGCCATGCTGCATGTTGTACAGTCCCACACCTGTGGCCAGGTTGTGTTCCCAGCTCATCTGGAAATTTCCGAAATCATACAGGGTGGTCTGCAGGTCAGGCGTCTCCCTGGCATCATCCGGGAAAACAAATTTTCCGCCGGTGGCCATCACCGATTTCGGCGCGTCTGCCTTCATACCCATCAGTACGATGTCGATCAGATGCACTCCCCAGTCGGTCATCAATCCTCCGGCATAATCCCAGAACCAGCGGAACTCGTAATGAAAACGGTTCTTGTTGAACGGTCTTTTTTTTGCCGGGCCTAACCACATATTATAATCCACGCCCGCGGGAACCGGTGTGTTGGGTACTACCGGCAACGCAACAGAACCGCCGCGGTACATCCAGGTTTTTGCCGAAGAGATACGCCCCAGTTTTCCGGATTGCGCAAAAGCGATCGCGTCCTTGAAATGCTGCTGGCTGCGCTGCCATTGTCCTGCCTGTACCATCCGGTTGTATCGGGCTGCTGCTTTTACCATCAGCTGCACCTCAAAGATGGAATTGGCCAGCGGCTTTTCGCAGTAAACATCTTTGCCTGCTGCGCAGGCATCGGTCATTTGCAGACAATGCCAGTGATCGGGTGTGCCCACAATAACCACATCCACATCCTTATTGGCCAGCAGCTTCCGGTAATCTTTATACACCGCAGGTTTCGTCGGACTCAGCTTGGCGAGGTCGGCAAGGCGTTGCTGTAGAATCGTATCGTCAATATCGCAAACCGCCACACATTGTGTTTCCGGTACTTTCAGCATGGAAGAAAGGTCGGACCAGCCCATGCCTTTCAGCCCGATCACGCCGATACCTATCTTATCATTAGGTGATACAGCTCTTTTGATCGCTGCAAGCGACTCCAGCGGGATCAGGGCTCCCAACCCGGCCGCTGCGGCAGCCAATCCTGTATTTCTTATAAAGATGCGTCTTGTTGTGCTCATCTGGCAATAATTGTAAAGAGTGGTAATGAAAACGAATATAGGGTATTTATCAAAACCGGATTTACGAAAACGTTTGAAGAGTTAATTTCTTTGTTTTAGCGGAAAGCTGCTAATTTAGCCGGTATTCTTTTAAAAAATAAGCAATGAAAAAGTTAATGATGCTTGCAGGCTGTGCAGTGTGTATGCTTACAGCAGCAGCCCAGGGCTCAGGATGGAAAGACCTTTTTAACGGGAAGGATTTAACGGGATGGAAACAACTGAACGGCAAAGCCAGGTATACAGTAGAGCAGGGTGAGATCGTGGGAACGACCGTATTCGGGCAGCCCAATTCATTTATGGTTACCGAGCAGGATTATGGCGATTTTATTCTTGAACTGGAATTCAAGGTAGACAGTACCATGAACTCCGGTGTACAGTTCCGCAGCGAAAGCAACGCGGCCTATAAGAACGGCCGGGTACATGGGTATCAGTTTGAGATCGATCCTTCCCCCAGGGGCTGGACCGGCGGTATCTATGATGAGGCGCGCCGTGACTGGCTGTACCCGCTGGATCTGAATCCAGCGGCAAAGACGGCCTTCCGTCAGGGTGCCTGGAATAAGATCCGGCTGGAATGTATTGGCAACACCATGCGCACCTGGGTGAACGGGATCCCCTGTGCTTACCTGGTTGATGATATGACACCCAAAGGATTTATTGCATTGCAGGTACATGGCATCGGAAATAAAAAAGATGAAGGCCGACAGATCCGCTGGCGTAATATCCGTATCCGCACAACCGATCTCAAACCGGCGCCGCTGGACGGAACATTCGTGGTAAATATGATCCCGAATGACCTGTCGGATGCCGAAAAGCACAACGGGTTCGGCCTGCTGTTTGATGGCAAGACAACATCCGGATGGAGGGGCGTTCATAAAAAAGCATTTCCGGCCAAAGGATGGGAAGTGAATAACGGTGAAATCACCGTACTGGCCTCACAGGGAAAAGAATCACAGAATGGCGGCGACATTGTAACCGACAAACAGTACAGTGCCTTTGTGCTGGAGTTTGATTTTAAACTGACCGAAGGTGCCAACAGCGGTGTGAAATATTTTGTTACCGAAAAAGAACAGACCGGCGGTTCGGCCATCGGCCTGGAATACCAGGTGCTGGATGATGAGCGGCATCCTGATGCAAAGCTGGGCGTTAACGGCAACCGGACCCTTTCTTCCCTGTATGACCTGATCACTTCAAACCGGGAAAAGCGCGCGCGCAAACCCATCGGTGAATGGAATAAGGGAATGGTGATCGTGTACCCGGATAATACAGTACAGCACTGGCTGAACGGCTGGAAGATGGTGGAATATAAAAGAGGGTCTGCCGAATTTGAAGCACTGGTTGCCAAAAGTAAATATAAAGGATGGACCAATTTCGGAATGGCACCGCAGGGGCATATCCTGTTACAGGACCATGGCAACCGGGTTTCTTTCAGGAGCATTAAGATCAGGGAATTGAAAAAATAACAACTAAGAATCGTATTGGCAAAAGAGCAATCATTAAACGGATTGCTCTTTTTTGTTGGGGAGTTGCCGGCACGGCCATTTCCGCGTATGATTTTTTTGTAAATAGTCTTCATTTTCTGCCAGAAAATGCTTATATTTTCCGCAAACTGAAAGCGCGTAACGTTTAAATATATGGGGCATTTACCAAAATTGATCGAAGACCTGGCACTGATCCTGATTGCGGGAGCAATCGTTACTTTATTGTTCCGGAAAATAAAGCAGCCCCTGGTTTTGGGATATATTATTGCGGGATTTCTGGTAAGTCCTCATTTTATTTTTACCCCCAATGTGGTGGACCAGGAAAATGTAAAAACACTGGCGGAGATCGGGGTGATCTTTTTATTATTCAGCCTGGGTCTGGAGTTCAGTTTTAAAAAGCTGGTCCGGGTGGGGGGTACGGCATCGATCACTGCATTTACGGAAATCATCTTTATTACCGTCGGGGGCTATTTTACGGGAAAGCTGATGGGGTGGAGCACTATGGACAGCCTTTTTCTTGGCGGTATGCTGGCGAGCTCTTCTACTACCATTATCCTGAGGGCCTTTGACGAGCTGGGAGTAAAAACAAAACAGTTTGCGCGTATCGTTTTTGGCATACTGGTGGTAGAAGACATCGTAGTGATCTTATTAATGGTATTATTGTCGACAGTTGCCGTTACGAAAAATTTTGAAGGAACACAGATCCTTTACACTGTAGCAAAACTGTTGTTCTTCCTGGGAATGTGGTTTATTGTCGGCATCTTCCTGCTGCCCACCTTTTTGCGGGTGGCCCGGAAACTGCTGGATGAGGAAACCCTGCTGATACTGGCGCTGGGACTGTGTTTGGGAATGGTGGTACTGGCAACAGAAGTTGGTTTTTCTGCAGAGCTGGGAGCTTTTGTAATGGGATCGATCATTGCGGAGACCACGCTGGCCGAAAAAGTAGAGCACCTGATAAAACCCGTGAAGGATCTGTTTGGTGCGGTATTCTTTGTTTCGGTAGGGATGATGATCGACCCGAAGGCGATTGCAGCTTACGCCGCACCTATTTGCTGGATCACGCTGCTTACACTGTTCGGGAAAATGATCAGCACCACCATCGGGGCACTTATATCCGGTCAGCCTTTAAAGCAGTCGGTGCAGGTAGGGATGAGCATGGCGCAGATCGGGGAATTTGCGTTTATCGTAGCCACACTCGGTTTATCATTGGGTGTGATCTCCGAATTTTTGTTCCCGATCGCCGTGGGCGCTTCGGCCATTACCACCTTTACCACACCCTATCTGATCAAGTTCTCCGAACCTATTTATAACGGATTGATAAAAATGCTGCCGGACAGATGGGTGAACCGGATCAACCGGTATTCTTCAAGTACCCAGCAGATCCAGGCGGAGAGCGACTGGAAAATTGTACTGAAGACGTATCTGCGGATCCTGCTCACCAATTCGATCATCCTGGTGGCGCTGCTGTTGCTGAGCAAGAATTTCCTGCTGCCGTTCATCAATGAACGGATCGCCAGCGGATACCTGCGCAATATCGTGGTGCTGATCGTTTCCCTGGCTGCCGCCGCTCCTTTTTTCTGGGCCTTTATGGCAGGGAAGCCCAAGAACCAGGCGTATAAAGAGCTTTGGGTGGATAAGAAATACAACCGCGGGCCCCTGTTCATTGTAGAGCTGCTGCGTGTGGCAATGGGTATCTTGTTTATGGCCATTTTTGTGAATACGCTGGTGCCCGCCCGTATTGCGCTGCTGGTGGGTATCCCTTTTACCGTGCTGGTACTGATACTGTTCTCCAAAAGGATCCAGAAATTTTACCAGCGCATGGAACGGCGTTTCATCAGCAATTTAAATGAACGCGAGACCGTTGCGGCGGAGGCAAATGCTGTAGAAAATAACCTGCAGGAAAAGAATAAGGAAATGCGCTCCAACCTGGAAGCATGGGATGCGCACATCGTGGAAATGGAGGTGAGCCCGCAGGCGACCGCCATTGGTATTGCTTTTAAGGACCTGCTGTGGCGGGAGCGGTTCGGGATCAATATCGTATACATCAAGCGGGGGGAGAAGATCATCCATACTCCCGGACGGAACAACCGGTTGCTGCCTTTTGACCGGGTGGGTATCCTTACCACGGATGATCAGCTGGCGGCCTTTAAACCGGTATTTGAAGCAAAGGAAGTGCTCGAAAATGAAGAGATGGATATTTCCGATATCGTATTGCAAAAGATACTGGTAGATGAACATACCAAGCTGAAAGGGCAGACCATACACGGGTCGGGCCTCCGCGAACGTACCAACGGACTGGTGGTGGGGATCGAAAAGGGAAAGGGCCGGATACTGAACCCGGAATCTTCGACGGTTCTTGAATGGGGCGATATTGTTTGGATCGTTGGTGACCGGAAGCGGCTGCAGCGGCTGATCGTGGAATAAAGCTATCAGCGTTCAGCTGTCAGCGTAAAGCTCATGGCCGACAGCTCGCCATTCTAGTCCTGCGGGGCATATACTTCATAAACCGGACTGAATAAATACAGTTTACCGGTTTTCATTTCCTGGCATTCATAGCGTTTGGTGCGCTTCCTTCCTTTTTTAAAAACACGCCCGTCCTGAAGGGCGAACAAAGCGCCTTCCGGCAATTCTTCCACCAGGTAATGATGCTGTTTCCGCTCATCGTACCGGTAGAGGATACGCTGCAACCCCTCCTCGGCGCAGGTGGAGGCGCCCGGATTGTGAAGGGAGCGTTGGAGCTCAAGTGCGATGTCCTGAGGGAACACGGCTCTTTCGAGAAAGCGTGCCAGCAGGCGGCCATAATTGCTTTTCCACTCCCGGCCGTGGGCCATTACCTTGTTGCCGTATTGCTCAAAAGTGATAAGATGCGCCAGTTCGTGCAGCAGGGTGATCAGGAAGGCATATTTATTCAGGTTGCCGTTCACACTGATACGATGATGTTCCGCTGCTGCCCGGTGCCGGTAGTCGCCCAGAACCGAGGAACGGCTTTTGGCAATGGTAAGATGCACGTTGTACTGTTCCAGGTAGGCCAGAACGGACGCATAGGTATCGTCCGGAAGATAAGCTGCCAGCTGCCCCATGGGAACCTGTTTCTTAGGCATCTCTTTTTTTATTATTGAATATGGTTTTCAGGGTAGTGGTCTCTATCAGCGAATAGATGATATAAATGCCCAGGCAGATAAACAATGCCGGTTTGTTGATACGCCCCTGTTGCGTATAAATATAAATAAAAGCAGCTACCGCGCAGGCAAACAGACGGATGATGAAACCGCCGTAAAATACACGCACAAATACCTGTGGGTTGGGTTTATCGATGGCATTTGCCGACCGGATGATATTCAGCAGGCTGATCAAAAAAAGCAGCAGGTTGCCTGCAAGCACTACCGTAGTGTCGATATTGTTCTTTTGTAAAGGTTCTTTTCCGAAGATAAAAATACCGCTGATTACCACAAATACGGCGATCATCAACCGTATGGGGATCTTGATGGCGGCTTTGGCGCTGGATGAAGTCATTGTTTTTTCCTGATCGTTTCTTTATACAATTTATAAAAGGTTACTCCTAAAACCAGCAAAGGTAACACGATTATGAACAACGGCGAAACATGAAGTTTTTTATCCAGCCAGATGGCTGCATATACTGCCAGGCCGATCAGGACCAGCAGCTGGGCGGTCAGCCCCAGGTATTTAAGCCAGGAATTTTGGGAAGGTTGGTTCATTTTTTTGGTTTTAAACAGGTTAAAGGCGGTATCTACGGTGCAGCCTCCTGATTTTTTATATATTCCCTTGGGGTAACCCCGAATTGCTTTTTGAATTCTTTACTAAAGTATTTACGATCGTAAAAACCCACCATCAGGCTGATCTCATTGATGGAGTAACTTTTTAGCTGCAAAAGTTGCGCCGCCTTTTTCAAACGGATCGATTTGATAAAATCATTAACCGACATATCAGTAAGTGCCCGGAGCTTTTTATAAAGCACGGACTGGCTCATCGCTATTTTAACGGAAAGCGGATCCACGCCGAAATCCGGGTCATCCAGGTGCTCTTCAATGATCTGCACCAAGCGGTCGATAAAGTCTTTGTCTGCCGACCGGATCACGGTGTTTACCGGGGCGATCACAAATTCCTTGCTGAACTTCTGCCGCATCTTTTCGCGGGCGGAAAGCAGGTTGTGCACGGTCAGCTGCAGTATCGGTACGCTGAAAGGTTTGGTAAGGTATATGTCGGCCCCCCTGCTGAGGCCGGTGATCTGATCTGTCTGCGCGCTTTTGGCCGTCAGCAGTACAACGGGAATATGACTGGTGCGCTCATCTGTTTTGAGCATGTTGCATAACGCCAGACCATCCATTTCGGGCATCATTACGTCACTGATGATCAGATCGGGGATCTGCTGGATGGCGGCTTCCCATCCCTCCACACCGTTTTCGCAGAGCGTGATCTGATAATGATTCCGGAGGGATTCCCGGATCAGCCGGCGGAGCGATTCGTTATCTTCCACCACCAGTATATGAAAGGAGGCGCTGTCCGGCGAAAGCCCGGGCATATCAGCAGCCGCAGGGTTGCTGCTGCCTGCGGATTCGTCGTGCTGCCGCTGCCCGGGTATTATTTTTGTGTTCTTAAAATGGGCATGACCTTTCAACAGGGATACCGTAAAACTGGTAAGTCCTTCGGTGTCGTTCGTTGCAGGTCTGCTGGTGGCATGGAGCGCACCTTTATGCAGGGCCACGATCGATTTAGACAGTGCCAGGCCGATCCCGTATCCGGTGTTTTTATCGGGATTGTCTTCTGCCTGGAAATAATTGGTAAAGATCTTATCCAGGTATTCGGGGGCAATGCCTTTTCCGTTGTCGGTAATGTGGATCATTACCCGGTCTTTTCCATCCTCCACATACATACCGATGCGACCGCCTTCCGGTGTGAATTTAAAGGCATTGTTAAGCAGGTTGAAGATGACTTTCTCCATTTGGGTCTCATCAAAATACAAGAATATTTCCGGCAGGTCGTGTATCAGTTGCAGCTGTATATTTTTCTTTAGTGACAGGTCCTCAAACGATTCGTATATGGCGTTCAGGAAGATGATAAGATCGTTCCGCCTGATGTGCAGCGGTATTTCTGTTGCTTCGGCTTTTCTGAAATCCATAAGTTCTGTTACGAGCTGCAAAAGGCGGTGCGCGTTGGATTTGAGGTGTGTGAGCTGCCGCATCAATCCGGGATGTTTGCGGTGCTCCTGTTCGATCTGCTCAATAGGTGCCTGGATCAGTGTGAGGTGGGTGCGTATCTCATGGGAAATGTTTGTAAAGAAGTTCAGCTTCATTTCGTGCAGGGCATGATCCTTCCGGAGTAAGGCGCGCAGGTAAAAGAACCGTACCACAAAGAAGAGCAGTGTAAAGCCCGCCGCTGCATAGATCAGGTAGGCCCACCAGGTAGCCCAGAATGCCGGCAGCACTTTGATCTTTAAAAAACGGGGGGTGCTCCATATCCCGTCATTGTTGGCGCCTTTGATCGCCAGGGTATAGGTTCCCGGGGAAAGGTTGGTAAATGTTGCTGCGGGTATGGGAGAATAGATCCAGTCTTTATGTACTTCCTGCAGTTTATAGGCGTACAGGTTTTTCCCGGGTTTTATAAAATTAAGCAGGGCAAATTCTACCGCGAAGGTATTGTTGCGGTAGGGCAGTACCAATTGGGTAATGTGGTTGATATCGTCTGGCAGTATACCGGAGGGATCTTCCACTGCTATTGTTTCATTCAGTACTTTCAGGCCGGTAAAAACCAGTGGTGCCGCATCGGTATTTTCCGGGATCTGGTCCGGCCGGAAACCGATCAGTCCTTTCATGCCGCCGAAGAATAACATGTCCGACCGGGCTTTAAGGAAGGCGCCTTTATTGAATTCGTTGCCGGGCAGTCCGTCGCTTATGGTATAGGTGCGGATCGCATTTTTTTTCGGATTGAATTTTACCAGCCCGTTGCCGGTGCTGAGCCAGAGATTGTTCTCCTTGTCGGCAAGGATACCGGTTACGTTGTTATTGGGTAGGTGTTGTGTGATGCCGTGAACACTGAAACGGTGCTGATCTTCGTTATAGGTTGCCAGTCCTCCATAATACAATCCCAGCCAGATGATGCCCCGTTCGTCCTGTGCAATGCAATTGATCTTCAACGGTTCGGTGGCATTGGTAAAAGATAGGGCAGTGATAGATGACGTGCGGCGGTTAAAACGCCAGATACCTTTCAGCGTACCGATCCAGATATTTTGCTGCCGGTCTTCCAGCAACGCCGTGATGTATTCGTTAAGCAGCGGTTTTAGGACGAATTGCAGGGATGCAGGTTGCAGCAGTGTTCCCGTACGGTTAAAAACATTCAGTCCCCTGCTGGTGCCTACCCAGAAAAGCCCCTGCTTATCTTCAAGAAGGGCCGGGATCTCTGCCTGGCGGTAATTTAGCACACCGACCTCATTGAGATAGGTTTGGAAGGTGCCGTTTTGAGGGTCAAATCGGTTCAGTTTACCGCCATGCGTACCGATCCATAAATTTTTATCCCTGTCAATATAAATGGTCTTTATCAGGTTGGAGGCCAGGCTTCCGGCTGCATCAGGTGCATTTTTATAGCTCCGGATCTGATGGGTCTGCTGGTTGACAAAGTTTAATCCGCCCCCTTCTGTGCCGATCCACAGGTTATGCGCATCGTCCATTGCTATGGAGCTGATGATATTGCTGCTGATCGCGGGGAAGGAGTAGCGCTGTTGCCACACAGGAGCATTCAGCGAAGGATTGTACGCAACATTGACCCCTCCGTAAAAAGTGCCTGCCCACATGGAGCCCTTTGCATCGCGGAACAGGCATTGGATGGAATTCTGACTCAGACTGCCCGGATCATCAGCATCGTAGCGATAGGAGGTGCAGCGGTTTGTAAACGGATCCATAATGCTGATACCATCCTGGGTGCCGATCCAGATATTGCCTGCCGCATCGCTTTCCAGTGCCCGGATATTATTATGTACAATGGCATCGGGGTTACGGGCGTCTGCAAAAAAATGGGTGAACTGTTCGGTTGCCGGATCAAAGCGGTTCAATCCGTTCAGCGTTCCCAGCCACAGCGCGCCTGCGGCATCCTCATAAAAAGCGGTCACAAAATTATCGCTGATAGTTCCGGCGCCCTTGTCCCGGATGGGAAATGATTTCTTTTCATACCTGCCGGAGGTCAGGTTGATCCGCAGCGGCCCCGACTGCGAATCACCTGCAATCCAGAGAAATCCTCTGGAATCTTTAAAAAGCCGGCGGACCCGTTTGTTTTCCTGTTTGCTGAGGATGCCAAGTCGATCGGCCCTGGTAAACCGGTTCTTACCGGGGTCGGTGAGTACATAAAGGCCATTGAAACTGCCCACCCAGATCCGGTCTTTGTCGCTTATGATCCAGTCGATAACAGGGGCGCTGGTTGCCACGTTGTCGCCCAACGGTATTCTTTCAAACCGGTTTTTTTGAGGATTGAACCGGTTAAGCCCCTTTTCCGTGCCGATCCAGAGGCCGGTGGCCGGGTGGTAACAGATGGTATTAATATAGTTATTCGATATCGATGTACTGTCTGCAGGATCGTTTGTATAAACCTTGAAGCGGTAGCCATCATAACGGTTCAATCCATAGCGCGTACCCATCCATATAAATCCGGCATCGTCCTGAGCGACCGTCAGCACCGTATTTTGTGAAAGCCCGTGTTCTGAATTAAGGTTCGTAAAGGACACTTTCTGGGCACCGGCTGCGGCATAACAGCACAATAGTGCTATTACCCAACTAAGATATTTGTACTGGCAACACATTGGTATATACTCTAAAACAGCTGGTCCGTTCAATTTTCTCCGGGGACAGCAGGTGCTGACATGGGTGTGCAACCATTTTTACCGATCCGCTAACCTAAAAAAAGGGGAACCCTACAAATGTAAGGGTATTTTATTTGTAAAAAAGAGGACAGATCTGTTTCTCTTAAAAATGAAAAGTTTTTAATATTTTGATAATCAGATTGTTGGAATCGCCTTTGAAACTAAACGCTTTTTTCCCCCTTTTTAAGCAGGATTATCACCCTTTTTCACAGCAGAACGGCCGCATCTTTAACACCACGGAACAGAGATTAATTGCGGTGTAGAAAATTACCGGAGAGAAAATTGAAAGAGGGATGATTGCCATAAAGACAGCTGTATCTGTTTGTTCCGCCATTTATTAATTCCACGTATTGGTTTTTCATTAAATCAAAAATGATCTATTTGAGGATGAGAAAATTGCTATTAACTGCCCTGTTGTTTGCCGGAATAGGCGCACATCGTGCCAGCGCAGGGGCTGCGGCACCGGAGATCGCGGTATCTGCTGCCTGGTTTCAGGATACTATTCCTGCAACCGATTCAGCTTCGCCGGACATCCGTATCAACATTGAAGGGTATATCGGATCCGTTGGCACAGAGCTGGCGTCAAAAGGGGATTCCGTCCCGCTGCTGCTTCAAAAAAAGATGCCCCTGATCACGGTTCCCCAGTATGTGAAAGGAGCAGCTGCCGGTCTTTATATACAGGAAAATACGGGCGAGCCGGGAACAACCCGTCAGTTCATGTACCTGCGCGGACTTGCCAGACCGGTACTTTCAATAAAGGATATGTACGATGTACAACCGGCTGTTTATGTTAACGGCATTCCCCTGATACAGGACAATCCCTTTATCTATAATATTCAAACCTATACAGTAAACCCGGCCGGCCCTGCGAATAATTTACTGTCCACGCTGAGCCTGGACAATATCGATCAGATCCGGGTGGTAAAAGATTACAGGGATGCCGCCCTTTTGGGTCCCTTTGCTTCCAACGGTGCGGTTTACATTACCACCAAAGCTGCAGCTGCGGGAGAAAACAGGGTGAGTGTCAACAGCTATATGGGATACGTACAAACCCCGGGGATCACTACCATCAATGCGGAATATGAAAAGAATTTCCGGCTGCCTTTCTATTATAAATATGGTACCGCAGCAGATTTCGAATCCATGCCGGCCTATTTAAGTGATTCGTCCAATGCCAGCTACTATGGCCCTTCCAACTGGACAGACCGCTATTACAAGAATACACCCCAGTACTCGGTCAATGCCAGTTTAACAGGTGGCTCAGAGCGGGCGAATTTCAGATTTTTCGGAGATTATACCCGTTCAGTGGCGGGCGCGGACGATACGAAGTTTGACCGGTACAGCGGCTCCTTTTATATCAACATGATGCCTACCCGCTGGCTGACCATTTCCAGTATGATCAACGGAAGCATCCTGGACCGGGACCGGAATAAAAGCTTTGTAGACCGTTTTGCTGAAATGCAGTTCCTGCCCAATTCAAAGAACCCGCTGGCACCGAACCTTAATAACTACAATGCCTTTCTTGATTTTTATGATAACACCATCGACGACAATGCCACTACTTCCATCCAGGGTTTTTGGGATATGAACGCGCGGTTGCTGAAGGACCTGAATTATGATGCCCGTGTTGCGTTCGACTACAACGAAGGACGGCGGAATATATTCTGGAACAGCGCACTGTTTGACGGCAGCAATTACGCCTCCAATTATTTTGGGTTTAACCAACGGCTGGTTATTGAAAATACGCTCAATTTTAAAAGGGAGCTGAAAAACGGAGATGTGTTGAAGCTGAAGGGCGGCATTTCCTATACCGGCGATATACAACGCTATAATTACGGGATCGGGTACAATGGTCCGAATGACTATATAAAGGTGAATGTGGTAAAGGGGAACAAAAAAGAGCCGGGAACCTATCTTATATCCAAGGGATTTGATGTATACAGTTTTACAGACAAAATGCAGCAGCGCCTGATGTCTTTTTACGGTAAAGCCGATTACAGTTTTTCTGATCAGCTGGATCTTGGGGCATTGGTGCGGAGTGACGGGTCCTCGGCCATGCAGCCCGGAAACCGCTGGTTCATCTCCTATGCTTTTGACGGAACATATCACCTGGCACCAAAAATAAATTCAGCCCTGTTCTCCCGGTTGGATGTATTTGCTTCCTGGGGAAGGATCGGGGATTTGAGAACCGATCAGAACATTGGTGCCGGCCCGCAATACCTGTCGCAGCTGGGTTGGGCCAGCTATCCCACCCTGGGGTCTTATAATTCTTTTGGTACTTATTCCCGTCCCTATAACTATGGCTGGATCGGCTATGATATTCCCTGGGCGTACAGCAGCCAGCTGAATGCCGGAACCGAATTCGCTGTTTTGAAAGACCAGATCGCTCTTCGCCTGGAATGGTATTCGAAGGATAACAGGAATGTTGTTTTCCCGTCGCCGGTAACCGCAGAGTCCGGTTATATTTATGAATGGAAGCCGGGAATGGAAGTGAATAATACGGGGCTCGACCTGACCATCAGCTCCCGGCTGGGCAATAAGAACGGTCACGGACTCTCCTGGAACGGACAGCTGAATGTCGGGTTCAATAAGAATAAATTAAAGGCGTTACCGGATGGCCTGTCGTCCGTAATCACCGACGGCCGCAAACTGGAAGTAGGCAAGGCGGTAGATCAGTTCTGGCTGCTGCAGAACAATGGTATCTATAATACGGACAGTGAAGTACCGGTAGATCCGGCCACCAATCTGCCCATGACCTACAGGGGCATTGCCCTGAAAGCGGGCGATCCGAAATGGATGGATGTGAACGGAGATTATACTATTGATGATAAAGACCGCATACTGATGGGAAATTACCTGCCCAGGATAAGCGGTGGCTTTGTCAACCAGTTCGCCTATAAAAAATTTGACCTCAGCTTTCAGCTGGTATTCGCGCTGAAAAAACAGGCGATGAACCAGGTTGCAGCCGGTTATTACGGTTTTATTGAAAGAGACAACGCCAATACCCTGGAGAGTGTCAAAGAGATCACCTACTGGGAAAAGACGGTGGAGCCCGATGCCTATGAACGTTACAATCCGTGGAGCCAGGTGCGCCCTTACCAGGTAGATCAAAGCATTTTTATGGAAAGTGCTTCATTTCTTAAGCTGAGGACAGTAAGCCTGGGTTATCAGGTCTCCAATAAAGTGCTTGCCAATAAAATAAGAAAGATTTATCTGTACATAACCGGAACGAACCTGCTCACGTTCACCAATTATTCGGGCAAGGATCCTGAACTGATCGAATACAACGGATATGATACCGGGTATGGCATGCGCTTACCCAAAAGTTTTATCCTGGGCGTAAAGGTAGACCTGTAACACTCATTTTAAAGTATAATGTCTTTTATCATGCATATAAAAAACAGAAGGCTAAGACTGGCGGCTATGTTCCTTTTCCTTTGGGCGCTGGGCAGCAGTTGTAATAAAATACTGGATATAAAATCCTCCAATTTAATTAATGAAAGCAATGCCTGGAGCTCTATAAATGATGCGAGGGCCGGATTACTGGGTACCTATGGATTGTTAAGAACGGCCCTGGCGGAGAATGAGGCGAATTGGTTGTACGGAGAACTCCGGTATGGCCCGTTTGTGGCGATGAACCGCCCCGACCTGGATGCCATTATCCATAATAACCTGAAGCAGTCGCATGATCTTTTAACCAAAGTATCCAACTGGCGTAAGTTCTATGCGGTGATCAACAGCGCCAACTTATTTATTGAACGCTCAGGAGAGATCCTGCAAAAGGATCCCCAGTATACCCGGCTGAACAACAGTGTGGACGTCGCCCAGATGAAGGCGCTTATCGGTCTCACTTATTTTTACATGGTACGCATTTGGGGGGATGTGCCTTTGCTTACCAAATCGTATGACGGCACATTTCCGCAAATCCCGAGATCGGAAGCAAAAGCCGTTTTGAAATTTGCAGAGACGCAGCTGAAAGAAGCGGCTTTGGTATTGCCGTTTGTTTACGGGGATGTGAATGCGGATTATTTTCCGGGGCTTTATTACGGAAGGAGCATTACTACCTGGGCAGGGGCATTGATCAACAGGAATGCCGCCTATGCCATACTGGCCCATATTGCGGCATGGGACAACCGTTATCTGGATGCTTCTGTTTATGCAGATTTTGTGCTGAACAATGCCGGCAGGTCAGGCATCCAGTCTTCTACCACCTATGATCTGACCCGCTCCGATGGCTTTTTCCTGAACGTGAACAGCAACCAGGTTTTTGCACTGGGCATGTCTTCGCTCAACGGCGAGGCAACACCTACGGGGCATATTGAAAATCTGGCACTCGCCAACCCGCTTATTCCAAGGGCCAATCCGGCCGTTTATATCCCGGATAGCAGGATCGTGCAGTTGTTCAACCAGCCGGGAGACGAGCGGTTCTTTATTGATTCGAACGGCGTTGCCCATTCGTATTATTTTTCAAAATCATCATCGGATCTTATCATCTTCAGCAAGATCAAGGTCATAGGGTCGGGTGGCACACAGCAAAATACCGCGGGGGAAAATACCAATGTACTTACCCGGTACAGCTCCCCCGTGATCTTTACCCGGCTGGAGGAAATAAAGCTGCTGAAAGCGGAAGCCTTAACCGTACTGGGCCAGGGCCGGGATGCGCTGGATATCCTCAACGGATTAAGGACGAACAGAGGTATCGAAACAACGATTGAGACAACCGATGGATTGCTGGAACAGATCTTCGCAGAACGGACCCGGGAGTTACTGGGAGAAGCCTGGGCCTGGTACGACTATGTGCGGTATCAGCAGATAAAAAATAATGATGCTGCGTTCAATGCCATTCGTCAGAAAGGAGGAATCTACTGGCCGGTGGCCCGGGAAGTGCTTGATCAAAACCCTTTGCTACAACAAACAGAATACTGGAAATAAGATAGCCCGGCCGGAATGCCGCCTGCCGTATGGGTTACCGCCATTAATAAAATCAGACAAATGAGAAAAATATATTTATTGCCCCTGTTCCTGGTCCTTTTTATGACAGGACTGTTCTATTCCTGCCGGCAAAAACCGGATGGGTATTATGATTTCAGCAATAAAGAGAATGTTTTTGAAGGAACCATGTATGAATACCTGAAATCCAAAAACGGTATCTATGATTCCCTTTTAAAGACCATGGAACGGGTGCCCTGGCTGAAGGACAGTCTGCAGAAGGAGAACGGCGCCTTTACCCTGTTTGCCCCGGTGAACAATAATTTCCGGCTGGCCCTGCAGAACCTGAACATTGTACGACAGGGAACCGGCAAGCCGTTGCTGGACCTGAACACCGTGGATGCATTGCAGCTGGATACGTTAATGGACTGGTATGTGGTAAAAGGGAATTATACAACGGACAGTATGTTGTATGTGGATGGATTGTACATGCGCTCGGCAAAGAACAACGACTCCCTGCATGCGCAACGGGTAATTGATGGTGCGCAAGGTGTAAAGGATGGCGGGCCAACCAGCGTATACTACAGCTATACCAACCGGTCGCAGTTTGTGAGCAACTGGGTGCGTGCGCTTACCCAGGTGGTGAATATCAAAACGAAGAACGGCACGGTGCATGTGCTGTCCTTTGCCAATGAGTTTGGCTTTAACCAGTTTACTAACAGGATGAATAAATAATAAAACGGTATGAGAAATAATTTTTATGTGACCCTGCTGCTGCTGCTGATGGGCATAGGAGTACAGAGCTGTCAGAAAAAGTACCTGCCGACGGACCGTGATGCGTTTGATCTGGGGGCCTCTTTCTCTTCAATGGTATACCGCCCGGTTCTGGGCCGGACGACATTGTTTACCGATAATTTCAGTGATCTGAATTCTTCCAAACCCCTGAACTTCCGGATGCTGAATATCCGCACGTTTGATGGGTCCGCGGCTCCCGAGCTGCTGAAACCATTTCCTGCAACGGTCTGGATAAAAAAGTATACCGGAAAGGAAACCAGTCTGGCCGAGATCGAAGCCAAAAGGAAAACAGAAGATCATCCGCTCTTTGAAATAAGAGCGCATTCGGGTGAATTTATATTATGGTCGAGCGCCAGCTCATCCCTGTTGCGTCCCATGCCCGATTCAGGATATGTTTTTGATGTGGAAGTGAGTAATAACGGCGGACGTAAAATTATTGAAGGATTAAAACTGCAACCTTACCGGGAGCGCGACTATGAGCCGAACAATGCAGACCCTGTTACGGGGAATGTGGTCAATGAAGCGGTGCATCCGCTCTCGGTTTCAAATATCATCGGTGATTCATCGGGCATTACATTAAATGCGCAGGACATTGATATTACATTTCACCGGGCATCCTTTACCGGGTCTTCGCTCACGTTCAAGTTCCTGGATGATAATAACCGGCTGATTGATCCCGCACGGTTCAATCTGACCGACTGGGCGAAGCTGTTGCATGGATTTAATATGCAAAAGACCAATACCTATATTAAATATGATGTCGCCTATCCTATTCCGCTGGTGGAAATACCTACATCCTATACCAATGGCCCGGGTACCATGGCCCATTTAAATTTTGGCTACGAACGGCTGGGGTTTGGAGGGATCCGCCAGGTTTCCGGTCTTTTATTTGATTTTGCGATATACTCCAAAGGAGACTGGGAGATCGTTATCGCCTTTAGAAAAGAGACACCCAGATTCGACAACGATTAATTTTTTAAGCAGCAGATATGAATACTAACAATATGAGGTATTTTCTTTCATTCATACTCTTTTTCTTTTCGGCAGCACTGCTTCATGCGCAAAACAGGGTAGTCAAGGGTAAAGTAATGGATAACACCAGCAAAAGCCCGCTATTCGGTGTTACCATTAGTCTGTCTGATACTGCCAATGCCCTGGCAGCTACCGACGAGAACGGAAACTTCTCTGTAATTGTGGCAACGGGAACTGCCACGCTTCATTTTTCCAATGTTGGTTTTAAAACAAAAACGGTAATCATCAGGGGAAAAGAGGAGGTGGAAGTATTTATGGAGGCCAGCAATGACGCCATGCAGGGCGTGGTGGTACAGGGTTTTCAAAAACGGTCAAAATCCACCGCAACGGGGTCCACCATAAGTTTAAGCGGGGAAGATATCCAGAATGTGCCGGTATCGAACTTTACCGAATTGCTGCAGGGAAGGGTGGCAGGGGTGAACATACAGAACACGACCGGTATGCCCGGCTCACGCACTTCCATGACCTTCCGGGGAATGACTTCGGGGTCAATATCCGGTTCCGGAAACGATGCCTTTCTTTCACCTACATCTCCGTTGTTTGTAATTGATGGGGTACCGGTAGATGTCAACTCCGGCTATGAATATGGTTTTGACCAGAGCGGTCCGGGTATGAGTCCTTTATCCATGATACCTCCGGAGGATATCGAAACGATCGACTTTCTGAAAAGCGGTGGTGCCACGGCACTTTACGGATCGCGGGGAACTTACGGCGTGGTGCTGGTGACGACCAAGCGCGGTAAGACAAAAGTGCCTGTTATCCGCTACTCCGGGAAGTTCTACGTAAATACAGTACCAAAGCTGAAGCCGGTGATCGGAGGGAAGCTGGAGCGGGAACTGCGCATACAGCAGATCCTTGAGAATGATTCCAGCCTTTATTCCGGCCGGGACAAAATTGATATGAACCCCGGACTTTCGGATTACCTCAATCCCTATTACAATAACGCTACCGACTGGCAGTCCATTTTCTATGGACCTACCTACAACATGAGCCACAATATACAGGCCTCCGGCGGCGATCAGAAATTTAATTACAAAGTGAATGCCGGGTATTCCAAGGATAAGGGGATCATCAAAAACACGGGCTTTACCCGTTATGCCCTTTCCATGAATACGGATTACCGGCCTACCGAACAGTTCAACCTCACCACTTCTTTTAATGCCAGCATGGGTGAACAGCAAAAAGGAAATGGCAATGGCGTATCGCAGACGGGAGTGGCTTCCGCTGTTTCTGCTTCTTCACTTCTTCCCCGGCCGTCTTTTTTTGGAGGTAATTCCGTAGCCCTTGGTAATTTTTCCAACCGTAACGAGAATAAATCTAGCAGCCTGATGGGGAATATCCAGGTGCGGTATGAATTCCTGAAAGGACTGACCGTATCGGATAATTTCAGTTATACCTATACAGCAGGCAGGGAAACGAATTTCACACCCTCGCTGATCAATAATAATACGGCAATGGCCTATGCCTACGACGACAAAAAACAGGAATTGAATAACCGGGTAATGCTGGCACTGAACAAGCAAATCGGTGATCACCTCATCAATGCCTATGCTTTCAATGAGCTTACATCAAGGACGTTTTATCCCAAGGCCATTATGCACTATGGTTCACCCAATGATCAGTATGAAGGACCACTGGGGTATGACCCGGGAACCGGGTTATGGGGCATTATAGATAACTATACTCCCGGCTACCGCATCATGGGGAACGGAGGCAGTGTTACGTACAACTATGATGGCAGGTACATCCTGGATCTCTCTTACCGGTTTGACGGTACTTCATCCAATGGTCCCAATCAGCCCTTTATCCGTAACCCTTCCATAGGAGCAAGATGGAATTTCTACCGGGAACATTTTCTGGAAAATGCAGCATGGCTGAGCAATGGTTCCATCCGGGCCGACTGGGCAAAGAACATTACCCCCCAGGGCAGTATTTTTGATGCCAATGGTAAATACCTGTTCACCGGCCGCTTTAATAACAATCCTACTATCGGTATGGACTGGGAGTTTATTCCCAACCCGGATCTGTTGCCCATTACCGCACAAAAGTACAATGCAGCGATAGAGCTGGGCTTCCTGCAGAACCGTTTCAATCTTACGGTGGAATCGTATTATGAGCAAAAAGATAATGAATTGTACGATTATGCAATTGCGGATCACAATGCCTTTTCAAAAAAGAAAGCCAATGCGCTGAGCTCTGTTAACTACGGATACGAATTTTCATTGGGTGTTACCCCGCTTCCCCGGACCAGTAAAGTGCAGTGGACGGTAAATTTTAACGCCTCCATTAACCGGAACGTGGTAACACATCTGCCGGATGATGTGCGCCTTCTTTTCAAATACGACAACGATAACAAACAGGATATTGTTTACCGGCTCGGAAGAAGCAACCTCAGCTATATCCTGTATCATTACCGTGGAGTGTTTCAATCCGATGATGAAGTGCCCGTGGATCCCGCTACGGGTAAGCCTTACAGGGTGCAGACAGATAAAGGAACCTATTATTTTGGTGCCGGCGATCCCTACTGGACCGACCTGGACGGGAACTATATCATTAATGGGAACGACCGGGTAATAGCGGGCAGCGCTGCCATAAAGATCTTCGGCGGGATGCAATCCAACCTCCGGTACAAGGATTTTTCGCTCAATATCAATATGTCGTATGTAAAAGGACGTGATATCCTGAACAACGCCCTGGCACAGCGGCTGCAGTCTTATGGAAATCCCTTCGCGCTTGAGAAAGATGCCAGCCTGATCCCCATTAATGATATCGATTTCTGGTCGGCGGACAATACGGTGGGCAGGTATCCCTATCCCTACAATTACCTGTACAACGGGCTGTATAATCCTTTCCGTTTTGATCAGACCCTGTTTATGGAAGACGGATCCTACTTTAAGATCAACACGGTTACCTTAACCTATATGTTGCCCAAGTCGCTGATCTCCCGTTTCAATATGACCACGTTCCAGGTATTTGCCACTGCCAATAATGTATACACCTTTTCGAGATACAGCGGCCCCGATCCCGAGCTGGTCACGGACCTGGGTAAGGACCGGTCGGATGGATATCCCAACCGGAGGAGCTATACACTTGGTTTAAATATTCAGTTTTAAAATTGATTTGAGTAATGAAGCAACGATTTCTTATTACGATACTGGTCATTGCCATGTTCAGCGGGTGTAAAAAATTTCTGAATGTGGATCCGTTAGACAGCCTTTCGGGAAATAATTTCTGGAAGACCCGGCAGGATGCCGAGACCTACACCCGGGAAGTGTACCGGTTATTTAGAGAAGGGGTGGCGATCCGGACCGGGATGATCCTTGTGGGGGACCTCCGCTGTGCCCCTGTGGCATATGGGGCCTATCCGCCCCGGGGGGATTTTAACCTGCTGTCATCAAACAGTATCCGCACACTGGTGAACACGCCGCGGATCCAGGGGGATATCAATACCTACTGGCAGGTGCATGGTGCCTGGGATGTGATCAGCGACTGGACACCGATCTATAAAGTAGTACAGGCGGCAAATGTACTGTACGAAAAAGCCCCGGATGTAGCGGAAGCGGATCAATCCATGTCGGCCGAACTGATCCGAAAATACCAGGCGGAAGCCGTTTTTATGCGCTGCCTGAGCTATTTTTTTATGATCCGCCTGTTTGGGGATGTACCTTATTATACCAATGCGTACAACGATGTACCGCTGCCGAGAACCAAAGATGTTGAAGTGGCCAAGGCCTGCATTGCAGAATTGGAGGCGCATAGGAACGACCTGCCCTGGACCTATGAAGATCCCGCCAACCGGGCAGTCCGGGCGATGCGGGGAAGTGCTATCGCCCTCGAAATGGACCTGAATATGTGGCTGGCCGGAATAGATGAGGCGAATAAAAAAATGTACTACGAGGAAACAGACCGGCTGGGGGACGAGCTGACCGCATCCAATGCCTATAAATTACTGCCCATGGAAAATATTGCACAGGTGTTTGCGGGAAGATCAGAAGAAGGATTGTTTGAAGTACCGCAAAATGTGAATTACGGGGATGTACTGGGTAATATCAGGCGGACCTTTACCGGTGCCGTATTGCACTATCCTTATATACAGCTGAACCAGAACAGTACCAAATCCGAGCTGACCTATACCGACGGATACCTGAAGAAGCTGTATCCGGAAGAAGCCAATGATCTCCGGAAAAAATACTGGTTCGACAATAATATTTACAACGAAGATGGTACCATGCAATGTTTTAAGTTCTTCAATCTCGCCCTGGGGGAGAATAACACTACGGCATCGCTGAGTAACTATTTTATCATTTTCCGTTATGCGGGTGCACTGTTGCTGCAGGCGGAGGCACTGGCAAACCTGGAGGAAGGCAGCCAGAAGGCGGAGGCGTTGTTAAACCAGGTGCGGACAAGGGCCGGTGCGGATCTGTATTCGGCAGGTACGGATAAAAACCTCCCGGACGCTATATTTTATGAGCGCTCCAAGGAACTGATGGGAGAGGGGCATTACTACTACGACCTGGTACGTTCCCGGAAGATATATAATCCGGACTACTGCTATCGCCCCATTTCATATGGAAATTTTGTACAGGGCGCCTGGCTGTGGCCCATCAGCGAAAAAGCATTGGTGAACAACCCGCATATGACATTAAACAATTACTGGAGGTAACAACATATGAAGAAAATCATCTTACCGGCACTTATAGTCGTTCTGTTGACAGCGGCCTGCAAAAAAAGCAGTTTTGAAGATTCGGGTGTCAATGATCCCAGGTTCAACGGTACCATCATGGAATACCTGGAATCGGATCCCCTCTATTTTGATACCCTGGTACGTGTAGTAAAATACGCAGGGTTGGAAGAGACGCTTCGCAAGGAGAACCTGACCTTTTTTGCGCCTCCCGATCCTTGTTTTAAAAAAATACTGGATGCCGTCAACGACTACCAGCTGACGCTGGGGGCCGACAGCGTAACCCGGTTTGAACAGGTGAAACCGGAGGTATGGAAGCAGTTCCTTGATATCTACCTGTTCCCGGGAAACAGGGGACTTAAGGATTATACACAGGTAGATACCCTGGCACTGGATACCTACAAAGGAGCACTCTTTGAATCGGTAAACACCACACCGATGAATATCGGGGTTATTTATAACGATGCAGTAAGCGGTGACCCCAACACGGTTGGAGGCAGCACGATTATCAAATACAAAGGATACCGGCAGCTGATGCTGTCCTATGTGCCGGACGAGGCTTTCCCTTACTCCAACTGGATCAATGCAGTAGTGGCTGCCTCGGATATCGCCCCGACAAATGGTCGTGTGCACCGGCTGCGGTATATGACCCATATATTCGGGTTTGATCCATTCCGGTTTATACAGGCAGCGCGGGAACGAGGCATTGACTATACAAAACAATAATCAGAACAGCTATGATGATGCATAGAAATTTTTATATACTTTGTTTATCTGCCCTTGTATTAACGGGACTGTCGGCCTGCAGCAGAAGTGCGGATCTTTACGATGATCCCTATGGTGGCGGGAAAGAAGTGATCGAGGTCGATTTTATAAATACACCACCCACACCGGCCAACGGACAGCCGGGGCAGCAGATGACTTTTGCGGTAAAAGGACTGAAACCGGAAATGAAAGATCAGCTTACATTTCTGGCAAACGGAATGACCGCAACAATCGCTGCCTACACCGACAGCTCTGTAACGATCGTGCTGCCGGATAACGTAAGTTCCGGCGGGGCTTCGCTCCGGGTGGGCGGACAGATCTTCCCGGGTCCGTCTTTTACCATCAGGGGAAAGCTGCAAAAAGATCCTTCTTTTAACCCGGGCACCGGTGTAAAAGGTATTACCAACCAGATCCTCCAGCTGCCGAATGGCAATTTTATGCTGGCCGGTTCCATATACGGCTATCAGGGAAAAGACCAGGCCTCGGGTATAAACGGCCTGGTACAGATCGATCCCAGCGGTAATCTCGCGGGTAACTTCAGTCCGGGCAGCGGTCCCGCCGGTTTTATCAACAGCGTTCTCCGCCTGCCGTCTGGAGAATTCCTTATCGGTGGTACCATGACAACATATGATAACGTGGATGGTATGAATGGATTGACCGTTCTGAACTCCAATGCCTCGATCAAAACAAAGATCGTTAGTCTTTATGTTAGTCCCAATGTGTCGGACCCCAGCATGGCAACAGATACTGTTTCCTGGTTTAACGGCAATCTGACGGAAGGAAGCATCAGCAAACTGTTCTATGGCAATGATCAGATCACGGCAGTGGGGTCCTTTGAAAGATACGGGACCTATTTTTATGAGCGGTCTACAAAAGACAATAAGCTCTTCGACTACATACCGGCAAACCAGCTGGTGCGTATGGATACAGAAGGCAACCTGGATTCCTCGTATTCTTATAATAAAACTACCCGGCAGGCTCTGCCGGGCGCAAACGGCAGCATCAACGATGCCTTCCTGCAGCCGGATGGCAAACTGATCGTGGTGGGGGATTTTACGACGTTGCGCGGCAAACCGGCCAACCGGATCGCCCGTTTAAATGCAGACGGTACACTGGACGCGGGCTTTAAGACCGGAGCGGGAGCTGATGATGTGATCTATTCCATCCGGTACAATGCCGTTTCAAAAAAAATCATCCTTACCGGAAATTTCAGCAGGTTCAATAACCAGCCGGCTGAAAAGATCGTAATGCTGGATGAACTGGGACAGCCCGATCCTGCTTTTAAGAGCGCAGGTTTTAGCGGTGGTCTGCCCACAATGGCGTTGCAACTGGGCAATGGGCTGGTTGTGGTTACCGGCTCCTTCACCACTTATAACAACATTGTAAGAAACGGGCTGATGGTGCTGAATGCTGATGGTTCGCTGGCAGCGGGATATAATGCCACCGGCAAGATCGACGGAACGGTGACGGATATGATAGAAACAAAATCCGGCATCGGCGGATTGCCCGCAGTGATGCTGGTAGGCTATATCAGCCGGTTTGAAGGACAGCCTGCGGGTGGTATTCTAAAGCTGGTATTCAATAATTAAAGAAGTAATAGCGTATGAGAACAAGATCTGTATTCGTTCAATGGGGCTTCGCGCTTCTGGGTTTAATACTCGTTTCCTGTAACCGCGATTTTGAAAACAAATTGCAGTTCCCGGCTGATACCGACACTACAAAGCACCAGTTGCGTGACGGCAATAAGGTACTCTATGTTATTGTAGACGGAGGCGTTGGCGCAGTGCTGGAAGCAGAGGCGCTGAAAGATGATATCCATCCCAACCTGTATGCCTTAACAAAGAATGCCTTGTATACGGGGGGAAGTGTTGCTGATTCGCTTACTTATGCGCCAACTACCTATGCCGATATGCTTACCGGTGTGGATTATAAAAAGCATCAGGTGGGCCCCGGCGGGAACGGTAATCTTGCGGATTATCCTGCTGTACCGGCGGTATTGAAGAACAGTAAACCGGCATTGCGGACAGCGGCTTTTGTACGGGCACCCTATATTTTTGATCACCTGCTTACCGGAGCGGATCAGAAGCAATTGCTGAATTCCGATACAGAGGCACAGAAAGCAGTGGTGGATGAACTGAAAAGACCGGAGGCTGCGGTTGTAATAACGCAATACCAGGGCCTGCAGGATGCCGGTCAGCAATTTGGCTACGGCCCGCGTGTGCCGCAGTATGTAGCTGCCGTAAAACCACTCGATGATTTCCTGGGCGTATTAAGAACCGCGCTGCGCAGCCGGCCCACCTATGCCAGTGAAAACTGGCTGATTGTTGTCGCTTCCAATAAAGGCGGTGTCTATGCACTTTATCCCGAAGAAGACGACGACAGCCCTTTTACGGATACGGAGCGCAACACATTCCTGCTTCTGGCCAATGATAATTTTGTTACAAGATATATCGCCCGGCCCAATACCCTGAACTACCAGCAGGAAGGATATATTATCGGGGATGCTTCTTCTGCGGTAGCCGCCAACACCATGGGCAGCACTACAAGCAGCCTGGGCATTATCGACGAAAACCGTGCCGATGTCTTTAACCTGGGCACTGCGGGTGGCTATACCATACAGTTAAAAGTGTATATGGTGAACAGGGGTTCCAACCTGCCGGCTATTTTTTCAAAGTCGAGTACAGCAGCCGGAAACAGTCCCAACGCCGGCTGGGCCTTTGTGCTCCATTCGGATGGCCGGAATGATTGGGATTTCCGTATCGGAGGTACTTCCTGTACCGCGCCGGCTTTTGGACTTAACACCTGGAATACCTTCACGGCAAGGATCTATGACAGTGCCTCCAAGCGCTGGTTGCGTACCTATACCAATGGCGTTCCGGGAGGAGTGGCTGATATCACCGGCAAAAACGGAACTACCGTATCGCCGCTCCGGCTGGGTGGTGTTCCCTCTTATGGTCAGGGAAATATAGGATTTAATGTGGTGGACGTGCGTATTTACAATACAGCCCTTCCGGAATCGTACATCCTTTCAGGCTATTGCGGCACGATGGTGAATCCCGGTGATCCCTATTACGCTTCGCTTATCGGTTACTGGCCGGGAATGGGGCTGCAGACCAGGGAACGGTCTTCCAATAGTTTTATTGATATGAGTCCGGGCGGACGTGATATCGTATTTCCTGCCTCCTTCTCCTGGACGAGTTTCACCCTGGGTAAAAGCGATGCCATCTGTCCTACGGTGCCGTATAATATTACGGAGGCCGTACCGGTTCCGGTGGATCTTCCCCTTTTTATTTATAGCTGGATGGGTGTTTCCGGCATCAGCAGCCTGAACCTCGACAGCAGATCATGGATGCCTGCCTTTGATAATGCCCAATAATAATCTTTTTAATATGAAGTATAAAAAGCAATCCATTTTTCCGCTGATCCTGTTTTGTATCGGTATCCTTATTGCCTGCAACAAAGAATACGGATTCAATTTCGAGAATGGGTATACACCTACCGATTTTCCGGACACCGTGAATTACGAAGTGGACACCAGTGTTAAGATCGACAAATCAAAATATGTTGCAGCCAGCGTGTTCCCTGGTCTGATCAATCCGGATGAACCCCGGTTGCAAAACTACAAGGTGGAGATCGATCTTAACTACATCAATGTGCCCGCCGCTGATCTCCGGATCAGCGTGGCACCGCAGAACTGGCTGAGCACAGGAGTTTGGGCCCCGGCAGGAGAACTGGTAACCGTTGAGGTGCCCGACGGTATTTACGGACTGGAAGCGCAGATCGGGTCGCATACGGATAATTTATCAGGTAAACCGGAATTAAAAAGAGACCCGCTGATCTACAATCGTAAACAATTGTTTCCCGGCAAAAACTATTTAAGGAACCTGTATGGAGGACTGATCTACATCATTCCGTCAAAACCTACGGGGAGCGTGGTGCCGGTGACATTTTCAGGAGTGGCGAAATCAGCCAGTTTCTTTCTGGGAAAAACAACCGACAGCGAATGGAAAGAACTGGTGTCCAAGACTTCTGTTCCCTTCTTTGAACTGGTGGGTACCAGGATCGTATTTACACTGGAGGTAGCTAAATTAAAGTCCGCGCCCATCAGCAGCCCGACAGAACTGATGACCTTATGGGATAAGACGATAAAAGAGGTTTACTGGGACTGGTATGGTCTTACAGAAGGGAATCCGGATGTGAAGAACCGTGCCCCGGTAAATCAATGGCGTATTGTGCATGATGTACAACCCTCTGTGGGAGCACAACACAGCGGCTTTCCGGTAGTGGCGATGAATACGATGAACTATTTTACTCAGGCCGTGACACCGGAGCTGGTACGCACTTCCAACTGGGGTACCTTTCACGAGCTGGGGCATAATATGCAGATGCATTCTACCTGGACCTTTGGCGGTAACGGCGAGGTTAGCAATAACCTCTTCAGTTTCAAAAATGCGCAGCGCAACAGTTACCGGCACGGCAACGAGCTGCGTTCCTGGAATGCCGCACTGCCTTATGTTTCGCTTGATTCAAGCAAAAAACTCTGGACGGGTACCG